>JAZRNB010000021.1:0-45239 GCA_045647985.1 Acutalibacteraceae bacterium
GTTGTTCCCGTTTATGTAAGAGAGTTTTCAAAAGAAGAAGCGGTAATAAATTTTGTTGACTGTAATCTCAGCCCAGAAAAAATTTTACCGAGCGAAAAAGCCCGTGCGTATAAAATGAAACACGATGCAATGAAAAAACAAGGAGCAAGGACTGATTTAACTTCGTCACAAGTTGGGACGAAGTTCCGCAGTGATGAAAAGCTTGCAGAAACAATGCCCGACTCCCGAATGCAGATTCAGAGATATATCAGATTGAATAATCTGCAACCTGCTCTTCTTGATATGGTGGATGAAAAAAGAATTTCTTTCATACCTGCTGTTGAACTTTCGTATTTAACAGAGGAAGAACAGTGCAACTTAATTGAAACTATTGAAAGTGAAGACTGCACTCCGTCACTTTCTCAGGCACAGCGTATGCATAAGCTGAGTGATGAAAAGAAACTCACTATGGATGCTATCTTTGAAATTATGCAGGAGCAAAAAGCTAATCAAAAGGAGTATGTGAAAATCCCGGTTGAAACTTTTAAGAAGTATTTCAAGAAAGATATGCCGCCGAAAAAGATGGAAGAGATAACCGAAAAATCTCTCGCACGTTATGCAGCTTTCCTTCAGAAGCAACGTCAGTGGGAGCGATAAAAAGTCGAGGCACAAGTCTTAACAAGCACTGAATTTGTATCCACACATTTGCTTGTTGCGACTTTTTTATACTGCGGCAAAGTCTTAACAAGCATTGAATTTGTACGGACACATTTGCTTGTTGCGACATTTTATGCCGTGGCATAAGTCTTAACAAGCATTGGAATTGAGCAGTCATCTTTGCTTGTTGTGACTTTTTATGCTATGGCACAAGTCTCAACAAGCATTGGATGCGTGGGATACAAATTCCGCTTGTTAAGGGTTAACCCCTAACACCCCGACAGAAATAAAAACTTTAATAAGGAGGAATGATAATGACAGAAAAAATAATATCCTTTGGGGAGTATTGTAAGTTACAGTTCAACCATTTTCTGAATGATACCCGTGCCGAATGTGTATGGGGCAAAATCGAAAGACCAGAAACCGAAGAATATGTTATTAACGGTGTCCGTTATGTTGTTACTAAAAGGTTCAGTAAAACAGAAAATAAAACAATGAAAGAAAAAATATCAGCTTTTATCGGAAGCGATTTTGCACATTTGACAATTGCCGATGATATAAATACACTTAATACAGAATATGTAAATTCGACTGCCGGAGAAGGGAGGATAAATGCAGTCAAATAATTTTGGCATAACAGCCATCTACTGTCGTCTCTCTCGTGATGACGGTAAAGAAAGTGAAAGCAACTCTATCGGTAATCAGAAAAAGTTACTCTCACAAAAAGCAAAAGACTTAAAGCTTACAAACACAAAGTTCTATGTTGATGACGGTTATACGGGAACTAATTTTAACAGACCGGGTTTTCAGGCGATGCTTGAAGATATTGAAATGGGATATGTAACAACCGTAATGGTGAAAGACTTATCACGTCTGGGCAGAGATTATGTTTCCGTCGGTCACTATACGGATAACTTTTTTCCCGAGCATAATATCAGGTTCATTGCGGTCAATGACTTGGTTGACAGTAATGACGGTGATAATGAAATTGCACCGTTCAAAAATATTATGAATGAGATGTATGCAAGAGATATTTCAAGAAAAGTCCGTTGCTCACATCGTATAAGAGGCAATCTCGGTGAGCCGTTATCGCAACCGCCTTACGGGTATATGAAAGACCCGCAGAACAAAAAGAAGTGGATTGTTGATACAGAAGCTGCAGAAGTAGTCAAAAGTATCTTTGCAATGTGCATTGAGGGTAAAGGCAATGAAACTATTGCCCGAATACTTCAGGAAAACAAAGTGATGATACCGATGGCATATTGGCAGAGTAAGGGTCTTAACAAGGGTGGTAAGAAAACTCAGCCTGACCCGTATAAATGGTGCAAGACTACTGTGCAAAAGATTCTTGCTCAGCAGGAATATTGTGGTGATATTATCAACTTCAAAACCTACTCAAAGAACTTCAAGAACAAAACCCGTCTTAACAATCCCGTTGAGAATTGGAAAATCTTTAAAAATGTTCACGAGCCTATTATCGACAGAGATACCTTTGAAACTGTTCAGAAGATGAATGCAAAGGCTAAACGCAGAGCACCTAATCCCGAACACGCTGAAAAGAATATGTTCTGCGGATTGTTATACTGTGCCGATTGCGGAAGTCCGTTATGGTTCAATGTTAATCATCCTAATACTGACATCAAGTATTTTATGTGTTCAAACTACAAAGGTCGCAGAGGCACTTGTGAGGGTACACATTATGTCAGAGCTGATTCCTTGGAGCAGATTGTTATGCTTGAGCTGAAAAATCTTTCAAGCTTTCTTGCGGAGGATGAAGAAGCCTTTGTTGATATTCTTGAAGCAAAAACAAATAAGAGCATTCTCGACCAACAGAAGTTTCTTGAACGCAGTATTGATAAATCTATTGCAAGAACAAAAGAGGTTGCCGTGATGTATGAAAAGCTCTTTGAAAAGCACATCAACGGAGTTGTCAATGAAGAAAGCTTTATGCAGCTCTCTCAGAAATATGAAGCAGAGCGTGATGAACTGAAGGTAAAAAACAGGCAATATCAGGAAGAACTTTCAGAAATTGAAAATCTTCGCACTAGCAAAGATCAGTTCACATTGGCTGTCCGTAAGTTTATGCAGATGGAAACACTTACACCTGCACTTCTGAATGAACTGATTGAGAAAATTGAGGTTCATTCCATTGAAGGTAAGGGCAAAAACAGAACTCAGAAAATCATTATCCATTACCGCTTCATCGGGGTTATTGAGAATCCCGTAAAAGAGGAAAATATAGTCCTCGAAGCAAGACAAGGTGTTGCCGTAGAATATCTCACGGCATAACAAAAAAAGAGCAGGCTCAAAACCTGCTCGATACATAACGATTATATATTATTTAACTATGAGGAAATGTAAAAAAGAAAAGTGAGTATTCACTTGTGTTATGAATACTCACTATGGTCCGAGTGGCGAGACTTGAACTCACGGCCTCTTGACCCCCAGTCAAGCGCGCTCCCAACTGCGCCACACCCGGTTGTTTGGAACGAATAGAATAATACCATAAGAAAACAGAAAAAGCAAGTGTTTTTTTGAAAATTTTTCGAGTTTTTTTTATTAATGTTAAAACTCAACAATATATCACTATTTACTTGAGAAATTTTATAAGGTATAATGAAACAGGTCAGTAATTGTAATATAAACTTTCTGAGCAGAGGAATCTTATGAATAAGCTTATCGGCCGCGAAGTACTGTTTTTGCATACAGATGAAGAAACACCGAGAAACGGAGAGGGAACATTCCTGAGACTTAAAGACGGAAGCATTCTTTTTGTATATACAAAGTTTTCAGGGAACAGTTGGTCTGATGATGCAACAGCTGATATTGCCTGTCTTACATCATTTGACGAGGGTGAAAGCTGGGTAAACCCGAGAATAATTATTCACCATGATGAAACATCCAGAAACCTTATGTGTCCGTCACTTATCCGTATGAACAACGGAGATGTAGGACTTGTTTTTCTTAAGAAAATGAAAGAGGGAATAAATGCTGTTCCCTGGTTTACAAGGTCAGAGGATGAAGGAAAATCCTTCTCCGAGTCTTTCAGATGTATTCACGATTATAAAAACTATTATGTAATTGAAAACGACCATGGGATTAGGCTTCAAAACGGCAGAATAATTGTTCCTGCCAATTACCACACCACGGAAATTGACGGCACACTTGATTACAACGAACACGGACTTAAGGTTGTTTTTTGCTCCGATGATGATGGAAAAAACTGGTATGAACTCACAGAGAGACAGGATATTCCCTTCCCTGACAGAAGTGAAACGGGACTTCAGGAAACATGCATATATGAAATGAACAACGGCAGACTCAGAGCATTATCCCGTACTGACATGGCATTTCAGTACGAGTGTTTCTCAGAGGACTCAGGAAAAACCTGGACTACTCCTGAGCCCAACAGATTTTTCTCCTCCCCCGACTCCCCCCTTCTGATGAAGAGAGCTGCAGGAATGACACTGGCAGTCTTTAATCCCATCCCAAATTACACCACACGCGACGGAGATACGGGATGGGGACGCACTCCCCTTGTATGTGCTGTCAGCGACAATGACGGAGAAAGCTTTCCGAGGATTTACTACCTTGAGGATGATCCTGAAAACGGCTATTGCTACCCTGCAATTTTTGACGGCGGGGATTACGCTCTTATTGCCTATTATCACTCGGACAATACGGAAATTCCGTTAAATTCACTTAAAATCAAAAAAATCACAGCGAAAGAATTAAAAAATGAGGTGTTTTTATGAAATTTGTAAATGTAAGGCTTAACAAAGAAGTTTTCGGTGATGGTGTACACGATGACACAAAAGCTCTGCAGACTTCAATTGATGAAGTCAAAGACGGCGGTACGGTGTACTTTCCCGACGGCACTTATCTTCTTTCCGGATCACTTATTTTCTATTCAAATCAGCATCTTATTTTCTCAGATAAGGCAGTCCTTTTAAGAAGTGCCGAGGAGGGAAAGCTGACGAGATACCTTCTCGCGTCTTACTCCGAACCCGAATGGGGCGGATACACGGGCACACACGATGTTGTAATAACAGGAGGCATATTTGACGGCAACGGTGCTATGGATGAAAGATGTACTCTGCTGAACACGGTTCACTGTAAAAACATACTCATAGAAAACAGCCGTTTCGTTCACTGTGCAAGATGGCATTTTATAGAAATCAACGGTTCTCAGAATGTTGTTGTAAGAAACTGTATTTTTGACGGTCCCACATATACACATAAGCCCGAGGAACAGCTTAATGAACAGGTCCAGCTTGATTTTTCAAGACATGGCTCATACGGTCCCGTTTACAACTGCGACGGTACGCTTATTGATTTCTGCAGTGATGACACAACCTGCAGTAATATAGTTATAGAAAACAACATATTCAAATGTGACGGATTCCCCGGAATCGGGCATCACGGTGACTGTAACCATAACGGTATTATTATCAGAAACAACATTTTTGACGGTCCTTCGGGAAGATACGGAAATAGCCGCGGTTACATAATTTTCAGACCCCGGGTGACGGATATTACCGTTGAAGGCAACGTATTTATTGCCCCCGAAGAGGAATACGGCTCACCAAATATAGGTATGGTAATTGAGAATACCGATGAGAATATTTTCAGAGAGTATAATAACAAATACATCGGTAATTTTGCGGAAATTGTAAAAAGAAATTAACATCGGCATAATTTTACGGCATAGGTAAGCTTACTTATGCCGTATTTTTCTGAATATTAAAATTTTTTACCGTCAGACATTTTTATCCGTTTTGTTGCGAGCATGCTCCTTTAATACCTTATTCACAAACTGCGAAAAAGACCTGTCATCCCTTTCTGCCAATTCCTTTATTGTTTTAATTATATCGCTGTCAGGTGTTACACTTCCTTTTTCTTTCAAAGGCTTCATCAGTATCAACTCCCGTTATTTAAAATGGTACCACAAACTCCTATTGATTATTGACAAGCCGGGATAAAGTAGATATGGGGCATTTGCCGGAGCTTTTTATTTAGAAAAAATAAATATTCCTGATTCTGTAAAGCGTATTGAAAAAAGTGCATTCTCCGGTTGTATGCATCTTAAAGAAATCAATCGTATTACGGGATATCGAGATCGAATTCCATTGCACTGCCTTACAGGAGAGAAGCAAATTGTAATAAAAATCTTTGTAAATATTTTCTTTACTATGAAAAATGTTCGTGTTATAATGGAGGAAATTCATAGAAAAAATTTAACACAAAGAGGTTGATTGAAATGAGTCTTGAAAAATATAAAGGAATAATACCTGCTTTTTATGCCTGCTATGATGATAACGGAGACGTTTCCGTTGAGGGTACAAAGCAGCTTGTTGAGTTCCTCATTGAAAAGGGCGTAAAGGGTCTTTATGTCGGCGGATCATCCGGTGAATGTATTTACCTTACCGTCGAGGAAAGAAAGAAAACTCTTGAAGCGGTTATGGAGGCTGCAAAGGGCAGAATTACAATAATTGCACACGTTGCCTGCAACAACACAAGAGAAAGCTGTGAGCTTGCACGCCACGCAGAAAGCCTTGGTGTTGATGCAATTGCAACCATTCCTCCTATTTATTTCAAGCTCCCCGAAAGAGCAATCGCAAAATATTGGAATGATATTTCCGCAGCAGCTCCGAATACAGATTACATCATTTATAACATTCCTCAGCTTGCAGGTGTTTCACTTACACTTTCCTTGTTTGATGAAATGCTGAAAAATCCCAGGGTTATCGGCGTAAAGAATTCATCTATGCCTATTCAGGATATTCAGATGTTCAGAAGACAGGCTGCAATGGCAGGCAAAGAGGTTATTGTCTTCAACGGCCCCGACGAGCAGTTTGTAGGCGGAAGACTTATCGGTGCAGAGGGCGGCATCGGCGGAACATATGCTGTTATGCCCGAGCTTTTTGTAAAGCTTAATGAGATGCTTAAAGCAGGCGACTTTGCTGACGCAGGAAAGCTTCAGGATGATATAAACGAGGTTATATACACTATGTGCTCAACAAAGGGCAATATGTACGCTACCGCAAAGGCAGCTCTCAAGAAAAGAGCAGGTCTTGAGCTTGGCGGTGTAAGAGAGCCTCTTCTCAATCTTGAAGAGGGTGATGAGGTTATTGTTGACAAGGTAGTTTCTCTTGTTGAAGAAGCAATAAAGACCTGGATCGGCTGATAAATAAACATAAAAGGGGCTGTAAAAAACTTTGGTTTTTACAGCCCCGCTTTTTATTCAATTACCTCGATATCAGTATCATAATACTGCTCCTGGAAATATATCGCATTTTCTATTTCGGCTGCTGAAAAGCTTGTACCGACAGGGGCGGCTATCAGCTTATCCTCATTATCATTATGACGGTGGGCGATACCGATAATTTTTGCGGTGTATTCCTTTACGGGGACATTTACACCTAAAAGATACACGTCGAGATCTTCCCCGTCACCGCCTATAACACCCGGGATATAGCCGTAATTTATGGGATATGTAAGAGAGTAATTTTCTTTTTTATGAACAAAGCCCAGAGGTCTGTCCATTTTAATTTCTACAGTTTTACCAAGAAAGGATTTCACAAGATCCTTTCTTTTTTTATATTCAAGATACTTATTAAGTACCGTAAATTCTCTGAGATAAAGGCTTCGGTGATCCTCGGTTTTTTCATCATAATGGGAGAAAACTTCAATTGCCTCTTCAATGGGCAACCACCTGGGGCATACTCCGTGGTCAATTTCGGTGGGAGTAAGATTCGCTTCGCCCTGCCCCGTTATATCACAAAGGAAATAATGTGCCTCATAGCAGGTGTCAAAGCAGTATTCGTAAATTACGAGAAATGCTTCAGTCGGAACGACATCGTAACCTGATTCCTCCTTCAATTCTCTTATACAGCACTCCTCAAAGGATTCATTTCCTTCTCTTCCGCCGCCGGGAGACATATATACATCCTTTTTTGCTTCATATGTCAGAAGCACCTTACCGTCCTTTACGGCAAGGCCGCGTGCGGCAGGTCTTGTTTTCTTAGGAGGATTATCGAAATGTATTGAATACTGGTTTATTGTTTCCATATCTATCACCATAACAATTTTATCATCTCCGTTTAAATTTATCAATCACAAAAATAAAACTTGATAAATAAATTGACATTTTTTTTGGGTTTGCTATACTTTAAGTATCACATACATGAGAGGTAAGTATATGGCTGATAAAAAAGTGCAGAATTTTTTCGTTGGAAACGATGCTCACTGGGAGGATATATACGAGGGCAACGAAAAGGCTCAGTTTTATAAAGACAGCAAAACGGACTTTGTTGTATGCAACTACACTCCCGAAAGAAGCGTGCAGGGTGAATGTGAATTTATATCCGGATTTCCCGAAAAATTCAGAAGATTCGGTCTGCAGTATGTGCTCAATACCGAGTTCGCAAACTGGCACGGCTCACAGGTCACGGAAGACGGATATGACTGGTGTAATACTGATGACGGCTGTCACCGAGTAAATCTTCATCCCGACTTTATAAAAACACTGACCAAAGATGAAAACTGCCTCGGTATAATGTATGACGAAATGGAGCATTCCATTATCAACCGCAATCTAACCCTTACCATTAACAAAAGAGGCAGACATCTGCCCGTATTTCCCCTTTCAATTTCAAAGGATGTTGTTATTCAGGGGGAAATGCTAAGACTTCAGCTGAAGAAATTTGCCGATTATCATAAGGAAAACGGAGCTAAAAGATTTATCGGAGAGCACGTATTTCCGGTGCTTTTCCACTCCTTTGCAGCTTCGGGCATTATCCCGAATTTCAAATCACAAAAGGAAAGCTATTCAGTTTTACAGTATGTTAATGCGGCAGGTGCCGCACTTCAGTACGGTACAGAGCTGTGGAACTGTGTGGATTTATGGAATTACAATACCTTCCCGGGACATTCACCCGATGAAATGTATTATAATTTATGGTTCTCTTATCTTGCAGGCACAACAAGGGTTTATGTTGAAGGTGCCAGTCAATTCTTTACTGACGGAAAGCCGAACAAGTACGGTGAAGCCTACAAGAAATTCACAACCGATGAAAAAATAAAGCACAGAGATTATAATGTACAGGACTATAAGCCCGAAATAGGAATTATAAGATATGACGACACCTACTGGGGACAGTGTGATCCATTTATGTGGCGCCCCATTCTTTTCGGTAATAAGGATTTAAGGGTAAATAAAACAGCAAGAGAATTTACCCGTGCATTCCACGTTGTAACTCACGGAGAAACCTGCAGAAACGGGCTTGCCTGGGACAGAGTTTCCCCCTGGTCCCTTCGTCCTCATAAATCCTTCTGCTCTATGAACGGTGTTGCTGTATTTGATGACAGAGTAACAAAGGATAAGCTGACAACACTCAAGCTGTGCTTCCTTTGCGGCTATTATATAAGTGACAAGACGCTTGGAGCCGTAATTGACCTTGTAAAGAATAACGGACTTACCGTTGTGACACCTAAACGCTTCTGTCCCGAATACATAAAGAAGCAGACTAAAGGAAATTTCACGGAAATTACTGACGGTGAGGGAAAATGGATTGTAACAGGCAATGTGCTTTCCCTTAAGACAAAAAAGAGTGTCAAAGGCTTCCTCGGCAATAAGGGTGAAATGAAATTTACCTACGGTGACAAAACAATAAGAATGAAAATTGCAAAAGACGGCAATTCATTTAAAATTATTTAACGGAGAAAAAAATGAATAATTATAAAAGAACAAAACTTTCCTGCTACTATTCATACCTTTCAATGGCATCAATTTTCAGCCTGCCTCCCCTGCTTTTCAATACCTTTCACGAAATGTACGGAGTCTCCTACACACTTCTCGGTACCCTCGTTGCTGTAAACTTCTGCACACAGCTGACAATTGACCTTATTTTTACTTTCTTCACAAAGTATTTCAACATCAAAAAAACAGTCACCATAATGCCCGTAATCACATCTGTGGGAATGCTCATATATGCACTTGTGCCGTGGCTTTTCCCTGAGTATGCTTACTTAGGTCTTGTAATCGGTACATTTGTATTCTCTATTTCTGCAGGACTTTCTGAGGTACTTTTAAGCCCCGTTGTGGCAGCGATTCCCTCTGAAAATCCCGACAGAGATATGAGCCTTTTACACTCCCTTTATGCATACGGAGTGATGTCAGTTGTAATTCTCAGTACAATTTTCTTAAAAATATTCGGCACACACAACTGGATGTATCTCACACTTTTCTGGGCAATAGTTCCTCTCGGGGCATTTATTATGTTCAGCACCTCGCCTATGCCCGATGTAAATATGGGAAGTAATGAAAACGGCAAAAAAGCAGGCAAAAAGACACTTATAATGACTCTTTGCGTTCTCTGTATATTCTTCGGCAGTGCCGCAGAAAACTCAATGACAAACTGGATTTCAAGCTATATTGAAAGTGCCTTGCATCTTCCGAAAATCGTGGGTGATATTCTCGGTATGGCTCTGTTTGCAATAGCTCTCGGAGTTACCCGTACCTGGTACGGAAAAAAGGGAAAAAACATCTGGAAGGTACTGTTTTTCGGAATGACGGGTGCAGTCCTCTGCTATCTCATTGCAGGTCTCTCCCCCGTACCCGTTCTGTCGCTTATAGCTTGTATATTAACGGGTGTATGCACATCAATGCTGTGGCCCGGTTCCCTTATTCTTATGGAAGAAAAGCTGCCCAATGTGGGTGTTGCAGCTTATGCATTAATGGCGGCAGGCGGTGACTTCGGTGCATCAATTGCTCCGCAGCTTTTAGGAGTTGTAATGGATAAGGTAGCAATAAGTGATATCGCGGTAAGCCTTGGTGCTGAGCTGTCACTTACCCCGGAACAGATAGGAATGAAGGCTGCTATGCTTGTAGCCGCTCTCTTCCCCGTTGTAGGTATTGCAATACTTCTTATAATAAAGAAAAAGCTGAATATTAAAAGTAAGGCATAATATTCGTTACCGCAGCAAAGCTGTTGGGAATACGGGATTTTTTTACATAAGAGAAATATCTCGCTTTATGAGAGAACCCGACGATATCGAGAAACACCGCATCCACCGTGATTGGGAAAAAGATTAATAAATCATATAATTTTTCTTACAGAAAAAGAATACAGGGTATGTAAAGCACTTTCGTTTTTTACATACCCTCATTTTTATTCTGTTATTACGGCTTTTGCTGCAGCACGTCTTTCTGTCAGCTCTTCCATAATTTTTTCCTTGCGCTTGCCTGTGAAATTATCAAACATCATAACAATACCGGGAATAATATTGCCGATAATACCCGGCACAACAACAAGAAGGAAAATTCCGTGAAGAGTTTCTTTAGTCTGTACCGCCTCAACCATAACACCGTTCACGCTTTGCGCGCTCTTGTACTTTATAATAGAAAGACCTGCATTTATCAGCAGCTCCTTCCAGAGGGCGGCAATTCTCGTAACCATTGTGTTGAATGCAAATACCATACCCTCATTTCGCGAAGCTATGCCGAATTTCTGATAACTTTTCCACTCCATGTAGTCCGTGGAGTCAGCAAGAAGAATTCGTCTTGCAGCACCCATTGCAGCATTGGGAAGACCGCCGAGCGCAATAAGAACACCGACTATCCAAAGATGCTTGTATCCGATTATTGCAAGCAGTGTGTAGCATATGCCTGTGTGCATATATCCCGCAACAAGAATATCTCTTGAAGAAAGCTTCTTTCCGACAAAGGGAACGGAGAAAAGTCCGCCGTAAGAAAGTGCGGAACTTCCGATTTCAACAAATGTCTTCATCTTGTAATTATCAAGCGTGTGCTTGTAGAAGAAAGGAAGCGAATTGTAGCATACCTGTCTTACGGAATCAATAACCTGGCTTAAACACAGAAGCAGAAGCGGACGGTTAAGTGCAATAAGTCTGTAGTCAATGTTAACCTTTTTGTTTTCACGGGGAGGAAGAACAAGATTTCTTTCCTTAAGAGTAAGGCAGGGAACGAGCATTGCAAAAAGGCCTAAAATTCCGAAGAAAAGAGCAACGGAGAAAAATGCCCACTTTTCCTTGGAATAATCATCTCCCATCAGATCAATGATTACGGGAACGAGACCGCCGGGAAGCATTGATCCGAGAGTGGAGGCTATCTGCGCTATAGTATAGAAATTCTTTCTTGATTTTGCATTTGGTGTCATTCGTACCGAAAGTGTTGACAGTGCAACATCAAAAAATGTATCCGCAATATTGAATGTAAGATAAAGGAAAAAGCTCCATATCACATTGAACATCTGTGATGCAGAGGGAACAAAAAACAAAAGCACGGAAGCCAGTGTAAAAGGAATTGCAGATGCCATCATAAAGCTTCTGGCATTACCCTTACCCGAGCGGTTGCTGTCAAGCAATGCACCTATAATGGGGGCAATTACAATATTGACTCCCGTTGTGGCAGATTTCATTGCAACAACATGCTTTGATTCAAGTCCCATATAATCATACATAAACTGATCTGTATATGTTCCAACGGAATCCTGTCCCATACAGTTGCCGAATACAGCCGAAATATATCCAAGCTGCTCCTTGAAATCAACCTCGGGATTATTCTTCATTTCAAGATATTTTTCTTTGATATTAATCATAAAGCCGCTCCTTATGAAAAAAATATACTGAGTGCAAGAATGGTCTGTGCCGGGAAATACGTATATGATACTGCGTGGTTAAAGATTTTCGGGAGCCTGATTCCCACCATTCCGACAGCAAGAAAAATGTCGGAAATTATAAAAAGAGTTGAACCTGCAATAAGACACAGTCCGAGGGGAATTTCACCCGAAATAAGAGCAGATACACCTCTCGAAGCACCCGATGCGAATGAGAAAAAGAGAATAAGCCCGTATAATAAAAGGGGCTTCTGCTCCTTCCTTAATTTCAGTTTAGCAAACTTAATTCCGAAAAGCAATAATAAAACAAGAATTGCGGTAATTATTAAGGGAATATAGAAATAATCCCTCAGAGCTGAATTTCCGATAAAAATAAATATAAAGCTGTAAATTATGTGACCTATTCCGAAAAACAACACTCCGAAGAGAAAATATTTCTCATTTCTCCAGCTTAAAAAAAAGTCTCCAAGAAAACCGAAAATCAATGCCCCGAAAAGAAAAAGAGAATATTTCATATCACCCGTGAAATTAATTAAGGCTGCAATTCCCGTGAGAATGTACATAAAGGCGCAAAGCATTTTTGTTTGCAGACCGTCGAGCTTCGGAAACAGTTTTTTGTTTACTGCGACAGGCATAAGAAGAGACAGAATCACAAGAACAAACAATAATACTTTCATAATCAGTCCTCTACCATATTCTTAACCTTTTCGAGGATAGGAAGCTCTTTGAAGCCGTAGAATTTTACCGCATTTTCACCTAAGAAAAGTCTTTTGTCTTCTTCTGATATTTCAGTGTTTTTTTCAACGAAATCAAGGCTCATCTTATATGTAATTGCGGTCATTGTACGGGGATAGTCACTGCCCCACATAAGCTTATGAATGCCGACAAGCTCAGAAGCCTCCCTGATTGCCCTGACGGCTGAGGGATAAGGATAAAACTCACTGTTAAAAAGCCAGGTTATACCGCCGCTTTCAATAAAAACATTTTTATTACGGGCAAGCTTTATCTGCGCCTGCCAGCCATCCCTTGTCACCATTCCGAAGTGTCCTACCGCAATTTTAAGCTCGGGAAACATACGGGCAATTTCATTCAGTGCATCTGTCTGCTCAGCCCCGTCGGCAAGGTCTATTGAAATGAATTTTCCGTTTTCTGAGGCAAGCTTGAAGGGTTCGGTGTGCTTAAGCAGATTACTGTCCTTAAGCCTTCCTGCACAGATTTTTATACCGTCAAAGCCCGATATATCTCCGAGGGGCTTTTCTTCGTATAAGGCACAGATTTTAAGGCGATCACACCTACAGGAAAGCAGATATTCATCCTGATTTCCGTCAATATATTCCTGAGTAATTACAGCCCCCGATACACCTGCATAGTCCATATTAGAAAGGAATCTTTCGGCATTATTCTCTCCGTCTGTCATATACGGGGGCAGCATCTGCCTTATTTCACCGCCGAAATTGCTTTTACCGCAGCCGATGTCATATACGGGATTTCCGTTTACAATTCCCTTCTGTTTTTTCCATAAATGTGCGTGTGCATCTATAATCATAAGGTTACACCGTCCTTGAAAATTGCAATTTCACGGTTACCGAGAAGCTCGTTTTTCATCTCTTCTCCGTCTGCCACCCGTTTTATAAGCTTCAACAATTCTTCAGCTCTTTCGGATTTTTCTCCGAATGTCGAAAAATCAATCCAATGAGTTTTTTTCGCGGAAATTGTGTTGTTCGAGGCAATTTTTATTGTAGGAACGGCACCTCCCAAGGGAGTACCTCTTCCCGTGGTAAAAAGCACCATATGACAGCCTGCAGCGGAAAGATTTGTAACGGAAACTATGTCATTCCCGGGGCCGTCAAGCAAGGTAAGACCGGGCTTCGTGACCGTTTCCCCGTAAGTAATCACATCTGTTACGGGAGCAGTTCCGCCCTTCTGCACGCAGCCCAATGATTTTTCCTCAAGAGTTGTGATTCCCCCCTCTTTATTTCCGGGGGAGGGATTTTCAGACACGGGCTGTCCGTGGCTTTTGAAATACATTTTGAAATTATTTATAAGCTCAACACTCTTTACGAAAATCTCTTCATTAACACATCTTTCAAAAAGAACTGTTTCCGCACCGAACATTTCGGGAACCTCTGTAAGCACTGCACAGCCGCCCATGGCACAGATTCTGTCGGTTACAAGCCCTGCTACGGCATTGGCGGTAATACCCGAAAATCCGTCGGAGCCGCCGCATTTTAGTCCGATTTTAAGGCGGGACACGGGTACACTCTGTCTTTTGTCGGCAGATGTGATGCTTCTGAGCTCATCAATGAGCCTTATTCCCTCGGAAATTTCATCCTCACAATCCTGAGCATTCAGAAATTTAACACGGCTTTCGTTGAAGTCCCCGAGGATTTTTTTCATTTCTCCGATGTTGTTATTTTCACATCCCAGCCCCAGCACCAGCACGCCGCCTGCATTAGGATGCTTTATAAGTCCCCTTAAAATCAGCTGTGTGATTTTCATATCATCACCTAACTGACTGCATCCGTAGGGGTGCGAAAAATAAACAGCACCCGTTTTTTCAGCAAGCATCTTACCGATACTGTTGACACAGCCCACAGTAGGTACTATCCATATATCGTTTCTGATACCGATGTCTCCGTTTTCGCGGACAAAGGCATTTATAAAAAAAGGCTCCTCGGCTTCGGGAAATGAGAAATGAGGGGAATATTCATACGAGAGAATATCCCCTAATTTTGTTTTCATATTATGAGAATGCACATGCTCCCCTGTCTTTATATCACAGGTGGCGGTACCTATGGGATAACCGTATTTTATAATATCCTCACCGCTTCCGATGTCACAAACAGCAGTTTTATGCCCTGTTTCAAGGCTTACCGAGACATTGTCCCTTTCATTTATTATGACAGTATCCATTTTAATGTGTCCTTCATACCGAGTTTTTCAATTTCAGAATAATACGAACTTACCTTTGCGTACATATCTGAAATATCCGTCCCCCAGAGAGCAGTATTTCCGAGAACCCCGGAAATACTGTTGTTTTTTATAAAATCAACAGTCTCGGGAGAATCTTCGGGATTATCGTTTTTATAAAAATAAAGCAGTGCGGCAAGAGATAATGTGAGATATTTCGGATACTCCCCCATTTTATCCTTGTATTCACGTATCGTGGGAAGCACACGCACGGAGAATTTACTGATGCTGTTAAGTGCAATTGAGCGCCATTTGTGCTTTATAAAGGGATTTCTGAAACGGTCAAAAACACCTGCCGCAAAGGCACGGCTTTCCTCATTATCACCAATAGTGGGAAGAATTTCCGTATCCATACATTTTCTGAGATATGTATACACTTCTTCGTTATTCATACTCTCCCCTACAGTTTCAATTCCCGAAAGAAGAGAAGCTGCAACAAGAGATGTATGAGCACCGTTAAGAATACGAACCTTAATTTTTTTGTAAGGCTTAGCATCATCAGTCCATATAACATTGAAGCCTGCTTTTTTAAGAGGAAGCTCGTTTTCAAAGTCTCCTTCAACTACCCACAAATGGAAAATTTCCGAGGTGTCAAGGAATTTATCATCAGGGTAAAGCTTTTCTGTGCCGTCAGAAGGATAACCCGTGACAATTCTGTCAACGAGAGTATTCGCAAATACATTTTCTTCTTTTATCCAACGGATAAATTCTTCGGGAAGTCCCCAGCTTACGGCATATTTCAGAACGCATTTTTTCAGCTCATCACCGTTATTGTCTATAAGCTCACAGGGAAGAAAAACGAAGCCGGGCAGCTTCTTTTCATATCTCCTGAAAAGAAGCTGAGTAAGCTTTCCCGGAAATGATACACAAGGCTTATCGGAAAACTGACAGCTTTCATCAAAGGCAATACCCGCCTCTGTTGTATTTGATATCACAAAACGAAAACCGGGATTATCTGCAAGCGCAATATAAGCATCAAAATCCTTATAAGGATCAACAGCACGGGAAATTGACTCAATAAGCCTGTGTTCTTCCTTTATTTCACCGTTTTCAATGCCACGCATAAAAAGATTATACTTACAGTCCTGCTCTGCTAAAAGAGCACACCGTCCGCCTGTTCTCGGTTGAATCACAACAGCCTTGCCGTCATAAAGACCGTTTTTATTCATCACATCAAGAAAGTAATCAACAAAGCCTCTTAAAAAATTACCTTCGCCAAACTGAATTATGGTTTCTTTCATATTACTCACCTATTCTGATAAGAAGTTTTGCAAGAGTACCGTCATTATTGCTGAGTGCCTTAAATGCATCAAGGGCATTATCCATACTGTAGATACCGCTGACCATTTTCATAACATCGGCCTTTCCCTCGGCAACAAGGTTGATATTATTGATAAAATCGGTTTTGAGTGCATTACGGCTGCCGTGAACATTAAGCTCTTTTTTCAGCAATACAGAATGGTTGAATGTGGTTTCTCTTTTGCCGTTACCGATTAAAATGATATTTGCGGCAAATGCGGCGTTTTCAATGCAGGCTGAAAATGTTTCGGGAGCACCGCAGGCTTCAATGCAGACATCAAAGCCGTTGCCGTCAGTAAAATTGTCTGTAAAAGTGGAAAAATCCTCGTTTTTTGTATTGATGACCGCATCTGCACCGTATTCCTTTGCAAGTTGGAGTCTGTTGTCAAGAATATCTGCAACGGCAATGCTTCTGCATTTATTTTTAACCGCAAGAAGTGCGAAAAGTCCGATGGGGCCTGCACCCACAATAAGCACATTATCCGTTTCCTTTATCTCTGCACGGCTTGCTGCGTGTCCCGAAATTGAAAAAGGCTCAATAAGGGCTAATTCATCAGCAGAAAGACCTTTTCCGTCATAAATCCTTTCAACGGGCATAGAAATATATTCGCAGAACGCACCGTCTCTCTGTACGCCCATTGTCTGATTATCTGTACAGCAGTTGACAAAGCCTCTTTTGCAGGAATAACACTCACCGCAATTGAAGTAAGGATTGCAGGTGACAATATCTCCTGCCTTCAGTCCCTTGTCGTTTTCGGGAATTGAAACAATTTCAGCGGAAAACTCGTGCCCCGGAATTCTCGGATATGTTGTAAAGGGCTGATTTCCCGTAAAGGATGCTACATCTGCACCGCAGATGCCTACGGTTTTTACCTTAAGAAGAGCTTCCCCCTCTTTCACCTCGGGCATAGGCATTTCTCTTATCTCTATTTCACCGGGAGCGGGAATTACTATTGCCTTCATTTACTTGTCCTCCTGAATATAATCTTTATTCCATATAACAGCTGTTTTAAGAGGGGCGCCTGCGGAGAATATTTTATTCTCATATGCAAAACGCGGATCCCTTATAAATTCTTCCTTATCAATCAATTCCACAACCTCATCATATCTTGAATCAACAAGAATATCAATTGCCTTTTCCATATGGGACTGACGGAAATTGATAGAGGAGAAAATGAGATGATTCTGAAAACCGAAGGGCATTGTATCATAAGATACAACGGGGCCCAGAGAAAAGCTGTTATATATTCCGTTACAGCCAAGCACCCCTTTTTCAAAGGCAACTCTGTGCTCAACATTGCTTCCCGAGGTGCCGACAAACATTGTTGCTCTTGAGCCTAAAATATCAATAATTCTTTCTGCGGTTTCATCCTCTGTAAGACCGGCAACAGAAAGATATTCCGAATTTGTGATTTCCTTTGAAAAAACAACCTTCTTACAACTTTCATCACTTCTGCCGACAAAAAGAATTTTGGCTTCGGGATGATTTCTTTTTATCTGATCGGCAATAAAAAGGCCTGTCATTCCGAGACCGAATATTACTGTTTTTCTGAAAATATTCTCCTTGGCAAGAGCTCTCGCTTCCTTTTCCGTGCATTTGTGCTTTACCATTTCCACTCGGAAATTCTGTGCTTCACCCAGATCCTCCATTCTTTCAAGCTGGAATACCGCACAGGCATAAGGATCGGCAAATGAAAGCCTTTTTGCTACAGAGAGAGGTAATTTTTTAAGTCCCTCATACTTTTCGGGCAGGTGCAGCAGCATATCGGGATTAAAATAGTTTTTATCACAGAAAAGCCCGTCTGCCTTGTCACAGCCGTACTCAAAATATGTTTCATCCTCTGTATATCTTGTAGGATCCCAGCTGTCTCCTCCGCGGATAAGAACAATTGCAAAACGGTTCTCGGAGGGCAACCATACAACACCCTCGTGTCCGTTTATCAGTCTTTTTTCTCCTTCGGGAAATTTAGCGGAAAGCATTCCCCTGCTTCCCATTTTCATCAGCTCATTATCAGTTCCGCAAAAGCCCTGAAAAACAGGATATGCTTCAATTCCGATAAGAGCTTTTTCTCCTCTCAGGCGCTGTCTTTCGGGATTTATAAGGTTTATTTCACCGTATTTTATCGGCTCCCTTTCATCGTTCTGAAAATATGTTCCGTATGTTTTCATTGCCGTCCCTCTTACAATATTTTTCTCTTTTTTCATTATACAAAAAACATCACACAGGTGCAACAGAAAATTATGTCTTCGTGTTGACTGAACAGGACTTTTATGACATAATTATAGCTGAGAAAGAGGTGCTTTGATGGACAACATAAAATGGTTCAGGGATGCAGGCTACGGAATGATGGCTCATTGGGGGCTTTATTCCCTTCTTGCAGGCGAATACAAGGGCAGACATGTGAATGATTACGCAGAGTGGATACAGAGCTTTATGGCAATTCCGAATGAGGAGTATTCTTTGCTTGCAAAAAGCTTTAATCCTGTTTATTTCAATGCGGATGAGTGGATACGGCTTGCAAAGGACTCGGGGATGAAATATTTTGTTTTCACATCCAAGCACCACGACGGTTTTGCCATGTGGCATTCACAAGCAGACAAATTCAACATTGTTGACGCAACTCCCTTTAAGAGAGATGTTGTTGCTGAGCTTGGCGAAGCCTGCTATAAGCACGGACTGAAATTCGGTCTTTATTATTCACAGGAGCTTGACTGGCACCACTTCCACGGCGGCGGATATGACAAATTTTCGGGCTGCTCGGGTGTCAGCTGGGACAACAGCTGGGATTTCCCCGAAAGAGAAAAAAAGAATTTCAGCATCTGCTTTGAAGAAAAGATAATTCCCCAGGTTACAGAGCTTCTTAAAAGCTACGGCGACCTGCTTCTTATGTGGTTTGACGTACCCCACACAATAACTAAAGATCAGAGTCTGAGACTGAATAATCTTGTCAAGGAATATCAGCCCCATTGCCTTATAAATTCAAGAATAGGTAACGGAGCTTATGACTATGTTTCCCTAGGAGATAATGAATATCCTACAGAGTTCGCTGTTGAGGAAAACTATGATCCTAACAGTCTTGACGGACTTAAGTATTCCCCCTACGGACTTTACGAAACTGCCGGAACAATGAATTCATCATGGGGCTTTAAGTATTATGACAACAACTGGTTAGCCCCCGAAGAAATTGCCGGCCGAAGACATAAACTAAATGATATGGGGATAAACTATCTGCTGAATGTGGGACCTGACGGACTGGGGAGAATCCCCGCATTCTCAGCAAAAAACCTGCTGAAAGCCAATGAACTTTATTAAAACGGAGGTAGTGCTATGGCTTGGTACAACGAAGCCGTATTTTATCATATATACCCATTGGGGCTTACGGGAGCGCCTGCGCTGAATGAATATTCTGCCCCTGTTTCCCGTATAAATATGCTGTATGATTGGGTAGATCATATTAAGGAAACCGGCTTCAATGCTCTTTATATAGGCCCATTATGTGAATCGGTGGGACACGGCTATGAAACTACAGATTACAAAAAGCTTGATTCAAGACTTGGTACCAATGATGACCTGAAGAAATTTATTTCTTATTGTCACGAAAACGGCATCAGAGTCATTTTTGACGGTGTTTTCAACCACACGGGCAGAGACTTTTTTGCATTTAAAGACATAAAGGAAAAACGTGAAAATTCCCCGTACAAAAACTGGTACAATGTTAATTTTTGGGGAAATAACTCATATAATGACGGCTTTTCCTACGAAAACTGGGGAGGATATGATTTACTGGTAAAGCTCAACCAGAAAAACCCAGAGGTTATAAACTATATCTGCGATGTTATCCGCTTCTGGGTGAGCGAATTTGATATAGACGGAATAAGACTTGATGCTGCAGATGTGCTTGATTTTGACTTTATGAAGGCTCTGCGCAGAACTGCAAACGAAGTTAAAGCTGATTTCTGGCTGATGGGTGAGGTAATTCATGGAGATTACAGCCGCTGGGCAAACAGTGACACGCTTCACTCTGTTACAAACTACAACCTTCACAAGGCTCTTTACTCGGGACACAATGACAGAAATTATTTTGAAATTGCCCATACCGTAAAAAGACTGCAGGATATGTGCAGAGGACTTCAGCTTTATAATTTCAGCGACAATCACGATGTTGAAAGAATCTACACAAAGCTCTCCGACAAAAGACATATTATACCCGTAAATATTCTTCTTTTTACACTTCCGGGCATTCCTTCCGTTTACTACGGCTCGGAATTCTGCACAGAAGGCAGAAAAGAAAGACATTCGGATGCTTCATTAAGACCGTTTCTGAAATATGAAGAGCTCAGGAAAAAAATAAAGGAAAACTCCGTTACGGCGCTTACCGCTGTACTTATAAAAATAAAAAAAGAATTCAAGGAGCTATCCTACGGCGATTACAAAGAATTATTACTTACAAACCGTCAGTATGCTTTTTCGAGAACACTCGGGGAAAGCTCTGTTTTTATTGCTGTCAACAATGACGATAAGGATGCATCTGTTTCCTTCCCTGCAGACGGCACCTATGAAAAAGCGATATCGGGCGGTAAGGTTAATTCCGAAAACGGCAGGATTACTGTTACATTAAACGGTAATTCGGGAGAAATTCTCATTCCCGTTAACGGCACTGTCAAGAATTTCACACCTGCCCCGATAAAAATTGAAATCCCCGAAGAGAAAGTAAATAAGGCTGAAATAAAGACCGAAAATAATACTGTATCAAAGGCAGAGACAACGAAGGCTCCTGTTTCTGAAAAGAAGGATATTCCCGAAGCCGCAGCAATTCCGGACAAGCCCTATAAGGAAATGACGGTGGAGGAGCTGCAGGCGGTTATAATAGCTAAAATGGCTAAAAACGGACCCGTAACAGACCGTATGAAAAAGGATGTAACCGATAACATCTGGCACAATTCTCTTGTAAACTGGGCTAAAAGCTTCCGTTAAAGCAGACAAAATTGCTGCAACAAAAATAGTTGCAGCAATTTTTTTTGTTCATATAATATATGGAGAAAATTTATCGTTTTCCTATTGCAGTTATCCCGGATTTAGGGTAAAATAAATTTCAGTTTTTCCCGGAGGGTTTTTATGATATACAACAATATTCTTGATGCAATGGGCCATACGCCCATGATACAGTTAAATCACATGGTACCCGAAAACGCAGCACGGGTGCTCGTAAAATATGAGGGACTTAATGTAGGCGGCTCCGTAAAAACAAGAGTTGCATACAATATGATAAGAGATGCAGAAAAAAGAGGCGTCCTTAATAAGGACAGTATTATAGTTGAGCCTACATCAGGCAATCAGGGCATCGGACTTGCCCTTGTAGGTGCTGTGCTCGGATATAAGGTCAGAATAATTATGCCCGATTCGGTAAGCATCGAAAGAAAAAAGATTATGCAGCATTACGGCGCTGAAGTAGTCCTGATACACGATGAGGGCAACATCGGTGACGCAATAGCAAAATGCCTTGAAACTGCTTTACAGATGGAAAAGGATGATCCGAAGGTATTTGTTCCTCAGCAATTTGAAAATCCTGCAAATCCTATGATTCACCGCCATCAGACAGGCCTTGAGATTCTCGAGCAGGTAGGAGGTCCCATAGACGGCTTCTGCTCAGGTATAGGAACAGGCGGTACAATTACCGGCATCGGTGAAACCTTAAAGGCACTTAATCCCCATATGACAATATGGGCAGTTGAGCCTGAAAATGCCGCAATTCTTGCAGGCGGTACCGTAAGCGCTCACATTCAGATGGGTATCGGCGACGGACTCATTCCCGAAATTCTCAATACAGAAATTTATGAGGACATATATATAGTATCCGATGAAGAAGCACTGAAAACCGCTAGGGATCTGGCATCCAAAGAGGGACTTATGTGCGGTATTTCATCAGGAACAAACGTTGCTGCAGCCATAAAGCTTGCAGAGAAGTTAGGAAAGGGCAAAACCGTTGTCACAATTCTCCCGGACACTGCAGAGAGATATTTTTCAACTCCCCTTTTCAGAGAATAAAAATAAGCAGATGAGGTTTTTACTCATCTGCTTTTTTTATATTTGAGCTTCACAATAGCCTATACTTTCTCTGCCTCTTATTATATCAGCAGCATTTCTTGCATTAAAGTATATTCTTAATTTTCCGTCATACACAGTCATACAGCAGGCATAGACGAATTGTGCCATCCAGGGGTACTCTTTTTCGGGTACAATAAGAGGCTTTACGAATGTGAAGCTTTCTCCGTCATCGGATCTTAAGAGCATTATTGCGGAGTGGCTTTTTCCGTTTTCTTCAAAGAGACCGTTCTGAAGACCGATATAGCAGTCTTTAAGCTTATATACCTTGATACATCCCGAGCATAAATTCAGGTATCTGCTGTTTTTGTCAGGACTTATTATCGGCTTTTCTCTTGAAACGAACCCGTGCTCGGGGAATTCACTTTCCGCAAAGGTTATGTGTGTCGGCTCACAGAATCCGCAATCCTTAACAAAGGTCTGCCCACAGGAATAATACATACGGTATTTTCCGTCTTTTTTTATCAGGAAGGGATTTGAAATTGCAATTCCCGTGTCACAGGCTTCATAAGCTCTCGTATGCTTTATTATCTTTTCGGGCTCAGTCCAGCTGTCAAGATCACGGGATTTACACATATAAATCTCAGAATGCCACTTAACACCTACCGAATTCAGAGCATTGAGAATCGGGGATCTTGTTCTTTCAAAATAGAGATAATATTCACCGTCAATTACATTGATATCGGGACGCATTGCACGGCTTGTGATTTTCTTACCATTACCGAAGGAAATGCCGTCCTCGGAAATATAATGATAAACTCCGAAAAATGTATGGGCAAACAGATGCCACTTGTTATCGGGAGCTTTGTCGGGAGTGAGAATTGAGGGATCTGCAACAACAAGACTGGGAAGAGAATATTTCAGTACGGGATTTTCTTTGTAAAATCGGAAATCAAGACTGCAAAACTGCTCAAGTGTTATATTTTCCATATCAGAATTCCACATTGTAATGATGCACCGCAACTCCAATAAGCTTATTATAATCAAGCACGTGCATTACTGCGCCGTCATCTGTTTCAAGGAAGGTAAGTCCCTCGGCTTCTACATTTTCACTGCCTACATTTCTTTCTGCAAAAACAGAAACCTCACCCGTTGCAGTATCAAGCTTAAGAATATTTTTGATATTGCCGTTATCCTTTATATCGTTTGAAAGATAAAGGCTGCCTTCATAAAATTCGCCGCCCTGAATGCGGTCAATAACACCGAGGCCTGTAAGGGGAATTTCTTTTACAAGAGCCATTTCATTGTTTATATCATAGCAGTAAACAGCCTCGGCCTCACTCCACTTAGAAGCGTAAAGATATCCCGTGTCTTTGTCAACTGCACACCAGGGCACACCGTCGGAATAGATTTCAACAGGAAGGTCATATACCTCACCTGTGCAGGTAAGCGTTTCAGCATCAAATACAACTATGCAGGGATATCCTTCATTCGGACCTTCAACAGAAGCATAGATTTTTCCGTTGTAGTAGCTGATACCCCCGATATGGTTATTTCCGCGGTCTGAGCAAATATCGGGAAGCGGATTTATGACAGAGTCAACAAGCTCCATATCATCTACGGTGAATTTTGCAAGTATAGTAAGATTGACAGCCGTTAATGCACCGCTTGTGTAATAATATTCGCCGTCTGTTGTAATTCCTTGTCCCATCATAAATGCCTGATCAAGAACAAAGGTGTCCTTGGAAATAAGCTCGGCAGAATCAGTGCTCTTTGCGACAGGATTTGTAATAAGTGTGAGAATAAGCAGTGGCAGAATAATGAGATTTCTGAGTTTGAGTAAAATTTCCATAATTGTCTCCTTTTATATTTTCTCTAAAATTTTTTTCATTACGGGCTCAATTACCCGTGCCATTTTGTGAAAACCATAGTCATTAGGGTGAGTAGTATCGGTAGTGCAGAATTGTCTTTCCTCGTCTCCGAAGAAATCCTTTCCGTCAATAAAATAAACATTTTTGTCTCCCGAAGCTTTTGCATTTTCATAGGTTGCTTTTATAATTTCCCGTCTTTCGTCTGCTTCGGGCATATGGTCATAGTTGGGAGTCGACATCATTATTACAGGCAAATCGGGGAGTTTTTCTCTGACAACCTTAAAAAACGGCTCGTGGGTATTTTTAAGATATTCAGCAGAAAAAGCATTGTGGTCATAATCGTACACAAAAACCGAAGGTTCAAGAGAACAGATTAATTCTGCAATACTAAGCTGTCCGAGACAGCTGCCCGAAAGCCCGAAATTGTAATAGTCAAAATTCAACCAACGGGATAAAAGTGCAGTATAGGCATTTGTAACCAGAGATGCGTGACCGCCCTCAGTTATTGAAGATCCGAAAAAAACAACAGGCTTTTCGTACTTATACGGTGTAGGAGGTAAAATTTCAGCGGAGTCATCAAGGGTAATTACAATATCCTCTACAATTTCATTTCGGGGGAAGAATATCATAACATCATCTGTTCCGTTTTCCGTTGTAAACTCAATTTCTCCCAGCATATCATCAAAGCCGGGCACTGCAAGCCCCCGGAAAATAAGCTTTTCTCCCGTTCCCGTATAAACTGCAGCAGATGAGCAGGAAAAACGGGACATTCCAACATCGTGAGCAAGAGTTTTTACCTTAATTTCAATTTTTATGTTTTTTGAATCCGTTCTGAAAGCAGCTCTTGCACCGACAGTTCTTGTGGCGATATGCTCAATCGTACTTTCCCCGAACTGTGAATGAAACTCAATAAGCTTTGCTCTTATATCCTCAGGAAATCTCTCGAGCTTTCTGTTTTTTTCAAAAAACGGAATTCCGTAAACCTTTACGGGACTGTCAAATATACTGTACTTCATATTAACCTCAGTTTTTTTATAGTTTAACATAAAAGTTCCCGTTTTTCTATTGTTATTTTTACTAAGCGCGAAGCTCTCATTTTGATATATTTTCCAAAGTTTTCTTATTATTCTTTATTTTATTGTTTTTGCAAAACCGTAGTGGTAAAATAAGATGTATTTTTATGTACGGAGGATTGCGTTTATATGAGTAAAGTATATGACGTTATAGTTATCGGCGCAGGTAACGGTGGTCTTGCGGCTGCAGCAAACTGTGCCAAAGCAGGTCTTTCAACCCTTCTTCTTGAAAGACATAATATTCCCGGCGGATCAGCCTCCTCGTTTGTAAGAGGAAGATTTGAATTCGAGCCCTCACTTCACGAGCTTGCAGGCATCGGTGATGAAAAGGAAGCCGGTACAATTGAAGAGGTATTCAACAGAATCGGTGCTGATGTAGAATGGTTCAAGCATGATTCTACCTTCCGTCTTGTTGTTCCTGCAAAGGAGGGTGATACGGATACATTTATCAATGAAAACGGTGTTTCCGTTACAGTTGATGCAAGAATGCCAGTAGGCTTTGAAAACTTCTCAAGAAAGCTTGAGGAGCTTGTTCCCGGCTCTTATGAAAGCTGCAAAAAGGCTTTTGAATTATCTGTAAATATGTTCAAGGCATTTGACTGTCTTGACGATCTTTCAAAGCTTCCCGGAAGCCTTAAGGATGTTCCCGACATTATGAGAATGACCTCACACACAATGACTGAGGCTCTCAATGCCCTGGGTATGCCTAAAAAGGCACAGGACATCTTCAACACCTACTGGTGCTACATGGGCTCCCCTGCTTCACAGTTTGACTTCCTTTATTATCTTTGCTGTCTTCACAGCTATGTAAGAAGCGGTACAGGTATTCCCCATCTCAGAAGCCATGAAATGAGCCTTGCAATTGACAAGAAAATCCGTGATTTCGGCGGTGATATCTGGTACAACTCCGATGTAACAAAGATTATCATGAAGAACGGCAAGCCTGCCGGTGTTGTTATCAACGGCGAAAAAGAGGTGTACGGCAAACGCTTCATTTGTAACTGTTATCCTTATAAGGTATTCACAGAACTTATGGATGAAAGAGATGTTCCCAAGCAGCAGCTGAAAATGCTCAATGCAAGAAAAACTGCATGTACCCTTACAACAGTTTATCTCGGTATGAATAAAACAAAGGAAGAGCTTGGTATTACCGACTATTCGGTATTTATCGCCCCCGATTCCGATTCGGACAAGCAGTATGAGGCTGCTCAAGGGTACTTCAGCGGTTATTGTATCATTAACTGTCTGAATGAAATTATCCCCGACTGCACTCCTGCAGGTACCAGCCAGTTATTCCTTACAACAATGACATTCGGCGACGTTATGAAGGATATAAAGCCTGAAGATTATAAGAAATTCAAAACCAAGGTTGCCGAGGATATGATTGAAACCTGCGAAAAGGCACTTAACATTTCTATCAAGCCTTACATTGAAGAAATTGAAATTGCACTACCACCTACATTCGCTCGTTATCTCAACACTCCCTGGGGCACACCTTACGGTTATATGCTTGAAAAATGGGACAGTATGCTTCCCCGAACCATTCAGTATCTTAAGGATCAGCCATTTGATAATTTCCTTTTCTGCGGAGCAACCCAGGAAAGAGGCGACGGCTACGGCTGTGCTTATTACACAGGTGAAAAGGCCGCTGATCTTACAATAAAGGCACTTAAGGAGGGCAAATAAAAATGGCAAGCTTAAAATCACTTAAAGCAACAAAATTCATATCCCTTCTCGCAGACAGACAGAAGACCTTCGAAAATGCCAAAGCTATTATCCCCGAAATCCCGGATAATGCAACGGCACTTGCAAGAGCTCTCCACCCGAAAAAGCAGTTTCTCAAGGTTGCTGAAGTTATTGAAAGAGCAGAGGACTGCAAGAGCTTCGTTCTTGTCCCCGATGAAGAAAAAGGCACTACGGCTCTCGCCTACTTCGGTGCCGGTAAATATCTTACCGTTTTTGAAGAAATCGAGGGAATGAAAATAACAAGAGCATATTCAATATCTTCAAAACCCAAGGATGCACTTGAAGGAAAATATATGCTTACAATCAAGAGAGTTGACGGCGGTCTAATGTCAAATTACATTCTTGATACATGGATTACAGGCACCTCCGTCTGTGTCTCGGCGCCCGAAGGTCATTTTGAATATCAGCCTCTTCGCGATGCAAAAAATGTTATCTGTCTTGCAGGCGGCAGCGGTATTACTCCATTTATTTCGATGGCAGGTGCTGTCATCGACGGTGATGAAGAATTCAATATGACACTTATTTACGGAAGCCGTAATAAGGAAAACATTCTTTTCTATGATGAACTTGAAGAAATAAAGAAGACCGGCAAGGTAAATGTAGTTCATGTCTTAAGCGATACAGATGCTGAATGTGACGGTGACGGCTTTGAAAAGGGCTTTATTACTGCTGATATCATAAAGAAATACGCTCCTGAAAATGAGCCTTACTCAATATTCATCTGCGGTCCTCAGGCTATGTATGAATTCCTCGATAAGGAAATTGCAAAGCTCGGTCTCGAAAGAAAATATGTCCGCCATGAGATGTTCGGTGAATTCCGCAATCCCTCTTCTCAGGCTGATTATCCTTCGGATGTACCGGAAACAGTTTCAATTACCGTTACAATTCAGGATATGACAACAACTGTTACAGGCAGTACAAATGATACCGTACTTCAGATTCTCGAAAAGAACAGTATCGCAGCACCTGCACGCTGCAGAAGCGGTGAATGCGGATTCTGTCATTCTCATCTTCTTTCAGGTAAGGTTTATGTGCCGAAAAATCTTGAATACAGAAGACTTGCAGACTTCAAGTTCGGTTGTATCCATCCATGCTGCTCATTCCCTCTCACTGATCTTGTAATCAACGTACCTGTATCAAAATAAAAAAATCAAAAGGGCAGGATTTTCCTGCCCTTAGATAAAAACTGCATATTTTCAAAAAAAGCATTGACTTTACCACTTTAACGTAATATACTGAATATCAACAAATCATAAAGGAGGCAGCTGAATTGATTAATAGTTTATTTTTCTTTTACTTTTTTGATATGGGCTGCCCGTCTTCTATGATATCCGAAGTGTAAGTCTTCAGGTTAATTAAAACGGACAGTCCGCATTCGTCGTGCTTTTCAGCATTCCGAAGGGCGGACTTTTATTTTTCAGGAATAATTAATTTTGAAATGAGGTATAAACTATGCAAATGAATTTCCACAGAAAGCTCCCCATCCCTCAGGATGTAAAAAAAGAATATCCCTTGACTGAACGTATGTTAAAGGTAAAAGCAGAACGTGACAAAAACATCAGAGCTGTGTTTGACGGAAGTTCCGACAAGTTTATCCTTATAATCGGTCCCTGTTCTGCAGATCACAGCGAGCCTGTTCTTGAATATATTTCCAGACTCCGTAAAATTGAGGAACAGGTATCGGATAAAATAATTATTATTCCCCGTATATACACAAACAAACCAAGAACCACCGGTCAGGGGTATAAAGGAATGCTTCATCAGCCTGATCCCGAAGCAAAGCCCGATATGTACAAGGGAATTGTAGCTATCCGCGAGCTTCATCTGAATGCTCTTTGTGATTATGATTTCTCCTGTGCTGATGAAATGCTCTACCCTGAAAATTATCGTTATCTGTCCGATTTACTTTCTTATGTTGCTGTAGGGGCTCGTTCAGTCGAAAACCAGCAACACAGACTGACAGCAAGCGGTATCAGTGCTCCCGTTGGTATGAAGAATCCGACAAGCGGCGATCTCAATGTTATGCTGAACTCTGTCATAGCTGCACAAAACAGCCATACTTTCCTTTATCGAGGCTGGGAGGTAACAAGCTCGGGAAATCCGTACGCTCATGCAATTCTTCGCGGCTATATTGACTACACAGGAAGAAGCACTTCAAACTACCATTACGAAGATCTGCTGAGGGTAAAAGAACTCTATGATAACTCAGCTCTTACCAATCCATCCGTAATTGTAGATACTAATCACAACAATTCAGGCAAAAAGTATCTTGAGCAGATACGCATTGCAAAGGATATTGTTCACAGCCGTAACCAGAACTCAGATATCAAGCGTCTTGTCAAGGGACTGATGATAGAAAGCTATCTTGAGGACGGTGCCCAGAAGGTCGATGAGCATATTTTCGGGAAATCCATAACTGACCCTTGCCTCGGCTGGGAAAAAACTGAAAAATTAATTCTTGACATTGCAGATAAGCTGTAAGGATCTGAATACAGGTGATATTAAATGGCAAACAAACTTGAAGAAGCAAGAAATATTATTAATGCAGCAGATGCACAAATGGCGGATTTGTTTGTGAAGCGAATGAAAGCTGCCGAAATTATTTATGAGTACAAAAAAGAATTCGGGTTGCCTGTTCTTGATAAAAAACGTGAAGAAGAGGTCATCAGAACAAATTCTTCACGC
Source organism: Acutalibacteraceae bacterium (assembly GCA_045647985.1). Lineage (GTDB taxonomy): Bacteria > Bacillota > Clostridia > Oscillospirales > Acutalibacteraceae > RUG806. The sequence goes on from JAZRNB010000021.1 coordinate 29,963, forward strand.
ATTGAGGATGAAATAATCAGAAGCTATTACATAGATTATCTTAATCATATGATGTCATTATCACGAGCCTATCAACACCGCCTTCAGAATGGTCTTAATGTTGCCTACAGCGGTGTGGAAGGAGCCTTTGCACATATTGCAGCCGGAAGAATTTTTCCGCAGGCAAACCGCATTTCCTACAGTGATTTCAAGGCTGCATATAACTCTGTTGTCAACGGAGAATGCGACGTGGCTGTCCTTCCTATTGAAAACAGCTATGCTGGTGAGGTTGGTCAGACAATTGATCTTATTTTTTTCGGATCACTTCATATAAACGGAATATATGAGCTTGAAATTCATCAGAATCTTCTGGGACTGCAAACAGCAAAAATAGAGGATATCAGAAAGGTAACAAGCCATCCGCAGGCACTAAGTCAATGCCATGACTATATTGAAATGCACGGTTTTGAAACAGAAGATGCAAATAATACTGCACTTGCCGCCAAATCGGTAGCAGAATCCGGTGATAATTCATATGCTGCCATTGCAAGCATTGAAACAGCAGAGCTTTACGGACTCAAGGTTATTGAACACAACATAAACAAAAGCGGTGAAAATACTACCAGATTTGCAGTTCTCTCCAGAATTCCATCCGATTCCCCGTCACTCTCAAGTACCGTTCTGATGTTTACGGTAAAGCATGAAGCAGGTTCGCTTGCAAATGCAATCAGCATAATCGGTAAGCACGGATACAATATGACGGCACTGCGCAGCCGTCCGATGAAAAAGCATTCCTGGCAGTATTATTTCTACATAGAAATAGACGGCTCAATAAACAGTGCCGACGGACAGGAAATGATCAATGAATTAAAAATAGTATGCGATCAACTGAAAATAGCAGGGACATTCACTCCCCATGCTGAGATATAGATAACTATTTAAGTAAAATCATAATCTCTGCCTCATTCAGACGGCAAAAAAAACGGTGCTGCCATAAGCCTGCAGCACCGTTTCTGTATATATCAGCTATAATATACCGTTTTTTAGTTGTATCGTTTTTATCTCATACCGTTAAAGAATTCTTCAAAGAACTGATTGAAGTAATCCTCATAGCTTCCGCCGTAGTTTCCGCCGGGATAGCTTCCGCCGGGCAACTGAGAATCAGTGGGCTCTTCCTCCTGAATAAATGAGTCGCCGCGGTCTTCTACAAGACTTACCGTCACATCAAACTCTTCAGCAGAATAGTCATTGTTTATTCTTACAATAGAAAGAGTAAGCTTGTCACCTACATTGGCATCCTCTATATATTCGGAAAGGAATGAAGGATTATCAAGATCAATTCCGTTTACTGCAACAATCATATCTCCTGCCTGAGCCTTGGTATCTGCAAGAGCGCTGTCTTCTGCAATTTCATAAATAACAATTGAGCCTGAGGGAAGTCCCTTTATTGCAACATACATTCCGTATGTGCTGTACTCACTTGCAGGAACATAGGTAATACCAAGCTTAGGTCTGTTTGAAACATAACCATGCTTCATTATTTCATTTACAATTTCAATAAATACCGATGAAGGAACAGCAAAACCCATACCCTCATATTCGTCATCTACAATCTTCATCGAATTAATACCGATAATCTGACCGAAAGCATTTACAAGAGCACCGCCAGAATTTCCGGGATTAATTGCTGCAGTATGCTGAATACATTCTGTTGTGTAGCCTGTGGAAGAAGAGCTTACAGGTCTGTCAAGAGCTGACACCATACCGTCGGTAAATGAATTTGCAAACTCAACACCTCCGGGATTACCTATAGCATAAATAGGATCGCCTACCTCAATTTTTGATGAATCGCCGATTTCTGCAAGGGTGAAGCCCGTTTTTTCCACACGGATTACTCCGATATCGGTTCTTGCATCAAAGCCTACAACCTGGGCGTCATATTCCTCTCCGTCGTGGAACTGAACACGGATAAAGCCTGAGGATTCATTAATAACGTGAGCACATGTTACAATATAGGTATATTTTCCGTCTGCAGATTCTTGGAAAAGGACACCTGAACCTTCAGATGCAAGGGCCTTTGACTTATCGTAAACAAGAATACCGACAGAAGATCTGAGAACCTTCTTGAAAATATTCTTAGGAGTCATTTCTCCCTCGGAATTAACATTGTCTCCTGTTACGGGAGAAGCATTTGTTGCGAATTCCTCAACATTATTCGCACCTTCGGTTGTTGTTTCCTGAGGAATCTCATTCTGAGAATCATTACCGCCGAAAGCAATACCGACAAGAGCAATAACAAGAAAAATAACCAGTATTCCCACAACAATGCCGAACACCTTAGAGCCCTTGGACTTTTTATTTTTTCCCTGATCGCCTGACGGATAAGCATAGCCACCGTTTGCAGGATTGCTGCCGTAATTACTGTTACCGTAAGGGTAACCGTTGTTCGCAGGATTTTTTGCGTAATTATTGCTACCGTAAGGATAACTGCTTCCGTAAGGGTATGAAGATGTACCGCTGTTATTATTCTCAGAAGTATGAGCTGAAGCATCAGCGCTTCCGCCGTTTTCCTGTGATACTGCCTTATAGGAATAGGGATTTACATTACGGCTGTCAAAATTCTTTATTGTCTCAAAAATAGCAGCTTCGTTTTCAGCGATTTCTTTTACATACGGCTTATTTTCATCATCAGCCTTTACATTGCCATTATAACTATAGTCTTCGGGTAAGCCCCCCTGCATCTCTTCTGTATTTTCTGTTTCGGGCACTTCCCTGTTTTCCTGTCCATCGGGGATATTTGATACAGGCTCGTTCCAATTATTTTCATTCATGGTATATCTTTCCTTTCTTTACTGCGAAAGCTATAATAATGTACAAACTTTAAATAAATATTAAATAATTCTGCTAAAGCGGAAGTCTTACTATAAACTCAGTAAACTCGCCTTCCTCGGTTTCAAGACTTATTGTTCCTTTATGAAGCTCTATAATACTTCTTACTATATAAAGTCCCATTCCGAAGCTCTTTGCATCAAGACCTCTTGATTTATCCACCTTGTAAAACCTGTCAAAAACAAGCTCACGTTCGTTTTTATTGATACCTTTTCCCGTATTCTTTATAGAAAATACAACTTCCTTTTTTTCTTCATATACGGAAACAGTAATAACACCGCCATTTTCCGTAAACTTCACGGCGTTATCTATCAGGTTATAAATAATCTGCGTTATCAATGTTTCATCAGCCGTAATCGTTACATTCTGCAGACTGTCAAGTCCTTCTACATCGATATTTTTGTCATTAATGAATTTTTCAAAACCGATAATTGTTTTTATGAAGATTTCACGCAATGAAAATACGGATGTATTGAGCGTCAGTTTACCCGCTTCAATCTTTGACATATTAAGCATTGCAACGACAAGTCGGGATAATCTCTTTACCTCATCGGAAACAATTATAAGATATTTCTGCACTTCTCCGTGAGGAATTGTCCCGTCAAGCATTCCGTCAACAAAGCCGCTGATAACGGTCATAGGTGTCTTAAGCTCATGTGAAACATTTGCAACAAAGCTGCTTCGGGATTCTTCAAGAACTGCAAGGTTATCTGCCATTTTATTAACAGAATCAACAAGCTCTGTAAGCTCGTTATATACATCTGCGGTATTGATTCTCGCCGTAAAATCACCGCCTGCATAGTGCTTTGTTGCAGCCGTAATTTTCTTCAGCGGGCGTACCATTCTGTAAGAAAAAATAACAGAAAGAATAAAGGACAGTAAAAGTGCTACAAGACTTGAGAAAATCTGAATACGCAGAAATTCAGTGGTATACGGCAAAAATGCCTCAATTTCAGCCTGCAGAGCAATAACATACAGGTTATTTCCGTGAACATTCATAGGAACTGCACCAAGAAGATAGTTTTCATCCGAAAAACCATTCAGTATACCGTCATAATTATAGCCGCCTTTTCCCGCAAAGGAAATTTCTGCAAGAATAGCGTGCGAAAAGCCTAACGAGTTATGAGCATCGCATACATATTCCGTACTGTCGTCTGCCGTACCGTTTTCGTCTCCGCATACGATAACCTTTCCGTCTGATGATACAACAAACAAGTAGGAATCAGAGGCGTGAGTAACGGTTAATACAATATTTTTGATATAAAGCAGCGTATTGTCAGAATCAGCAACTACTTCCCCATCTGATTTTTCTGCAAATAATTCAACGCTCTGAGATACACTCAGAGCGTCTTCTGTAAGAGCCGTGAGCTTATCTGTTTTCCAGAAATTCAAAAAGAAAAACAATATGGCAAAGCTTGAAATGGTAAGACAAGAAATAACGGAAATTGAAGTCCGTATAAAGTACCATTGAAACATACTGCCTGACCGGCGTTTTCTTAAAGGCGACATAACAAAGCTCACTTAATACACTAATATGATGAATTTTAATTATCTTGTTTCAAATTTATAGCCTACGCTCCATACCGTACGAAGCTCCCATTTATCGGAAACACCTTCCAGCTTTTCACGCAGTCTTTTGATATGAACATCTACGGTTCTTGAGTCACCGTAATAGTCAAAGCCCCACACTTCATCAAGAAGCTGATCTCTTGTAAATACACGATTGGGATTACTTGCAAGATGGAAAAGAAGCTCGAGCTCCTTGGGAGGTGCATCCACGTGAACACCCTTGACCTTCATTTCATAATTTGTGATGCTGACAAAGAGATTATCAAAGCTTACTTCCTTAGGTATTTCCGCAGACGGAGCAAGAGTTCTTCTGAGAACTGCCTTTATGCGGGCTACAACCTCTTTTGAATCAAAGGGCTTGACAATATAATCGTCAGCACCTAATTCAAGTCCCAGAATCTTATCAAAGGTTTCACCCTTTGCAGACATCATTATAATGGGAACATCGCTTACCTGTCTGATTTTTCTGCACACCTGCCAGCCATCAAGCTTAGGAAGCATAATGTCAAGAAGAATAAGAGAAGGCTTGATTGTTTCAACGCTTTCTACTGCAGCAACACCGTCATTCACTATCACGGGCACATATCCTTCTTTTGTCAGGTACAATCTCAATAGCTCACAGATATTGGCATCATCGTCAACTATCAGAATCTTTTCATTCATTTTCTTTTCCTCCCCCGGGGAAAATATTTTACCGAAAATATCGGAATTTTCTAAAACAACAAAAAAGGCACTTGGTGAAGCCGTTCATCAAGTGCCTGAAGCGGCAGATAGTTATTCAAAAGTGATCGGACTGTCATCTCCGTACTGAATACCTTCAATTATATCAAGTCCGGGAATACCTGCAATGTAGGTATCTGCAACTGCACCTATCTGATCAAGCACCGAAATAAAGAAATCATCTTTACTGCTGTCTGCTTCTGTTTCACTTTCAGTATCAAAAGTAACTCCGCCTATTACGGGAAGTGCAGATGTGATATCTTCATCAAATGTAGGTGCAATAAATGACACGACACCTGAAAGATCTACGGGAAGTGCAGTGTATACTGTATCAATAACATCAGATACTATTGAATTCACACCGATTGATGAAAGGATTTCCGCAACAAGAGAATCAGCAGAGACATAGTTCTCCTTTTCTTCTTCAACTACGGGCTTATCCCCTTCTATATTTGCATAAGTTCCCTGAGTAAGGTGAACCGTATAAGTGCATTTTGAGGATTCTCCGCCGCCTGTGGCTGTTACGGTGATAATAAGATCCTGCTCATCAAGCTCCGGATCAATACCGACCTCTGTGTAATAGTTGTTCTTAACGGGAACACCGTTTACACTTATTATGCACTCGTAAGCACTGTCGGTGGCATAGGCTGTGGGATATATCCAGAGACTGCTGCATCTTGAATTAAGCTTTGCACTGTAAGTATGAATGTCAGCATAGAAATCATCTTCGGCAACATCAAAATACTGAGTATTCTCCGCAACAAGTTTGAAAGCTTCCTCGTATGAAACGCTGTCTTCTCTTATGGCAAGACCACCGTTTTTACCTAAAAGCTGAAGAATATAGAAAGCAACAGTGCCGTTTTCAAGATGATGCGCCAGCTTCTGACTGTCAAGCACAACAGAATATTTTGCACCGATAAGAGCTGCTGTATACTTAAGCTTGATATCCTCAAAGCTGAGATCACTGTCAACTGAAACTCCCTGTGACTTTACTGACATAACAGCCATAAGTCTGAATACCTCATCCTCAGGAGTATCACGGTCAACATCATAACCGTTTGACCAGAGAGCAAGCTTTGATGCTGCAAGAATGTACTGATCAAGAGCAAGCACCGACTCTTCGGGAAGCCACTGCTGAAGCTCCTGCATATTCATACCTGTGATGGAAGCAAGATAGGAAACAATTGCCTCCTCAAGGCCTGCACCTACGGCAAAGGATTCTGTCCCGTAAGCTCCCGTAACCAGAGCAACAAAAAGTGCTCTTGCAATTACAAGCTCATCACTGTCGGGCTTTTCCGGGTATTCAATCCCCATACCTTCAAGATATTCCTTTACAGTTGCATCATTTACATCAGCTGCAAGGAAGCCTGAAGATGAATTAAGCACCTCGAAGAAATATATATAACCGGCTCTCTGTGAACTTGATGTAAGATCATAGAGAGAAACAAAATTGTCTACTTCCTTCTTGAAGCTTTCGGGTGTCTCAGTATAAGGATATTCGGGCTCCGGAACAAGAGTAACACGCTGAGCCATTCCCTCAACCGTAGTCATATCCTCTTTAATTACAAGATCGGTAAGCCATGCGATATCAGACTGCTCATAATCATACTGTGTTTCAAAGGGAAGCACTGCCGCAACTGCAAGGAAATCCGCAGAAAGCAGAGCTGCACATAAGGCAACACATATGAACCTGAAAAAAAGCCTTTTTTTAGACACTACCGCACCTCCGATTCGTTCAATTTAAAACACATAGATATTATAACAAAATATATAATAATGTCAATAGCTTTTAGCGGTTTTCAATCAGTAAATTTGACCGTTTCTGCAATTTTTATCCGATTGAAAATTCGTACACGGTCTCCGACACATATTTATCTCCTGCCTTGTAGAAGCAAGAGGGGAAGGATGCGTGGTGAGGCGTATCGGGATAAAACTGTGTTTCAAGACAGAATCCGCTTCTTTTTTCCATAGGAACACCGTTTTTACCCTTTATACCCTTCAGGAAATTACCTGCATAAAACTGAACTCCGGGCAAGCTTGTATAAACATTCATTTCTATACCGCTGAGATTTCCTTTTGCACAAGCAATCTTCTTAAGGCTTCCGTCATAGCCGTTTATGCAGAAATTATGATCATATCCGCCGGTATACTGAAGCTGAATATGGCTGTAATCAATATCCTTTCCGATAACTCTGTCACTTCTGAAATCAAAAGCAGTTCCCTCTACGGAAAGATTATTTCCCGTGGGTATGCTGTTCTCATCAACCTCTGTTATGAAATCAGCATCAATAGAAAGTGTATGTGAAAGAATATCACCGTTATCGTAGCCGTTAAGATTAAAATACGCGTGATTTGTGAAATTAAGGTATGTATCTTTTGAAGAAACAGCCTCATACTTTATATGAAGCTTATTATCGTCACCGAATCTGTAAATAACCTTAACCTCCTTTTCACCAGGGAAGCCATGCGCTCCGTCTGCCTGAACGTAGGAAAACTCCACACTGTCAGCATCTGTCACAATTGCTTTCCAGAGAGAAAGACCAAGCTCTCCGCCTGAATGAAGACAGGTAATACCTTTTTCATTTGCAGTAAGCGGATATGTCTTACCGTTTATTTCTATTGAAGCACCGCCGATACGGTTACATACGGGACCGACAACAACTCCCTGATAATCCGAAAGCTCAAGACAGTCCTTTACGTTATCAAAGCAAAGAAGAACGTCTCTGAGAACACCGTCCTTATCCTTCATCTCAAGCGAGCGAAGTGTTGCTCCCAGTGTTATTACACGGACGGACATTTCAGAAGAATTGGTGATGATATATTCATAGACCTCTCTGCCGTCAGGCATATTACCGAAAAGTACGCGTTCAACTGACATTATAAAAACTCCTTTTTTAAGATTAATTCCAAAGTGTTATTTTAATATAGCAGATATAAAAAGTCAAGCGAAGGATTGTGCCGATCAAGCATCAAATACCTTTTATGAATATTTATACAATATCAAATGAATATTTTGTTAATTCCAGAAATAATTTACAACTTTTTACGGACAAAAGGAGGTTAATTGTACTTGACTATATATATAATATACGCTATAATTATTATGTATAATTTTTAAGGTGGACAGTTATGAGCTTTATTGAACTTGAATCAGTTTATAAAAAATATCAGATGGGTGAGGTCACCATCAATGCACTTGACGGAATTTCTTTTTCTGTCGAGGAGGGTGAGCTTTGTATGGTTGTCGGCCCCAGCGGTGCAGGTAAGACTACAGTTCTTAACATTCTCGGCGGAATAGACGCCTGCGATGACGGAAAAATCAGAATCGGCGGCGACCTCATAAATCAGTTTAACGAAAAAAGACTTGCGACCTACCGACGCCACGATGTAGGATTCGTTTTCCAGTTTTACAATCTTGTACCGAACCTTACTGCTCTTGAGAATGTTGAGCTTGCCTCACAGATAAGCAATAAGGCACTGAATCCTGCAAGAGTTCTTGAAAGAGTCGGACTCGGCGAAAGAATGGACAACTTCCCCTCACAGCTTTCAGGCGGTGAGCAGCAAAGAGTTTCCATTGCGCGTGCTCTTGCCAAGAATCCCAAAATACTTCTTTGCGACGAGCCTACCGGAGCTCTTGACTACAACACAGGCAAACAGATCCTCGGTCTTTTGCAAGAAACAAGCAGAGAGACGGGTATGACCGTTATCATAATCACTCATAACACAGCTCTTACCCCTATGGCTGACAGAGTTATTACTATGAAAAACGGTAAAGTTCACAGAATTGCAGTCAACGATAATCCCCTTCCCGTTGACCGCATAGAGTGGTAAGGAGGAGCACCCTTTGTCTAAAGCACTGATAAAAGACACGCTGCGAACCATCAGGAATAACCTGAGCAGATATATCTCTATAATGCTTATAATTGCCCTTGGAACAGCTTTTTTCGTGGGCATTAAGGCTACTGCCCCGGATATGTTCACTACCGCAGAGAAATACTTTACAGATTACAATCTGATGGATATTCGCATCCAATCCGTTGCCGGACTTACTGATGATGATATCACTGCAATAAAAAAGCTGGACGGTATCCAATATGCTGAGGGACAAAAATTTGTTGATGCCCTCGTTCGCGTAAACGGAGAGATTGAAGCTGATATTGACGGCACACAGATAAGCACAAGAGCATATTCAATTTCACCTGAGCACATTGCCGATTTCCTCGGCGGTGCAAATGACGGCTCATTTATGAACAGACCTCAGCTTATTGAAGGTAAATACCCCTCTTCCGTCAACGAATGCCTCGTTGATGCCAGTGTTCTTTCAACACCGGAAAGCTTTAAGATAGGTAATACAATTACCTTAGAAACAGAAAACGGAACAATACCTTCCGGACTTACGGAATCGACATACACAATCGTCGGCATTATCCGCTCCCCTCTCTATCTATCCTTTGAAAGAGGAAACACAACAATAGGAAGCGGAAAAGTCGGCACATTCATAATAATTCCCGACGAAGCTTTTACAGCAGACTATTATTCGGAAATCTATGTCAATGTACAGGGCGCTGAGCATTTTGAGCCTTATTCAGATGACTATTTTGATTATCTTGAGACTGTCATTGAAAACATCAAGGCCATTTCAAAGAATCAGGTAAAAATAAGAGTAGCAAATCTCCGTCCTGAGCTTCAGAATAAGATTGTAACAGGTGAAGCTGAGATACAGAACAGCTCCGCAAATGTATCTGAGCAGCTGGCTGAGCTTGACGAAGCAATCGCACAGCTTGAGGATCTTGTAGCAAACGGTCAGCAGTATGTTGCCGATGCACAGCAGGAATTTGAAGCAAAATTTGCTGAGGCTGAGGGAAATCTCAGTAATAACACAGCCGAGTATTATGCAGCCCTGCAGGCATATTCGGAAAAAGAAAAGCTTTATCAGAAGAATGTTGAGCTTTACAATATACAGCAGCAAAAGCACACCGAAGCAAAGGATCTTTACGATTCATCGTATTCTCAGTATCAGAACGGGCAGAATTCTATCGATTCTGCAAAGCAGACAATAGAAACAACAAAGGGACTTATTGCCGCTGCCGAGTCAACAATATCCCGTCTCGGTGATGTACAGTCGGATGCATATTCTGCAGAACAGATACAGTCAATCATCAATATGATGCAGATTACCTATCCCGAGCTTTATAACGCGGTAAAATCTCTTACAACTCAGGGACTTGCAACAGAAATTGCAGCAAATCTTCAGCCTTATCTTGACACACAGAAGGCAAATCTTGCACTTCAGGAAAAAGAGCTGAAGGAAAAGGAAACACAGTTCAAAGAGCTTGGCACCTTCCTTGAAAATAAGAAAAAAGAGCTTACCGATGCAACACTTGCACTTGCAACCGCAAAGTCCGAGCTTGACACAGCAGCAAAAGAGCTTCAGTCTGCCAATGCTCAGCTTACCGCATCAGGATACAACATTTCAAGCGGCAACCTTCAGCTGCAGATCGAAAAAATTCAGGCAGAATCAAAGCTCAACGAACTGAAAAATCAGGTAAATTCAGCTCCGGGAAATCTTGCAACAGCAAAACAGAAGCGCGCAGAAGCGGCAGCTCAGCTTGATTCGGGGCTTCTCGCAGCACAAAAGCAGGTTGACGAAGCAAAGCTGATGCTTTCAAAGCTTGACAATCTTACCTGGAGTGTCTATGACAGAAACGGAACTCCCGGCTACAGCAGCTACGGTCAGTCTGTTAAAAATATTGAAATTCTGTCAAACATTTTCCCTATTTTCTTCTTTATGATTTCGTCAATGATTTGTCTTACTACCCTTACGAGACTTATTGATGAGGACAGAATTCTCATAGGCACATATAAGGCGCTGGGCTATACAAAGCTCTCCATTGTTGCAAAGTACGTTATATACTCATTAAGTGCCTGCATATTCGGCACAATCATCGGTGTTTGTGTTGCGGTTTTCCTGTTCCCGTTTGCAATCAATTCCGCATATTCTGTTATGTATGCGCTGCCTGATCTCATATACAGATTCCCCTTACTGTATGCAGCATTAAGCCTTTTTATTTCGCTTATATGCACGGCAGTTGTAACAGCAATCGCCCTCTATAAGGAGCTTCAGACAAATCCTGCTGTTCTTATGCGTCCGAAATCACCTAAGGCAGGTAAAAGAATTCTGCTTGAAAAAATCACATTCCTCTGGCAGAGACTCAGCTTTACCGCCAAGGTTACCGCAAGAAATCTTTTCAGAAACAAGCAGAGATTTGCAATGACACTTCTCGGCATTTCAGGCTGTACTGCCCTTCTTATAGCAAGTCTCGGAATGTACAACTCAATCAGTGCTATTATTACAAAGCAGTACGGTGAAGATGCGATTTCGAAATATGATTTCCAGATTGTATTTTCAGAGGCACAGTCCGCCAAAACTCCTTCAGCCGCTTACAATAAAGCTGCTTCCGATGCAAGAATAGAATCTCTTATGCTTACATCTATGAAGGCAATGTCTGCAAGCAGCGAAAGAAGCGACAAGGAGCTGGATGTATATACTCTCGTTCCTGCATCTCCTCAGAGTCTTAACGCTTACATTGAGCTGAGAGGTAGACTGAACGGTGAAAAATACGCTCTTGATGACAGCGGTGCTATAATAACCGAAAAGCTGGCAAAGGATACAAAAACAACGGTCGGCGAAGAAATACTTTTCACTGACGGTGACGGAAAAACATACTCCGTAGTTGTCAGTGCAATTGTTGAAAATTATACCTTCCACTATATCTATATGACGGCAGAAACCTATAAGAATGCTACAGGTAAGGCACCCGAATATTTCTATGCGATCGGTGAGCTTTCGTCAACCTTCGACAATACAGACACAGATGCCCTTGCAAATGCTAAGGGACTCATAAGCACCGATCTTATGAAAACAACGGGTATCACTGCAGTAGCATTTACAAGCGAAACAACAGAAAGCATTTCTCAGATAACCGACGCTCTTTCCGTAGTTATTCTTGTTTTCTTTATCTCTGCTCTTATTCTTGCATTTATTGTTCTTTACAATCTTTCCAACATCAACATCATAGAGAGAACAAGAGAGGTAGCAACTCTTAAGGTGCTGGGCTTCTATGACAAGGAAGTGAGCAGTTATATTTACAGAGAAAACATCTTTGTTTCTGTTTTCGGCATCGCACTGGGTGTTGTTCTCGGCGTATTTGTTCACTTTATTCTCATATCATTTACCGCCATTGATACAGTTATGTACGGACAGACTATTGCATGGTACAGCTTTGTTGCAGCAATTGCAATTACTGTTCTTATAATAATTACGGTAAATCTTATACTTCATAAGAAGCTTAAAAAGGTAGATATGGTACTTTCACTCAAGTCGGTTGAATAAAGCAGAATTAAAGCCGCTCACAGCTTGTGAGCGGCTTGTTTTTCTATTCAGCTGCGGTGATAACAGTCAGTACATAATCGTCAAACACATATGAAAAGCAGCGTTTTTCTTCATAGCTGAAATTCTTCAGATTATCTGTTATCCCCTCTCCTGTCATCTTCACAAAGGCTTCCTTATAGGTCCAGACCTTAAAGAACCGGACAAGAGTTTCACGGTCAGTTATTTTTCCTGCAGGGATGGTATCCTGTTCAAACACAAATTTTATATCATCATCAGAAAACACACGTCCGGCGACGGCAGATGATACCGGCTTTATCCTTTCAACATCAACCCCTACAGACTTCTCTTTGTTTATTGCCGCTGCCGCAACAGTACCTGAATGACTTACATTAAACTGATATGCTCCGTCAACAAGATATGGTTTGCCCTTATCGTCCGTATCAAAAACAAGATCATCGGGCTTAATTCCTAATCTTTCTCCAAGCACCTTCCGCAAAAGCATATCTACGGCTACACACAGATCCTTATCGGTCCGAAATCTCAATCCGTCACATTTTTTTCTTCTTTTTTCAGACATAGAAAAATAAGCCGCATCGAATTCGGTGCGGCTTATTCTGTTGATATCTGCTGTAAAGACCTCGGTGCCAGGCACCTTATCAATCCATATACTTTTCAATGATTCTGATAGCATCAGCTACTGTTTCAAGGCCCATTGCTTCCTTGTCGGGAATCTCAACATCAAAAGCCTCTTCAATGTCAACAGCAAGATTTACAAGCTCAAGAGAATTAAGACCGAGATCCTTACGGATATTAGTTTCAAGTGTAATATCCTTAGGCTCCATATCTACAAATTCACAAATTATTTCTCTTATTTTATCAAGCATTTTTCTTCCTCCGTATTAATCCTTATTTATTTTTCTCTGCATTGTAACGGTCAATTACCTTACTTCTGATAACTTTTCTTGTGGAGTTGATTTCAAATTCCTTTGTTGTAACATAGGTATCCTGAACACGCTTATAGAACGTAAGATTCTTATTTGCCTCAAGAATATCCTTTTCAACCATTTCCTTAATTTCTTCCTCTGACTTGTTGTCAACATCCTCGGGACTTACATAGAATGCACCTGCGATAATCTTCTGCATTCTTCCGTTCATCTCCTGCTCTGTTTCAAAAACAACAACATCATGAAGATAGCTGACAGCCTCCATATAATAGCTCTCAACCTCTTCAGGGAAAACATTCTTGCCGTTATCAAGAATAATAAGATTCTTTTTTCTTCCGACGATATAAAGTCTGCCCAGTTCATCCGTTCTGCCGTAGTCACCGGTCTTGAACCAACCGTCCTCAAAGGATGCGGCTGTTGCTTCTTCGTCCTTATAATAGCCCTTGGTAACGTTTTCGCCCTTGATCCAGACTTCACCCACACCCTTATCATCGGGGTCAGCAATCTTGAATTTTGCCTTCGGGAAAGCATATCCTGCGCAGTCAGGATATTTACCTGCCTCCAGGTTAAGTGTTACTGTGGGAGAGGACTCAGTAAGACCATAGCCGTTATAAATAGTAAATCCGAAATCGGAAAGACAGGTAATGTATTCAACTCTTGTGGGAGCTCCGCCGCATGACATTGTGGGGAACTTTCCTCCGAATTTTTCTGCAATTGTCTTAAAGAAAACGGGACGAAGGTCAATTCCAATCTTTCTCATTGCATTGGAGATTTTAAGAAGCTTCTTAAGAATCTCGGCTCTGCCTGTCTGCTGTGCGGTTCTCCATATTGTATTGTAAATGGTATCAATAACAAGAGGAACTATTGCCATTGCATCGGGCTTATAGAATCTGACATTGTCCATAAAGTTCTTAAGAGAATCGTTTATGAAGACGGGACAGTTCATATAAAGTGCCGTAAGAATATTACAGCTGAGCTCGTACACGTGATTCATAGGAAGCAGTGAAATTGAGCTGTACTGCGTTTCAATAGTTTCAAGAACACCGTCTGCATTCTGTGCAAAGTTACCGTGAGTCAGCATAACACCCTTATTGGCGCCTGTGGTACCTGAAGTAAACACAATTGCAGCAAGGTCATCCTTATTTATCTCCGTCTTCATATAGCTGTCGTCACCGTCAGCTATAATCTGCTTACCCTTTTCAATGAGCTCATCAAAGAAAAGAAAGCCGTCAATATTTCTGTTGGTACAAACCGCAGTCTTGCATCTCTCGTCGTGCTCAATATGATACTTTACAGTTTCCTTGTACGAACGGGAGAAAAAGATTGCATCAACATCTGCCTTTGTAAAAAGTGCACTGATATCGGCATCTGTCAGCTCCTTATCAACAGGAACTACGACACCGCCGCCGCATACTGTTGCAAAGAAGGTGGTTACCCACTGATATGAGTTTTCACTGAGAATACCGATATGCTTACCCATAAGTCCCATGGACTTAAGTGCGGTACCGAGAGCGCAAACATCTTCTCTGAAACGCTTAACAGTATATTCTGTTACAACATCCTTTTTCTTTTCAACCATACAAACTCTTTCACCGTAAGCTTCCATACGGTCAAAAAGCATCTTAAGAGTGAGAAGCTCACCCATCATATGAACCTCATGACGCAAAGCATCAAGAAGCTTTCTGTCTTTGGAATCCATAATACACCTCGGGAAAATTTTTATTTCTGAAGGCTGTCAAGCAGCTCGCCTATTGTGATTTCGGGGTTTGCAATTCCCATTTCG
>JAZRNB010000022.1:0-42522 GCA_045647985.1 Acutalibacteraceae bacterium
AGAGGGTTATTCCTGCTGGCAGGCAAACACAATCAAGTGAATTCGTGAAAACTACGGTGACAGTGTCAAGGTAGGCGCAGGTAATGTTGTTGACAAGGAGGGCTTCCTTTTCCTTGCTGTGGCAGGCGCAGACTTCATTAAGGTAGGTATCGGCGGCGGCTCTATCTGTATCACCCGTGAAACAAAGGGTATAGGCAGAGGACAGGCTACAGCTATTATTGATGTAGTTAATGCAAGAAACGAATACTACGAAAAGACAGGTATCTATATCCCTGTTTGTTCTGACGGCGGTATCGTTCACGATTATCACATTACTCTTGCTCTTGCAATGGGCTCTGACTTTGTAATGCTCGGCAGATACTTCGCACGTTTTGACGAAAGCCCCACAAACAAGCTTATGGTTAACGGCGCTTACGTTAAGGAATACTGGGGTGAAGGCTCCAACAGAGCAAGAAACTGGCAGAGATATGACCTGGGTGGCAGCACAAAGCTTTCCTTCGAGGAAGGTGTTGACTCTTACGTAACCTATGCAGGTCCTCTTCACGATAACGTAGAAAAGAGCCTTTACAAGGTTAAGTCCACAATGTGCAACTGCGGTGCTCTTTCAATTCCTGAGCTTCAGGAAAAAGCAAAGCTTACACTTGTTTCTTCCGTAAGTATCGTAGAAGGCGGATATCACGACGTTACTCTTCGTACAACTTCAAATTCAAGAAACTAAAACAGCATAAAATAAGGCGATGTGCTTAAAGCACATCGCTTTTATGTTTACTGAAATTAACCTTTCAGGTGTAGGGGTGGGGGCATCCTGACCGTAAGCTTTTGATTATTTAAGTTCAAGTGTTCTTTTATATGCGCTTGTTACTGCATTCATTGCAGCGCTTCTGAATCCGCCGTCTTCAAGTGCGTGGACACCTGCTATTGTGGTACCGCCGGGGGAGCATACCGCATCCTTAAGCGCTCCCGGATGATTTCCCGTTTTCAGCACCATATCCGCTGAGCCTGCAAGCATTTTTGCCGCATACATCATAGCCTTGTCACGGGGGACTCCGCATTCAACTGCACCGTCAGCCAGAGCTTCAATGAACATATAAGCAAAAGCAGGACCGCAGCCTGAAACCGCACTTGCAGCATCAATTCTGTTTTCATCTATTCTGTCAAGAAGACCTGCTCCCGACATAGCCTTTACAAAGTATTCAACCTGACAGGCTGATACAGCCTCGTTATTACAGTAAAGAATTACTCCTTCTCCGATGAGAGCAGGTGTATTGGGCATAATTCTGATAACGGGCATTTCCTTGCCTGAAAGGGAACAGAGCTTTTCAACAGATGTGCCTGCTGCCATTGAAACAATAACGGGATCGCACTCAGAGAAAAGGGGAGCGATATCACTGAAAAGACCGGCGAGCATCTGCGGCTTGACACCGATGAAAATATATTCACTTTCCTTTACAAGAGTGTCAAGAGCTGTTACGGTTACATTATCATATTTATCTGCGAAGCTTTTTGCTTTTTCACAGAAAACATCATATACGGCAAAATTCTCTGAGGGGTTGCCGTTTGCAGCTGCAACAAGCAGGGCACCGCCCATGTTACCGGCACCGATAAAGCCGAATTTATAAGTCATTTTTTTGTCACTCCTTATCTTATCTGTCCGTTACCGGAAATTATATATTTATAGGTTGTAAGCTCTTTTAAGCCCATAGGACCTCTTGCATGCATCTTCTGTGTTGATATACCGATTTCACAGCCGAGACCGAACTCACCGCCGTCTGTAAAACGGGTTGATGCATTGTGATATACGGAAGAAGAATCAACAAGCGCCGTGAAAAGCTTTGCATTTTCTTCATTTTCTGTGATTATACAATCGGAGTGCTTTGTGGAATGAGCAGAAATGTGGTCAATTGCAACGGATACATTGTCTACAGCCTTTACCGCTAAGATGTAGTCGAGGAATTCAGTGTCAAAATCCTTTTCTCCGGCTTTTGTTCCGTCAATTATTGTACTGCAGAAGCTGTCAAGACGAAGCTCCACGGGATTAAGCCCCGATGTTATTCTCTCATCAATCAGTTTTTGTTTTAATTTGGGGAGAAAATCCTTTGCAATTGCCTTGTTGACTAAAACTACTTCACAGGCATTGCAGACGGAAGGACGGCTTGTTTTTGCATTGTTCACAATGCTTATTGCCTTATCAAGGTCTGCATATTCATCAACATAAATGTGGCATATGCCCGTACCCGTCTGGATGCAGGGAACCTTTGCATTAGCGACACATGCGGAAATCAGACCTGCTCCGCCTCTTGGAATGAGAAGGTCAACATACTGGACTGCTGTCATCAGCTCATTTGCTGATTCACGGGAGGTATCCTGAATAAGGTTTATGAGATTTTCGGGAAGCTTTAATTTTTTGAGTCCCTTTCGCATAGAGGTAAGAATTGCATCCGAAGAGCGGAAAGCCTCCTTCCCCGAGCGAAGTACACATACATTACCGCTTTTAAGTGAAAGCGCCGCTGCATCAGAGGTAACATTTGGGCGGGATTCGTAAATCATTGCAATAACACCAACGGGAACAGAAGTCTTTTTTATAACAAGGCCGTTGGGACGAGTGACCGTTTCAAGAACCTCACCTACGGGGTCGGGGAGCTTGACAACATCTCTTATTCCGTCAGCCATCCCCTTGATTCTTTCCTTTGTCAGGGTAAGTCTGTCTATCATTACAGGGCTTATTTTGTCCTTTGCGGCTTCAATATCAATTGCATTTTCACTTAATATATAATCTGAATTTTCCTCCAAAGCATCTGCCATTGAAAGAAGGGCATTGTTCTTTTCTTCGGTGGTAAGTGTCAGCATTGTTTTTACTGCTTCTTTTGCTGATTTAAGTATTTCCTGTGTCGTCATTTTATTTCACCCTTGCAACGAATCTTGTTCCGACGGCTTTACCGTCTGCTATATCATAAAGTATACGGGGATTCTGCCCGTTAGTAATTATCATATCTGTGCCGTTTTTGGTGCATATTTCAGCTGCGTGCAGCTTTGTTCTCATTCCGCCCGTTCCCAGTGTTGAGCCTGCATCTCCGCCCAGAGCCATAATTTCATCTGTCAGCTCTGTTATTGTAGGAATAAGAGATGCGTCGGGATTCTTGTGGGGATCATCAGTATAAAGACCGTCTATGTCGCTCATAAGCACAAGCAAATCTGCATTTATGCTTTCGGCAACCAATGCTGAAAGGGTGTCATTATCACCTACGCTGATTTCATCGGTTGCAACTGTGTCATTTTCGTTGATGACGGGAAGAACATCAAGCTGGAGAAGTCTCATCATTGTGTTTGTGAAATTCTGATGTCTGTCCTCGTGCTTGAAGTCCGAGCCGGTGAGAAGTATCTGTGCTACCGTATGATTGTATTCCGAGAAAAGCTTGTCATATGTGTACATAAGCTCACACTGTCCTACCGCAGCCGCCGCCTGCTTTGTGGGAATGTCGGAGGGCTTACCGTTAAGGGAAAGCTTACCTGCTCCCATGCCGATGGCACCCGAGGAAACAAGAATAACCTCGTGTCCGCTGTTTTTAAGGTCACTCATAACCTTTACAAGCTCTTCAACTCTTCTGATGTTAAGTCTGCCCGTTGTGTGGGCAAGGGTGGATGTTCCGATTTTTATAACAATTCTCATAAATCTGCTCCGTTTGGTTTGTTGTTTCATTGCTTTACTGTGTTAAATCAATATAATACATTATTATATCTATTATTTTCGTTCAGGTCAACAAAATTATTTAAAATATAAAATAAAATAAAACGGATACCCGTCCTTTACAGGATAGATATCCGTTAAATGTTGTTTTTTTTGATTAAAACCGGTTAAAAAACAGACTTTACATTGTTGCCTTGATGAGAATCTCTCTTGCATCGCCACTGTCGATTTTGCCGTTTTTGTCAAGATCTCCGAGCTTCAACTGAAGCTTGGTCGGTGTGTCAAAGGAAACTGCAAATCTCAATGCAAGTCTTGAGTCAGAAGCTGTTACCTTGCCGTCAAAGTCAAGGTCACCTGATTCAAGAAGTCCGTTTCTGAATTTCTCTCCGTTTATGAGAGAGGGGTAGTCTACATAAAGGCGGTTAAGGTCAACATCCTTGTTTGATGCTCCTTTAAGTCTGCCGTTTTCTGTATACTGCCACATATCAACTCTGCCGTTGAAGCAGCATACATCGGGACCCCATTCAGCAATCCAGGCAGAACGGCCTTTAAAAACCTTAGGATCTACATGTGTATCGGCAAATGAGCTGCTGCAGTAGATGCCTGACATATAGCCTGCATCCTCAATTGTCTTACAGAATTCATCAAGAACCATTGAGCAGACCTTTCTTCCTGCCTTGAGGTGAGATTTATCGCTGCCGAAATCCTCCATATCAATATATACGGGAAGATCGAGCTGACAGTCATTAATTTTAAGAACATCAAGTGTGTACTGTGCTTCTTCTATTGCTTCCTCTTTAGTAAGAGCATAACTGAAGAAATATACACCTACATGCATATCAGCAGCTTTTGCTGCCTTGTAATGCTGAAGGAAGTACTGATCGGAGTAAATCTTTCTGCCTCTTGCGGAGCCTCTTCCGCCGACACGGATGATAGCACCTCTGACGCCTTCGCTCTTAAGCTCCATCCAGTCGATATCAGCGGGATCCTGTGAGTAAGACACATCAATTACAAGCCAGTCAATTTCGGGATTGTATTCAACGCTCCAGTTAAGGCTCATCCAGCCGGTGACATCCTTGAAATGGATTTTGCCCCAATTATCATCGGTAACCTCAAGCACCTCAATAAGTGTACCTGCGGGGACACCGCCGATAATTTTGCTGTTTTCGTCAGCTTTCTCTCTGATGTTCATATCAGCGGTAACTCTGTATTGCTTATTTGATGAAGGAGTTACGGGAGTAACAGAGGGAGTAACTGCAGGAGCATCTGTCGTGGGAGGCTTTTCCGTCTTTGCAGGCTTGAACGTGCTGTATTCGAGGGAAAGCCAGCCTGTTTTTCCTTCATATTCGGTTTTTCCCCACACACCTTCAATTGCAGTTATCTGAAGAGTAGTGCCTGCAGGGATTGTTGTAATAACTGTAGATCCGGGAGTCTTGCGGAAGTTCATAACTTCGTTAGTAACATACTTTCCGGCTTTATAGGTGATGCTTTCCGTGCCGTCGGGATTTATTCCGTCATAGGCCGGAGTTGCAAAGCCGACAAGATAAGTAGTGTATTTTCTGTCAATCTGGCGAACTCTGTCGGGACAGTTACCTTCAATAAGTGTCAGTGACGAAGAGTTAGCCTCAAGCACAAAGCCTACATGAGTGATGTTGTCCTTGCTTCTTTCATAAGTATTTGTGCTTGTAAAAAACGCTATATCGCCTTTTTTCGGAATATAATTTCCGCCGTAGGACTTTGAGTAATAAAAAAGATCTTCACCCTTATAGTAGTCAAGCATTGCGGAGCTTGAAAGGATGGTAGGCATAATATCCTCAGAAATTCCTGTGGTTCTTGCACACCAGGAAACAAATGCACCGCACCAGGGCCCCTGATAATTGAAATACTCACCGTATTTAGTGTACTCACCGGCACCTTCCTTATAGCCTAACTGCGAAGCAGCAGTAGCCATAATTTCATCGGCACCGTTGACCTTTTTTGTTTCATCGGCATTTACCTTTGCAGCATTGACAAGAACTGAACCTGAAAGGCATAACACGATTGCCATAACAACACTCAAAGCTCTGAGTATTATGCTTTTATGCATCAAAAAACCTCCGTGAAAATGAAGATAATTTCAATTCAATATTTTTCATAATGGGAATATTATGCCTTATTTCGTAACAAAAAGCAAGCCAAAAATTACAAAAAGTTACAATTCAGAGGCAAGTTTGTTAACTTTTAATAAAAAATGGTGGTGTCTGCCCCCCTTTGTGTTGATGTATACGAAGAAATATTTACATAATTTGGAAAATTTTTACAAAAAGAAAATCTTATCAGTCGCATAAAAAAATCCCCTTACCGTTGAATCGGGTAAGGGGAATCTTTATATCATTTATTTACAGCTTTTCTATTTCCTTAAGAAGCTCGGTGAAAAGCTCCTCTTCCTTTACTTTTTTAAGTATTTCACCTTTTCGGAAAATAAGTCCTTCACCGTTACCGCCGGCAATGCCGATGTCTGCTTCCTTTGCCTCTCCGGGACCGTTGACAATGCAGCCCATAACTGCAACCGTAATATCCTTGTTGCATCCTCTGAGAGCTTCCTCAACTTTTTCAGCAAGACCGATAAGATCAATTTTTGTTCTTCCGCAGGTGGGACAGGAAACAAGGTTTACACCTGTTCTTCTGAGCCCTGAGGCTTTCAGTATATCATAACCTGCATATACCTCGTTTACGGGAGGGGCAGTAAGAGAAACACGGATAGTATCTCCTATTCCGTCAAGAAGAAGCGATCCTATGCCCATTGCGGATTTTATAAGTCCCATCCGCTGAGTACCTGCTTCCGTAACACCCAGGTGCAGAGGATAGTCGGATTTTTCAGCCATAAGTCGGTATGCCTTACAGGTAGTGGTAACATCCGATGATTTGATTGAAATAACAATGTCATCAAAATCAAACTTTTCTAAAAGGCTCACGTGATAAAGAGCACTTTCAACAAGAGCCTCAGGTACGGGTGCACCGTATTTTGCAAGGATTTCTTTTTCTACAGAGCCTGAATTCACACCGATTCTTATGGGGACACCGCGGCGCTTGCATTCGTCAGCCACTGCCTTTACGCGTTCATCCGAGCCGATATTTCCCGGATTGATTCTTATTTTGTCAACGCCTGCAGCAAGGGCTTCAAGAGCCATTCTGTAATCAAAATGAATGTCTGCAACTATGGGGACATTGACATTTTCCTTCAATGCTGCAATTGTTTTTACCGCAGCCATATCGGGAACGGTGGCTCTTATTATTTCACAGCCTGCCTTTTCAAGCTCCTTCGCCTGAATAACAGAGGCTTCGATATCTCCCGATGGAGTGTTGAGCATTGACTGAACTCTTACGGGGGCACCGCCTCCGAGAATAATATCTTTGACTTTTACCTGTTTTTTACTTGCCATTTTTTTATCATCCCTTTATTAGATTTGATATATCGTTAAAGGTTATAAATGCCATAAGCGCAAGAAGAAGAATAAGACCTGCCGCGTGAACTATTGCTTCAAATTTCTTTGGAACTGGACGTCTGAAAATAACTTCAATTCCGATAAACAGAAGTCTTCCGCCGTCAAGTGCAGGTAAGGGGAGAAGATTAACAATACCGATGTTAACGGTAATGAAGGCAAGAATGAAAATAATTGATGCATAGTCAGCAGAATTAACCGCATCGCTTGCCGTATCTGCCACAATTCCGATGGTGCCGACAGGACCTGAAATTTCATCCATTCCGAAATTGCCGCCGATCATATCAATAAGACTCAGCCATATCATCTTTGTCATTGAAAGCGTTTCTCTGACAGAGCCGGGGATAATGTTCAGAACTGAAACCTTTTCGCTTCCTACTATAAATGAGCAGAGCCCCTGCTCCATATCATAAACAACATCAAGCTGAGAGAACTCAAGCTTTTTACCGTCACGGCGGAGTGTTATATCATATTTGCCGTCATTGTTTCTGTAAAGACAATAGTAAAGATCCCTTGCAGAATGTACCTTTGTGCCGTCAATGCTTACAATCTCGTCACCGATAAGAATACCTGTTTCTGCGGTGTACATATTTTCCGTAACGTCACTTACAACCGTTGTGGGTACAGCACCGCTGATGCCGAGCATTATTCCGATAAGCACAAGACCGAGAATAATGTTAAGAATTGCACCTGCCGCTATTACAATAAAGCGCTTCCATGCCTTCTGGTTGCCGAAGGCTCTCGGATCTTCAGATATCTCATCCTCACCTTCAAGAGATACGAAGCCGCCGATGGGAAGGAGCCTTAAAGCATAAAGGGTTTCCCCCTTTTTCTTTTTGAATATTGCAGGTCCCATACCGATTGAAAATTCATTTACTTTTATCTTAAAAAGTTTTGCCGTGCTGAAATGACCGAATTCGTGAAGTGCAATTATTACTCCGAAAAAGAGAATCGCAAAAAGAATCGGCCATACCTTACCCCATACGGCACCTGCTGAAATTGAAAGTAAAAAGCTTTGCAAGGAATATCACCCTTTAAAATATTTTATCATAATTATATGTGTGTCTCTAAAATTTTATACAGCGGAAAGAACGGACTGACGGGCAGCCTTGTCTGTTTCAAAGACATCCTCAAGAGTAAAGTCCTTTTTGTCGGGAGTTACATCAAATGCTGTTCTTATAAGTCTTCCGAGATCTGAGAAGCCGATTTTTCCTTCTCTGAAAAGGCGGTTTGCCTCTTCATTTGCGCTGTTTACTGCTGCCGGGAAAAGACCGCCCTTTATTATTGCCTCGCGGCAGATGCTAAGACAGTCAAAAACCTCATAATCGGGCTCATAAAATGTGAGCTTTCCGATTTGAGCAAGATTTAATTCTCCGACCGGGGAGGGGAATCGCTCGGGGTATGTCAATGCATACTGAATGGGTATTCTCATATCGGGAAGCCCCAGCTGTGCAATAACAGAGTTATCATCATATTCAATCATTGAGTGAATTATGCTTTCTCTGTGCACGAGTATGTCAATATTTTCGGGCGCTACCCCGAAAAGGAAATGTGCTTCAATAAGCTCCAGTCCCTTATTGAACATAGAAGCGGAGTCTATTGTAATTTTTGCACCCATATCCCAATTAGGATGCTTAAGTGCATCAGCTGCCGTTACATTTTTCAGCTCATCTCTTGATTTTCTGAAAAACGGGCCGCCTGAGGCTGTAAGAATTATTTTTTTCAGAGCTTTGTTGGAGGGCTTGCCCTGAAGACACTGAAAAATTGCCGAATGCTCACTGTCAACAGGAAGAATTTCTTTTCCTGTCTTTTTTGCTGCGGAAAGAACGAGATTTCCGCCTGCAACAAGCGCTTCCTTATTTGCAAGAGCAAGTGTTTTTCCGCTTTCAAGCACTGAAAGGGCAGGGCGAAGTCCGGCAAGTCCGACAATGGAGTCGATAACCGTGTCTGCTTCAGTTTCCGAAGCACACATACAAACACCCTCGGCTCCCGAATAAATTTTTGTGGATGTATCCTTGCAGCGGAGTCTGAGCTCTGCTGCAGCCGCAACATCGGAAAGTGCGGCACATTTCGGCCTGAATTTTCTTATCTGTTCTTCCAGCTTCTTAAAATCACGGTTTGCGGTAAGCGCTTCAACCGTGTAGCCTGATTTTTCAGCCACATCAAGGGACTGAACACCTATTGAACCTGTTGAGCCTAAAACTGCAATTTTCTTTTCCATAGCATTTCCTCGTCAGACAGCGTTTACAAGAAGAATAATAGAATAAAGAACCGGGAATACGAAGCAGGAGCTGTCAAATCGATCCATAACTCCGCCGTGGCCGGGAAGAAGATTACCGAAATCCTTTATTCCGTGATGTCTCTTTATTGTAGATGCGGCAAGGTCGCCGAATATGCTTATAACTGAAAGACAAACTGATGAAATTATAACGAGAGGAAGAGTAACCTCTGCTGAGAGATCAAAGAACTTTCTGAATACGAAGAATAAAACAGTGTTGAGAATTGCTGTGCCGATGACACCGCCGATGGCACCCTCAATTGTTTTCTTGGGGGAGATAACAGGGGAGAGCTTGTGCTTGCCGAAGAATTTTCCTGCAAAGAAAGCAAATGTATCGGAAAGCCAGCAGCAGAAGAATCCGAAAAGAATGAAGAAAATGCCGTCAGTCTTTTTATAGGCATCAGGGAAAGCAAGGTACAAATCTCTATAGAGAATTATGCACGAAAGTGCGGAAGGCACAAATACGGCAGAGCAAAGAGAGCATGCCACCTGCTCGAATTTCAGCTTTTCGAAGTCAAGCACCATTGTTATAAGCGAGGCTACAACAATAATTGTGACAACAGGGAACATAGGAATGTCCAGCTTATCCTTGTATTCAAACCAGAAGGGGAGTGCAGCAGATATAGCAATGCAGAGACCTCTGAATACAGGATTCTTAACCTCAAAAGCCTTTGTCAGTTCAAATACACCGATGGCTGCAACCAGTGCAATGAAAACAGAGAATACAGGTGTGTACATTGAAAAGAGCCAGCCTATAACGCCCGCAGCGCCTACAAGGCCTGTGATAATACGAGTTTTCATAATTTATTTCCTTTATAACTTATTAGGCGGATGGGTGAACATCCGCCGTTTTTTTATCAATTTATATGACAATATTTTTTGCAGGTTGAATTACACACCGCCGAAGCGACGGTTTCTTTTTTCGAATGCCCGCAATGCATCGTCAAAATCCTCCTCCGAAAAATCGGGCCAGAGAACATCAGAGTACCAGAACTCCGCATAAGCAGACTGCCATAACAGAAAATTGGACAGTCTCTGCTCACCGCTGGGACGGATAACAAGGTCAACAGGAGGCTGGTCACCTGTATATAGCCCGTTTCCAATTGTTTCCAATGTTATTTCTTCGGGCTTAATTTTACCTGAAAGAACATTCACTGCTATATTTTTTACGCTGTGAAGAATTTCCTGCTGACCGCCGTAATTGACAGCAAGGTTAAGATTGACTCTTGTCATATCCTTTGTTGCATTTTCAAGATAGTCCATAGCGGCGGCAAGCTCGGGAGTAAGACGGCTTCTGTCACCCAGGAAACGAAGTCTTATGCCCTTTTCAATATTTTCCTGAAGTCTGTCCTCAGCCTCCTGAAGATAGTCTCCGAAAAGCTTCATAATGGCATTTACTTCATCCTCGGGACGTGCCCAGTTTTCGGTAGAGAAAGCATAGAAGGAAATGTACTTTACTCCGAGATTGCCTGCATACTCTCCGATTCTTCTGAAGGTTTTTGCGCCCTCAATGTGTCCCATTTTACGGGGAAGGCCGCGTTTCTTTGCCCATCTTCCGTTGCCGTCCATAATAATGCCGACATGGGCAGGCAGTATGCTGAATTTATTGTCACTCATAATCAGATTTCCATGATTTCTGCTTCTTTAGCGGAAGCAACAGAATCAACCTGCTTGATGAAATCGTCAGTAATCTTCTGAACCTCGCCTTCACCAAACTTAAGATCGTCTTCGGTAATTTCAGAGTTTTTCTTCATTGCCTTGAGCTTTTCAATAGCATCGCGTCTGATGTTTCTGATAGCAACCTTTGAGTTTTCAGCAGTAGCCTTGACATCCTTTACGAGAGTTTTTCTTCTTTCCTCTGTGAGAGGAGGGAATGTAAGACGGATAACAGTACCGTCATTCTGAGGATTGATGCCGATATCAGAAGTCTGGATAGCCTTTTCAATGAGCTTGAGAGCTGATTTGTCCCAGGGCTGGATAACAAGAATTCTTGCTTCTGCAACAGAAACTGCAGCCATCTGGTTTACGGGAGTGGGAACACCCCAGTAGTCAACTCTGATGGGATCAAGAACAGCAGGATTTGCTCTGCCTGCACGGATAGAATTATATTCTGAATTAAGTGCAGAAATTGATTTTGTCATTTTTTCCTTTGCAAATTCAAATACGTTTTTCATTTTATTTACCTCCGAAAAATATATTAGTGAAAAATTATTTGACTATAGTGCCGACGTTTTCGCCTAGAACTGCACGTCTGATATTCTCGGGATCGTTAAGATTGAAAACAAGAACGGGAAGACGGCTGTTGCCTGCAAGTGCTGCAGCAGTATTATCCATAACTCCCAGCTTCTTTTCAAGAATCTCATCATAAGAGAGCTCATCATACTTTACTGCATCAGCGAACTTGTTGGGATCCTTATCATAAACACCGTCAACATTTGTTGCCTTGAAGAAAATATCACATCCGGTTTCAATTGCTCTGAGGGCAGCGCCTGTGTCTGTGCTGAAAAGAGGATTGCCTGTACCGCAGCCGAAAATAACGATTCTTCCGCTTTCCATAAGCTTTACGGCTTCATCCTTATTGTAGGGAACAGCCATACGCTGAATGTCAAGAGCAGTCATAACAACTGCGTCGTTGCCTGCCTCAATAAGTCCTTCCTGAAGAGCAAGGCAGTTGATAACAGTTGCAAGCATACCCATATGATCTGCTCTTGTTCTGTCCATATCTCCGCTGCTTCTGCCTCTCCAGAAGTTTCCGCCGCCGACAACTATGCCTATCTGTACACCAAGGTCTGCTACTTCCTTGATTTTAGTGCAGATGCCGTTTACCATATCAAAATTGATGCCGTGACCTGATTCACCGGCAAGAACCTCTCCGCTTAATTTGAGAAGTATTCTTTTATAAACAGTTTCCATAAAATCCTCCTGAAATTTTTCCTGATACTTATTTTAACCTATTAATGCCAAGATGTAAAGACAAAAAATGAAACTTGACTATTTTTTTCCATGTGGTATAATTTTATTTAAGAAAATAAGGAGAATGTGTTTTATGTTTACTTATGATGAAATAAAGTCTATCCTTGATAATTTTGCTATTGCGGGAAAGTTTGTTTCTTACGGCCCTATTGATGACGGTCATATAAATGATACTTTCCGAGTTGTTTATAATGTTAACGGTAAAGACATGTGTCATCTGCTTCAGAGAATAAATACAGCTGTTTTCAAAAAGCCTGATGAGCTTATGGCTAATGTTGACTGCGTCACTTCCTTCCTCAGAGATAAAATAATTGCAGCAGGCGGAGATACTGAAAGAGAAGCTCTCTACTGTAAGCCTACAAGAACCGGTAAAAAATATTATGTTGATGAAAAAGACAGAGTATGGCGTCTTTACAACTTCGTTGAAAACAGCTACTCTCACAATTCTATCGAATCTCCCGAGGTTTTCTTCAATGCAGGTAAGGCTTTCGGTGAATTTCAGCGTCTTCTTGCAGATTTCCCTATAGACAGACTTTATGAAACAATTCCCGATTTCCACAATACAGGAAAGCGTTACAAGAATCTTGTGAATTCTATAGCAGCAAATCCAAAGGGCAGAGTGAAGTATGTTGCCGAGGAAATCAACTTCTGCTATGAGCGCCGTAACGAAACCTATATTCTTACAGGAAAAACTCTTATAGGCGATCTTCCCTTAAGAGTAACTCATAACGACACAAAGCTTAATAATATCCTTTTTGATAAGACAACTAATGAACCTATCTGCATAGTTGACCTCGATACCGTTATGCCGGGACTGAGTCTTTACGATTTCGGCGATGCTATCCGTTTCGGTGCAAATACAACAACTGAGGATGACAAGAATCTTAAAAATGTTTCTCTTGACCTCGGTCTTTACGAACAGTATGTAAGAGGCTTCCTTACCTCCGCAGGCGACAGTCTTGTAGAAGAAGAAGTAAGGCTTCTGCCCTTTGCTGCAAAGATGATGACGCTTGAATGCGGCATGCGCTTCCTGACAGACTATATCGACGGTGATGTTTACTTTAAGACTCATTATCCCGATCATAATCTTGACCGCTGCCATACACAGTTTACCCTTGTTGCTGATATCGAAAGAAAGTATACCGAGATGATGGAAATCACAGCGAAGGCCTACGAAGAAATCTGCGGAAAAACATTATAACAGTTTCAATAAAAAATGACGGTCGTGCCAATCGGTACGACCGTTTTTCTTCAGTATACTGTAGCTTTTCAGAAGCTTTGTCGGTTATCTGACATTTTCGTTCAGAAGCTTCCTCTTGAGCCTCCGTGGGTTCTGCCTGAGGATGAGCGGTGTGTGGAGCTTCCTCCTCCGAAGGACGAGCCTCCGCTTCTGCCTGATGAACCGTTATTTTTCGGTTTAGGTGTTTTCTTTGTGTTGCTGTAGAGATAAACATCCCGTTGCTGTGTGACATTAAAGCTTCCGGAAACAACATAATCTGTTGCCGAGGGCTTACTTTTTACGGTTTTCATCTGCGATTTCAGAAAGCCTGTGTATAAAAATGCAATAACAATTCCTATTATAACAGAAATGAGAAGCCATCCGGGAGAGAGAATTTCGCTGAATATACTGTAGGATGGTGTTTCGGGATAAAAGGCCTCACCGAATAGGTAATCATATTCATCATCGGTTATTATATATCCGTCATCATCGTCAGAGGGAAAATAAACATTCCCTTCACCGCCGAAATCATTTATATACGAGTTGTAATCATCGAATATGCTTATGCATTTTTCATAGTATGCAATAAATGCTGCGGTGTAATTTCCCGACGAGAGTAATGGGATGAAGTTGTTTTCTATTTGTGTGAGATTATAGTCCGAAAAAATATCAATTGCAGTACCGTGTGTTGTCATGGCAAATTCACGGCTGCCCATATCGATAACAAGCATGATACCGTCATCGTTTTCACCGTAGCCGAAGCCGTTATAATCATAATAATCATCGGCAAATGCGGTTAAATCCTGACCGTCGGTTGACATTACCGTCAGCACCGCAACCTCACATTCATAGATTTCACTTATCTGCTCCAGCTTATAATTCAGAGTTTCTTCGTCTGTATCAGGTATAAGCTCTGCAAGGTCGTATATCAGTGCAGTGCGGCCGCCTTCTTCATATTCGTAGGCTGCTGCTGTAAGGCAAAGTCCCGCAGTAAGAAGCACGGACAATAAAATAACTGTTAATTTTTTCATTTTTTCCGTCCCCCTTACATATTAATCAGATTGTAAATAAAGGTCGCACCAAAGCCGATAAGTGTTCCCACCACTGTTGAAATTGCGAAATATTTACGGTATTTCTTTTTATCAATGGGAAGATTTCCGACAAATTTACCTGTTTGTCCGTTCATTGCAAATGTAAATCTCTCACCGTTGAAGGTAGTGTTAAGAAGCCATACGGGGTAAAGAGCATATTTTGACGAGCCTGATGACATATTTACGTTACATTCCGAGGGGATAACGGTAGAGTAGCCGTTGACGGTAGAAGCAAGAGCATCAGATGTGCTTTGCTTTATCCTTTCGTTGGCGCGTGTAATACTGTCCTCGGCACTTACATCATATTTATCTGCAAAAAAACCTGAAAGGTAAGCCGTCTGAAAATCAACCGCCTCGGAAAAATCGAAGGGCTCAATAGATTCCATCAGCTCATCTGACATTTTTGATGATCCGTCAACGGGAATTTTTGAAAAAGCCATATTTCCGCTTCTGAAAACGGAATAATGCTTTGTTTCTGTGTAATTGTAATTACTGTCACTCCAACGGCGAACTCTCGTTGCTTTATATTGGGCACTGCCCGAAACAGAAGCATCGAAAAGCCAGAAGGGTACATATATTCCTTTTATCTCATCAATATGATTTTTATCCTTGAATACTGCAGGCAGAAGCTTTTTTCCGGTAATGTGCTTTTTGTAAGCCTCCACAGCCTGTTTTTTATCCAGCTTGAAGGGAATGACAAAGTCAGGCTTCAGCAGTCCCTTGAGATTTTCCGTCATAACAACGGGATTTCCGCAGAATGGACAGCTTGTAGCCGCAGTGGTTTCATCGGTTATTATTTCACCGCTGCAGGTATTGCAGAGATAGCTTTTAATGCCGCCTTTTTCTGCCTCTTCCCAGTTTTTGTTATCCTTTTCATCCCATTGGAAGCTGTCCTGTGTTGTTTCGGCAGAATTCTGTGCTTCACCGGCTTCCATGAGGGCATCAGTCTCATATTCCGTGTCGCAATAAGGACACTTCATTTTCTGAATTTTGGGATTAAATTCAATCTTTCCTCCGCAAGAGGGGCAAGTGTAATTGAGTAAATCTGCCATATTCTCACATCCTTTTTTTATTGCAATAATTTTTTCAGCCAGTAGGCGGGGGTGCAGCTCCAGGCGTGACAGGCTGAATTGATTTCAGGTGCGTGGTAGGGGGATTCAAACTGGTTTTCCGTGTTGAATATTTCAGGACAGCAGTCAAAGCCTGCATCTGCAATTTTTCCCCATATATCTTTAATGAAGCTGAGTGCTTTGTCTTTAAGACCGGAGTTATAAAGTGCTTCGATATAATAGTGCATCATATATGGTGTGCGCATTGTAAAATCGGTATCATATGTTTCTATTCCTGTTAATATTTCCGCTGACCTTTCTTTTGGCAGTACACCCGAAAGTACAGCCCATATCTGCGAGTGATAAGAAATCTGTCCTGAGGGCGTGGTGAAAAGTCCGTTTTCTTCATCCAGGTAGGATATCAATGCTTCGGAAGCAAGCTCTGTTTCCCTGATGATGGCTTTTGTTTCGTGGCCGAGAGAAGCTGATAATTCTTTAAGCTGTCTCAGGGTATAAATATAAACACCTATGAACGCAGTAGTTTTGTCAAGTCCGGGACACCAATCAATGAAGCAGTTAAGATCGATTCTTTTTTCATTTTTTATGAATTTTTCCGAAATTACCTCAAACTGAGTATATGCGATGGGAAAAAGCTCTTCAACCAGTGTGATATCCCCGGTATTTTTATACCAGTCATAAAGGCAGGAAATAAAAAACAGTGAATAATCCCCGAAAACCCATTCGTCAACAAAGGGTGGTGAATCGGGAAAAATGCAGGGAGCCACCATTTTATGCTCACCCGTAGCAGAAGCAAAAAGATAAAGACACCGCTTTATAAGATCGAGATTTCTGAATATGCCGTAGTCAGTCATAGCCTGCAGCTTCAGGTCGCCTATCCACAGTCTTCTGTCGCGCTTGGGACCGTCCTCAAAAACATCCTGCTGACATTCCTTGAGCGTTTTAACCGATATTTCGTATATTTTTGTGAATGTTTTATCCTCAGACGGAGAAGGCGGCGCCTTTTTTATGTCGACTGCAGAAACCGCAGCTGCCTTAAGCGATGATATTTTTACGGGAAAGGATGCACTGTCGGTTCTTTTTATTCTGAGATAACGGAATGAATAGCGTCTGTCAAGCTGTGCAGTGCAGGGGGTAAAGACAAAAGAGCGTTCTTCATTCTGAAGCCAGCCGTTTCCCAATCCTCCTTTATATTCCTCGGGAGGCGTTATAATTTCAAGAGGAAACTCACCGAAGAAAAACTGAAGCTTTACTGGGGAATCGGTTATTTTTATAAGTCCGTCATTTTCTAAGGAAATGCTGAGAAAGCCAACAATGTGGTCACCGAAATCAAAAAGAATTTCCTCGCCGCTTTTTATCTCAAGAGGAAAAAACGCATCCGAAAGCTTCTTTACGCAAAGCCCCTGATATCCGTTTTTGTCATCTGTAATCTGAACAATACTTACAGGGAAAGCCTCTGTTGTAAGCAGAGGAGCTTTCAGTGCCTGAGCCTTTTTTCGGAAGGCTTCATTAATAATAACAGCCATACCGAACCTCTTAAAGTGATTTTATTGTGCCCCTATATTTTTCTATAAATGCTTCGTTTATGGCATCTCCACCGTCAACATTGCTGCTTGAATAAACCTCAGGAGTGATACCCGAAGCCAGCATCATTTCGATAGCTCCCGCAACTGCAGCGTGAAGAATTGCAGCACCGATTGATGTGGAGGTGGGACAGGCCTTTCTTCCGAGCTCGGGAAAATCCACCGAGGCATCGCCCAATTCACCCATATTGTCGAGTACAATATCCGCAATCTCAAAAAGTCTTTTTCCGCTTTTGTGTCTTGATGCTCCTGCTTTTGAGTGATTTATGCTTGTAAGGGCAATAACGGTCAGGCCTTTTTCCTTTGCAAGAAGTGCCATATCAACAGGAATTCCGTTTCTGCCCGAGTTTGATGCAATGACAATTACATCGTCTTTTTTCATATTGTAGGAATTAAAAAGAATTTCAGCGTAGCCCTCAAGTCTTTCGATTTCGGTGCTTTTTGAAGCTGATTCGTGAAGCATAAGTGATGTTTCAAGGACAGGCTGAAGCTTTACAAGACCGCCTGCTCTGTAGAAAAGCTCCTCAGCAAGCATATGGGAATGTCCTGTGCCGAAAAGGAAAATTGTGTTATCTTCTCTGAGCGCCTTCGCAAAGGCTTCGGAGCAGCGGTCAATGGCAGTCATCTGCTTTTCGGTAACCTCTGCAAGGATTCTCATAAGATTGTTAAGGTATTCTGAGGATTTTTTCATTATCAATTCTCCTTATTCTGTAAGTTCATTCCGAATGCAATACAGTCGGGTGCTTCTTCAAGAAGGTCAAAGCCGTACTTTATATAAAAGTTTACCCCTTTTTCATTCTGTGGGTTAACACTGAGCACAACACCCTTTACTCCTCTTGCTCTTAAGTGGGAAATAAGTGCATCCATAAGTCTGTGGCCCAGTCCCAGACGGTGATATCCGTGTAAGATGTCAATATGAAGATGGGCAGGGTAGTCTTTTTTGAATTTTTCCTGAACTACCGTAGAGGTTGAAGCATAAAATCTGCTTGTCGTGTCAGTTTCAGGTATTCTTGTAAAGTATTCTTCGTTGAAAATCTTTATAAAGCGGTCATAATCCTCGGCACAGATTATATAGCCGATGGCTTTATCGTTTTCATCGGCAACAACAAAGCAGTTGAAGGGCTCTTTTTCTATATAATAGTCGCAGTATGTTGCAAAAAGGAAATTTTTTGTGTCCTCCGAGTAATTGTCGGGACCGTCGCAGTAAAGGCAGATATCGTGCATTGCCTCTCGGTCGGTTTCTTTGTAAGGTCTTATTATCATTTCTCTTCTCCGTTATGCAATATTTATTCTAATATAACATTTTATCCGCCTGAATGCAACAAAAAGGAGCTGTAAAAAACATTCGTTTTTTTACAGCCCGTGGATTTAAATTATTAATCGGGAATTGCCGCTTGGTGTGGAATATTTTCCTTTACAGCCGAAAGAAGCTCATCTGTATTTCCGCTTGGATGCCACAGACTGAAGCCTATTGCTACAAAGGGCTTGCCATCAGAGAAAAATACTCTGCCGCCGTCTGCTACGGCATTGCCTTGCATACGATAGCTCGGCGACCGCACACCTTGTGTGCAGTACCCGCCTCACTGCTCCTCGCTAAAAACAGTCCACCGGACTGTTTTCTTTACGCTCAGACCTTCATAATGTTCGCCCCCCCTGTCAAAAAAAGCCCGTACCGACCAAAGGGTCAGTACGGACTTCTGGTGCGGGTGACAGGGGTCGAACCTGCATGCTTTTGGCACAAGAACCTAAATCTTGCGTGTCTGCCAATTCCACCACACCCGCATATTAAAAAATGAATAGTGAAGAGGTAAGGAGATTATATATCATCTGAAAAAAAATAGCAAGGGGAAACAGAGATTTTGTTTCCCCTTGAATTTATTACAGCTGCGGATTTTTTTATTCTGCCGAGGTCTGTGCGAAGGCATCCTCTTCCTTTTTGCCGATGTTGTAGATGAATTTCATGGAAAGGAATGCAATAAGAGAGCCTGCAGCAAGAAGAATAAAGTAGAGGGATTTTACCTTTACACCGAAATCATCGGGTTGAACAGCATTTTCACC
Organism: Acutalibacteraceae bacterium; assembly: GCA_045647985.1. Classification (GTDB taxonomy): domain Bacteria; phylum Bacillota; class Clostridia; order Oscillospirales; family Acutalibacteraceae; genus RUG806. Next base: position 19,437 of record JAZRNB010000022.1, read on the forward strand.
TTCAATAAATCCGATTGAGGAAAGACCGAGAGCGACAACTGCCTGACCGATACCCTGTGCCAGCTTTCTGAAGAATGAATAAAGTGCATAAAGTGAGCCTTCCTCACTTTTACCGGTCTGTCTGTAGGAAACCTCGATACAGTCAGCGATAATGGCCCATACGGAAATCTGGAAGCCTGCATTACCGAGATTAAGTCCCATAAGGCAAACAACGTAAAGTATCATACCTGTTGAATCAGGTGAAATCGGAAGAACAAGAGAGACAATGCCCGATACAGCACCTATAAGCATAGCTGTGACAATAACACTCTTTTTACCGAATTTCTTTGTAAGCTTGCCCATAAGAGCCATAAATACAATCATAGGAGCATAGCTTCCTACCATAGCAAGTCCCATTTTGCTTGTGTCATGGAAGAAATACTGGAACACCATATTGTTAAGTGACATTGTGGAGTTAAAAAGAGCAACAGAGGCAACGGAAGCAATTGTTGCACCGATCATAGCACGGTTTGTGAAGAATGATTTCACGGAAGACATAATAGCCTTGAAGCCTACTGCATTATTGTCTGACTTGTGATTTACTCTTTCCTTTACCAGCTTTGTTGTGCCCCAGAAAGCAACAAGTGCAACAACACCGAATACGAGAGCTACAGGCAGAAGTGAAGCACCCTTGAGAACCTCAACAGGTTCACCGATGTCGTTTAATTTTGTATCATATAAAACCTTGGGAAGCACCATCATAACAATAATTCCGGGAAGAGCAGCACCGATGCTTCTGAAGGTGGAAAGAGATACCTTCTGCTGAGGGTCATCTGTAATAACGGAATGAAGAGAGCCGTAAGGAACATTAACCATAGTGTAGGCAATTGACCAGAGACAGTACGCACCGAGACACCAGATGTACTTACCCCATTCGGAGAAATCCTTAACGGGAGCAAAGAGCATTACATTGAAAATTATAAGAGTGACACCGCCGAGAAGAATCCAGGGCATATATTTACTCTTTTTGCCGATTCTCTTTGTATCAACAAGGTTACCGATAACAATATCATTTAAGGCATCAAAGATTTTTGAAAGAATGATAATTACCGCATAAGCCTTTTCGTTTATGCCGATATATTGCATATAGAAAAGCTGCATATAGGTTGATACAAGCTGGAAAGAGAAATTACAGCCCATATCGCCCAATGAGTAACCGATTTTATCTGCCCAACCGAAGGGACGGATAGCATTAGAGGGTGCTTTTGAAGAACTCATAATTTATATCAACTCCTGAACAGATTCTTAACAGGAATGATCTGTTTGATACAATTCCCGTGATCAATACTATTTTATCCTAAAAAACACAAAAAGGCAATAGATAAAACATTCTCTGGCTGCAATTGGTGTTTTGACTGCCTTTCGCATTTTTTGTGATTTCATCATCTTCTGAAAATACTATATCTTTGCATCTGTATTCTTACGGAATTATTATGTTGTTTCTGCCTGCTTCAAGAAGGTAATCTCCGCTTTTAAGGATATCTGGAATATCAAAAGAATCCTCAGGGAGAGTTTTTGTAAGTATTGCCGATACTCCCTCGTGCTTGCGGTTCGGGTGATGGAAGTCCGAGCCTGCCGTTACTATAGAGAAATTCTGCTCCTTTGCATAAACTGCGGCAATACCTACCTTTGAATTATGATTCGGATGGAGATTGAACACCTCAATACCGTCTAAAAGTGCAGGATCAACCTTCTCCATCCCCTCTCTGAAGGGATGTGCCTGCAGGAATACGCTGTCCGGCATGCTGTAGACCTTCCTGAAATTTTCCACACCATAGGGGAGAAGATCATAAATCTCTTCCATCATTTTTCGTGTGACACCGTAAATAAGATAATCGTTTTCGTTTTCTTCAAAACGGATTTCAGCCGCAAGAATAACATTTATGCCGATTTCCTTTCCCTTTTGCTGTGCTTTTTCAAAATCCCCGAAAAATCTGTCAATAACCTGCTGCTTGTTGCTGTCCTGATAGTTGAAAGAAAAATGGTTTGCAACCGTTACGGCATCATAACCGAGATTTTTGTAAATTTCGGCTAATTCCTCGGGGGGGATCTGTGAGCAGGAGCTGGCAGGTGAGGTATGTGCGTGAAGCTCTGTGCGGTATTTGTATTCATTCAGAAGATTATTTTTAAGTACTTTTATATCCATATTGTTTCACCTTACATTTAATTTATTCTGTTGTACGAAGCAAAGGTTTCTTTCCGATAGGAAAAATATGTTGTTCACAGCAGTTTTCTTATGCCATTGTTTCAAGCATTTTAAGTGTGACTTCATATTCCGTTTGTTCGCCCTTCAGGTATTTTTCAAATTCAGTCAACTGATACTCTCCCATTCTTTTTACTTCATCCCCGTAGCTTCCTGCTATGTGGGGGGTAAGTATGCAATTGGAGAGTGTAAAGAAGGGATGTCCTTCTTCGGGAGGCTCGGGATCGGTTACATCGAGTATTGCCGTAAGGTCTTGTCTCTCTTTAAGAATTTCACACAAATCCTTTTCAATGACCTGAGCGCCTCTTCCCGTATTTATAAATGTTGCATATTTTCTCATGGATGCAAAATGCTCTTTCTTCAGTATGCCTTTCGTTTCTGCGTTATTTGCAAGATGATTTGAAACCACAAAGCAATCTGTGAAAATTTCTTCAAGAGAGCATTTTGTAACCCCCAGCTTTTCAGCTTTTTTATCACTTAAAAACGGGTCGAAGACTTTTACATTTATTCTGTAGCTTTTAAGCATTTCTGCTACAAGTGAGCCTATCATCCCTGCACCTATAAGTCCCACACTCTCGCCGAATGTGCCCGGATAGTGCTCTTTCAGAGCAGAAGCCTCTGTGAGAGCTCCGATGCTCTGAAAACGGGATGTGGCAAAAAAGCCCTTGTTTGCAAGAATGATCTGCGCTACTGTATATTCCGCAACGGGGACAGCATTTGCCGCCCATGATGAAAACACCTTAACATTATTGTTAAGAAACGGTCTTGCAAAAAACTGAACTGTTCCGGCTCCGTAAAAAACACACTTAAGGGACGGGAAAATCTTCCGTATTTCATCTTCCGTAAAAACGGGCATACCCCAGGTGGAGAAAATGTATTCCGTGTCCCTGAAAAGCTCAGAATTTTTCAGAACCTCCTCACGGGAAAACACCTCATCCGTAATTCCCGAAAGCTTATTTAACCGTTTTCTTGTGTTTTCATCGTATATCCTTAAAGGATTGTTTTTGTCATTACATAAAAATACCGCTTTCATGATATCAGCCTCTTAAGCCCCTCTGCTTCGGTATTCAGAGAATTTATATTGTCATCGGGCATAAACTCAAGCAGAAGAGTGTGCCTTCCATCAAAATACGAGAGATATTCCTTCCATAATTCTTCAGCCTCGGAAAGAGGAAATCTTTCCTTTTCCGTCCAGTTGAAAATGTGTATATGCTTTGTAAACGGGGCAATAAGCCTTGCATACTGCTTGTTTTCTTCAGAGGACACAAACTGATTTGGCTGCCAGTACATACGGAATGCAGGGGAGTTTATTGCTTTCATCAGCTTTATTGCCCCTTCCTTGGTGTCCGTATATGTGCCGTTGTGACATTCCATACAAAGAGTGACACCGTTCTTTTCTGCAATTTCCGATGCCAGCCGACATTGACTGAACAGATTATTTTCTTCTTCCGCGGTGTAATCATGTGAGCCTTTATTACCGCACCACAGTCTTAATATGTCTGTACCCAGAATTTTTGCTGCGGTAATATATTTTTCAAGAAGGGAAATATCCGTGACTCCAAGGCGGAAATATGTGCCGTAGGAGCAGCAGTAAAGGCCTGCTTCCTTCTGCAATTGAGCAATTTCCGTAAGCTTTTCAGTATCGTCAAAGGGGGCGTGAACATCGCTTCCCCATTCTATGCAGGAAAGTCCTGCATTTTTTGCTGCCGTTATTATTTCCGCGACAGTATTTCCACGGAATGATATTGATACAAGTCCTGAAGTGTGCATAATATCACCTTAAAATATATTTTTGTTTTCTCTGTATGTCCGCCATACATTTTCAAAAAAACCGTCATTTTCAGGTATGGGGCGGACTTTTCGCCAGCTTACGGAAAATTCACCGTCAGCAAATGATATGCTCTGTATCCTGTCAGCGGGATTTTCCGAGCCTTGGGCTTTGTCTGTATTTATGTAAATTGCACTGCCTCTTGTGAATGCAGTTTCTTTCCAATAATTTTCGATGGAAATCAGCACTGTAGTGCCTGTAAGAAGAGCATCGTAATATTTGTAAGCCGCAATAAGACCTTCTGTGTTAGTTGCCTTTACATCGTGGGGAAAACGGGAGAGCTCCTCTCTGCGGTTTTTTGTAAGAGCTGCTATTGCCTTTATGTCTCTCACTGCAGCTGCAGATTCACTCATCTGTCTTCTGATATTCAAAAGAAGCTTTTCTGCCGTGTTTTCTGCTCCCGTTAATTCTTTTCTAAACTCCTTGTGCTTTTGCAGAGCTTTTTCTGCAACGGCAAAAAATGCACTGTCATCGGTAATTGTTTCAGGCTTCTGTGAGATGAATTTTGCTGCTCTCAGCGAGCCAGCCTGCCCTGCATTAAGAGCAGAGCCTCCTGGACGGGCAGCGCCGTGAGTGCCTGCACATTCACCTGCTGCGAAAAGGCCGGTTACAGAGGTCTGCCACCACAAATCAACTGCAATTCCGCCGTTATTATGCTGTGAGGACAGGGCAATTTCAAGCATTTCCTCTTCTAAATCCACTCCCTTGCATTTGTATAATTCTACAGCAGGGAGATTCATTTTTTTGAGTCTTTCAATGGGAGTACCGAAAAGGGCATCGGCATTTTTAAGATATGTAAATGCTTCCTCTGACAGCCGTGAAAATTCAATTCTGTTAAGGCCGAAGGGGTTTTTTGTGAAATCAAGAAAAACCCGTCTGTTCTTTTTTATACACTCATCATACACTGCAAGATCTATTTTAGATGAGCCGTTTTCAGCTTTCCTTGAATCAAACGGCCACTGATAGCCTTTTAAGAAAACAAAGGAAAGAGCTTCATGGATATCGGAAAAATAATCAGCCAGAAACTCATATTCATTACCGCTTGTGTCGACGGAAACAAAACGGGGAAGCACCTGCATATATGTTCCCGAAACATTCCATTTCGGAGTTACACTTGAAAGACCGTACTGCCATTCTGTCATATTCTGAAGGGAGGCACCTGCCGACAGTGCAAGTCCCGTTGAGCCCGTGTGTCCCGTGGGGTAAACAGTGTTCTCGTATATTCCTGCAGGACCGCCCGTTGCAAGAACAATATTGTTGCAACGGAAAATTTTATATTCTCCGTTTTCTTTATCAAGACACAACAGTCCCTTTACCGAATTATTATCGGTTATTATCTCGACAGCCTGCAGATTATCGAAAACAGGCACACCGAGATGCTTTGCCTGTCTTTCCAACGCCTCTGTCATAAATTTTGATGTAAGAGGACCTGCCGAGGTGGCTCTTGTAAAGGGATCGTGATCTGTTTTATAGCCTACATATTCACCGTATCTGTTAACAGGGAAGGGGACTCCGAGAGAGCAGAGATTATAAAAGCATTCCGAAGAAAGAGCTGCTTCGCAAAGGGCATTATCCCCGTCAACTGAGCCGCCGGAAAAGAGGTTTTCTGCCATTTCCCGGACAGAGTCGGGCGTGTCTCCCGAAAGAGACAGCTTATAATATGTCTGCTTGTCGCTTCCGGTGTTCCGGGATGTGCCCGTATTTACTCCTTCCGTGACAATGCACACGCTTTTGTCACAGCGTTTTTTTATCTCACCTGCGGCATTATAGCCTGCCGCCCCCGTGCCTACAACTACGGTATCAAAGTAAATGTACTCCATAAATTATAACCTTCTTATGTGAAAACCGCCGTCAACATCAAGCGACTGCCCTGTGATGTAGGGGAGTGAACCGTTCACAAGTGCGTATACTGCCTTTGCAACATCCTCGGGAGAGCCCCATCTTTTTATGGGAAGCAGTCCGTTTTCAATAAGTGTATCGTATTTTTCCTTAACCTTGCTTGTCATATCAGTTGCAATTATACCCGGACGCACCTCGTTTACGGGAATACCGTATTCCGACAGGCGGTCAGCAAAAAGCTTTGTTATCATAGAAACTCCTGCTTTTGATATACAGTATTCTCCTCGGGATACGGAGCTGGTGTATGCTGAAAGTGAGGATATATTCACAATTGCCCCTTTTTCATCCCCATCATTTTTTATCATTTCATTTGCTGCTGCCTGTGTAAGGAAAAGCATGGCTTTTGTATTAATGTCCATTACTCTGTCATAGCTTTCCTCTGTCATTTCCAGAAGATCGGCTCTTATTTTCGGTGCAACTCCTGCCACATTTACAAGTATATCTATTCTGCCGGAAAGGGATAATGCTGCTTCAATGAGCCTTTTTCGGTCCTCAGCGGATGATACATCGCCCTTTACATAAATAAAATTCTCTTCGGGGGCATTTTCAACCCTTTCTCTTGTGCCCATTCCCACTACGGTTATTCCGTTTTCTGTAAAAAGCCTTGCGGTGGCAAGACCTATTCCTGCGGAAACTCCCGATATTACTGCAATTTTATTCATTTTCAGTACCTCCGCATTGTTTTCGGTATATGGGTGCATAAACCTCTTTGTCTCTTATTACGCAGCCCGGTGTACCTCCGGGAGTACGCATAATTTCCGTGCATTTTCCGCAGCACAGACAGATTTTGTTTTTGTCTGTCTCTCCCTTTGTCAGAATATCCTTCGCAAAATCGGGATATGCAAATATTGTTCTTCCGAAGCCTGCAATGTCAAATCCGCCCTGCTCTATGAAGCCTGCGGCAACAAAGGGAGCTGCAACACCAAGGTAGGAAAGTGCAGAAGAGATAATTTTTATGTCAGGAACCGAGTTTTTTATTTCGGCAATGCCGTTGAGCATTCTTGCAACGCCCTCCAGAGGATGCTCGGGATGAACATATCCGCCTTTTGCAAAGGGACGGTTTACATGTGGATTGAAATAGGGATTTCCCATTGTTATGTTAAGAAGCTTTACTCCGTAGGAGGCAAGAATTTCAATAAGTTCTGTCGGTTCTGTCAGATCAACATCAATGTCCGTATCCTCTCTTACACCAAAGCCATAAGGGTAAGGGAAGCCGTCATAGACATTCATACGGCTTGAGACAATAAAGCTATTATCCGTTACCTCCATAGCTCCGAGAATGCTTTCCCTTAAAAGTCTTGTTCTGTTTTCAAAAGAACCTCCGTATCTGCCTTTTCTTTCATATGCGGAAAGAAGCTCGCAATTGAGATAACGATGGCAGGCCTTTATGTCAACACCGTCGAAGCCGGCTTTTTCAGCAAGAATCGAAGCATTAATAAGTGCTTCTTTTACACGGTCTATGTATTCATCAGTCACAATTCTGTCGGAATCAATGGGGGTATCCTTTTCAAATATTGGATTGTTGTAGGCAATAAGGGGAGCCGGAACACCCTCGGGCTTGGAATATCTTCCTGAATGTGTTGCCTGCATAATGACAACGGGCTCTGTGCCGTTTTCCCTTAATGCAGTTTCCTTGATACGTTCAACCTGACGGGCAAAAGCATCAAGATTACCTTCGTTTATATAAAGCTGGCGGGGATTTGCTTTACCTTCGGGCAAGACAGCCGTTGCTTCATACCATATAAGTCCTGCGCCGCCTTTTGCGAAACGGTCGTATCTTCTTAATGTCAGCTCTCCCGGGGTACCGTCTGCATTACCGTCACATCCCTCCATTGCCTGACAGGCAAGGCGGTTAGGGATGATTTTTTTTCCGATATCAAGACTTCTTTTCAGTATGTCAGTATTATCGGAAAACGGCAATTCCGTTTCCAGCTCTCTGTTTTGCGAAATAAATTCTTCAATTGTACCGTAAACCTTGCGTATCATAAATTCTCCCCCGTAATATGCTACTTATATAATAGTATTTTTCTTTGAGATAATCAATAAAAAACTTCGCAAATATGTAAAAAAGAGGCTGCAAAAAACTTTCGTTTGTTGCAGCCTCTTAACTGTGAGCTGATACCGAATAATACGGATGCTGTATTCAGTACGTATTCTTTTATGCGCTTACGCAGCTTCGGTGGTTTCCTCTTCTGCAGAATCCTCCTGTATCTCCACGTGCTCAAAAAGTGCAGTAAGAAGATCATCCGCCAGATTTATTGCAGCCTCGTTTATCTTCAGGTTGAAGATAGATGCTTCTTCATTTTCCGCAAGAATTGCAACGGAAGCTTCAATGTCAAAGTTCAGAAGATTTCCGAGGAATTTGTCGAAGATCATTGTTTCAAGCTCAACGGTGAATTCTTCGTTTCCGCAGCCCTTTATAAAGGAAAGGTCAAAGAGATTATTGAGCACAACATTGAGTTTGTAGAAGCCGCCCTTTTCATCTGTTTTCCCTCTCTTGATATTGAGAGTGTCTGCAATTACCGGGATGCCCTTAACAAAGTCAAGTGCCCAGTCAACGATGTCATCAAGATAATCATCACCTGTCCAGCCCTTTGTATTCTTGGGAAGTGAATAATAGGTGGTCTTTTTGTTGTGTGCAAGAGCCTTTGCCGCAACCTCCATACCGATTTCATATACAAGCTCAATGCAGGCATTGTCATCTAACTTTTCAACATTCTTTACCTGTGCAGCTGCAAGAATCTCTGCAGGTACCCATTCATCGTTTGTTGCCGCATATTTTGCTGCAAGAACAGCCAACTGCTCGAGGGTAACGGTTTTGTTTACTTCCTTCATATTGGCATTTTTGAACCATCCCTTGAAGAAAAGCTTGAGAACGGCAACAGCCATTTCTTCTGCAGACATTTTCTTTACCTTTGCAGCCGTAAAGCCTGAAAGGTCAGCACCGAGATCGGGAATATCCTTTATGATGGGAAGAATGTAGCGGAATGTTTTTGTGAGATTGCTGTTGAGCTTATCGTTTCCGCCCTTTTCAAGAGCCAGTTTTTTGAATGCATCCTTTGTGAGTATAACCTCAAGAAGAGTAATTACGGCATTGTTGAGCTGTGCAACCATATTACCCTTACCTGCACCGAGATATGCATCAAATGTATCAGGTCTGAACTCATAATTAACGTTTATAACCTTTTTGATTGTATTTGATTTATCCTTAGCGACGAAGTCATTGAGAAGCTGTCTTGCATCATTATTGAGAAGGTCAAGAAGAAGGTTTGCATAAATGTCCCCTGCATACGTTTCAAGAAAACCGTAGATTGAAAGATCCATTACAGCGCCTGCTTCTTCCTTTTCAATGGAATCTCTGCCCGTAAGGAGCTTGAGGAACGCAGCAGCAAGAATTTCATCGGCTGTAAATGAGCTGTAATCTGCCTTGAATTCGGGTAAGCTGTCAAGATCTACGGAAGCACGAAGTGCAAGACGGGCATCAGCTGCGGTTACACCCTCTTCACCGTCACAATCAGCGGCAGCAAGCTGGGTTTCTGTCAGATCAGGCTCAAGACCTACCGAGCAACGGAGAATCAGTCTTGCATCACTTGCCGTAACCTCTTCATCCTCATCAACATCACCTGTCACAAAGGGAGCTTTATCAAGCTCGACTGCATCAATGAGCATTTCTTTTATGGCAGAAGGACTGATGCTTTTCTTTACTTCACTGTTTATTAAGCTATTAAGACTTGCAAGAGATCCGAGATTCAGCTTTCCCTCAAGAAGCTTCTTTACAAAGGCGGTGTTATCGCTGAGGAACTGCAGAATAGCATAAACAACACCGAGATTTCCGGAATTTTTTACTGTTACAAGTGTATTTAACTGGGGAATCAGAGGATCGCGCTTAACAATAAGACTGCTTTCATTGAGTCCTGAAATATCGCCGAGAGTATTTGTTATTGCAAGATTATGAATGGTTGCAATAAGCTTATCAACGGAGCTTACATCAATTGCAAAGCCTTTCAGTAAATCCTGTACAGCCTTTTCGGAAGCAATATCCTCCTGCAAGTCCGGGAGAACATCGGCATTGAGCCAGCTTACAAGGATTTTTGCAAGTGTCTCATCGTCGGCAGTTTTAAGCTTTGTTTTACCAATATGCTCCTTGATTTCATCATCCTCAACAAGCATGAAAACAAGACGCAGTATTGTGCCTGTGATTTTTTCTTTTCTTGTATTTATATTTGTGAGAAGCCACCCGGCAAGATCACCGAGATTGTCCCCCTGAATGAGAGCCTCAACCGTATTTACGTCATCCTTTATTGCGGCAGCCTCTGCCGTAAGCCCGACGGATGAGAAGGTTATGAGCACGGCAAGGAAAAGTGCTATGAATCTGTTTGCTTTTTTCATCGGAATATGTCCTTTCAGTTTTTTTATGCCTTTGCAGGGCTGTGTTTGTCCGTAGATCTATTTTAAATAAACAATTAATCAAAGTCAATATTGTAATATTTGTGTTTTTTACCAATAATTTTTTAACAGTTTTGTAATATTTTGCAGTGCTGTAACTTTTCCCTGCGGCTGAAGCATTTTACTGCTTTTCTTACAGCCGGATATTTGCCGGAAATTGCCGAAAATGCAAAGTAAAAACAAAGTTTTTGCAGTTAAAATTGTAGAAAACGCAGAAAAGGATAAAAAAAAATTAAACTTCTGTAAATTTTCTTGATTTTGTTGTCCCGGTGAGTTATACTGTCATTGTTTTCAATTAAACAGCGGAGGGATTACAGATGAAATTGCTTGAAGAAAAGATTCTTTCCTGTGGAACAGTACTTCCCGGAAATATTCTTAAAGTGGACAGCTTTCTTAACCATCAGCTTGATGTGTCCCTTCTTTCTGAGCTCGGAAAAGAGTTTTACAGACTTTTCTCTGAATATAATATAACCAAGATTCTCACGGTAGAGGCATCCGGTATTCCCATTGCCTGCTTTGCAGCGCAGCATTTTGATGTTCCTGTTGTATTTGCCAAAAAAGGCCATCATAAGAATATCGGCAACGATGTTTATACCGCTGAGGTCTTTTCATTTACAAAGGGGACAAGCTATACAATTTTTGTTTCCCGTAAATATCTTTCGGCAGAGGACAATGTTCTTATAATTGACGATTTTCTTGCAAACGGACAGGCAGTGCTCGGTCTTAAGAAGATTATAGAGGATGCAGGTGCAACACTTCAGGGTGTGGGCATTGCAATTGAAAAAGGCTTCCAGGACGGCGGAAAGCAGATCCGCGAACAGGGAGTTAACTTAAGGTCTTTAGCAATCATTGAATCGATGACTGATAACAGTATCAGCTTCAGAGATGATGATTGATATAGGATAAAATATTTTTATTGGAGGAACCCAAAGTGAAAAAAGTATTCAAAGTACTCGCTCTCGTTCTCGCTCTCTCAATGGTAGTTGCTTTTGCTGCTTGCGGCGGCACAACAACAGAGGAAACAACTGCAGCAGCAGATGACACCACTGTAGCAGGCGAGGAAACAACAAAAGGTGAATTAAAAGAAGTTAAAGTTGGCTTTATCTTCCTTCACGACGAAAACTCAACATACGACAAGAACTTCATTGATGCTGCAAAGGCAGCTTGTGAAGCAATGGGCGTTGAGTATGCTCAGAAGACTCAGATCCCCGAGTCAAACAAGTGTTATGATGCAGCAGTTGAGCTTATCGAGGTTGACGGCTGTAATGTAATTTTTGCAGACTCCTTCGGTCACGAATCTTTCCTTATTGACGCTGCTAAGAAGTATGAAGATGTAGAATTCTGCCACGCAACAGGTACTCAGGCTCATACAGCAGGTCTTAAGAACTTCCACAATGCATTTGCTTCCATCTACGAAGGCAGATTCCTTGCAGGTGTTGCTGCAGGTCTCAAGCTCAACGAAATGATCGTAGCAGGCAAAATCACAGCTGAACAGGCTAAGATGGGTTATGTAGGTGCTTTCACATTTGCTGAAGTTATCTCCGGCTACACATCCTTCTACCTTGGTGCAAAGAGTGTTTGCCCCACAGTTACAATGGATGTTAAGTTTACAGGCTCATGGTATGACGAGCAGCTCGAAAAGGAAGCAGCTCAGGCTCTCATCAACGGCGGTTGCGTTCTTATCAGCCAGCACGCTGACTCAATGGGTGCTCCCACAGCTTGTGAAACAGCAGGTGTTCCCAATGTATCTTACAACGGCTCAACAATCGCTGCTTGCCCCAAGACATTCATCGTTTCTTCAAGAATCGACTGGACTCCTTACTTCAAGTATATGATCGAATGCGTTCAGACAGGTGCTGAAATCGCAACAGACTGGACAGGTACAATCGAAACAGGTTCAGTTGTACTTACAGATGTTAACGAAGCAGCTGCAGCAAAGGGCACTGTAGAAAAGATTGCTGAAGTTAAGGCTAAGATCCTCGACGGTTCTGTTAAGGTATTCGATACAGCTACCTTCACAAAAGACGGCAAAACTCTTACAGAGTATAAAGCTGACGTTGATACAGATGATAAGTTCACACCCGATACACAGGTTATTGAAGACGGTGAGTTCTGTGAATCCAAGTTCCGTGCAGCTCCTTACTTCGATCTCAGAATCGATGGTATTACTCTTCTTGATGAAAAGTATTAATCAGTAAATCAATCACGCAGTCTAAGACGAGGAAACTCGTCTTAGACTGATTTTGAAGAAATTGCTGTATTTTACTTGCAGCAATTTCTTGAGAATTATGAGAAACGGGGGTTCAACGTGTCAAAACAGCCGGCTATTGAACTTAAAAATATTACAAAGCGATTCGGAAAAGTAGTTGCTAACAAAAATGTCAATCTTACCGCTTACCGCGGTGAGATTCTTTCCATTCTCGGAGAAAACGGAAGCGGAAAACCAACTCTTATGAATATGATTTCGGGTATTTATTTTCCGGATGAAGGACAGATTTTCGTTGACGGAGAGGAAGCAGTAATTACTTCTCCCAAGGATGCATTCAATTACAAAATAGGAATGATTCATCAGCACTTCAAGTTGGTGGACGTCTTTACTGCTGCAGAAAATGTTGTCCTCGGTATAGAAAACGGAAAGTATGATCTTAAGCGCTCAACTGCTGAAATCAAGGAAATCAGTATGCAGTACGGATTTGATATTGCACCGGAAAAAAAGATTTATTCTATGTCCGTATCAGAAAAGCAGACTGTAGAAATTATAAAGGTGCTGTACCGTGGTGCCGATATTCTTATTCTTGATGAGCCTACTGCTGTTCTTACTCCTCAGGAAACAGAGAATCTTTTTGCAATTCTTCGCAATATGCGTGATGACGGCAAATGTATTATCATTATCACCCATAAGCTTCACGAGGTTCTTTCCTTGTCAGACAGAGTTTCGGTTCTTCGTAAGGGTGAGTATGTGGGTACTGTCAATACAGCTGAAACTAATGAATCGGAGCTTACCGAAATGATGGTCGGTAAGAAGGTAGAGCTCAATATTGCCAGAAGTGAGCCTGAAAATACCGCAGACCGCCTTATTGTAAACGGTGTTACCTGTGTTGACAGACAGGGAACAACAATGCTTGATAATGTTTCCTTTACAGCAAAAAGCGGTGAAATTCTCGGTATCGCAGGTATTGCAGGCTCAGGTCAGCGTGAGCTTCTTGAATCCATTGCAGGTCTTCAGCATCTTACTGCCGGAGAAATTTTTTATCTGAATCCCAAAACAGAAGAGAAGGAGAATCTCAGAGATAAAACTCCTGTTCAGATACGTGAGATGGGTGTCCGTCTTTCATTCGTTCCCGAAGACAGACTGGGTATGGGACTTGTCGGTAATATGGATATTATTGATAATATGATGCTCAGAAGCTATTCAAAGGGACATTCCATATTCCTGCAGAGAAAGGCTCCCAAGGATCTTGCAATGAAGATTATTCACGATCTTGAGGTTGTTACTCCGGGTGCCACAACTCCTGTCCGCCGTTTGTCGGGCGGTAATGTTCAGAAGGTTCTCGTAGGTAGAGAAATTGCAGCATCTCCCACAGTTCTTATGGTTGCATACCCCGTAAGAGGTCTTGATATCAACTCATCTTATATGATATATAACCTTCTTAATGAGCAGAAGGAAAAGGGTGTTGCTATAATATTTGTCGGTGAGGATCTTGACGTGCTTGTTGAGCTTTGTGACAGAATTATGGTTATCGGCTCAGGCAGAATTGCGGGCATTGTAGATGCAAGAACTACAACTAAAGAAGAGATCGGTCTTCTTATGACAAAAGCAAAGGGTGACGGAAAGGAGAATGACAATGGCTGATAAAAAAATGCTTAAGCATACCAGAGAGCCGCTTATTCACATTGTTAAGCGTGACGATATGGCAGCATGGAAGGCCTGGCTTATCCGCATTGCCACTATTGTTGTTTCCGTCTTCTTTATGGGTTGCCTTTCAATGATTCTTACAGAAAAGAGCCTCGGCGATACCTTTGAAATAATGTATCGCGGTGTTTTCGGAAGAATCGAAACAGGTTCTACGGTAATGCTGTGGAAATATCTTCAGGATATTGCAATTCTTCTTTGTCTTGCGCTTGCTCTTACTCCGGCATTCAAGATGAAATTCTGGAATTGCGGTGCTGAAGGTCAGGCACTGGTCGGCGGTCTTGCCGCTATGGTTTGTATGATAGAGCTCGGAAAAACACTGTCATACCCCGTGCTTCTTCTTGTTGTTATCGGCTCCAGTATACTTGCAGGTGCAGTATGGGGACTTATTCCTGCCGTATTCAAGGCTCTTTTCAATACAAATGAAACATTGTTTACCCTTATGATGAACTATATTGCAACACAGATTATTGCATATTATGTTTACATAGTAGGCGGCGGATCTAACACAATTCAGCCTGTTGCGGAGGGAAATCTTCCCGTTATCGGCAATAACAGATATCTTGTGAATATTCTGATTGTTGCTCTTCTTACCGTTATTATGTATGTTTATCTTAAGTACAGTAAGCACGGATATGAAATTTCCGTTGTTGGTGAAAGCCAGAATACAGCAAGATATATCGGTATAAATGTTAAAAAGGTTATTGTCCGTACAATGATAATTTCCGGTGCAATATGCGGTGTTGCAGGTATGCTTCTTGTTGCGGGTACTGACCACTCAATCAATACAAATACTGTCGGCGGTCAGGGCTTCACTGCAATTATGGTATCCTGGCTCGGTCAGTTCAATCCCTTTATTATGGTGCTTATGACAGGGGTTATCTGCTTCCTCAGACTCGGCGCTGCCAAGGTTGCGGATACTTGTATGCTTAATGCTTCCTTTGCAGATATTGTAGTAGGTATCGTTATTCTTTGTGTTGTCGGATGCGAATTTTTAATCAGATATTCTGTAAAATTCCGTCACGGCAAGAAGGAGGTAAAAGCATGATAGTTCAGTTTATTTGCCGTGCAATACTTTTAGGTGTACCGCTTCTTTTCGGCTCAACCGGTGAAATTGTAACGGAAAAATCAGGACATCTTAACCTCGGTATTCCCGGTATTATGTACGTAGGTGCAATAAGCGGTGTTATCGGCGCATTCCTTTATGAGAATGCTTGCGGTAATAACATTGAAAATATGAACGGAGTTCTTGCTGTTCTTATTCCCCTGGTGTGTGCCGTTCTCGGTTCTGCTCTTATGGGACTTGTTTACAGCTTCCTTACCGTTACTCTCCGTGCGAACCAGAATGTTACAGGTCTTGCACTTACTACCTTCGGTATAGGTCTCGGTAATTTCTTCGGCGGTTCTCTTATAAAGCTTGTTGACAGCGGAATGCCTTCAATCGCTCTTACAAAGACAAGCGGCTTTTTTGCTCTCAAGCTTCCCTTTGCAGATAAGCTCGGAGCAGTAGGCGATATTCTCTTCTCTCACGATTTCCTCACTTATGCTGCAATAATTATTGCCGTAATCGTTGCTTTTGTGCTTAATCGCACCCGTGTGGGACTTAATCTTCGTTCTGTAGGTGAGAACCCTGCAACAGCTGATGCTGCAGGTATCAATGTTATCAGATATAAGTATGTTGCAACCTGTATCGGTAGTGCAATTGCAGGTCTCGGCGGACTTCAGTATGTTAGGGCTTATGCTAACGGTGTATGGTCAAACAATGCCTTCGGTGACAGAGGATGGATGGCAATAGCTCTTGTTATTTTTGCTCTCTGGAAGCCATCATCTGCAATAGTAGGCTCATTTATTTTCGGTGCTCTTTGTAATGCAAATAATTACATTCAGGGACTTGGTACAGAAACCCAGGAGCTTTTCAAAATGCTTCCTTATATAGTAACAATTGTTGTTCTTGTTATTACAAGCATGCGTAAGAAAAGAGAACATCAGCCTCCCGCATCTCTCGGTATTTCTTATTTCAGAGAAGACAGATAACAGTAAAACGGTCCCGGCTTCAGGCTGAGACCGTTTTTTTTGTTATATAGAAAATTGCTCGTGTTGTGAGCAATTTATCTTATATCAGGAAATACGAGCTTCCTTCAGGCTGCAGGGGGATAAAATGTAAGAGCTTTTTTTATATGCTTCTGAAAATCAGCTTTTTGTTGTGTCTTTATATTGCCGCACAACATTGCAAAATATATATAATTTTCTTTGTGTTTGTGTTTTTTTATGTTATTTTTGTTGATATTTTTACCCTTTTATGTTAAAATAATTGAGATTGGTTTTTCAGGAGAGTGCAAATGCAGATGTTAATTAAAACAGCAAGGCTTCTGTGTGTTTTTCTTTTGATTACAGCTTTTGTGCTATGCATTACGGGCTGCGGGAAACAGGGCTTTGATACTGTAACTATAAATTCAACTATTAACTCCGAGGGTATCGGAAATAATTCACGCGTATACAAAAATGATGACACGGTGAAGCTGTTATCAGGTGATGAGACTGAGCTGTATCTTGATAAAAAAAGCGGGGGAATTGCACTTGTTACAAGGGATTCAGCCGTAAAATGGACGTCTGTTCCGCTTTTTAAGAATTCCTTTGCCGCCGCCTTTGTTGCAAGGGTTACTGACGGCGAAAAGATATATGTTATTGATTCATCTGCATTTCTTGATAAGAATAAAATTTCATATGAGCAGTCAGAGGATGGTGCTGCCGTTACCTATATGATGCAGGGGGAGACAGTAAGCCTTACCTTGCCTGTTGATTTTTCTCTTTCCGATACAATTCTTCAGGTGTCGGCAGATATGGAAAAATGTATTCTGAGTGAAGGTTTTTCTCTTCTTTCAATAGAATTTATGCCCTTTTTCGGTGCTGTAAGATATGATTCGGTAAGAAACGATTATTCTTTATTCAAGGATTGCTTCCTTTTGCCGGACGGCCCGGGTGCTCTTATGTACACAGCAGTCGAGGATGAAAATCTCGCACTTACCTTTTCTGTTTACGGAAAAGATTATTACGAGGCGAATATTCCGGCTTCAGTCGGTGCTTACGGTATAATCAGAAGTGATTCGGCACTTTCTGCAACAATTACTTCCGGTGCGGAAAATGCACTTATAAGAGTTTTCCGTGCGGGGAATGATGAAAAGGACATAAACAGAATATATCCCGAGTTTATCATAACTCCCGTAAGCGGTGCTGAGGGAGAAATAAATTTGGGGGATAAATATACGGGAAAAATTGCAGTAACCTATGAACTTCTCTCCGACCAGAATGCTTCATATACCGCAGTTGCTTCTTCTGTAAGACAGGCTCTTATAAGAGCAGGGCTTCTGTCTCCCGATAAATGCGGAAATGAATATCCTCTTAATCTGTCACTTGTTGCAGGAATTGACGGCAAGCGCAGAAAAACCGATGCGGATTATCAGCAGATTGAAGATTTGCTGAGTGTTCTCAAGGGAAAGGGTATAAATGAAATAAATGCAGTTTTATCGGGAATTTTCAAGGACGGACTTAGGGGTTCCGCTATCGGAGGAACAAGGCTTTCGGCTGCACTTGGCTCTAAAAACGATCTCCGGGCACTGCTCAGCTTCTCTCAGGCACAGAATTTTAATATTTTTGCAGAAACAAATCTTCTTTCTTCGGAAAGCTCTGTTTTCTGTGCAAAAGGTATTTCCGGTGAATATAAGACCTCAGCGGTCAGCAATCTTTTAATTCTCGGTGAAGAACAAGAAAACTCAGAAATGCGTTATCTCGGAATAAGAGGAATCGCGGAGGGCACGAATAATATACTGGGCTTTATCCAGAAAAACGGTTTTTCGGGTATGGCTATTGCCGATACTTCTGTTTCCTGTTATGAGACTCAGGGAGGTACTGAAGGTATGTATTTTACCTACAGTAATGCTCTCGGCAGTAATCTCTCTGCCGTTTCGGCAAAAACAAAGCTTATGCTTGCAGGTGCTCCGATGAATATAGTCAGAAATGCAGATTATCTTTACGGTATCTCTTTTGATATTTCCGGTGTGCAGACCAACTATTATACCGCGGTGCCTTTTATTCCTGCTGTTATTCACGGTAGTGTTGTGTACTCGGGTGCTCCTGCAAATTCGGACGGTATTTCAACAATAAATCTGCTCAAGGCGGTTGAATACGGTGCCCTACCGCATTATATATGGACTTTTGATAAAAATTCGGAAAAGTATTATGAGTATTCTCTTACAGAGGCGGTAGATTTCTGCATTGATGCACAGAAGAATTTATCGGATCTGACATCAAGGAGAATAACAGAGCACTTTGAATATGAGGACGGGGTTTTCTGCACAGGCTATGAGGGCGGAGTCCGTGTTTATGTTAACTATAATAATTACTCGGTCATAATAGGTGAGGTTTCTGTAATGCCTTATGACTACTTAAGAATAGGATAAGAAATATGGCGAATGATTTTGATGCAATGACACAGGATGTAGGTATCGGCGGAGTGCGTACAAAGCTCGGTATACGGGTGCTTCTGTGTTATGTACTTAAAAATGTGGGAAGCGAGATTTCAAGAACAGCCTTCGGGGAAATTTTAAGAAGCAAGGAGCTTGTGAATTTCTTTGAAATAAATCCTGCTCTTGACTGGCTTTACGAAAACGGTCTTGCACAACGCATCGAAAAAGAGGATGATGATTATTTCTCTATCACCGATGAGGGTATTTCCGTAGCGGACAAGCTTCAGACTGAAATTCCCATAACTGCAAGAGAAAAGGCATTATCCGTGGCATTTTCCGTTGTAACCAGAGAAAAGCTCAAGGGCAGTGTGAATTATAATGTGGAAAAGGCTGAAAACGGATATTATGTTACACTTACCGTTTACGATAAGGACGAGCTTATGATGGAAACAAAGCTCTTTTCCGCTGACAGCCTTCAGGCACAGCACGTGGGTGAGAATTTTATGAGGCACCCTGAAAAACTCTATGAGGGCATTATTGATGCCCTTACTCACTGAGGTAAAAATATGTTTGAACAGATTATAAATATAGACAGAATGGAGCAGGCGGTAAGCCTTTTCGGAAGCTTTGATGAAAATGTAAAGCTACTCGAAAAAGAGTTTTCCGTTGAAATCGTAAACCGCGGCTCACAGCTTAAAATTACGGGTGAGGACATAAATGTCACTAAGGCAACAAAGGCTCTTCAGGGACTTATAATGCTGATAAATAAGGGTGAGCAGCTGACAGAACAGAATGTAAGATACTGCATCTCTCTTGTAAATGAAGGTAATGATGATAAGCTCCCGTCCTTGTCCTCCGATTGTATATGTATCACAACATCGGGCAAGCCCGTTAAGCCCAAAACTCTGGGACAGAAGAAATATGTTGATACAATCAATAAAAACACTGTTGTTTTCGGTGTAGGCCCTGCAGGTACCGGTAAGACATATCTTGCAGTGGCAATGGCAGTAAAAGCCTTCAGGGCTAAAGAGGTGAACAGAATTATTCTTACCCGTCCCGCTGTTGAAGCAGGTGAAAAATTAGGCTTTCTGCCCGGTGACCTTCAGCAGAAGGTTGACCCGTATTTAAGACCTCTTTATGACGCACTTTTTGATATGCTGGGTGCGGATAATTTCCAGAAATATCAGGAAAAGGGAAATATTGAGGTAGCCCCCCTTGCTTATATGCGAGGAAGAACACTTGATGACAGCTTCATTATTCTTGATGAAGCACAGAACACCACCCCCGAGCAGATGAAAATGTTCCTGACAAGACTGGGCTTCAACTCAAAAATTGTTGTAACGGGTGATGTAACACAGATTGACCTTCCCGACGGTAAGAAATCGGGACTTAAGGAAGCTGTTAAAATTCTTAAAGGAATTGAGGATATAGAAACAGTACGTTTCTCTGAAAAGGATGTTGTCCGCCATAAGCTTGTGCAGGACATCATAAAGGCCTATGAAAAGGGCGAAAAGAAACGTGATTAATTGAATCATTATCGTGAAAGGAAGATTATATGGCAAACAAAATTAAAGTAATCATCACAAACGATCAGAATACTGTAAAGGTTCCCTCAGGGGTAAGACTTCTTATAAGACGCTGCTGTAATGCAGTGCTTCTTATGGAGGAGTTCTGTGAATCAGCTGAAATCAGTGTGCGCTTTGTGGATAACGCACAGATAAAGGAGCTGAATGCCGAATACCGTGATATGGACAAGGACACTGATGTTCTTTCATTCCCGCTCGGAGAAAACGGCGTATATGACCATAATCCCTCAAGCGGCGCAGCACTTCTCGGTGATATAGTGATTTCTATGCAGAAGGCAATGGAGCAGGCAGAAGAATACGGACATTCCCTCGACAGAGAGGTGGCCTTCCTTACCGTACATTCAATGCTTCATCTTCTGGGATATGATCATGTCAACGGAGGCATTGAGGCACTTCGTATGCGTGAAAAAGAAGAAACTGTACTTACTCAGCTGGGACTCAAGAGAAACGGCGCTTACTATCTTGACGAGGAATAATAATTATGACAGAACAGAAAACTGCATTTATTGCAATTGTCGGTTGTCCCAATGTGGGAAAATCCTCTATACTTAACAGACTTTTAGGTGAAAAGATTGCAATTGTTTCACCTAAGCCCCAGACAACCCGTACAAGAATTATGGGTGTTCTTACAGACGGTGCAATTCAGCTTGTTTTTACGGATACTCCCGGTTATCATAAACCGAAAACAAAGCTGGGTGAAAAAATGGTCAAGGCAGTCGGTGAGGGGATACGCGATGTTGATGCCTGCCTGCTTGTTGTTGAGCCGAAGGGTGAAATAAGGGAAGAGGAGCTTACCCTTATCAAAAAGCTTAAAAACGAGGACATTCCCGCAGTTCTTGCTATAAACAAAGTGGATACCATTGAAAATAAGGAAGAGCTGCTTTCCCGTATTCTTGAGTTTTCAAAGCTTTATAATTTCAATTCAATTGTGCCTGTATCCGCACTTGACGGTAACGGGCTCGGAGATCTGCTTAAAGAGCTGAAGGCTCTGTCCTTTCCCTCTCAGCATCTTTTTCCTGATGATACACTTACAGATCAGCCTGAAAAGGTTATTGCTGCGGAGTATATAAGAGAAAAAATACTTAAATATACAGATAAAGAAATTCCTCACGGAACAGCAGTGGCAATCGAACGATTCAAGGAAAGAGCTGACAGTGATATTCTCGATATTGATGCAACAATCTACTGTGAAAGAGAAAGCCACAAGGGAATCATCATTGGTAAAAACGGTGCTATGCTCAAAAGAATTTCCACTGCAGCCCGCCACGATATGGAAAAATTCTTTGATTGCAGAGTTAATCTCAAATGCTGGGTTAAGGTTAAGGAAGACTGGCGTAACCGTGAAGGTCTTATTCATAATTTCGGTCTTGATTAATGGAAAAGTTTACTGTTGACGGAGTTGTAATAAAAACCTCTGTAACAGGTGAAGCAGACAGAATTGTGTGGGTGCTTACCCGTGACAGAGGTATAATACGTGCATTTGCAAAGGGTGCAAGAGGTACGAAAAACCGTCTTCACGGCGGCACCTCTCTTTTTTGTTACTGCGATTTTACATTCTCCGAGAAAAATAATGTATATAATATAAACGAGGCACTTATAAAGGAAGTGTTTTTTGATCTTCGCGGCAGCATGGAAATTCTTACTCTTTCACAGTACTTCTGTGAGGTAGTAATGAAGTGCGTACCCGATAAATGTGAGGAAGAGGTGTATCTCAGGCTTCTTCTGAACAGCTTTCATTTCCTTGCAAAGGGTGTAAAAGCTCCTCTTCTTGTGAAGTCTGTATTTGAGCTGCGGCTTTCCTGTATTGCGGGCTATATGCCGTCTCTTATAGCCTGTGACAATTGTTCGGAATATGAAACGGATGTTATGTATTTCAACTGTGCTGACGGCAGACTTTTCTGCAGAAGCTGCGGACGAGGAATGGCAATTCCGGAGGCGGGCATTGCTGTTATATCCGCTATGAGGCATATCTGCTTTTCTGATTTTTCAAAAATATTTTCTTTCGAGCTTCAGGAGAATTCGATAAAGGTTCTGAACAGACTTACTGAAAGCTATCTTAAGGCTGCACTCGGACAGGATTTCAGTCTGCTGCATTATCTTGATGATATAAAAGGCGATTGATTTAATGAAAAAAGTTTATAAAACCTCTTGACTTTTTATTTAGAATGATTATAATAAATTTAGAACGATTCAAAAAACAGGAGGCGATATAAATGACCAAGCAAAGGGCTGCAATAATTAAGGTTATGCGAGAAAACTGCGGCCATTTTACCGCTGAAGAAATATTTTTATTGGCAAAAAAGGAATATCCATCAATTGTCCGTGCTACAATATATAATAACCTTAACGGATTGGTTGATGAAGGAAGCATCAGAAGAATCTGTCAGTCGGGTCAGCCCGACAGGTTTGACAGAAATCCCGCTCCCCACGAGCATATAATATGTACCGGCTGCGGTAAGGTTGAGGATTTAAGTATTCCCGGTCTTTCCGAAACAATGGAAAATGCTACCGGCTGCGAAATTGATGATTACGAGCTTGTTATCCATTGCAAATGCCCCGAATGTCGGGTAATATAACAAATTCAGGAGGAAATAAAAATGGAACTTAAGGGAACAAAAACAGAGAAAAATTTAATGGAAGCTTTTGCGGGCGAAAGCCAGGCAAGAAATAAATATACCTACTTTGCTTCTGTTGCTAAGAAGGAAGGCT
>JAZRNB010000023.1:0-17563 GCA_045647985.1 Acutalibacteraceae bacterium
TATGATAAAGAGACAATGTCTCTAAATCAACTTGTCAATTATGACAGAATATACTATCCTGCTGTCATCAGCTGTTTTAGTACACTCTGCACGTATACCTGATGCCTGCATTGTATCAACTGCATGCTCAATGGTATTTTCAAAAATCCTGAAATCTCTGTAATGTGCGGCAAATATAGACTTTTTCGGAGATTTCTCTGTCATTTCATAAGCCTCTCTGAAGCTGCATCCTGTAGAAATAATCAGATCAACAATATCATTCTGTCTGCCAGAATCATCAATTCCTGCTATTGCATTGGCAGTAGCCTCATTTATACTACCGCTTATGATTTTCCATTTAACATTATCATTAAGAGCCAGTAAACGTTTTCTTGATAAAATGACACCTTCAGACACCGAAAGACTCTCAGCAAGTTCACTAATTGTGTATATTCCGTGCAATTCATCAATAATTGTAGCTATTTCAAGATAATGCAGCTCTTTACGGTGCATATTCTCAGCAATATTATAAAGCATACAATTACAGTCATCGGCAGACATCAGAATACACGGAAGACTTGTACAGCCTGCAATAATAGCTGCTCTGCGTCTTCGTTCGCCTGAAATCACACGGTAACAACCGTCTTCATCCGACATAACAGTAAGAGGATTGAGAATTCCTACAGAGCTGATAGAATCCGCAAGCTTATGTAATTCATCAAGAGACACTACCCTTCTTGATGAGTATTCGGCAGGCCTGATATCCTCTATAGGTATCAGAAGAATAGATCCGCCTGTTTTAACTCTATTTCTGATCATCATGACACCAAAACAAAAAGCTGTGATATTCAGCAGGTTTGTCCTGCAAACATAGAATACCACAGCAATAATGCAAATAATAATGAAATTTGTATGTATTTTTTTGTAATTTGAGAGAATTAAAGCGGTTTTTTTGATATCTGTGCAAAGGCTCTCGGGTATTTTGCCGAGGTTTGCGATATCTTTTTTGCAATGATTATCTCTCGTTCACTTCCATCAGGAATAGTATATCTGTTTTTTACCATAACCTTAGCACCGAGATTCGCTATAGCTGAGCATCCTCTCTGATCCTCATCAACTGAAAGCACAGCCTTAAGCGGTGCAAAAACGCCTCCGACCTTTACAAGAGGAACAGAATACTCGGCAAGAACATTAAGAGAAGCAACCGCACGGGAGGTTACAACATCAAATTTTTCTCTGTACTCACCTTTCTTAGCCGCATCTTCAGCTCGAATAGTAATAACATTACCCTGAAGGCCGAGCTCCTTAAGCAAAAATCTGATAAAATCCAGCTTTTTATTTACAGAATCTATCATAGTTATATTATATGAGGGGTTTGCACAGAGAAGTGCAGCACCGGGAAAACCTGCACCTGTTCCGACATCAATTATACTTTTTCCGTCAAGATCGACATATTTCATTAAGCAAAGACTATCTGCGAAATGCTTTATAACTATGTCATCAGGAGCAGTAATTGCAGTAAGATTGACCTTTTCATTATAATCAACCAGCATCTGAGCATAGCTGTCAAATCTGTCAATAGCCTGATCAGTAATACAGATTCCTAATGATTCACAGGACGTTTTCAATAATTCTTTAGAAATCATCAGTTATTCCCCCTCTGATTTTTAGCAAGATAAATTAAAAGCACAGAGATATCTGCAGGACTAACACCTGAAATTCGTGAAGCCTGACCTATACTTCTTGGTCTGATTTTAGACAGCTTTTCTATTGCCTCTGTTCTGAGATTAATTACATCCTTATAATCTATATTTTCAGGGATAAGTTTTTCTTCAAGTCTTCGCATTTCGTTAACCTGAGAAAGCTGTCTTTTAATATATCCCTCATATTTAAGATCAATTTCAACCTGTTCAAAGACCTCATAAGGTAAATCAGGACGGTTTTTATCAAATTCTGTCAACAATTCGTAGTTCAGTTGCGGTCTTCTGATAAGATCTGCCAATTTACAGCCTGTTGTAAGCGGCGATGTTTCACGTGAAACAAGAAGATTATTTATACCCTCTGAAGGTGCAATAACCGTAGATTCAGTTCTCTTTCGCTCAATATCTATAAGTTCGAGCTTATTAAGGAATCTGTCATATTTTTCCTGATTCACAAGACCTAATTCATATCCCATTTTAAGAAGTCGGATATCAGCATTATCCTGTCTTAAAATAAGTCTGTATTCAGAACGCGATGTCATCATTCTGTAAGGCTCATTACAGCCCTTTGTCACAAGATCATCAATAAGTGTACCTATATAAGAGCCTGAACGTTCAAGAATAAAGGGTTCCTTTCCCTGACACTTACGGGCTGCATTAATTCCCGCAACAAGGCCCTGAGCAGCAGCCTCTTCATATCCGCTTGATCCGTTGAACTGCCCTGCACCGAAAAGTCCGTCATAATTAAGAAATTCCAACGTGGGACGAAGCTCAAGAGGATCAACGCAATCATATTCAATAGCATAAGCATTTCTCATTATCTGACAATGCTCAAGTCCTTTGATTGAATGAACAAAAGCCTCCTGAACATCAACAGGCAATGAGGAAGAAAGTCCCTGCAAATACATCTCTTCAGTATCAAGTCCGCAGGGCTCAATGAATATCTGGTGACGCTCCTTGTCAGCAAATCTAACCATCTTATCTTCGATACTGGGACAATATCTTGGGCCCACACCCTCTATCACACCACCAAATAATGGGGATCTGTGAAGATTTTCCATAATTATACGTTTTGTTTCCTCATTAGTATATGTAATGTGGCATGAAAGAATATTTTCGGGAACATCTGTAGTGGAAAACGAAAAAGTCACTACCCTTTTATCACCTGTCTGTTCCTCGAGCTCAGAAAAATTAACACTTCTTCTGTTAACTCTTGATGGAGTTCCCGTCTTAAAACGGCGAAGACCTATCCCCTGCTCCTTCAGAGATTCTGAAAGACCGATTGCGGGAAACATTCCGTCAGGACCGCTTGAATAGACCTTATCCCCTACATAAATTTTACCGTCAAGGAAGGTACCGGTAGCAAGAACTACACATTCGGCATGATAAACACAATCAAGCTGAGTTTTTAATTCCCATAAGGAATTATCCATTCTGTTAAGTGAGGTGATCTCTGCCTGGATAAGAGTGAGATTTTCCTGCTTTTCAAGCACATTTTTCATATATTTTGAGTATTCACGTCTGTCAATCTGCGCTCTCAGAGAATGTACGGCAGGTCCCTTACCTAAATTAAGCATACGGCTCTGAAGCGTATTCTTATCTGCAGCAACACCCATTTCGCCGCCCAATGCATCAATTTCACGGACAAGATGTCCTTTTGATGTACCGCCGATTGAAGGGTTACATGCCATATTACCTATCCAGTCAAGATTTATGGTAAAGCACACTACCCTGCTTCCGAGCCTTGCAGCGGCAAGGGCTGCTTCAATACCGGCATGTCCCGCACCAATAACAGCAATGTCATATTTTCCGGAAAAATAATCCATCTGAATACTCCTTAAACAGTAATTAATAACGAATAATTATAACACGGAATTTACCATATTGCAATATTGTTGTAAGATGTATATAATAATTATAATAATATAGTAAGGCACAGAGGATTTACATATGTCTACAATTGCTGCAATTGCCACCCCCAATGCGGCGGGCGGAATAGGAATAATCAGAATATCAGGCGAAAATGCAATAAATATAGCAGAAAAGTGCTTTTCAGCATTTTCAGGGAAAAAATTGTCGGAAATGAAAGGATACACTGCCGCTTACGGACAGATTTCTGACGGAGACTCCCCTATTGACGAGGCTGTTGCGGTGGTTTACCGTGCACCTAAAAGCTACACCGGTGAGGACGTTTGCGAATTATGCTGTCACGGCGGTCTATTTATAATGAACAAGGTGTTAAGACTTGTTTTCAGCCTCGGTGCCGTACCTGCAACACCCGGTGAATTTACAAAAAGAGCATTTCTTAACGGGAAAATGGACCTGGCTCAGGCAGAAAGCGTAATGAATGTTATTTCTGCCTCAGGTGAAGCTGCACTCAATGCAGCAAGAAATACTCTTCAGGGAAATGTCAGCAAAAAGATAGGCAACATCTGTTCTACACTTATTTCCACAGCAGCTGCTCTTGCTGTATGGAGTGATTATCCCGATGAGGATATACCTGCCGTAGAAACAGATACATTATACAATTCACTCTCCGAAAGTGAGAATGAACTGGAGAATCTGATCAGAAGATATGACAGCGGCAAGGCAGTAACACAAGGAATCAACACCGTAATCTGCGGTAAGCCCAATGTAGGAAAATCAACTCTGATGAATGTGCTTTCGGGCTGTGAGCGCTCAATCGTAACATCAATTGCAGGCACAACGAGAGACATCGTCGAAGAAACAGTCAGGGTAGGAGACATTCTTTTAAGGCTCGCAGACACTGCAGGAATACGCGAAACCGAAGACGAGGTTGAAAGCATCGGAGTCAATATGGCAAGAAGCAGAATCGAAACAGCAGATCTCATTCTTGCGGTATTTGATGTATCCAGAGCTCTCGATAATGAGGATAAAAGACTTCTTGAATTATGCAGTAAAAAAAGGTGTCTTGCCATTATAAATAAGACAGATCTTAATCCTGAATTTTCAGAAAAGGATGTAAGTTTATACATTCCCGCTACAGTGACACTTTCTGCAAAAAACAGTGACAGTCTCGATAAAATCAGAGCAGCCCTTGAAGAAATCCTCGGAACAGGCGGTCTCGATTTTTCTCAGGAAATGCTCGCTGCCGACAGACAGTATGAGTGTGCAAGAAAGGCTCTCGAATGTATAAGGGAGGCAAAATCCGCCATTGATTCGGGACTGACAATTGATGCGGTAAATGTCAGCATCGACTGTGCAATCGAGGAGCTTCTGACACTTACAGGCAAGAAGGCAAGTGAAGAAATAGTAAACGAGGTATTCTCAAAATTTTGCGTAGGAAAGTAAATTACGGAAAATAAAATAAAGCAGAATAACAGAAAGAATTATTAAAGGGCAGGGGAGTGCTCTCAGAAAATTATAAGCATTCCGACAGCCGTGACAGCAGATCCCAAAAGTGCGGCAAGAGAAAATCTGAGATAAGAATTGAATCTTTTCCATGAGCCTTTGTCTGATTTAAGCCTTGGCGGGGGAGTGGCATTTCTTATCACCTCATCCGCACTTTTTCTTAATTTCTGTTCACCGATTTCTGAGAATCCCGGCTTTACAAAAAATATGACTTTCTCAAAATATACACTGTCAGGCTGGGGGATTTCCACCACCTGACGGTTAACACCTTTAAGCATAACAAAAACCTCCGATAATATATATTGTGATTATTGACATATTTGAAGAAATAAAACACAATCGGAGTATTTTTTTTATTTGCCGCAAAAAAGCAACGCTGCTGCGGAAAAATAAGGAAAAATGAAAGTAAGAAATTTTGTTAATATTTTAACATTCTTGCGGATAACGCACATATTGTATCAGCCTTCCTTCATCTACACACTATATCCGATTTGTAGAAATAAATCGGATTTCGGCTATTGAAAAACGAGAGACAACAAGCCGCACTGAAAAACAGATCTCTTTTCGTGATTTTTGATGTAAATATACTTATACAGATTGTATATGTCTGAAAGTGTTAAAATGTTCATAACTTTGTTCATAATGTTGATAACTGCCCCTAAAACCCTTGAATTACCGACTTTTTGATTGTCAATAATTATTGACATCGGCACTTTGTTAATCTTTTAACATATACAGTTAGTTTTTTTAACTTGACCTCTATACAAAATGGAGATATATTTAAATAGAATTTTCAGGAAATTTTATTTAAAATGACAATAAGGAAAGGAAGTGAAAAATGGAGCTGCAAAAAGAGCATAATAACACAAGATTTTGTGGTACGGATAACTTGAACATAGGCTTGACGCTTGATTGCGGTCAGGCGTTCCGTTGGGAGAATATCGCAGAAAATATGTACCGCGGAATTGCCTTCGGACGGGAAATTACCATAAAAGACGAAGGCAGAAACGGGCTTCTTTTTATTGACACTCCCGAGTACGAGGTAAGAGAAATCTGGGCTGATTATTTTGATCTTGAAAGTAATCATAATGATATTATTGAAAGACTCTGCAGGGATGATTTTATAAGAGATGCATACAGCCGGTTCGGAGGAATTCACATTCTCCGTCAGGAGCCGTGGGAGACCCTGTGTTCATTTATTATTTCCGCCTGCAATAACATTCCGAGAATCAAAGGAATAGTAAAACGGCTGGCTGAGAGGTACGGAGAAAAAACAGGAGACGGGTTTTCTTTTCCCGATGCAAAAACCTTAGCAGTTCTTTGCGATGAGGATTTAGCATACTTAAGAGCAGGCTACAGAGTCCCGTACATTCTTGATGCTGCAAGAAAAATAGCCTCGGGAGAAATTGATTTTGAAGCCATCCGCGCAATGTCAGAGGACGAGGCGAGAAAGGAGCTTATGAAAATCAGGGGAGTGGGCAGAAAAGTTGCTGACTGCACATTACTGTTCTCACTGGGCTTTACCGATTGCTATCCCGTAGACAGACACATAGAACGCGCAACAAAGGAGCTGTATCCCGAGGGACTTCCGGAATTTTTCTCACCTCATAAGGGACTGGCACAACAATATATTTTCACATCAAGAATAAAATGAATTACGGATAGTTATACATTATACTTGTATAATTATCCGTTTTATTTTAGTAGTTTATTATGCGGAATTACAGGCTGAATTCTGTCAGATGTATAAGAAAAAATCATACGATTTATCAACCCTCTGCCCCCATTCTTGGGGGCTGTCTGTGTTTCTTTTTATAAGCTAAATTGCTCACTACGCGAGCAATTTCCTTATAGTAAAAAAGAACGGGCGGAAATTTCCGCCCGGATACAAAATTTCAATCATCCTTTACCTGAGAGCATTTCAACAAGACAGGACATATCCTCGCTTAGCTTGCCGTGATTTTCCTTGGCAATAAGCATACGTCTTTCATTGAGCGCCTTATACATATAAGCCTTCTTCTGCCCGTCAAGATCATAGAAAAACAGAGGTATTGTTCTGATAATATGCGGGAACATATTGACTACAGCCCGGATAATTTCAACGAGAATATCCCGGCCTCTGAGCAGAAGCATGATATTTCTGTATCTCTTTATTCTGCGTCTTATTGGAGCGATAAATGCCACAGAAATATAAAACATAGTTTTTGTAAGCGGTGCAGGTTTTGGCTGTAAAAGCACTCTTTCGGGACATTTGAGAACAGCACCCAAATTTACCCACCGTGCCGAAGAAACAGGTCACAAGAGCCATTATCGCAAACATAAGGGGCTGAGAAACAGCAACGCCGCCGATATTATTAATTGACATAATAAAAATATATATAACCGAAACAATATCTCCGCCGTAGGCACCCGAATAGCTCTGTACGAGAGAATTTCTGTATTGCCATCCAGGTGATTTAACTTACGGACACCTAGCAGGTACTGTATACATCTACGGCAAGATTTTCATATTTTTTAAGAAGGTCATCACTAAGAGTTGCTGCAGAATAGTCATCCGCCTTAAAAAAACGGTTAACAAGAGCTTCCTTAGTAAATTCAGCCATTTTACTCCTTCCTTATTCTGTTACGGTTACGGAACAGGCAGATCTGAAATTTCCGTCAAGAGTAATGCAGTAAACCGATGCAGTACCTGCGGAATTTGCGGTAATCATACCGTTTTCATCAACAGACGCCACAGAATCGTTGCTTGTAAACCAATAATAATCCTTTATGGTAGCATTACGGGGAGATACAGCTGCACTGATAACCGAAGTATCACCGATACCGAGCATAATTTCCTTATCGCTGACCTTCACACCCTCAACGGGAATACGCACATAGAAAAGACAGCTATCCTCATATTTAATGCCGTTATAGGTATATGTAGCAGTAACAGTCACGGGATCAGCGCTGACTTTTTCACCCTTATAGAAACTGCCGTCAACGGAAAGCACTGAGGGATCGGAGGATTTAAGCTTTACTTCAACCTCATAGGGGGACTGATCGGAAATAACCTTATAGCTGAATTCATCCGTTGAACCCTTCTCAATGTAACATACATCATCCATGAAGAAAAACTGAACCCTTGAAAATGAGAAGGTTTTATACAGCTCGAGAGTAAATTTCATATCAATAGAGCCGAATTCTTCATATTCACCGATAAAGGTAAGGGGGAGTGAAACATCAAGCACACGCTTCTGCTGAACGGAATTCAATTGGCATTTGAGTCTGTCAACATTAACCGTCATAATAAAATCATCATAATTAACAGATACATTTTCCGCTTTTACCATTGATGCGGTTTTTGCTTTTACTGCCTCAATTACCTGCTCATCAACAGAGTAATCAAATGTTTTAAGGAAAACAACTCCTCCTCCGGGAACAGACAGTGTATCCTCATTGTAATCAAAAATATAGTTAAGATCATTCTCATTTTCCTCATTGACTGAAGAAGAAACATTCACGGAATGTGCAAGGTACTGAGTGGAGAACAGCATTGATGAAAAATCCTCTCCGTATTTTCCCTTATATCTCTGTGACTCATATCCTGAAGAAATTAGATTTATAAACGAAGCCTTTATATGATCGAAATAAGGCTTTGCAGCCTCAGCTTTATCTCCTGTAATTTCTATGCTTTCATCAATGAGCTTAACATCAAAGGACACATCCAGCTTTACACCGTTATAGTTTTTAGTGTCATCAAGCATTTTTTTGAAGGAAGAAATGATTTTTTCGGGAGAAGAGGGAATTTCAGGATACACAATTTCCTCAGGAGGAAGAGCTTCGGTGCCCTCATAGCTTAATATGTGCATGGCTCCGAAAACGGTTCCCAGAACAAAAAACAGAATCAGTATTACGGAAACAAGTGCAATTATAACCCTTTTGCGTTTTTTATCGGTATCAAGCTTATCAATTTTTTTAAGTTGCAAGCGCTCTGTCTCGGTAAGAGAAGAACGGATATCAATC
Organism: Acutalibacteraceae bacterium; assembly: GCA_045647985.1. Taxonomy (GTDB): domain Bacteria; phylum Bacillota; class Clostridia; order Oscillospirales; family Acutalibacteraceae; genus RUG806. Next base: position 9,057 of record JAZRNB010000023.1, read on the forward strand.
TCATTCATCAGCTGTCACATCCTCTTTGTCTTCATTAATATTGTATGCCTCTGAAATAAGGCGTCTTCTTTCTTCCTTATCTTCCTCAGATTCATAAATAGGAAAAGGAATATCAAGTAGGTTTATTTTGCCCTTTTTATATTTCTTTCTGTATGCAACTCTGAGCTCGTCACCCTCCCTGAACTTATAAACAGGAGGATTCTTCAGAGTCAGAGCAGCAGAAATAAAAGGGACAATGAAAAGAAGCGCACAGGCAGCAAACATAATACTGAAGGATGCCGATGCAGCCTCTCCCACAGCAGCACAGGCTTCAACAAGCCCGGAAGCTGCAATCCTTGTCATTACAGCACTTACACATCCTGTCAGAGAAAAAATCATCATAATAATGCTTATCTTCTTATTTCCGATAAAGCTCAGAAGCTCTGCAATCAGAATTACAACGACACAGACAGTCATAACAAGATAAACAGTAATAAGAGCCTTAAGTTCAGCAGCTACATTTCCGAATACGGGTCCTGCCGAAAAACCGTCAAGCTGCCCGAAAAGTCCGTTAGTAAAAATCGGTCCGATAACAAGTCCGATAACATTAAAGGAAATTTCAGATGAATAAACAGGAGTGTTTATTAAAAGGGAACCGAGGGGTAAGAAAAGTGCGATAACGGGAAAAAAAGCAGCAAATATTCTGAATTTAAGATCATTTGTAGAAACATAAGCACTTTTAAGCTTAACCAAATTATAACGGAAAAAAGCCATAGACATTTCAGTAATTCTACTGTCTTTCTCAAATTGTCCTTCAGAAGAAGCGAACATCAGATGGACTCCGCAGCTTCTGCAGTAAGGACTCATCTGATAAACCCTGACGGGTTTTCCGCATTTAGGACAATCAGCCATAAAAATATCCCCTTTTCATCCTTGAATTTTTACATATCACGTAAAAGGCACGAACAACATCTTAACAATATATTAATATACTTTTTCAACAATTACAATGAATTTTATATATTATTTTGCGGTGAAAAACAAAACACACCCGAGTAACGGATGTGTTAATGTTTTTAAGTATTTACGGATTAGCAGTGCCTGTATCATGTGAATTTCTCATAACATCAATAGCGGAAATTCTATCTTCTGAAAGAGTAATATTCGAAGTACCGTAAATTGTTTCCTGAAGCTGCTTTGCAGCAGCAGGATAGTCAACAATCCATACCCATGCATTGCCACGGTAATCCATTCTGTGATCTTCAGAGGGAACAGCAGCAGAAACAATTTCATAATCATACCATTTACTAGTCAATGCCTGAGTTCCGAGAGAAATGATATTACCAACACTGCAGTCTGTTTTAACATACTTTATAACAGAGTTGAGAAGGGGAGAAATCTGACTGATGCTGATATCCTTTGTTTCTGCAATAAGAGCATTTATAAACTGACGCTGTCTTCTTGTACGGCTGACATCGGCATCCGAATCACAATGTCTTATTCTGCAGAAAGCAAGAGCCTGCTCACCGTTAAGAACAACCTTTTCGCCCGAAGGACAATCTCCTTTAATTTCAGCTCTTACAGCTGCTGCTTCATAAGGTTTCACATCAAGAGGAATACCACCGAGAACATCAACAATTGTGCTGAATGAATCAAAGTTTACCGAAACATAATAGTCGATTTTAATCTTGAAGTCATTCTGGATTGTTTCTATAAGCTTTTCAGCACCGCCGTTGGCATAGCAGGCATTGATTTTTGCAAATTTACCGCCGTCTGAGGTTGCAATATAGGTATAACTGTCTCTGAAAACTGATGTAAGGCAGATTTTTTCTGTTTTCTTATTAAGAGAGGCTATGATAATAGCATCGGAATTATAGCTTCCCTTATCAAGACCTATAAGCAGGAAATTAATAACATCCTTACTTTGCATAAGAGAATTTTCCGTTGTATTTTCAGCCCAGTTTTTAAGAATTGATGAAAGATTATTAAGTCCTCTGAGCTCCTCAAGCTGTTCAAGATTCATTCCGTCACCGGACTCGGTAACCTCAACGAATTCCGAAGGCTCTGTGGGTTTATTGTCGCCGAAGCTGATAATACCCATTTTTGCAACAATATCAACAGCAACTATTGCAAAAACAAGAACAAGACCGAGAGCCACACCTGCAAGAATTGTGAGTAAACTTTTTTTATTATCCTGAATCTTCTTTTTAGATTTATTATTTGAATTCTTCTTCATTTTCTTCACTTTTCACACCGCCGATCTGCATTATTCTGTTTTTTCCGTCCCGTTTGTATCAGCAGTGGCTTCAGCTGAAGCTTCATTTGCATCAGCACCTGTTTCTGCATCCCCATCTTCGGGTAAATCAGTTTCTTCACCCGATTTTTTAGCAAGGGTAAGAGTAATCACACTGTCATTTTCAGAGAGCTTCATAAGACGGACACCCTTTGAAGGACGTGCACATTCTCTGATGCTTTCAGATGCAATACGGATTATAATACCCTGCTCGGATATAAGAATAACATCATCATCCTCATAAACAACCTTGATAGCGGCAACATCCCCGTATTTTTCAACACGGTAGTTGATTGAACCGTATCCGCCTCTTGACTGTACGTGATAATCGGAGAAATCACTCTTTCTTCCGTTACCCCATTCACTGACAGTAAGAAGCTTTCCGCCTGACTCTTCATCAAGAATTTCCATTCCGACAACTCTGTCATCGGGATATTTGAAGGTAAGAGCCTTAACACCTCTTGCGGTACGTCCGATAACTCTGGCATCTGTTTCGTTGAAGCGGATACCGAGCCCCTTCTTTGTTGCAACGAAGAGATCCTGATTACCTGTGGTGAGAAGTACCTTCTGAAGAACATCACCCTCATCAAGGTTAATTGCAATAATACCTGATTTTCTGATGTTTTTGAAGTTTTCAAGCTCGGTTCTCTTGATGATACCGTTTCTTGTAATCATACAAAGGAAGAGATCATCGTGCTCCTTGGGTATCATAATCATCGTAGTAACCTTTTCATCACCCTCGATGGGAAGGATGTTTACAAGATTCATACCCTTACTTGTACGGCTTCCTTCGGGAATTTCATATCCCTTTACCATATATGCTTTACCCTTGGTGGTAAAGAACATAATATGTGAATGAGTTGAAGCGGTAAACATAGTATCAACCACGTCTTCCTCACGGCGTGTAATACCGATTCTGCCCTTACCGCCCTTTTTCTGAAGCTGATATTCATCAACACTCATTCTCTTGATATAGCCCATCTGTGTCATTGTGAATACGCAGTCTTCCTCGGGAATAAGGTCCTCAATATCCATTTCACCCGTAACATTAACAATTTCACTTCTTCTGTCATCAGAGAATTTATCCCTGATAACCATTGCCTCATCTTTCACGAGAGCAAGAACATTTTCACGTGAGGAGAGGATTTCAAGGAAACGGGCAATTTTTTCTTCAAGAGCTCTTTCTTCATCCTCGAGCTTTTCTCTTTCAAGACCTGTCAGCTGTCCGAGACGCATCTGAACAATGTGATTTGCCTGAATTTCATCAAAGCCGAAGCGGACCATAAGTCTTTCCTTACCCTCAGCAATAGTCTTTGATGAACGGAGGATATTTATGACCTCATCAATAAAATCAAGGGCTTTGAGAAGTGCCTCGAGAATGTGCTGACGCTCCTTTGCCTTCTTAAGATCAAATTCTGTTCTTCTTGTAACGACATTTACCTGATGGTCTATGTAGTGCTCAAGCATTTCCTTAAGAGTAAGAACCTTAGGCACACCGTCAACAAGAGCCAGCTGGATTACACCGAAGGTTGTCTGCAGCTGTGTAAAAGAATAAAGCTGATTAAGAACTATCTGAGGATTGGCATCACGCTTAAGGTCAATTGTGATGTTCATACCCTCTCTTGAGGAGTAGTCATTTATATCTGAAATTCCTTCAAGTCTCTTTTCCTTGTGAAGGTCAGCAATAGACTCAATAAGTCTTGCTTTATTTACCTGGTAGGGAAGCTCTGTAACGATAATCTGATATCTGCCGTTCTTTGCCTCCTGGATTTCACAACGGGCACGCACGGTAATTTTACCTCTGCCCGTAGCATATGCTGCTCTGATACCTGATCTGCCCATAATGATGCCCTTTGTGGGGAAGTCAGGTCCCTTAATATGCTGCATTATATCCTCAAGATTACAGTCGGGATTATCAATAACACAGCACATACCGTCAATAACCTCTCCGAGATTGTGCGGAGGTATATTTGTAGCCATACCAACAGCAATACCCGTTGAGCCGTTTACAAGAAGATTCGGGAAACGTGCGGGAAGAACGGTAGGTTCTTTAAGTCTGTCATCATAGTTTCCCGTAAAATCAACGGTATCCTTATCTATATCTGTGAGCATCTCAAGAGAGATTTTGCTCATTCTTGATTCTGTATATCTGTATGCTGCAGGAGGGTCACCGTCAACTGTACCGAAGTTACCGTGTCCGTCTACAAGAATATATCTTGTGGAGAAGCTCTGAGCAAGTCTTACCATTGCATCGTAAACAGATGCGTCACCGTGAGGATGGTAACGTCCCAGAACAGAACCGACTGTATCGGCACACTTACGGTACTCCTTATCGGGAGTAAGGTTATTTTCGTGCATTGTATAAAGAATACGGCGATGAACGGGCTTTAAACCGTCACGCACGTCGGGAAGAGCACGCTGGGTGATAACAGACATTGAGTAGTCAAGGAAATAGCTTCTCATTTCTCTGTTAAGATCAACCTGAACCATATTTCCCTGAGGCTTTACCTCTTCCATATTTTCATTTATCTTATTTTCGTTATCCATCTTATTTCTCCTTAGATATCGAGGTTCTGAACGAATTTAGCGTTCTTTTCGATAAATTCTTTTCTGGGCTCAACCTTGTCACCCATAAGAATTGAGAATGTTTCGTCTGCTTCCTCCGCATCGTTAAGATTTACGCGGAGCATTGTTCTTCTTTCGGGATCCATAGTTGTTTCCCAGAGCTGCTCGGGATCCATTTCACCAAGACCCTTATATCTCTGAACGGAACAACCCTGTCCCATTTCTTCAAGGAACTTATCTCTTTCTTCATCGGAATAAGCATACTCGTGTCTCTTACCCTTTGAAATTTTGAAAAGGGGAGGCTGAGCAATATATACAAAGCCCTGCTCAATAAGAGGACGCATATAACGGAAGAAGAATGTAAGAAGAAGTGTTCTGATGTGAGCACCGTCGACGTCGGCATCAGCCATAATAACAACCTTATGGTAACGCAGCTTCGTGATATCAAAATCCTCACCGATACCCGTTCCGAGAGCCAGAACAACGGGAACAAGCTTCTCATTACCGATAACCTTGTCTATACGTGACTTTTCAACATTGAGCATTTTACCCCAGAGAGCAAGAATAGCCTGAGTTCTTCTGTCTCTGCCTTCCTTTGCGGAGCCGCCTGCAGAATCACCCTCGACGATGTAAAGCTCAGTATTTTCGGGATTCTTATCTGTACAGTCAGCGAGCTTTCCGGGAAGTGAATTTCCTTCAAGTGCGGATTTTCTTCTTGCAAGTTCCTTAGCCTTTCTTGCTGCTTCTCTTGCTCTTGAAGCATCAAGTGCTTTATTGAAAATAGCACGGGCAACGGAAGGATTCTCTTCAAAATAAGTAGAAAGCTTTTCATAAACCATCTGATTTACAAGAGGAGTAATATCCGTATTACCAAGCTTACCCTTTGTCTGTCCTTCAAATTCGGCATCGGTAAGCTTAACACTGATAACAGCGGTAATACCTTCTCTTACGTCATCGCCCGAAAGATTCTTGTCTGCATCCTTAAGGAAGTTATACTTTCTTCCGTAATCGTTGAATACTCTCGTAAGTGCATTCTTAAAGCCTGTCTCGTGAGTACCGCCGTCTATTGTACGTACATTATTTGCAAATGACTGTATATTTTCATTGTAGCTGTCATTATACATAATGGCAACCTCAGCACTTCTGTCTCCCTTTACCACGGAGAAGTGCATGGGAGTATCGTGAAGGGGAGTAAGAGCACGGGATTCGTTAATATACTGAACAAAGCTTGAAAGACCGCCTTCAAAGCAATAAACATCTTCAATTACATTCTCTTCATCGCGTCTGTCTGTAAGAGAAATACGAAGACCTGCATTAAGGAAGGCCTGCTCTCTTATTCTTCTCTGAAGAGTTTCATATTCGTAAACTGTAGTTTCCGTGAAAATTTCAGCATCTGCCTTGAAGCGTACAAGAGTACCGGTTTCTTCTGTATCACCGATAACTTCAAGATCAGTTACAATATTACCTCTTTCAAATCTCTGCTTATGGATATGTCCGTTCTGACTTACCTCTACCTCAAGCCATTCAGAAAGAGCATTAACAACAGACGAACCAACACCGTGAAGACCGCCTGATACCTTATAACCGCTTCCGCCGAATTTACCGCGCGCATGGAGCACGGTAAGAACAACGGTAACAGCAGGCATACCCTGCTTTTCGTTGATATCAACGGGAATACCTCGTCCGTTATCTCTTACAGTAATAACATCTCCGGGGAGAATTTCAACCTCTATATGAGTACAATAGCCTGCAAGAGCCTCGTCTATTGAGTTATCAAGAATTTCATAAACCAGATGATGAAGACCTCTGGGACCTGTTGAGCCGATATACATACCGGGTCTCTTTCTTACAGCCTCAAGCCCTTCAAGAACCTGAATCTGATTCGCGTCATACACCTCTGTTACGGCAGTATTCATCTGCTCCTCAGAATCTGTGATAACTGTCTCCTGAAAATCAGTATCCTTAATCTCGGGAATGTTGTTTTCGGGAATATCCATTTATTGTTCCTCCTTGGAAGAATAGCTTCTTCCTTGCAATTGTTAAACTAAATTATGTCTTCCGTTCTTCTGAAAAGGGCAGAAGCGGAAAGCTGTGAAATATATACTGTTTCATTTCCGTCTTTATCGGTGCATACAACGAAGGATCCGGGAAGCTCATAGGAAACCGTAACACATCGTCCCTGCTTTTCCTTTACGGAAAGATAATCTCTCGTATGCTTTGAAACAGTTGCTGTTTCCATATCAAAAATACCGAGTATCTCTTCTTTTCTTATAACGGTATCATGTCCTAAATGCAGATACATCACTCAAGCCTTCCTTCTTTTATATTGAAGGTTTTACCCTCACTCATCCGAAGAATTGATCCGGGATCGCAGCAGGTTATAAAAACCTGCCTGTTTTTTATATGATTCAGTATATAATCCTGCCTTAAGGTATCAAGCTCACTCATTACATCATCAAGTAAAATCACAGGCTCCTCTCCCGTGATTCTTTTTATAACCTCTGCCTCAGAAAGCTTAAGAGCAATTGCAGCAGATCGCTTTTGTCCCTGTGAGCCGAAGCTTCTTGCGGAAACACCGTTTATATTTATTTCTATATCATCTCTGTGAGGACCCGTAAGTGTCATTTTTGCACTTACATCGGCCCTTTCGTGATTTTTTACTATATCCTTCAGGTTATCCTCTCCGTGACAACCCTTTCGTAAATAAGAAAAGCTTATTTCCTCTTTTCCTGATGAAAGTCCGGAATATATATCCGAAACAAAGGGAAGAAGAATATCAAGATATTCCTTTCTCTCCTTGTATATCTCTTCTCCGAGATCTGTAAAAGCATCATTTATACAATCAAGAAAAAGTCTGACACTCTTTATATCCTCATTATCCTTCAGAACCGCATTTCTCTGCTTCACAAGCTTTGTATATTCAGAAAGCAATACCGCATATCTCGGTTTTATCTGGCATATAGCGGAATCTATGAATTTTCTTCTTTCAGAGGGGCCGTTCTGGATAAGCGACATAAAGCCGGGAGAAAAAAGGGCTGCAGGAAATCTGCTCATAAGCTCAGAGGGTGCCCTAAGATTTACACCGTTGAGAGCTGCTCTTCTTCTGTCTGTAATTTTTATTTCTGCCGATTGCTTTCTTGAAGCGGTTTCAAACTCAGCCTTTATATATGAAAAGCCCTTACCGAAGCATACAAGCTCACTGTCCTTTGAGCTGCGGAAGCTTTTAAGCCCCGTAAAAAGAAAAATTGCTTCAAGTATATTTGTCTTACCCTGAGCGTTCTCACCGTAAATAATATTGACTCCATCACATGGTGAAAGTGCAATATCTTCAATATTACGGTAGTTTTTAAGCTCTAATTCATTTATCTTCATTACTGTCTGAAATTACAAGAAGAGTGTTTCTGAAAAGCAGCTTATCACCGGGATAAAGCTTTTTTCCTCTCTGAATACATATCTCTCCGTTTACCTTTACAGAGCCTTCTTCTATAAGCATTTTTGCCATACCGCCGGTTTCGGCAAGACCCGAAAGCTTAAGTGCAGAATCAAGCTTTATAAAAGGGGTTGTTATGGGAAGCTTTTCCTCTGCTTCAATTTTAGCGCGTACAACAATTTTTTTTCTTACCTTGTTTTCCATATTTTCAACTCTTATTCACTTTTGATTTTAACAGGG
>JAZRNB010000024.1:0-15844 GCA_045647985.1 Acutalibacteraceae bacterium
TTGTAATTCTTGACGGCTCACATAATGACGGCTCAACTGCAGCCTTGGGCTGTCTTATAAAAAAGCATCTGCAGGGTAAGAAAATTCTTGCAGTTATGGGAATGATGGCAGATAAGGACTGCAGAAAATCTCTCGGTAATCTGATGCCTTTGTTTTCTCGGGTGATAACTGTAGAGCCTTCAAATCCCAGAAGCTTAAAATGTGAAGTATTGTCACAAATTGTAAGAGAATACGGGGTGGAAGGAACCCCCTGTAAAAACCCTTCAGAGGGTATAAAAACAGCATTTTCCCTTTTAGAGAATTATGATGTGCTAATTGTGTGCGGTTCTCTGTATCTTGCAGGGGATGTGCGAGAAAAACTGATTGAAATCTGCGGTAGTGATAACGTATTGAAATAAAGGAGGTCACCCCTTATGCCAATGAAGGTGGAAGCCGCTGTTGTAACACAGAAAAGACCGGATGCACAGTACAATACAGACAGTGTAAATGTCAACGGCAAGATAATGCCCCGTGAGGTTATTCAGAACGGTTACAAGGGCTCCGGCATATTAAGCGGAAAAGTATATTTTACCCTTGCTTCATCAGAGGTTGACGGCTTTGCTGATGCATCTGTTGTTGCGTTTAATGAAAGATCTGAGCTCTTTGCGCGTTCAAGAGATCCCATCAGCGTTTTCAGTGGTTTTTTTGAAGATTGTCGCGGTGCACTTTTCAGCATGGGCCGTTCTGAAAGTGAGCTTGTAAGTGCAGGCTTTTACGGAAGCGGCAGAAAGGCTGTTCTTGCACATAACGGCGATACAAAGATTTATCTGCACAGGCTCGGAATTACAACTCCCGTTACAACGGACAAGGTTGAGGATACGACAGCGGATTTTTCTGCTGCCGTGTTTAACGATGTCTGTGAGGGTGACATTTTTATCCTGCTGAGTCCCGGGGCAGCCCTTGTGCTGGGGGACAAGGAAATTGAAGATATTCTCAGAATATCTGACGGTTCCGTGAAGCGTATTGTAAATTACATACTTAAGGTTGCTCTTGCCGGCGAAGGTGATAGTTCTGTCAGTGCTATTGTTGTCAAAGTGCTTGAAACTGCACTTGAGGAGGAGATTATTCCTGCTTTTGTTCCGGAAGAGAATCAGGATCAGGCAGCTGAAGCGGCACAAGAAGATACCGTTGCTGCGGCAGAAGCAGAAAATGAAGAAGCATCTGTTGAAGAGGTATCGGACGATAAGGAAGAGGAAGAATCTGAGGAAGAGGTAAACACTGATATTTCTGAGGATGAAGATTCTGATGTCACGGAAACTGCTGCTGATACCGCGGACGATGCGGCAGATATTACGGAGACTTTCTCTAAAAATGCTCTCGAAATGTTTGAAGAGGAAGAAATTGTTGAGACTTCTGAGGATGCAGCCGAAATTCAGTCTGAAGATGAGGATTCTCAGACAGATGATGCTGAATCTACAGGAATTGTCTTTGATGAGTCCGCATTTTTTGAGGATGAAGAGGATAACTCTTCAGTCGGGGAAACTGAATCTGAAGAAACTGCTGTTTCCGATATGACAGATTCGTCCGTTAAAGAGGATGAAGAGAACGGGAATAATGGTAAGGGTAAGCTTAAGACATTGCTTCTGTTAAGCATTGGAATGATTATTGCATTTGTTGTTGCCGCTGTCGTTGTTTTTTTGGTGATTCCTGCATTTTCGGGAGATTCAGAAGAAACTACGGTTGAAGAAACAACTACAGAGGTAGTTGCAGAGGAGATAACCACTGCTGAAGAAACTACTTCTGAGGAAACTACTGCAGAAGAGACTACAGCGGAAGAAGCTACAACGAAAAAGACTGTTGGGGAGACAACAACAAGAAGACCTGTACAGGTTACAACAACCGGAAAGCCTGTACAGACAACAGTTGCAGTACCTGTTGTGAAGCCCACTGAAGCAACCACAGCAAGGGAAACTACCACGGCTAAGGAGACCACAACAGCCAAGGAAACTACCACAGCTAAGGAGACTACTACAGCTAAGGAGACTGCTACAGATGAGGAAACCACTGTAGCTGAGGAAACCACTGCAGCTGAGGAATCTGCTACAGTCGAAGAGTCAACAACAGTCGAAGAGTCAACAACAGCTGAGGAATCTTCTGAAGAAAAAGAATCTTCAACAAAAAAAGAATCTGCTACAGAAAAAACCACAAAGTCAGCAGAGAATGACGAAAAGACAACTGCAAAGCCGGAATAGTATCAACAGATTGAAAAAGATACTTGCATTTGCATAAAATGTATGGTAAAATTTATACAGAATGATGATTCTGTTTTATTTTTAACAAGAAAGGTGGATTTGTTGTGGACGGACTTTCATTAGACGGTATCATGGGTATGCTCAGAGAATTTATGCCCACAATCTCTTATTTTTTGAATCTTGCATCAAAAATGTTTGATATCTTCACTTCCTATATGGGATTCGGCGTTTTTCAGCCTGAAGCAGGTGAACCTGAAAACGGAAACGGAACTGAAGACGAGGTTGCATAATTTTATATCACAGCTTTTTATGGGGGTATGTCAGCATACTCCCGTTTTTCTTTAATATGCAGAAAAACACTTGCGGTATGATCAATTCGGCACACATCAGGAAACAACGATTTCCCTCTTGATTGGGGGAAGCACATATAATGTTCCTTGTATTATAAATAAAATAAATAATAAAAATCTTGCTCTTTTTTATAATGTATGGTATACTTAACTGAATAATTATGTAAAGCGGTGAACGGATGATTATTCTCGGAATTGACCCCGGTTATGCTATTGTGGGTTTCGGAATAATTAAATATGAAAAGGGCAGACTTTCTGTCATTGATTTCGGTGCAATCACGACTCCTGCAGGAATGGAATTTCCTGAAAGACTCAGATGTATATATGAGGATCTCAGCTATCTTTTTGACAAATACAAGCCTGATGCTATGGCGGTTGAAAAGCTATTTTTCAATACAAACAAAAAGACGGCTGTTGATGTTGCACAGGCAAGGGGAGTTATACTGCTTGCTGCAAAAATGCACGGAGCAGAGTGCTTTGAGTACACGCCTTTGCAGGTTAAGCAAAGTGTAGTGGGCTACGGCAGAGCCGAAAAAAAGCAGGTACAGGAAATGACAAGACAGCTTCTGGGGCTTAGTGCGGTGCCCAAGCCCGATGATACGGCAGATGCACTTGCAATGGCAATCTGTCACGCGCATTGCAGCGGTTCACACTACCTTCGCAGATAAAGGAGAAATTTATGTTTTACAGTCTGACAGGTAAAATTGTATACAGTGACATCACACGTGTTGCCATCGAGTGCGGCGGAATTGCCTTTGATGTCACAACCTCCGTTAACACCTTAAGACGGCTCGGAAATATCGGAGATGTCGCAACAGTCTATACGCATCTTGCAGTTCGAGAGGACGGAGTTGAACTGTTCGGCTTTTATGACAATGAAGAGCTTTCATATTTCAAAATGCTTATTTCTGTTTCAGGCGTAGGTCCAAAGGCTGCAGTTTCAATACTTTCTTCCCTTACTCCCGAAATGCTGGCTCTCAGTATAACGGCAGGAGATGTGAAAAGCATCACAAAGGCTCAGGGCGTCGGACCGAAAATTGCTCAGCGAATTGTGATTGAGCTTAAGGATAAGGTTTCAAAGCTTGTTCCGTCAAAGGTAACTGCCGAAAAGCTTTCTCCCGCTGAGATTGTGACTGCAGGCGGCAACACAGATGAAGCGGCAAGTGCTCTTATGGCGCTCGGTTATACAAACAGTGAAGCGGTACGCGCTCTTTCTTCTCTCGACGGTACTCTTTCTGTTGAGGAGCTTATAAAACAAGGATTGAGAAATCTTTCAAGGAGATAAAAAAGTATGGCTATCAGCTCATTTGATGACGATAACTTAAGACTCACTTCTCCTGAATTCGGAATCGATGAAGGAGATTATGAAATAAATTTAAGGCCGAAGTATCTATCTGAGTATATCGGACAGGATAAAGTCAAAGATAATCTTGATATTTATATGCAGGCGGCACTTAAGAGAAATGAAGCACTTGACCATGTGCTTCTTTACGGCCCTCCGGGACTTGGTAAAACCACTCTCGCAGGTATTATTGCTAACACTATGGGCTCGCAGATCAGAATAACCTCGGGACCCGCAATAGAAAAACCGGGCGACCTTGCTGCTTTGCTTACTAATCTTAATGACGGTGACATATTATTTATAGACGAGATTCACAGGCTTTCGAGAAGTGTTGAGGAAGTTCTTTATCCTGCTATGGAGGATAAAGCAATCGACATTATTATAGGCAAGGGACCTTCCGCAAGAAGCATCCGCATAGATCTTCAGAATTTTACACTTGTTGCGGCAACAACAAGAGCAGGCAGTCTGTCAGCTCCCTTAAGAGACCGTTTCGGTGTTGTTCTGAGGCTTGAACTTTATACACCCGAGCAGCTTTCGGAAATTGTAACACGTTCTGCAAGAATTCTCGGGATTGACATTGAAAGTGATGCTGCAATTGAAATTGCATCCCGTTCAAGAGGAACTCCAAGAATCGCAAACCGTTTTCTTAAAAGAGTCAGAGACTTCGCTCAGGTTCTCGGTTCGGGTGCTATAACCCTGAAGGATGCTCAGACGGCACTTCAGAAAATGGAAATAGATGAATTGGGTCTTGATAATATTGACAGACTTATTCTCACAACGATGATACACAATTACAATGGCGGTCCCGTGGGACTTGATACACTTTCCGCTGCTATCGGCGAGGAGGCTGTTACCATTGAAGACGTTTATGAGCCGTATCTTATGCAGGCAGGTTTTATCGCAAGAACTCCCCGCGGAAGGGTAGTTACAAATGCCGCATATATACATCTCGGTCTGCCTGTCCCGTCAGAAAACTGACAAAGGGGTTTTTTAATGGGAAGATTATTCGGTACAGACGGTGCAAGAGGTATTGCAAACACTGAAATAAGCTGTGAGCTTGCAATGAAAATCGGCAGAGCTGCTGCTATGGTGCTGTCTGAGGGCAAGGAAGGTAATAAGCTTCGGGTTTTAATCGGTACGGATACAAGAAAATCTGCAGATATGCTTATATGTGCTATTTCCGCAGGCTTCTGTTCGGTCGGATGCGATGTTATGCTTTTAGGTGTTGTTCCGACTCCCGCCGTAGCCTTTCTTGTGAAAGAATATTCTTATGATGCAGGTGTGATGATTTCAGCTTCACATAACACCTGTGAATATAACGGAATTAAGATTTTCCGCGGGAACGGATACAAGCTTCCCGATGAAACTGAAGAAAAAATTGAAGCAATTATTCTTGATGAAATAATTCCTCCGCCTCTTAAGGTTGGCGGCGAGGTGGGCAGTATTGTATGGGGCAGAAATGCTCAGGATGATTATATCCGACATCTTGAAAGCACTGCTGCTGCTGATTTTGGCGGAATGAGAATTGCTGTTGATTGTGCAAACGGCTCGGCTTCGGAAACCGCAGAGGAGCTTTTCGGAAGACTTGGTGCAGATTGCACTGTTATCAACTGTAAGCCTGACGGTGTCAATATTAACGAGCGTTGCGGTTCAACACATATTGAAGTGCTTCAGGAGTACGTAAAGGCAAACGGTTTTGATATCGGTTTTTCTTTTGACGGAGATGCAGACAGACTTCTTTGCGTTGATAGCGAAGGAAATCTTGTTGACGGAGATAAGATAATAGCAATTTGTTCAAAGGCTATGAAGAAGCAGGGTACCTTGGCTGCAAATACAGCGGTTGTTACCGTTATGAGTAATATGGGGCTTTTCCGTTATCTTGAGGATAATAAGATAAACTGTGAAAAGACAAAAGTCGGAGACAGATATGTGCTTGAGAGGATGCTTGAAAAAGGATATAACATCGGCGGTGAACAATCGGGACATGTGATTTTCCTTGATTATGCCACCACAGGTGACGGACAGCTGACTGCAGTGCAGCTTCTCAATGTAATAAAAACTACCGGCAAGCCTTTGAAGGTACTTGCCGATGAAATTGAAATATTCCCTCAGGTTATGAAGAATGTCAGGGTTTCTTCACTCGGAAAACTACGTCTTAATGAGGATGAGGACGTAAGAATTGCAATTGAAGAAGCTGAAAAAGAGCTTGGAAATGACGGAAGAGTGCTTGTACGTGCTTCGGGGACAGAGCCTCTTGTACGTGTAATGCTTGAAGGAAAAAATTCAGAACAGATAGAACGCCTTGCAGAGCTGATTGCACAGGTGGTAAAGGAAAGGCTGATTTGATGAGAGAAGCTAATAATTGGAAGGATTATGAACTTATAGACTGCTCGGACGGAGAACGTCTTGAAAGATGGGGAAAATACATTCTCATCCGTCCGGATCCCCAGGTTATCTGGTCAACACCCAAGACCAATAAGCTGTGGTTCAATGCAGATGCAAGATATCTCCGTTCAAATACCGGCGGAGGCAGATGGGAGGTTTATAAAAAGCTTCCCGATGTGTGGACAATCAATTTCGGTGAGCTTGTTTTTAATATAAAGCCGATGGGCTTCAAGCATACGGGTATTTTCCCTGAGCAGGCAGTAAACTGGGAAAAGACGGCTGAGATTATAAAAAAGGCAAACAGACCCGTGAGGGTGCTTAATATGTTTGCATACACGGGTGGTGCCACCGTCAGTGCTCTGAGTGCGGGTGCTTCCGTTGCTCATGTTGATGCTTCTAAGGGAATGGTAGCCTGGGCAAAGGAAAACGCTGCATCCTCCTCGGTTGCCGACAGAAGCGTCAGATGGCTTGTTGATGACTGTAAGAAATTTGCCGAAAGAGAAATAAGGCGCGGAAATAAGTATGACATAATCATAATGGACCCGCCCTCTTACGGCAGAGGTCCCGGCGGTGAGGTATGGAAGCTTGAAAATGAGGTATACGGACTTTGTGAGCTTTGTGCAGGGCTTTTAAGTGATGATGCACTTTTGTATATGATAAATTCGTATACCACGGGTCTGTCCCCCTCTGTAATGAGTTATATTTTAGGCTCTGTAGTGCCGAAAAAGCTTAAAGGAAAGGTCAGTGCCGATGAAATAGGACTTCCTGTTTCCGAAAGCGGTCTTGTTCTTCCTTGCGGTGCTACTGCTATATGGGAAAGAGATTAATTTGTTATGAGTGATAAGCATTTTCTGGAATTTCAGAATGTATTTTATACATACGATGAAGATACAAATGAAGATTTTGCTGTAAAGGATATCAGCTTTACTGTTGAAAAAGGCGAGTATGTTGTTATTTTAGGTCACAACGGCTCCGGCAAATCTACACTTGCAAAGCTTTCAAATTCTATTTTTGTTCCCTCAAAGGGTAAGGTTTTTGTTGACGGAATGGATACCGCCGATGAGAAAAACGAGTTTAAGATAAGAGAAAAGGTCGGCGTTGTTTTTCAGAATCCCGATAATCAGATTGTTGCATCAATAGTTGAGGAGGATGTGGCATTCGGTCCCGAAAATCTCGGAATTGCTCCGAAGGTAATAAGGGAGCGTGTGGATAACGCACTGAAGACTGTCGGAATGTATGATTACAGGCTTCATGAAACACACCGTCTTTCGGGCGGTCAGAAGCAGAGGGTTGCTATTGCCGGTATGATAGCAATGCTTCCCGAATGTATTGTTTTTGACGAACCTACGGCGATGCTTGATCCTCAGGGCAGACGGGAAGTTATTAATACGGCAAAAAAGCTGAATTCCCAGGGCATGTCAATTGTCCTTATAACCCATTTTATGGAGGAGGCTGTTTTTGCAGATAAGGTTATTGTTGTAGATAACGGACGGATTCTGGCAATCGGTACTCCCCGTGAAATTTTTTCTCAGACCGGGATGCTTCTCAGCTGCGGACTCGATGTGCCCGATACAGTCAGGCTTTCCCTGATGCTCAAGGAGAACGGAGTGCCCCTCGAAGAACTTCCTCTCACGGAGGATGAGCTTGTGTCGGAATATCTTAAAATTTTGAATCTATAAGAGGTCTTTAATGGTTATTCTTGAAGTAAAAAATGTTTCATACGGTTATTCGCACGGAACGCCGTTTGAAATCACAGCCCTTGATAATGTCAGCTTTACTGTTGACAAAGGTGAGCTCGTAGGAATTATCGGTCATACGGGCTCGGGCAAAAGCACCCTTATAAAGATGCTCAATTCTCTTCTGAAGCCCGAAAAGGGACAGATTCTGTTGAACGGCAATGATATAAATAAAGATAAAGCATCAATTAAAGAAGCAAGAAGTAAGGTGGGACTTTGTTTTCAGTATCCCGAATATCAGCTTTTTGAGGAAACCTGTGCAAAGGACATTGCTTTCGGGCCAAAGAATATGGGGCTTTCAAAGACTGAGGTTGAAGAAAGAGTAATAAAGGCGGCTGAATTTGTAGGATTCAGCAAGGAGCTGCTTAATAAATCTCCCTTTGATCTGTCGGGCGGTCAGAAAAGAAGATGCGCTATAGCGGGTGTTATGGCTATGTTTCCTGAGGTTCTCATTCTTGACGAGCCTGCCGCAGGACTTGATCCCAGAGGAAGAAATGAGCTTATGGCTATGATAGAAAACTATCGCAAGGCTACAGGTGCCACTGTTATGATAGTGTCACATTCAATGGATGATGTGGCAAGAAATGCAGACAGAATTCTGGTTATGAATAAAGGCGCGCTTGCTATGAACGGAAAAGTTCAGGATATTTTCAGTCAGGCAGATACACTTATAGAAATGGGGCTTTCTGTTCCTGCAGCCACATCACTTGTGAACCGGCTTAAAGCTAAGCTTCCAGATATGGAAGCTGACATATATACCGTTGAGGATGCTGCACGGATGCTTTCTTCATATTACAAAAGGAGGAAGGCATTATGATTAAGGATATTACACTTGGTCAGTTTTTTCCCGGAAATTCTTTAATTCACAGGATTGATCCGAGAGCAAAAATAGTAATTACTCTTGTTTTTATTGTTGCTCTTTTTCTTTGTAAGAATTTCTTTTCATTGGGTGTGCTTCTTGTTACTGCATTCATAGCAATTGCACTTTCAAAAATATCCTTCAGAGTAATTCTGAAAGGCCTGAAAATGATTGTTGTTCTTGTTGTTTTTACCGGAATTTTGCAGATAGCATATAATGATGAGGGAGCTGTTTTATGGAAACCTTTTCCTCAGTTTGATTTTCAGATAACCTCCGGTGGTGTTTTCAGTGCGGTTTTCATAATCGTGAGAATTGTGGCACTGATTCTTTTCAGCTCGCTTCTTACATATACAACATCTCCTACAGCACTTTCCGATGCAATAGAACGGCTTCTTTCTCCTTTGAAGCTTTTTAAGGTGAATGTAAATTCACTTTCAATGATGATGACAATTGCACTTCGCTTCATACCTACACTCATTGAGGAAATTGACATTATTATGAGTGCACAGAAGGCAAGGGGAGCGGACCTTGAAACCGGTACGCTTACTCAGCGGGCTAAAGCACTTGTTCCTGTTTTTATTCCTCTTATCGTAAGCTCCTTCAGGAGGGCTTATGAGCTTGCCTTTGCGATGGAATGCCGTTGTTATACGGGAGATAACAAGCGTACAAGAATGAAGGAAATGAAGCTTGGTGTAAGAGATTATGCTGCTTTTATTGTGCTTTTTATTCTTGTGGGCGCAGTGATTTATACAAGCTTTTTCAATGTGTCTTCTTTGTTTATTTTTCAAAAGGTGATATGATGAATTATCTTCTGACACTTAAATACAACGGCAGCCGTTATCATGGCTGGCAGAGACAGGAAAACGCACTGACCGTGCAGGAATGTGTTGAAGAAGCAATAGAAAAGCTCTTTCTTGAAAAAGTCAGTGTTACGGGCTGCAGCCGTACGGATACGGGTGTGCATGCCAATTGCTTCAATTGTAATTTCCGTGCTGAAAAGGAAATCCCGTTTGAAAAAGTTATAACAGGTATGAACTTCTATCTTCCCGATGATATTGCGGTAACGGCTGCACGGCAGGTGAATGATGATTTCAATGCTCGGTTTGACTGTAAGGGTAAGGAATATATTTACAGAATTTATAACGGAAGAGTAAGAGATCCGTTTTCGGATAAGCTTGCTTATTTCCACAAATATCCTCTTGATGCCGTTCTTATGAATGAGCAGGCAAAGGATTTTATCGGTACTTATGATTTTTCGTCATTCTGTGCCGCAGGTGCCACCGTCAAAACAACTGTCAGAACTGTTTTTGATGCAGGTGTCGAAAGAGACGGTGATACGGTTGTTTTCAGAGTTACCGGCGACGGCTTTCTCTATAATATGGTTCGTATTATGGCAGGCACTCTTATTTATATTTCGGAAGGAAAAATAGAAAAAGGTGCAATTCCACATATAATAGAGTCAAAAAACAGACTTCTTGCAGGGAAAACAGCTTCCCCGGAAGGACTTTATCTCAATAAAGTGTTTTTTGATTTGTAATGACTTAAGTTTACAAAGCTAAGGATGTGAAACTTGTGAAAGAAAACGAAGATATAATAATTGAAAGACCTAAGGAAGTAAAAAGAAAACCGACAGCTTCCGCAATAATAGGTCTTTGTGCATTGCTTCTGATTGCTGTAATGGTAATAAGTGCGGTTGTGTCAACTGTTTCCGGTGTATCGGTTGCTGAAATCAGTAAGCCCACAGAAAAGGGTGGTGTCATCTATGATGTACTCCCTGACAGCATCAAGGACATTGAGAGCTATTCCTCAGGTCTTGTGATGCTGACGGATACTGCTCTGGTTTACCTTGATTCAAACGGAAAAAATCTCTCATCCAATTCCCATCAGTATGCGCAGCCGGTTATGGCAAAAGGCGGCTCATCCGTGCTTTTGTACGACAAAGGCGGAGCTTCCTTCAGAATTGAAAAGAATACAAAGATTTATAATACATATACAGTATCAAATCCTATTACAGTGGCAACTGTTGACAAAAACGGTGACTATGCCTATGTTCTCAATGAGGACGGCGGCTTTCAGTCTCATCTTTATGTTTATTCCTATAAAGGGAAAAAGCTTTTCGAATGGGGCAGCTCAAAGGATTATTGTATAGGTGCAGCTCTTTCCGATAACGGAAAAAATATTGCACTTTCAATGCTCGGAGTAAATAACGGTGAGTATGTTTCAAAGGTTATTTTATTTAACTTCAGAAATAATGAAGCTGCATACACGGTTGAGTTTCCCGATACCACTGTGTTCAAGCTTGAATTTATTTCAGGCAAGGATGTTGCCGTATTTACGGATAACGGAATTTATGTAATTGACAAAAAAGGTGAATATGAGAAGAAGTCAGATTACTCTCCTTCGGAAATAATGCATTCATCCGTTTCAGCCAAAGGCTTATCTGCTTTTGCAACAGCATCTCACGGTAATACAAAGGATTCGGTGCTTAACGTATTTGACAAGAAAATGAACAGCAGCTTTCTTGTTGAATATAAATCGGAAATACTGGGTGTGCGTGCATCGGATAAGTTTGTATCGGTAATTCTCGGTGACAGGCTTGAGACCTATAATAAAGCAGGCGAAAAAACAGGAAATATTGTTATTGATGAGAAGTGTGTTGATGCGGCTTTTTCAGGCAGAACTCTTTTTGTTTTTACAATCAGCGGTATCTACAATTTTGATGCTTACGGAGAGTATGACCTTACCCTGGTAAAAACGGAAGAGGAGACAGGTGAATTCTTCGGCGAAGATGAAACAGAAGTAGAGGTAACTTTTCCTGAGACAATGACAAAGACTGAGGAAACAACAAGGTCTGAAGTAACAACTAAAACTGAGCAATCAACAAAAGCCGAAGTAACATCGGCTGTCTCTGGAGAAGAAAAAACTGAAGCTCAGGTGTTCGGTTAAAAAGGAAGGTTGATGCTATGAATATTGTTGATCTTTTATTGTTTATTGTTGTTGCGGTAATTGCAATTGCAAGTGCGAGAAAAGGCTTTCTTATGACGCTTTTCAATATCGTATCTTACGCAATAGCGGGAATTGCTTCAAAAATATTTTCTTCTCCCGTTGCAGAATATGTATATACAAATTATTTCAGCGAAAAAGTACTCGCAAAGCTCAATGAGATAATGCCTTCGGGAAGTGTTGAAGGAGAAATAACCTCTGTAATTTCGGATGCAATAGAAACTCTCCCGGCTTATCTGCAGGCACTTGTAAATCAATTTGCAAATCCCGCGGATATTATGAATGCAGGTGCCGGGGCGGAAAACGCAGCTCTGACAGTGGAAATGCTCGAGCAGACTTATGTTGCTCCTGTCGTTGCAAATGTTATTTCTATTGTTGCTATGGTGCTTATGTTTGTTGCACTTGTGTTTATACTTCGAATTGTCTTTTCTTTTATAAACCGTGTTTTTACAAAGAAAAAGCATAAGTTTATAAGGGGCACCAATGCACTTCTCGGTGCAGCTTTCGGTGCGGTTAAAGGAGTACTGGTTGCTGCTGTGATTGCTGCAGTTCTTAATATCGGTGCACCTGTAATAGACAATGAGAATTTTTCTGATTTTGTAAACAATTCTGCCGTATGCAATATGGTAGCAGAAATATTAAAGTAAAGAGGTAAGAAAAATGGCTAAAAAAACTGCATATCTTTTTGAAAATGTCTGGACAATTCCGAACATAATATCTTTTATAAGGATTCTTCTTATTCCCGTTTTCGGTGTGCTTTTTTATAAGGGTGAGCTTCTCTGGGCTCTTCTTATTCTTGCGTTTTCCGGATTTACGGATTTTGTTGACGGTAAACTTGCAAGAAAGCTTAATCAGGTCAGTGAGCTCGGAAAAATGCTTGATCCCATTGCTGACAAGCTTACTCAGGCTACAATTGCAATTGTTTATTTCTTTACATTCAGAAATGCAGAGAATGAAACTCTCAATCTTTTCGCATGGGTATTCCTTCTCTTTATCCTTAAAGAGCTTGTAATGCTTGTGGGCGGTGCAATAATGATTGCTGTCGGAATCCGTCCCGGCGCTGCCGAGATTTACGGCAAAGCAGCAACACTCGTTTTCTATGTTGTAATGGTGGTTCTTATGGCTTTCGGTCCCGAAATCGGTGCCTTCAGAGCCGAGGAAGGTGCAATAGTACAGCTTTTCACTCTTCCTGATGCAGTTATGATGGTTCTTGTTGTTATTTCTCTAATAATGACAATAGTTGCATTTTTAAGCTATATGCCCGGAGTTTACAGTCAGGTTAAGGAACGCTTCGGAAAAGATGCAAAAATAAAAAAATAATCCCTCGGATTTAACTCCTTCGGAAAGGAAAAAACTATGAATATGAAATTATGCTCAAAATGCGGAAAACGCCCTGCGGTGCTTTTTATCTCCAAAATAGAAGGGGATAAGACCACTCAGGAGGGTCTTTGCATTAAATGTGCTATGGATATGAATATCGGACCTGTCAAGGATCTGATGTCAAAGATGGGTATTACAGAAGAAGATATAGATGCCTTAAATGAACAGTTCAGCGATATGGAGGCTGACGGTGTATTTGAAAATGGCGGTGCTTCCACTTTTCCGTTTTTGCAGGGACTTTTCGGCGGTGCTCCTTCTGCATCCTCAAAGGATGATGATGTAGATCTTCCTGCTGAACTTGTTGAGGATGAGAAAGGCGAAAAGGGCAAGGGCGCAAAAAAGCCCAAGGGTAAAAAGGCAGAACGCAAATTCCTTGGTCTTTATTGTACTGATCTTACAAAAAAGGCTAAAGAGGGAAAGATTGACCGTATTATCGGCAGAACTGATGAAATTGCAAGAGTTACACAGATTCTCTGCAGAAGAACAAAGAATAACCCATGTCTTATAGGTGAGCCCGGTGTAGGTAAAACCGCAATTGCTGAAGGTCTTGCACTTGCAATAAGCGAGGGCAGAGTGCCTGCAAAGCTCAGCCGCAAGGAAATTCATCTGCTTGACCTTACCGCACTTGTTGCAGGCACACAGTTCAGAGGTCAGTTTGAAAGCAGAATCAAGGGTCTTGTTGATGAGGTAAAGGCTCAGGGAAATATAATTCTCTTTATTGATGAAGTGCATAATCTTGTAGGTACAGGTGATGCAGAAGGATCAATGAATGCAGCAAATATCTTGAAGCCTGCTCTTTCAAGAGGAGAAATTCAGGTAATCGGCGCTACCACCTTCAATGAATACAGGAAGCATATTGAAAAGGATGCTGCACTGGAGAGAAGATTCCAGCCTGTAAAGGTTGAGGAGCCCTCCATTGAAAATGCCTATGAGATGCTTCGCGGAATAAAGGAATATTATGAGAATTTCCACAGAGTGCGCATTTCGGATAATCTCCTTTACAAGGCGGTTACACTTTCTGAAAGATATATAAATGACCGATTCCTGCCCGATAAGGCCATTGACCTTCTTGATGAAGCCTGTACATGTGCTAATCTCAGGAACAAGGCAATCAGTGATTTTGAGGAAACTGAGCTGCGGCTCGCAGAGCTTCGTGCAGAGGAAGCTGAGCTTATGGCAGAAACGGAAAATCCTGATTATGAGGCATTGGCAAGAGTGCGTGCTGAAATAATGCAGTCTGAGAGCCGCATTGAGGAGCTTCGCATAAAGGCAGAGGATAACTTCGTAACAGAGGATGATCTTGCAAAGGTTATCAGTCTTTCTACAGGTATTCCCGTTAATAAAATTATTGATACCGATATGAAAAAGCTCTCGGGAATGGAGGATAATCTCAAGGCAAGAATTATCGGTCAGGACGAGGCTGTTGAAGCTGTAGCTGCCGCAATAAGAAGAAGCAGAGTGAGACTTTCTCCCGTAAAGCGCCCGGCATCATTTATTTTTGTCGGTCCTACCGGTGTTGGTAAAACTGAGCTTGTAAAGCAGCTTGCAAATGAGCTTTTTGATACCCCCGAAACGCTTATCCGTCTTGATATGTCCGAATTTATGGAAAAGCACTCTGTATCCCGTCTCATCGGTTCTCCTCCCGGATATGTAGGCTATGATGAAGCAGGACAGCTGACAGAAAAGGTAAGAAGAAAGCCTTACAGTGTTATTCTTTTTGATGAAATTGAAAAAGCACATCCCGATGTAATGAATATTCTTCTTCAGATTCTTGACGAGGGTAAAACAAACGATGCCCAGGGCAGAACAGTAAGCTTCGAAAATGCTGTTATTATAATGACATCCAATGCCGGAAGTGAAAACAGAGAAAATCTTCTCGGCTTTGGTCAGGATAAGGGCTCAGCAGTCAAGGATAAGGCTATGAAAGCATTAAGACAGTTCCTTCGTCCCGAATTTTTAGGCAGAGTTGATGAAATCATTGTTTTCAATCAGCTTACTAAGGAAGATTATGAGAAAATAGCAAAGCTTCTTATAGATGAATTTATTCCGTCTCTTCGTGACAAAGGAATCAAGCTTGTTGTTGACGAAGATGTGCCCAGTGTTGTGGCAAATGATGCTGATGGTGGAGTAAGAGGCGCAAGAGATATCAGGCACACTATAAGAAAGGCTATTGAGGATCCCATTGCAAACATTCTTGTTGCAGGATATGACAAGATTATCAATGAAATAAGAGTGTCTGTACACGAAGGAAAAATAGTTGTTTCTCACAGCTAAAATTTTTAAAAAAAGTATTGACAATGCGGAGATAAAGTGATATACTAATCTCCGTTATGCGGGTGTAGTTCAGCGGTAGAATCCCAGCCTTCCAAGCTGGTCGTGTGGGTTCGACTCCCATCACCCGCTCCATGTAAACGACAAGCTCAGGCTTGTCGTTTTCTTTTGTGCAGTTTTTCGGGTTTGATAAGAAAACAGGGTGACGGTATGATTGATATTGGTAAATTTATTGAGGAATTTGATTCTTTGTTGAAGACGCAATTCGGAGAGCGTGTGTGGTTTTT
>JAZRNB010000025.1:0-9975 GCA_045647985.1 Acutalibacteraceae bacterium
TTCAGCACAGCGGTATCATTGTTCAACAACATCGGCCCGGGATTGGGACAGGCAGGTCCGATGGAAGGTTTTTCACAATTTTCCGTTTTTTCAAAGCTGGTAATGACAGCATATATGCTCCTTGGCAGACTTGAGGTTTTCCCCCTGCTTCTTTGCTTCTCACCTGCCACATGGAGAAAAAAATAAGGAAAAAACATATTTTACCCTATTGACAAAGTGAATTTATTACTATATAATACACAAGCGGTGTGTGAAAGCACACCGTCAGTATGGTGGGTATAGCTCAGTTGGTTAGAGCGCCAGGTTGTGGCCCTGGAGGCCATCGGTTCGAATCCGATTATCCACCCCATTTATGAATCGCAAAGTCATATGATTTTGCGATTTTTTTAATAGAATACACCCTGGGGAGTCGTCAAGCGGTAAGACACAGCACTTTGACTGCTGCATCCGTGGGTTCGAATCCCGCCTCCCCAGCCAAAAATCCTGATAGCGTATGCTGTCAGGATTTTTACTTTTTACCTCTTCACTATTCACTCTTCTCTATAAAACGCTTTCAGGATTTTGGGCTGGAAAGTAATAAGTAAAAAGTAAAAGTGAAGAAGTTTGGGCGGGATACCCGCACCCGATTGCAAATATACTAAACTGTAAGTAACAATAAAAATCAATCTGTTATCTTTAAATTACATATAAATTTCGGTATCATGTAATCAAAGAAAACAGAAAGGACTGACAGTATGAATAATAAATCCACTTTAGGAAGCACAATAGCCTATTACAGAAGACTAAACGCTATGACACAGGAGGAGCTATCTTATAAGCTTAATGTTTCAGTTCAGGCGGTATCAAAATGGGAGCAACAGCTCTCTTCCCCAGATATTTCGCTGTTGCCCGTTATTGCAGAAACATTTAATATCTCCATAGATGAATTATTCGGGAAAGTTCCACAAACCGAGCCGGTGTTTGATCTGGTTGAGCGTGTCCCTTGGGATGATGACGGAAAAATAAGATTTGCAGTTTTCCACGGTAAAAAACTTATGCATCTGTCAGATACCGAACTATCGCAGGGTATAAATACAATAAATATTCATTTTGATTACGGCAATTTATATAAAATTAACGGTATCTGCAAACTGAATAAAGAGTAATAAAACGCACAACACAGTCATAATTTTGCACAACGCAAAATCCTTGTATCAAAATCAGATGTGGTTTTCAAAAAATCCGATTCTAAAGACTTGTATGCTATAGAAATCAAACGGATACTATGATAAACTTTGATAAAAAAATAACTTTTATTGACTATGGATAAAAATGCATATAAAATAATCATTGTGTGAAAAATTCACATAAAATTCAGTTAAACGGAGCGAATACTATGATTCCTGCACTCATCCTTTTTGCCGTAACCTATGTTCTGATGCTTGTGTTCAGCAAGTACCGTCCTTACATCGCACTTGCATCAGGCATTATTTTTATTGCTACTGGTATGCTTCCCTTTGCCGATATACTTAAATCCATTGACTTCAATGTAATTCTTATGATTGCAGGTACAATGGGGCTGGTTGCTTTGTTTACCGAAAGTAAAATGCCTCAGTTGCTTGCGGACCTCATTATGGAAAAGGTGCCGAATGTCAAGTGGGCAGCAGTAGCCCTTGCCCTATTTGCAGGAATTATTTCGGCTTTCGTTGATAATGTTGCGACCGTGCTTATGGTTGCACCCATTGCTCTTGCCATCTGCAAAAAGCTGGGAACAAATCCCGTTTCCTTCATAATTGCAATTGCCGTTTCATCAAACCTGCAGGGTGCGGCAACCCTTATAGGTGATACAACAGCTATTATGCTCGGCTCTGCACTTGACTTAAGCTTCCTGGAATTTTTCTGGTACAAAGGAAAACCCAGTATTTTCTTTGCTGTCGAGCTTGGTGCAGTGATTTCTGCTCTGATTCTTCTTGTAATTTTTAAGAAAGAAACAAAGAAAATTGAAAAAGCAACAACAAGAACGAAAGTTACCGATATGGTGCCCACCGCTCTTCTCATTACGGCTTTATTACTTCTTATTGCTGTATCCTTCATCCCCGAAAAGCCCGATGAAACAAACGGACTTATCTGCTGTGCACTTCTCATAATCGGTCTTATTTACACATTCATAAGAAAGAAAAACATCTCCGCAATCATTGAGCCTCTTAAGGAAATCGACTTTACCACAATCGGCATTCTGCTCGGTCTTTTCCTTATGATAGGCGGTATCTCAGCACAGGGTGTTATCGCAAAGGCAGCTGAGCTTTTAGCATCCGTCGGCGGCGGAAATGTGTTCCTTCTTTACACAATTATCGTGTGGGGCTCAGTGCTTATCTCCGCATTCATTGACAATATCCCCTATGTTGCCACAATGATTCCTGTTGTTGCAGGTCTTGCAGAGGTTCTTGGAATTGATCCCACTCCCCTTTATTTCGGACTTCTTTCAGGTGCAACACTGGGCGGTAACTGTACCCCCATCGGTGCATCCGCAAACATTACGGGTATCGGTATCCTCAGGAAAGAGGGATATGAAGTCAAGAATAAGGATTTCTTCAGAATCGGTATTCCCTTTACTCTCGCTGCTATTATCCCCGCATACATCTATGTGTGGCTTGTTTACGGCGTATAAAATATCAGGAAAAGGCGTTGTTGCGGAACAGCGCCTTTTTTTATGCAGTTTTTCTGCACAAAAGAAGATTTTACATTGCAAATCCCTTTTATTTTTGTTAGAATAGATTAAATATTTCAGGCGGTGATTTTGTGGAAAAATGGAAATATATAGATCCGATGATAGGTACTGTAGGTGATGACCAGGATGAAAGTCCTCACGGCGGCGGAAAAACACACCCGGGAGCCTGCCTCCCCGGCGGTATGGTACAGCTGTCCCCCGACACTGTAACCGGCGGTGACAACGGCACGGGTTATAACTACTGCATGAACACGATTGAGGGCTTCAGCTTCAACCATATGAGCGGCATCGGCTGGTACGGAGATCTCGGTAATATTCAGATTATGCCCGTAACGGGAGAAACCGACCTGCGCTCAGGTTCAAATCAGGAAATCCCCTTTACGAAGGGAACAGCAGGCTGGAAATCGGAGTTTTCCCATGATAAGGAATGTGCTGAGGCTGGCTATTACTCTGTTGAGCTTGACCGTTACAGTATATTGGCAGAAGCAACGGTAGCACAGCATACGGGATATCTTCGTTTTACTTATCCCGAAAAATCCGACAGGCGTGTAATTATAAATCTCTCAAGAAGAATCGGCGGCAAGGCTGACCTTGTAAGGGCTCAGCTTATAAGCACAAGCCGTATTGAGGGAACAATTGTCTGCACACCAAAGGGCGGCGGCTTCGGAAGAGGTCACGGAAATATATCCTACAATCTCTCCTTTGTAATGGAGTTTTCCCGTCCTGCTGAAAAGCTGCAGTTCTTCTCAAATGAAGCATTTTTAGATAATGATATTGAAATTGCAGAGCTTGATGACCTGGGAATTCTTGCATTTTTCGGTGAGACCGCCGAGCCTGTTGTCATCAAATGTGCAATCTCCTACACCGATTCCGAGGGTGCAAAGAACAATTTCCTTGAAACAGAGGGCTTCTGCTTTGATGCAATCAGGGAAAATGCCCAGAAGGCGTGGGAAGAGGTTCTTGACTGTGTGAATGTTGAGGGCGGCGATGAAACCGATATGAGAATTTTCAACACCTGCCTTTACCATACCCTCCTGGATCCCAGAAGCGCACAGGATACAGACGGAAGATTCTCAGTTGAATGTGAAATAATGAAGGATGACTCCTATACCCACCGTACAGTATTCAGCGGATGGGATGTTTACAGAAGCGAATTTCCCCTCCTCTCGCTTATCCGTCCCGATATGGTAAATGACACGGTAAATTCGCTGCTTAAGATAGCCGAAAGAAAAAATTCCTCTTTCCCCCGTTGGGAGCTTATGGGAATTGATGCAGGCTGTATGGTAGGCGATCCCGGGCTTATTGTTGTTGCGGATGCATATGTTAAGGGCATCAGAAATTATGACTGTGACAAGGCTTATGCAATCGGAAAAGCCTCCGTACTGTCGGAAACAGAGCTTTTCGGCAAGGAATTCCATCCGAATCATCCCACCTGCAAGCAGTTTACGGATGACTGCTTTGTACCGGATAAAATCAGTAATACCCTTGAGTATCTTCTTGCCGATTACTCACTTTCCCGTTTTGCAAGGGCTATGGGAAATGAAGCGGATGCCGAAATCTTTGAAAACAGAGCAAAAAAATATAAGGATAATTACAAT
The DNA here is from genome assembly GCA_045647985.1 of Acutalibacteraceae bacterium. Classification (GTDB taxonomy): domain Bacteria; phylum Bacillota; class Clostridia; order Oscillospirales; family Acutalibacteraceae; genus RUG806. Next base: position 4,306 of record JAZRNB010000025.1, read on the forward strand.
CCTCTCCTGGGCTTTATGGCTCCGAGAAACGAAAAAGGCAAATTCCGTTGGATGTGGGGCAGATATGACGACAATTACTGTGTTGAAAGCAACATTTTCCAGCAATCCTGGTTTGTCCCCTATGATGTAAAGGGGCTTTCCCGTCTTTTCGGAGAGAAGAGAACTGTGAAGCTTCTTGAAGTCTTTTTCAAAAAGGCAAAGCTCAGTGCATTGTGGAGCAATGACTACAATCACTCCAACGAGCCCTGCCATAACATAACACACTACTTCAGTATGCTGGGACTTCCCCACCGTACTCAGTACTGGACAAGACGCGTGCAGAAGGAATCCTACCGCACGGGCGCATACGGCTTCTGCGGCAACGAGGATGTGGGACAGCTGTCCGCATGGTATGTGCTGTCAGCTCTCGGTTTTGCTCAGCTTTGCCCTGCATACCCTCTGTATTTCATAAATACACCCTTGTTCAGAAAAGCAGAAATCAAGTTAAATAAGCATTATCACTCAGAAAGTGTGGCAGATACCTTTACCGTTATCTGTGATAAGGATCCGTTAAAATATCCCTACATTGAAAAGGCTGAGCTTAACGGAAAAGAAATAAAAACAGCTTATCTTACCTATGATGAAATTACCGCAGGCGGTATTTTCAGTCTTACCTTATCCGCTGAGCCCTGTGAAAATTCACTGAAGGGTGTTCCCGAAAATTTCTTCGGATAAGTGCCGGTTAAAAAAATCCTTGCTTTTTTATCTTTGTTAATATATAATAAATAACCGAATAAATTTTTGTAATTATTTCCGAAAGGATGTTAAGACAATGGCAGAAGAAAAGATTGTAAATGCCCCCGAGGAAACTGCTCCCGAGCAGGATATAAATGAATTAAAGCAAATCCGTCTTGAAAAGCTTGCTGCTTTACAGGAAAAGGGCTGCGATCCCTTTGAAATCACAAAGGCTGAACAGACCATTCACTCCGCTGAAATCAATGAGAGATTTGAAGAGCTTGAAAATCAGGATGTCTGCATCTGCGGCAGAATCAAGACCTGGAGAGATATGGGTAAGGCTAACTTCATTGACGTTTATGACCGTGACGGCAGAATGCAGGTTTATGTAAGACGTGATGACATCGGTGAAGAAGCTTTTGCTGAATTCAAAAAGTGGGATATCGGCGATATCGTTGAGGTAAAGGGCTTTGTTTTCAGAACAAGAAGAGGTGAAATTTCCGTTCACTGTAAGGAAATCAGACTTCTTACAAAATCCCTTCTTCCCCTTCCCGAAAAGTACCACGGACTTACCAATGTTGACACCCGTTACCGTCAGCGTTATCTTGACCTTATTGTTAACCCCGAGGTTATGGATACCTTCAAGAAGCGCTCACAGATTATAAAGGAAATCAGAAACTTCCTTGACGGAAGAGATTTCATCGAGGTTGAAACTCCCATGCTTGTTTCAAACGCAGGCGGTGCTGATGCCCGTCCCTTTGAAACTCACTACAATGCTCTTGACGAGGATGTAAAGCTTCGTATTTCACTTGAGCTCTACCTTAAGAGACTTATTGTCGGCGGTATGGAAAGAGTTTATGAAATCGGCAGAGTTTTCCGGAATGAGGGTGTTGATACACGTCACAACCCCGAATTTACTCTTATGGAGCTTTATCAGGCTTACACAGACTATGAGGGTATGATGGAGCTTACCGAAAGCATGTTCCGTTACCTTGCAAACAAGGTTGTTGGCTCTGCAGTAGTAAGCTACAACGGCACCGTAATCGATATGGAAAAGCCCTTCAAGAGAATCACAATGACAGATGCCATCAAGGAATATGCAGGTGTTGACTTCAGCACTGTTGAAACTGATGAAGAGGCACAGGCAATTGCTAAGGAGCATCACGTTGAATTTGAAAAGCATCACAAGAAGGGTGACATTATGAACCTCTTCTTCGAGGAATTCTGCGAGGAAAAGATGATTCAGCCTACCTTCGTATGCGACCATCCCATAGAGGTTTCTCCCCTTACCAAGAAAAAGCCCGGCTCCAACGGTCTTGTTGAGAGATTTGAGCTTTACATTTACGGCAGAGAAATGTGCAACGCATACTCTGAGCTCAATGATCCCATTGACCAGAGAGAGCGCTTTGCTGCTCAGGAAGAGCTCTTTGCAAATGGTGACGAGGAAGCAAACCACACCGACGAAGACTTCCTTACTGCTCTTGAATACGGTATGCCTCCCACAGGCGGTATCGGCTACGGAATCGACCGTCTCGTAATGCTCCTTACCGACTCTCAGGCTATCAGAGATGTCCTCCTCTTCCCCACAATGAAGAGCGTAGACAAATAAATCCCTTATATATCAAGGATTCCGGCTGTTAAACACAGCCCAAAACGGTGATTTTATACCAGTTTTATACCAAATTTAATAATTTTACGGAACAAGGAAGACCAAAAACGGTCTTCCTTGTTTTGCTAAAGCTTTTTTACTCAAACAACAAACATCAAAAAAATAACTTTTGACTAAAATTACACATATTTTCTTTTATCGTATTTTAACTGGCATAAACTATAATATTGTGTTAGAATATGTATAAATCTGTTTGTTTTATAAGAATAGATATTCTTGCTCAAATTAAGTTTTTAGAAAAGGGAGTATAAAAATGCAAGTTACCATAAACAATTGTAACAATATTGATTTTGGACAAATAGAAATCAATAGCGGTTGCTTAAATATAAAATATGCCATAAATGGCACGGGTAAATCAACAACCTCTAAAGCAATAGAAGCTGCTGTAACGGGAAATCAGGCTTTACTTGATGAATTAGTTCCGTATAAACATCTGCACAACCCGGATGCACCTCATCCAACAGTTGCAGGTTTAGAAGATATACATTCTGTGTGCATTTTTAATGAAGAATATGTAAACAGACATGTTTTCACGGCAACAGATTTAATTGAGAATAGTTTTTCAATTTTTGTAAAAACTCCAAAATATGATGAACATATGGCAAAAATTGAACAACTATTAATTGATGTTGCTGATGCATTTAAAAATCATCCCGAACTTGATGAATTAATTAATGTGTTCAGTGAGTTTATAAAAAGCTTTGGTAGTTCACAGGCAAAAATGAGTAAAAGTAGTCCCATTGCTAAAGCTTTTGGCAATGGCAATAAATTAAAACACATTCCAGATGGATTAGAAAAATATACACCCTATTTATTGCATTCCCATGATGCAAAAAATGTGACGTGGTTAAAATGGCAAATGGCAGGCAAAGAATATCTGGATATGGCAGAACAGTGTCCATATTGCACCGCAAGTATTTTAGATACCAAAGAACAAATAGAAAAGGTAGCACAAGAATATGGTGCTAAAGATATTGAACATTTAAATAAATTATTAGAGTTGTTTGAAAATTTGATGCCATATTTCAGTGACGCAACATCCCGAAAAATCCGTGAAATAAGGGATAATATAAGCGAAATTTCAGATCAGCAAAAAAATTTCCTTATTGGAGTTAGAAGTGATATACAGAATCTTTTAGACCAATTAACAAAAGTGAAAAGCATAAGTTATCGCTCCTTAAGAACTGCTGATAAAATATCGGATGAGTTAAAAAACTTCATAATTGATTTGTCTTGTTATGTACATTTATCGTCTGCTTTGACACAATCAAAAGTTGATTTGATAAACAGTACAATGGAAAAAGTTATTGAAGTAGCAGGAAAACTGCAAGGTGAAGTAAGACTACAAAATGACTTAATTGCAAATACAATAAAAACAAACAAGGATACAATAAATACGTTTTTAAGTAAAGCAGGATATAGATATGCCGTAGATATAATTCAGGAAAACGGCGATTACAAAATGATATTAAAACCTACAGAAGTTGAATATGAGGTTGAGAGCGTCAAAACACATTTGAGTTATGGTGAAAAAAATGCTCTTGCGTTAGCTTTGTTTACATTTAGTGCAAAAAAAATCAATCCGGATTTAATAATTTTGGACGACCCTATTTCTTCTTTTGACGGAAATAAAAAGTTTGCATTAATTGATTTATTATTCTTATCTAAAGGAGCACTTAGAAATAAAACAGTTGTTTTACTTACCCATGAGTTCAACAGTGTTATTGATATCATGAAAACAAAGATTCGTGAATTTAATCCTAAACCGAGTGCCGCATTTTTAACCACAAAAAGTGGTGTATTATCAGAAAAAACAATAAAAAGAGAGGATATTTGCACAATACAAAGAATCGCAGAAAACAACATTCAAGCTATTCCAATAAATTTGCTAAAAATTATATATTTGCGTAGGATTTATGAGGTTAATGATGATAAAAGTTTGATTTGGCAGATGACATCTTCTTTGCTCCACAGGAAACCAATAGCGAGAATAGATACTGAAACAGATAACAGGCAAATGACACTTGAAGAAATATCGGAAGCTACGCTCAAGATACAAGATTATATCCCAAATTTTGATTATAATACTGAATACAATAATGCAACCAATGTTCAGTTTTTAAAGGATCTATATAATACTTCACCGAGTAACTTTGAGAAATTGCAAATATTTAGAATACTATTTGATGCTGAACCGCAAGATAGCATTATAAAAAAATTCATTAATGAAACTTATCATGTTGGAAACGATTATGTTTATCAATTAAATCCGCGAGAATTTGACACTATTCCTCAGTATGTTATAGATTTTTGCGATTCAAAAGTTCGTAGTTTAGGGTAGTTTTTTGGTGATACAATTACAAGTTAATAGTAACAGAATACTAAAACAGGCTACCGCTGCGCGGTAGCCTGTTTCGTGTCTAATAAGAAGAAAGGAGTAAAAATTATGTTGTTTTGTTAGAATTAAATTATTTTAAAAAGGAGAAATTATGATTTACAACAAAAATGTAATCAGCAAACACAAAAGATTAATTTAATGAGCAATACAATTTTACGTAAATAAAAAACAAAGGATGAAAGTTAAAGGAGTATTAGAAATAGCAAAATTATGTGTTTGTGGCTTTTTTGTATTGAGTTGCGATTTCCTTCATAAGTGTACAGAAGTCCAGCAAGGTGTCAAAGTCCGAATGGTAGTGCAGTTGCTTGTATGCCAGTAAAAAGCGGTTCAATAGGAACAGATAACCGCCGGTGTTTTCGTAGTCCTTGCACAGAAGCTCATTGGCGACATTGTTAAGATCAATGAACATCATATTGAGTAAAATCGGGCTGTCATTGAAGCTGTCAACAACGAATTTTACACAAGATGATAGATCATAGCCTACTGCGATATCGCAGTCGCTGAGAAACTCGTACAGCTCCTGCAGATTTTCCGATGTAACATCAACCATAATGCTGTCATAGGGCGGATTCGCCTTTATGGCACAAAAATACTTATGACCATAACGCTCAAAGATTTTTATTCCGGCAACAACATAATTTTCGTTTTCGGTTTTCTTCACAAAGGCATCCATATAGTAGCTGCGTTCCGGCTTGATTTTCATAGCCTTTTTCAGCTTCAGATAATGCAAGAGATTGTTGATATCCTTACGGATGTTCTCTGTTTTCTGTGATAAGGTGTCATTTGAACAGTCTTCCTGCGGATAGAAAATCAGGTGAATGCCGGTAAATGCCTGAAGCTTGTCCTGCGGTACTTCGCCTTGTAAAATCACGTTTGCAATTTCCTGCAG
>JAZRNB010000026.1:0-3210 GCA_045647985.1 Acutalibacteraceae bacterium
GCGCAGATCGTGAATGGAATGTACGTGGACGAATCAAACTTGGGACTGTCCTTCCGAAGTTACGGCGATCTTCTGCTCCTCGGCGGTGGCGGACACCGCACGGGTAAGCAAGGCGGTTGTTGGCAGGAGCTTGAAGACTTCGCAAAGAAGTACTGCAAAAATACCGAGATCGTCAGCAAATGGGCAACGCAGGATTGTATGACACTGGACGATATTCCTTATATAGGTCAATATTCTAAATCTACTCCCGACGTTTTTGTGGCTACGGGATTTAACAAATGGGGTATGACAAACGCCATGGTTGCCGCCGATATACTCTGCGACCTTGTCATAGGAAAATCCAATCCTTATGCCGCCGTTTTTGATCCTTCGCGCACCGTCCTGCACCCACAGCTCGCCGTAAATGCTTTTGAATCCATCGTAGGTCTTATAACCCCCACTGTACACCGATGTCCACATCTTGGTTGCGCCCTCAAATATAACAAAACAGAGCATACCTGGGATTGCCCTTGTCACGGCTCCCGCTTTACCGAACAGGGCGAGCTGATCGACAATCCCGCGACGGATAATCATCAATCGATTCAATGAAAAAATACTTCTGAAATAGAGCTGATATTTCAGAGGTTATTTTCATTTCTTGCTATTGAAGTTGGAATACTCAAATAAAACAAATAATCCGAACCCTTCTCAAAGAAAGAGAATGTTCGGATTATTTTCATATAGTCGGAGTGACGGGATTTGAATCCAAGACCTCTTGGTCCCGAAGATTGGTGCAGTCTTTTTAAATTGTTTTAATCCTAAAAACAGGTGTTTTCAGAATGGCTATAAATAGCCGTTTCTTTAAAATTGTTTTATGAAAATAGTTGTATTTCACGATTTTTCTGATAGGCAAAAAGTCCAAAAAGTTAGATGACCGTTAGATTCTTCTGAAAGATTGTTGCTTTGTAAAAATTTTATCTCCGGATTCGGGGATTTTTTATTTTTGAAGAATATTAAAAAGCAAAACAGCATCTTTGCTGAGAAAATCTGTCGGGCAAATTGGAATTTGTTGCTCTATAGTACAGCCCCGTTTTTTATGAGCTTTTGTTGTAATGCTTTTATATCAACCGTATGGACGTTTTTGTTTGTTTTATATGCTATTGCAACCGCAGTACCGGCAGCTTCACCCAAGCAACAACAAATCGGCATTATTCTTACAGATGCCTGAGCCTCGTGAGTAGCGGAGAGGCAACGACCTGCAACAAGAAGATTGTCATATTCTGTCGGTAAAAGTGAACGATAAGGGATTGTGTAAAATTCACCGTCGCTGAAATATCTGTGGCTCGTTCCTGTCCCTGTGGGACTGTGGATATCAATATCGTAATTGCCGAGTGCAATTGAATCCTCAAAGCGTGTGCAGTTAATGAGCTCATCACCATTGAGAATATGAACACCCTTAAGCTTTCTGCTTTCTCTGACACCAATATCAACCGCAACGGAAATCAAAGCACTTTCATGAAATGCATTTGAATTTTCTTTCAGAAAACTGATAAGCTCGTGGATTTGCTTTCGTGCAATAACCTCGGCTTTACTCACATCAAACGGGTTTGTGGGGTCAAGTTTTACAACACGGGTTGAATTAAAGTGTAAAACATCTTCACCCACGCCAAAGAAAACAAGAATATTCTCTCGGGGATTTGTAATTTCGCCTTTTGCTTGTTTTGCTTTATAAAGCTCTTGCAAGTGCGGTCTTTCCTCTGTGAAAAGGTCAAGGTCAACACCGCTCATTCTGAAACAAGTTGTCATCGGCTGGCAAAGACTGTCACTTTCACGGCCTAACTGATAATCACAGCCTGCAAGATAAAACAACTCACCGTCACCGGTTGCATCAATAAAAAAATCTGCCTGAACTGTGATTTTTTGGGCTTTTGCAGTTACTTCAACCTCGGTTAAGTTACGTCCATCGTTTTTTACACCGTAAACAATACCGTGAAAAAGAACATCAACACCGGCTTCAGAGGTCATATCATCCAGAACTATTTTAAAATATTCAGAGTTAAATTCATGGTCCTTGCAATCATCAACATATTTGTCGTGACGTTCTTTCATTTCTTTGAAAATACCTTGTGAAAGATACTTTTTTACAGCATTCTTATCCTTACTCTGCTTTGTCCAGTAAGGCATAAAGGGATAAACAAGATTATTGGCAATTGCACCGCCAAGGCAACCCGATTTTTCCACAAGCAAAACCTTGAGACCCTCACGTGCAGCACTGACCGCAGCTGCAACACCGCTAAGCCCTCCGCCTGCAACAACAAGATTGTATTTCATAAATTTCCTCCCGGTATATTAAGTAACTACATTACTTATAAATATCGTTTTTGACCAATAAAATCGGAATTCGTTGATATGTTTGTGTTTTCTGTTACAATGTAGGGGACGGTCCTGACCGTACCGACAAATTCATATTTGCCAAAAATTTCAGTAGGCTTACTCATAACCATTTATATCTTTATAAACACGTACATAATCTATCAGCCATTCTATCGGGTATTCATTTTCAGGTTCATCCCAACCGCTGAAATCTGAGTTAATATACATAGACAGAATCATACACATTCTGTATTGGGGTGATTCTTCGGTCTGTGCCACTTCTTTTCCGTCCACATAAAAGGTTATCCCTTCAGGTCTCCAGTCCATTGCATAAGTGTGAAATTCGTTAACATAATTTCTTGATAAGCCCTTAAGGTTAACCTCGCTTGACCATTCATTGAGATTCGGGTCGTCCCAGGCATGAACCTTTGGATGAAATACTCCCGGGTTGTCAAAGAATGTTTCTAACACATCTATTTCACCATTCTGCGTTGTCTTAGTACCGTCAGAAGTGTTATCATCCTCTGTGCCGATAAGCCACCATGCGGCATATCCGCCGCCCTTTGTGTCAGGCATCTTCATTCGTATCTCAAAATAACCATACTGAGTGGCATAGCCTTCAAAGGGTTCTACTTCCATCTGTTGCGCACCACCGGGATGCAAATGATTCTTTTCCCAGGTCTGAATACCATTAGCTATCCATAAAAGGTTATCAGAATCTACCGAACCCGGCTGACCGCCGAAGTAATCCGGAGAATCTTTTGTAATATACAGATTCAGGCAACCATCCTCAACTTTATATCTTGCAGATGAGCCTGCTGTATTAGTAGTACAGTGAGGCAGATACTGTGGCAACCA
>JAZRNB010000027.1:0-35288 GCA_045647985.1 Acutalibacteraceae bacterium
TCTTATGATTCTTTCCTGTCTTACACTTATGACGGGTGCAAAGGAAGAAGATAAGACACTTCAGTTCGGTGATGACGGCAAGTTCACAATTTTGCAGTTTGCCGACATTCAGGATGGTTATCCCTTAATGATGATTACAAAGAAGCTTCTGAAGGACAGTATTGCTAAGGTACAGCCCGATCTTATTGTTCTTACCGGTGACAATATTTCAGGCGGCGGCACCACAACAAAGGTTATTACCCGTGCGGCTATCAATGAATTTATGAGTATTTTCGAGAAGGCAGGTATTCCTACTGCTGCTGTTTTCGGAAATCACGATGACGAAAGTGTACTTGCTGACAAGGATTTCCAGATGTCTGTTTATGAGTCCTACGATTGCTTTGTAGGCTACAATGAAGGTGACAGCCTTCCCGGTGTCGGTACATATAATCTTCCCATTATGTCCTCTGACGGTAAAAGAGTTGCTTTTAATATCTGGATGACAGATTCAGGTACATATAACACTGAAAATGACCTTGGCGGTTATGCTTGTACAACAAAGGAACAGATTGCATGGTATGTTGAGAAGTCTAATGAGCTTAAGGCTGCTAACGGCGGTAAGGCTGTTCCCTCAATCAACTTCCAGCATATTATTGTTCCCGAAATTTTTGATGCATTTGTTGAGTGTGAGGAGGGTACTCCCAATTCAATCAAGAACGGAGATAAGTTCCTGACACTTCCCGATGGTGTTGACGGTTCTCTTCATGAGTCTCCCTGTCCTCCTCATTACAATAACGGTCAGTTTGCTGCATTCGTTAAGCAGGGTGACGTGCTTGCAACAGTATCAGGTCACGATCACGTTAACAGCTTTGTTGTTCCTTATAAGGGGGTTGATATTGTTAATACTCCCGGTGTGGGCTTTAGCTCATATAATGATGAAACTGTAGGCTCCAGAGTTTTTGTTCTTGATGAAAATGCTCCCGAGGATTATGTGACATATACATTAGGTTACTTCGATGTATTCGGCGATGATGAGGAAGCTCTCTACAGATACCAGTCATATTCAAGAACAACAGACGATCTTACAAAGTTCGTTGCATGGTTTAAGATGATTTTTGCAATGATCAAGAATATTTTCTGATTTGACTAAATAAAAATGCTCCCGGAATATCGGGAGCATTTTTTTGCTTAGATTCCTAAGGTGATAATCTCAAAGGGCTTGTAAGATATTGTGTCGGTTTCTTCGAGAACATCTTCCAGCATATTGAGCACCTTTACGGGCTTCGGGAAATGCAGAGTGCCTCTTGCGCCTGCATTTTCAGTAAAGCGAAGCACTGTCATATCTGAGTTTTCTGCCTTCTTTACACTCTGGAGGATAATTCTTCCGTCTGCCTGCCACTCAGTCGGTACGGATAAGTTTTCTGTGAGTGCAAGGGGAGTGTTGAAAATCAGAGCCTCATTATTGATTTCTCCGTAGGATATATTTCCGTGAGGGAGAATGACATAAGTGAAATTATGATGTCCCAGGTCAGAAAGGGGATCGGGGCGTTCGGTTGCTCTGAGAAGAGAGAGTGTGATTTCCTTTTCGGATATTCCCACACCGTATTTGCAGTCATTGATAACGGCAATGCCGCCGCCAGTTTCGGAGATATCAAACCATTTATGATGACAGCATTCAAAGCGAGCCCTCTGCCAGGAGGTATTGCGGTGCATTTCTCTTTTTATGAAGCCTGCACCCGTATCACAGACTGCTTCTCTTGTGAGAACATTACAGTTGAAGGAGACCTTCATAAGACGGTGGAATTCGTTCCAGTCTGCAATGTTTTCAACTTCAATTTTCCGTGAAGAACGGAAGAATCGGATTTTTCTTTCCCAGGTGCATTTATCTGTTTTGTGGGTAACGGAAAATTCTGCTGTTTCTCCGTCTGCAGTTACAAAGTGCAGGGGTACTGCAATTGCAAGCGGAAGCTCCTTATCCTTATAGTCCGGAAGAATATCCCATGCATCATACATACCGGGGCGGTCATCATATATTTTAAGCTTGTTGAAGTCACCATCTGTAAATTCTCTTACAAGCTCTTTATCGTAAAGGGAAGTAAAGCTTCCGTCAGGAGCAAGGGTTACCTTATAAAAAGGTGTTTCAAGAGTGTTTTCGCAGAAGGTAAACCAGGATGTGTCACAACCGGGAAGGCTTATACACCCGTGGGAAAGGGGACTGAATTCGGTTTTGCAGTATGTACCCTTTTTGCCCTCACGGATGAAGCTGCCGTTCTCGTCTTCAATGAATTCCACTGAATTTCTGCTGATGTTAAGTGAATTGAAGAGAATGTCGCCGGTACCTGTAATTTCGTTCAGTGCTTCGTCAATTTCCTTGTAATCCTGCATACAGTCCCTGAATACGGGAGTGATATGACTGCCGGGGAGAATATCGTGGAATTGGTTTACCAGGAATTTTTTATAAAGCTCCCTGATTTTCTCCGCAGGGTAGGGAGTGCAGCTATTCTCTCTTAAAACACAGAGCATTTCTGCAAGGCGGAATTTATTTTCAAGATATCTGTTGTATTTTTTGATGTCGGACTTTGTGGTGAAGGTTCCGCGGTGCATTTCGAGATATAATTCCCCGTCCCACACATCAAAGCTGTGCACGGAATTAAAGTTATCGTGAAGGAATTCCTTAACAGTGGTGTGGCGGGTTTCGGGCATAACTGAGAGCTTTTTGAAGCGGTGCATAAGCTCAATCATCTCTTCGGTTGCTCCTGAGCCGCCGTCACCGTAGCCGAACATTGAAAGAGTTTCGGTATCCGTGTGCTTATCCTGGAAGGCTTCCCAGTTTTCAACTATCTGCGAGGGCTCATTCCATGTTATGAAGTGAGTAGGGGGGACGCAGGCATACACATCACTGCCGTCAATGCCTCTCCATATAAAGTTGTTGTGAGGGAAGCGGTTAGTGTCATTCCAGGTGCTCATTTTGTTGGATATGAAGTAGTCAACACCGCTTTTTTTCAGAATCTGCGGTAATATCCAGGAGTTTCCGAATACATCGGGCAGGAAGCAGGAATCAACGGTAATGCCGAATTTTTCCCTGAAATAGTGCTGACCGTAAAGGCATTGACGGATAAGGCTTTCTGCAGAGGGTACATTGCAGTCGGGCTCAACATACATTGCACCAACAATTTCAAATGCACCTGTTTTTATTTTTTCCCGAAGCTCTCTGAATACCTCGGGATAATACTTTTCTATTGTTTCATAGGTATATCCCTGAGTGTGGGCATATCGGAAGTCGGGGTACTTATCCATAAGCCTCATCTGTATGAGGACTGTTCTGAGATTCTTCTGTACCGCGTGTATTCTTCTCCAGTAGTATGCAATATCAAGATGGGAGTGGCCTACAAGAGCAACCTTACCCGATGAACGGAAGGTTTTGTCTGAATATATGTGTTCTTCAATGAAGTCAATTGCCTTTTTTGCATCTTCCTCAGTAATGTTATCATAGTCTATAAGATTCAGTGCTTTATCAAGCTTTTCCGTTACTATGCTTACATACTCCTCGGGAAACTGACCGCTTGAGATGATGTCTGTGAAAATTTCAAGATCATAGCAGAGGGATTGAATATTTTCGTTGACTGTGGTGAGGAAAAGCCCTGTGAATTCCTGACGGCAGCCGCGGCGTGCCAGGGTCTCGGGATTTCTCTCGTCATCAGGCTTTGAACGGTTGAAGCCCTCTGTTTCAATTAAAACGGCTTCACCGTCTGTAAAGCCGGCAAGGGGGATCCTTTCGCGGTTCGGATCAACACCGCCTGCATATCTGCCGTTTATTTTCACTATCATTTCGCTGGCGGTTTTGAAGTACAAATAAATATCCTTCCCCTTTAACTCGTAGGGAATGACCGTTTCGCACTTAAGAAAAGCACTTCCGTCAGGAGAAAAATATGTGTCACCGTTTTCTAAAATACGGTAATCGTCATCATAAAAAGCATAGCCGTTTTCCGAAACCTGATGTGCCTCTCTTATATATACGGGAGACAGCTCATACATTTTTCCGTAAATACTTCTTTTTAGCCATGTGTAGCGCAAATCAATATATTCTTCGGGACGCATTGAGCGTCTTATAACCTTAATATGTGCCATATTTTACCTCACTTATCCCAGAAAAAGGGCTTTTTTCTTATTGCGGTAAGCTTAACCTTCTTGTGCAAATCTCTGTAAATCCGATCCTCGCACCAGTTGAGGCATAAGTCAAGCTTGTGGCATTTAGAGCATTCACCACGGGCAATGAGACTGACTGTATCGCCGTTTTCTTCAAGGTATTCTATGTATCCTCCGTCCCCCTGAAGCAAAGGGGAGAGAACATTGTTAATGTAATCCTTCATAATATTAAGCCTTTCAGTTGATGAGTTTATTTTATCATACCTTTTTTTTATGTGCAATAAAAAAGACAGAAATGCTGATACATCTCTGTCTTTTTTTTGCTTATTCAATTATTCTGAGCGCGCCTGTCGGGCAAACTTGTGCACACTTTTTACAGTCTGCACAGATTGATTTTATATCAATATCCTTGAATTCAGGTCTGATTATTGTATCAAAGCCTCTGCCCACAAGACCTAATATGCCCTTCTTTGCTATATCCTCACAAGCTCGTACACAAAGTCCGCAGAGAATACATTTACCCTGATCGCGGACAATTACCTCTAATTTATTCTCCTTGAAGCTCTTGTGATATTCGCCCTTGAATTTCTTGCAATCTGTGCAGTATTCGTCGGCATATTTTATGAGCTTGCAGTGTCCGTAATCGTGGCACCCGCAGGAAAGACAACGCTTCGCCTCTTCTTTTGCAGCCACCTCATTGAAGCCGAGATTGATTTCCGTGAAATCATTTCTTCTGTCCTCGGGGGCACGCTGAGGCATTTTTATTCTCGGATGCTTTTCATATTCCGTGAACATATCTGCAGTTAACTCTTTTTCGGAGATAACAGGAGCTTTGCAGGGAATTTCAATACCGTCAAGGTAGGCATCAATGAATTTTGCGGCCTCGTTTGCCTCTGCAATCGCCTTTATTGCGATTGATGCACCGTCATTAGTTGTATCACCTGCTGCAAACACACCCTCAAGGGTAGTTGCAAAGGTTCTTTCATCGGCTGCAATTGTGCCTCTCTTTGTGGTTTCAAGGGCTTCAAAGCCTGCAGGATCATTTTTCTGACCTGCGGCAATGATAATTGAATCAAGGGGAAGAGTTATAAATTCACCTTCAACCGGCACAGGAGAGCGTCTGCCTCTTTCGTCAGGCTCACCGAGAGCCATAACCTGAAGCCTGACTCCCGTTACCCTGCCGTTTTCACCGAGAATTTCGTGAGGATTTGTAAGGAAACGGAAAACAACTCCCTCTTCCATTGCCTCTTCAATTTCGATATCTTCTGCCGGCATTTCCGCACGGGTACGTCTGTATATTATGCTTACCTCTTCGGCGCCAAGTCTTACTGCTGTACGGCAGGCATCCATTGCAGTGTTACCGCCGCCGACAATTGCAGTTTTTCTGCCGATTTCGGGTTTTTCACCGAGTGCCGCTGCTCTTAAAAAGTCAATACCTCCGAATACACCCTGAAGATTTTCACCTTCACAGCGGATGGAGCTGCTTTTCCATGCACCGTTTGCAACAAGCACGGCATCGTGCTTATTTCTGATATCCTCAAGGGTAATATCCTTACCTATGGTGCAGTTGTTTATCATTTCAACACCGAGGGATTTTATTTCTGCAATTTCTTCATCGAGTACATTCTTAGGAAGACGGTATTCGGGAATACCGTAACGGAGCATACCTCCCATTTTGGGCATCTTGTCGTAAATTGTAACTGCGTGACCGCACTGAATTAATCTGAATGCAGCCGAAAGTCCTGCAGGACCGCCACCGATGATACCTACACTTTTGCCTGTTGAGGGCTTGATTTCCGGAAGAATGTGGCTGCCATTTTTCAGTACCTCGTCTGCTGCAAATGCCTTAAGGTAGGCAATTGATATGGGTTCTTCAACATTCTTTCTTCTACAGGCAGCCTCACAGGGGTGGGGACATACTCTTCCGATTGAAGCGGGGAGGGAGATAACCTCCTTTATTGTCCTTACGGCACCCTCGTAGTCACCCTCTGCAATTTCCTTTACATATTTCTGACAGTCGGTGTGTGCAGGGCAGTTAAGGGAGCAGGGACCTATGCAATCGCCCTTATGGTCGCCCATTATAAGCTCAAGAGCAATTCTTCTTGCCTTTAAGGCTCTTTCTCCCATTGTGTTTATTACCATTCCCTCGGAAACCTTCTGTGAGCAGGCACGCATAAGCTTGGGTGAGCCTTCTGCCTCAACCACACACATTCCGCAGGCACCGTAGGGTGACATCTCCTTTAGGTAGCAGAGATTGGGAATTTCAATGCCGTTTTTTTCTGCAGCAATAAGAATTGTATCATTCTTTTCTGCCGTGATTTCCTTGCCGTTGATTGTAAGCCTTATGATATCAGACATTTTATTCCCTCCTTATCTTATTTCTATTGCACCGAATCGGCAGACTTCCTTGCACTGACCGCATCTGATGCACTTTTCTGTATCTATTGTATGCGCCTCTTTCAAATTACCCGAAATTGCATTTACGGGACATTTCTTCGAACAGAGAGTACAGCCTTTGCACTTTTCGGGGACAATTACAAACTGTCTTAATGCAGAGCATTCACCTGCAGGACATCTCTTTTCGTTTATGTGTGCCTCATATTCGTTTCTGAAATACTTGATTGTTGTAAGCACGGGGTTGGGGGCAGTCTGACCGAGTCCGCAGAGTGCGCCTGAGCGTATGCCCTCGCAAAGCTCCTCCAGAAGCTCAATGTCGCCGTCTTTGCCGTTACCCTCGGTGATTCGGGTGAGAATTTCAAACATTCTCTTTGTGCCGATGCGGCAATGTACGCACTTACCGCAGGATTCCTTTGTTGTAAAGTCAAGGAAGAAGCGCGCCATATTAACCATACAGGTGCCCTCATCCATAACAACCATACCGCCCGAGCCCATAATGGCACCTGTGGCAGAGAGTGCCTTGTAGTCAATTACCGTGTCAAGAAGCTCCTTCGGGATGCATCCGCCTGAAGGACCGCCCAGCTGTACAGCCTTGAAGTCCTTGTTGTCACGGATACCTCCGCCGATATCATATATAACCTCACGGAGGGTAAGGCCCATGGGAATTTCCACAAGACCGCCTCTTTTTATTTTGCCTGTAAGAGCGAATACCTTTGTGCCCTTGCTGTTTTCGGTACCCATTGCGGAGAATGCGGTACCTCCGTTTTCAATTATCCAGGAAACATTGGCAAAGGTTTCAACATTATTGATATTTGAAGGCTTGTTTTCATAACCCTTTTCTGCAGGGAAGGGAGGCTTTAAGCGGGGCATACCTCTTTTTCCCTCAAGGGATTCTATAAGAGCTGTTTCTTCGCCGCAAACGAATGCGCCTGCACCCGCTTTGATTTTAAGACGGCAGGAAAAGTCTGTTCCGAGAATATTTTCACCGAGAAGCCCCATGGCGGTAGCTTCATCTATAGCCTTCTGAAGTCTTATAATTGCAAGAGGATATTCGGCACGGACATACACAAATGCCTTTGATGCACCTATGGCATAGGCACCTATAAGCATACCCTCGATCAATGCGTGGGGATCGCTTTCAATAACCGCACGGTCCATAAAGGCGCCGGGGTCTCCCTCGTCTGCGTTACAGATGAGATATTTTTCTGTTCCGTCTGACTTTCTTGCGGCATTCCACTTAAACCATGTGGGGAAGCCTGCTCCTCCTCTGCCTGCAAGTCCCGATGTTTTAATCTCCTCGATAACATCCTCGGGGGACATAGAGGAAAGAACCTTTTTAAGGGCAGTGTATCCGCCGTCATCAAGGTAGGAATTGATGCTTTCGGGATCAATAAGACCGCAGCGGCGAAGGGCAATTCTTGTCTGTTTTTTAAGAAAAACACTGTCCTCGTCGCTTATTTCAAGATGTGAAATAATGGAAAGATCCTCTGCTTTCAGAGCCTCAGCTATAATCCCGGCATCATCTGCAGATACCTTTACCAGTCTTCTGAGAAGGAGCTTTCCGTCATAGATATCCACAATCGGCTCAAGGAAGCACATACCGATGCAGCCTGTGATACCGATATTGATATCTGTGCCTGAAAGTGCCTGAGAGAGTGCATTATGTACCTTGGCCGCACCTGCCGCAATACCGCAGGAGCCTTCACCGATTACTATTCTCATTCTGCTTCCCTCCCTTTTATTTCTCTTAAAATTTCAACGGTTTTTCCGGGAGTCAGGGAGCCGTAGGTTTCCTCGTTGATCATCATAACGGGGGAGAGACTGCAACAGCCGAGACACGCAACGGTTTTAAGTGAGAAAAGTCCGTCCTCAGTTGTGTCACCGTCTGCAATTGAAAGCTCCTCACAGATTGCCTTTTCGATGGAATCTGCTCCGTTTACGTGGCAGGCGGTGCCCTTGCATAAAAGTATTAAATATTTTCCCACCTTTTTAAGACGGAACTGTGTATAGAAGGTGGCAACTCCCATTACCTTAGCAGGTGAATTTCCTGTTTCTTCTGCTATTTTATAAAGTACATCCACAGGCAGATAGCCGTATATATCCTGTGCCTTCTGTAAAACCGTAATGAGGTTGTCGCCGTTTTCTTTCATTTCAGCGAAAACACCGTCAAGAAGTGTAAGGTCGCTGTTGCAGCAGTTTTCACACATATTTAATGTCTCCTTAAAATATACTTCATATATATTAGCACAAACAAGTCGTAATTTCCATAGGGCGGAGAAAAAATATTCAGGAATATTTATGCAAAAAAGTAATGTATATTTGCATAAATATTGAATAATTGCCAAATTTGGGTGTGTCAATCATGATTATTAATTTCCTTAATGATTATAATATGAATCGTGCAAACACATATATATTAAAAATGTTTGCGTAAGGTCTTGACAAACGGCTGATTATGATGTATAGTTATGCACATCGTATGAATATTAATTCGCATCCGGAGGATAAAGAAATGGATAAGTCAAAAATCAAAAAGGTTGTACTCGCATATTCCGGAGGTCTTGATACCTCCATCATCATTCCCTGGCTTAAGGAAAACTACAATAACTGTGAGGTTGTTGCAGTTTCCGGTAACGTAGGTCAGGCTGATGAGCTTGAAGGACTTGAGGAAAAGGCCATCAAAACAGGTGCTTCCAAGCTTTATGTTGAGGACCTTACAAAGGAATTTATTGAGGATTATGTTTTCCCCTGTGTTCAGGCTGGTGCAAAGTATGAGGATTATCTCTTAGGTACCGCTTTCGCACGTCCCCCCATTGCCAAGAGAATTGCTGAAATTGCTCTCAAGGAAAATGCAGATGCTATCTGCCACGGCTGTACAGGTAAGGGTAATGATCAGGTTCGTTTCGAGCTTGCTATCAAGGCATTCGCTCCCGATATGCCCATCATCGCTCCCTGGAGAGAGTGGGATATAAAGAGCCGTGAGGAAGAAATTGAATATGCAGAGGCACACAATGTTCCTCTTAAGATTAACCGTGAGACTAACTACTCAAAGGATAAGAACATCTGGCACCTTTCCCATGAGGGACTTGACCTTGAGGATCCTGCAAATGAGCCTCTTTACAACAAGCCCGGCTTCCTTGAAATGGGTGTTTCTCCCGAAATGGCTCCCGACAAGCCCACTTATGTAAAGATTCACTTTGAGCAGGGTGTTCCCACTGCAATTGACGGTGTGGAAATGGATGCTGTTTCTCTTGTTGCAAAGCTCAATGAGCTTGGCGGCGCTAACGGTATCGGTCTTCTTGACATCGTTGAAAACAGACTTGTCGGTATGAAATGCCGCGGTGTATATGAAACTCCCGGCGGTGCAATCATCTACAAGGCTCACGAGGTTCTTGAAACCATTACACTTGACAAGGAAACCGCTCATTATAAGTCACTTGTGGCTCAGAAGCTTGCAGAGCTTGTTTACAATGCACAGTGGTTTACTCCTCTTACAGAGGCTATTCTTTCCTTCGTAAAGACTACCCAGAAGACTGTTACAGGCGATGTTACTCTTAAGCTCTATAAGGGTAATATGATAAATGCCGGTGTTACATCTCCCTATTCACTTTACGATCCCGAAATTGCAACCTTCGACGAGGACGAGGTTTACAATCAGGCTGATTCTGCAGGATTCATTAACCTTTACGGTCTTCCCACCAAGGTTTATGCTAAGATGAAGGCAAAGAACAACATTAAATAAGAATCCGGAGAAAGAATTATGGAAAAAATGTGGGCAGGCAGATTCGAAAAGGCTCTCAACAAGGAGGCTGACGATTTTAATTCGTCAATACATTTCGACTGCAAAATGTTCAGACAGGACATAAAAGGCTCTATGGAGCACGCAGCTATGCTTGCCGCTTGTAATATCATAACGGAAAAGGAAAGTCTGCAGATTATTGACGGTCTGCAGACTATTCTTGATGATATAGAAAGCGGTGCACTGGCTATAGATGAAAATGCCGAGGACATTCATATGTTTGTTGAAGCTGTGCTTACCTCCCGTATAGGTGATGTGGGCAAGAAGCTTCACACAGCAAGAAGCAGAAACGATCAGGTGGCGGTGGATCTCCGTCTTTATCTCAGGGATGAGGCTGCGGAGCTTACTGAGCTGCTTTATTCTCTTATTGAAACGGTGGTAAAGAAGGCAGAGGAAAACAAGGCAGTCATAATGCCCGGCTATACACACCTTCAGCGGGCACAGCCCATAACCTTCGGTCAGCATCTTTTGGCTTATGCTATGATGTTTATGAGAGATATCGGCCGTGTGAAGGATGCGGTAGCGAGAATGAATTATTCACCTCTCGGCTGCTGTGCACTTGCAGGTACCACCTATCCTACCGACAGAATGATGACGGCAAAGGCTCTGGGCTTTGACGGAATAATGCTCAATTCTCTTGACGGTGTATCAGACCGTGACTACTGTATAGAGCTTATGAGTGCATTCTCTGTTATTATGATGCATCTTTCCCGTTTCTCCGAGGAGGTTATTCTCTGGTCAAGCTGGGAATTCAAGTTTGTTGAGCTTGATGATGCATACACTACGGGTTCGAGCATTATGCCGCAGAAAAAGAATCCCGATATGGCAGAGCTTGTACGCGGAAAGACGGGCAGAGTTTACGGAGATCTGATGGCTCTTCTTACTACTCTTAAGGGGCTTCCCCTTGCATATAACAAGGATATGCAGGAGGACAAGGAGGCTGTCTTTGACAGTATTGAAACCGTAAAGAAATGTCTTAGTGTGTTCATTCCCATGATTGATACCATGAAGCCTATTCCCGAAAATATGAAAAAGGCGGCACAGAACGGCTTTATAAATGCGACAGATCTTGCAGACTACCTTGTAGGAAAGGGGCTTCCCTTCAGAAGTGCATATAAGATTGTCGGTCAGATTGTAGGCTACTGTGTGCAGAATAATACTATTCTTGAGGATATTCCTCTTGCAAAATACAAGGAATTTGACGAAAGCTTTGATGAGGAGCTTTATAAGGCAATTGACCTTGAAAACTGCGTCAATTTAAGAATTTCCGCAGGCGGCACGGGTATTGCATCCGTGAATACGCAGATTGCTCAGGTAAAGGAATTTCTCAATAACAAATAAAGACAGGCGGTGTTAGTATGACATTAAAAGGCAGAGATTTTTTAACATTACTTGATTTTACTCCCGAAGAAATTGAATATCTGCTCACTCTTGCCGTTGAGCTTAAGCAGGCAAAAAAGAGGGGAATTCTTCATAATTATCTGAAGGGTAAGAATATTGCTCTTATTTTTGAGAAAAACAGCACCCGTACAAGAACAAGCTTTGAGGTTGCAGCCCATGATCTCGGTATGGGAACAAGCTTTCTTGATCCTCAGAGCTCTCAGATCGGTAAAAAGGAGAGCATTGCCGATACTGCAAGCGTTCTTTCGGGCATTTTTGACGGAATTGAATACAGCGGATACGGTCAGGAGATTGTTGAGGAGCTTGCAAAATATGCCGATGTTCCCGTGTGGAACGGTCTTACCAATGAATATCATCCCACCCAGGTGCTTGCAGATCTTCTTACTATAAAGGAGCATTTCGGACGCCTTAAGGGAATAAAGTTCGTATATATGGGCGATGCCAGATATAATATGGGTAATTCCCTTATGATAGGCTGTGCAAAGATGGGACTCGACTTTACTGCCTGTGCCCCGGAAAAGTATTTCCCTGACAAGGCTCTCATTGAAAAATGTGATGAAATTGCAAGAGAATCGGGATCAAGACTGAAGTTCGTGACAGATCCTGTTGAAGCCTGCAAGGATGCCGATGTAATCTGCACCGATGTATGGGTTTCTATGGGTGAGCCTGTTGAGGTCTGGGAGGAAAGAGTAAAGGATCTGCTTCCTTACCAGGTCAATGCCGAAAAGATGAAGATGGCAGGAGAGAATTGTATCTTCATGCACTGTCTGCCCTCATTCCACAACAGAGATACTGTAATCGGCAAGGAAATGGGCGAAAAATTCGGTCTTACTGCCTTTGAGGTGACTGATGAGGTGTTTGAAAGCGAAGCCTCAGTTGTTTTCAAGGAAGCAGAGAACCGTATGCATACAATAAAAGCTGTTTTGCTCGCAACACTTTCATAAACTGAAAAAAGCTGTGTCTCTGACGCAGGAATATATTGGGGGTATCTGCCACAGAAAAGGTGTCAGGTACCCTTTTTTTATTCCTCTGCAGGCCCGGGTAGGTTCTTGATTTTTCCCTGTAAGCAAACGATATATAATATCTGCTGCAGAAGTATGCACATCTTTTCTGCATCACCATATTATGTAGTGGAAGGTGCGAAAGGGGGTCAACCGAATGTTCTTTGGTAACGGATGCAACAGCTACTGGATTCTTTTTATCATCCTTATTCTCGTGCTTACAGGCGATAACGGATGCGGTAATCAGAATAACTGCGGCTGCAGCTGCAACACCTGCAATCAGAACAACTGCGGATGCGGCTGTAACTGAGTAAAGGCCTGATAATATGAAAGTACCGTAAGCATTTCTCCTTCGGGAGGGGGCTTACGGTACTGTTTTTGTCAGATTCTATATTTTTTCGCCTGCGGTGAGAAGAACGGCTTTATTAACACCGTGGGAGATTATTGTGGTGATAAGCTCAGCAACATCCTTGGGCGGCAGTCTGTTTGCATCATTCAGCCATATCCACAGAATATTCGCAACACCTGCGGAGATAAATTGCGCACAGTATCTTGAAAGCTCTGAGCCGTTATCCATTGCTATGAAACCGCTGATAACCTTATTAAGTCTTTCGCCTATGGTCAGGTTACCCTTTTCGCTGAGAATAATCAGAAAAAGCTCACGGTTTTCCTCTATGTAAGAAAGCAGACGGGCAACAGTTTCTGCCTGAGATGCTTTTTTTGCAATGCTTATCTCCAGAATGGCATTTATATTGTAAGAAATGTCATTGATTATATCATCATAAAGCTCCTGAGGGGACTGATAGTGATGATAGAAGGTGCTTCTGTTGATGTCTGCCGTTTCGCATATCTTTTTTATGCTTATATCATTTATGGACTTCGTGCGCATAATTTCAATAAGTGTTTCCTTGAGAATCTTTTTTGTAAGCTTTACACGGCGGTCTTCTGTTACTGGCATAAAAAATCTCCTTAATTTTCTGTTCATATTTATTATAAGCCCGTTTTTCTGAAAAAGCAACACATTGTATATTTTTCAGCGTTATGAATGTTATCTGACAGCCCGTTTACAGTAAGCAGAAAAAAAGGGCTGTAAAAAACAAAAGTTTTTTACAGCTCCTTCTTATATGGTAGAAAAAATAATGAAGAACGGACAAGCCGGGAAAAATCAGGGCTTTTGTCCCGGTTTATACGGGTTTCTCTTTTTTTTCCTTTTAATCTGTGTGTCGGGCAGGGGGGTATCAGCCTGCAGGCCAGGTAAATGCACGTCCGCCCATAAGGTGGAAATGAATGTGATGAACAGTCTGTCCTGCACTTTCACCGCAGTTGTTAACCACTCTGAAGCCGTCTTCAAGTCCCTGGGATTTTGCAATCTCGGGGATTTTTGCGAAGATGTGAGCAATAACGGCACTGTTTTCCTCTGTTACGTCATAAGCCCACTTGATATGCTCCTTGGGGATAACGAGAATGTGAACGGGTGCCTGAGGTGCCAGATCCTTGAATGCGAGAATCTTATCATCCTCATAAACCTTCTGAGAGGGAATTTCACCATTTGCTATTTTACAGAAAATGCAATCCATAGCCGTTTCTCCTTTTTACGGTTATTTAATCATAGCTTCAACAATTGAAGCAGCTGCAGAGAGAGCCTCACCGATCTTGGTGATGTCCTTACCGCCTGCCATAGCGGAGTCGGGCTTGCCGCCGCCTGCGCCGCCTGCGATTTTAGCAGTTTCTTTTACAATATTACCTGCGTGTGCGCCCTTTGAGATTGCGTCCTTGCCGCAGGCACAGGCAAATGAGCAGGTGCCCTTTTCTGTGTTCTTGCCTGCAACGATGATGATGCTGTCATCAGCCTTTGAGGAGTCGAGCATTGTTCTTAATGCGTTTGCATCTGCTTCGCCAAGATCTGCTGTGAGAACCTTTATGCCGTTAAATTCAGCGGCTGTTGTGAACAGCTCGGATGCCTTTGCGGCTGCAAGCTCGGAGTTGAGCTTTTCTATAGTCTTATCTTTTGCCTTGATTTCATTAGAAAGAGCAGCTGCTTTGTCTGCAACGGCAGAAGCGGAGCACTTAAGAACTGCTGCAGTCTTAAGAAGTGAATTGTTGAGCTCGTTTACGAAATTAAGAGCATTGATACCTGTTACTGCCTCAATTCTTCTTACACCTGATGCAACGGATGACTCGGAGATGATTTTGAACATACCGATTCTGCCTGTGTTTTCTGCGTGTGTACCGCCGCAGAGCTCAAGTGAGAAGCCGCCTGCGTTTACAACTCTTACTGTGTCGCCGTACTTTTCTCCGAAGAGAGCCATAGCACCCATAGCCTTTGCTTCGGCAAGAGTCTTTTCTGCACTTTCAACGGGAAGAGCAGAGAGGATAACCTCGTTTACTTCCTTTTCAATCTTTGCGATTTCTTCTGTGGTAAGTGCGGAGAAGTGAGTGAAGTCAAATCTCATAACGCTTTCATTTACAAGCTGACCTGCCTGCTCAACGTGTGAGCCGAGGGTGTTTCTGAGTGCTGCCTGAAGAAGGTGAGCTGAGGTGTGATTTCTCTTTACTGCTTCTCTGAAGGAACGGCATACGAGAGTATCTGCCTCATCGCTCTTTGTTACAAGACCTGCTTCTACCGTACCCTTATGGAAGAAGATGCCACCGTTGTTCTTTGTGGTGTCTGTTACCTTGAATGTGAAGCTGCCGTTTGAAATTGTACCCTTGTCACCGCACTGTCCGCCGCCTTCTGCATAGAAGGAAGTTTTGTCAAGAATAAGAATTGCTTCTTCGCCTTCACCGATATTTTCAGCAAGCTCACCGTCGGAGGTGATAATTGCAA
This sequence comes from Acutalibacteraceae bacterium, assembly GCA_045647985.1. Taxonomy (GTDB): domain Bacteria; phylum Bacillota; class Clostridia; order Oscillospirales; family Acutalibacteraceae; genus RUG806. Next base: position 15,551 of record JAZRNB010000027.1, read on the forward strand.
GAACCTTGCCCTTGCCCTCTGTGCCCTCATAGCCTGTGAATACTGTTTCGGGGATACCCTTAAGAGAAGCCGTTGAGTTCTTCCATGCGTCTGCGCCTGCATCCTTACGGGCATTTCTTGCTGTTTCCTTCTGAATCTTTATAAGTGCGTTGAAGCGGTCCTCATCAACACTCATACCCTTTTCCTCAAGGATTTCACGGGTAAGATCAAGAGGGAAGCCGAAGGTGTCTGAAAGCTTGAATGCGTCGTCGCCGCTTAATACCTTGCCGTCAGAGGAAGCAATCATATCCTCAAGAAGACGAAGACCTGAGTCGATGGTCTTATTGAAGTTTTCCTCTTCAATAGCAATAATTTTAAGAATATAATCTCTTTTTTCAGTAAGCTGAGGATAAGCGGAGCCGCTTTCCTTTATAACTGTTTCGCATACCTCTGAAAGGAAGGGTTTTTCAATTCCGAGAAGTCTGCCGTGACGTGCGGCACGTCTGAGAAGTCTTCTGAGAACATAGCCTCTGCCTTCGTTTGAGGGCATAACACCGTCAGAAATCATCATTGTTGTGCTTCTGATGTGGTCGGTGATAACACGAAGAGAAACGTCACTCTTTTCGTTTTCGTGATATTTTACACCTGCAATTTCCATTATGTGCTTCATAATGTTCTGGATGGTATCAACCTCGAAAAGGTTTGCAACACCCTGAGAAATACATGCAAGTCTTTCAAGTCCCATACCTGTGTCAATGTTGGGATTCTTAAGGCGGGTGTAGTTGCCGTTGCCGTCATTTTCAAACTGAGTGAAAACAAGGTTCCAGAATTCAACAAAGCGGTCACAGTCGCAGCCTACCTTACAGTCGGGGCTGCCGCAGCCGTTTTCAACACCGCGGTCAAAGTAAATTTCAGAGCAGGGACCGCAGGGGCCTGCACCGTGCTCCCAGAAGTTATCCTCTCTGCCGAGTCTTACGATTCTGTCGGGGGAAACGCCTACTTCCTTTGTCCAGATATCGAATGCCTCGTCATCCTCGTGGAAAATACTTACCCAGAGTCTGTCAACGGGCATTTCCATAACCTCTGTACAGAATTCCCATGCCCATTTTGTGGCCTCGTGCTTGAAGTAATCACCGAAGGAGAAATTACCGAGCATTTCAAAGAATGTACCGTGACGTGAGGTCTTTCCCACACGCTCGATGTCGGGAGTTCTTATACATTTCTGGCAGGTTGTAACTCTCTTTGAGGGAGGGGTTACCTCGCCTGTGAAGTATTTTTTCATAGGTGCCATACCTGCATTGATGAGAAGCAGACTTTTGTCGCCCTGAGGAATAAGGGAGAAGCTGGGAAGTCTTAAGTGTTCCTTTGATTCGAAGAATTTAAGATACTTTTCGCGTATCTCATTAAGTCCTGTCCATTCCATTTTTTCACTTTCCTTTGTATATGTAATTTGATTTTGCCCTGAAAAACAAAAAAAGATACCTGTCACATATTCCGGGACGGAAAAACCGCGGTACCACCCGGATTGTGCCAAGCACCTCTCGATATCCTTTAACGCAGAAATTACGCAGAATTCATCACTCTGTTGCCGTACAGCGGCGGGGAAACACCGATTACAAAAACTCGCACCAACCGTTTTCTCTCTGAAGAAATCACTGGAATTTCCTGACTGTACCCTTGCAATATAATATTTACAAAAGAAGTATATTGTTTTTTTTATCTTTTGTCAACCTGAAATTTCAAACTGTGCCGAAAAATTAAGTGTTTCTGAGGATATTTTCTGTAAAAAGCCATCCTCAGAGAAGCAGACTGACACGGGAATTCCGTCAATTGTGAGATTTGCAGTATAAATCTCCTCCTCCTTGCTGAAAAGTCCGTGATTTGTAAAAACGGCAGTTCTCAGTGTTTTAGTCAGTACATTAAGAAGGGAAGCATTGTTTATTTCTTTTCCTGCTACCTCGTCGGTCATTCCGAATACATTTACCTTATAGCCGTCACCATCTGTTTTTACCGAAAAGCCCGAAATCTCCTTGGGGTAGGTGAAGCTGATGGTTATATCCTCGCTGTTAAGACAGATTATGTCCGCCTCAAAGTTTTTGGCATCCTTTGCAGCCTTCATATGAAGAGTAAAGCTTTTTTCGGGGATAAATTCCTTTGAGACAGGGGATTTTTCGCAGGAGGAAAACATAATAATACCGATAAAGATAAGAGAAAAAATTGCAGAGAGCTTTTTCAAAATATCACTTTCCCGTTAAAATTTCGGAAAGAGCCTCGGGGATGCACCTGCTTATCCTTTCAATGGTCGAGCTGTAGGCGGTGTATTTTTTTTCTGCCTTTTCACCCGCGAGTCCGTGAATGTAGGCTGAAAGCACGGCTGACTCAAAGAGTGAAAGTCCCTGAGCGGCAAAGGATACGGCAATTCCCGTAAGTAAATCTCCGCTGCCGCCTCTTGATAGGGCGGATGAGCCTGTGGGATTAATTGCAATTCTGCCGTCAGGGGAAGCAATTACCGTATTTGCTCCCTTGAGAAGCAGGTTGACACTGAAGCTTTTTGCGAACTCCGATGCCGTAGTGCTTCTGTCTTTGTTTATCTCTTTGATGCTTTTTTCCGTAAGCCGTGACATTTCACCGGGGTGGGGTGTAAGGAGAATTTCTGCATCCGACTCCTTCAGTATATCTATATTACGGGAAATTATATTTATTCCGTCTGCATCTATAATTAATTTACCGGTATACCATTTTATAAGAGCTGCTGCCAGCTTTTCGGTTTCGGGGAATATGCCCAGTCCCGGACCTATTGCTACCGCATCATATTTTTCAGCCGCACTGAGAATATCCTTTATTGCACTCTCCGAGAAGCAGCCATTTTTTGAGGACAGCTGAGGGAGAAATGTATTTTCCGTAAGAGATGATGTAACGGCAGGGTAAATACAGTCGGGGAAGCACAGGGTTGTAAGCCCTGCTCCCGTTGAAACGGCACCGTTTACCGCAATTTTTGCTGCACCCGGCATATTGTATGAGCCTGCAATTATCAATGCCTTTCCGAAGGTGCCTTTGTTGGCATCAAAGGGGCGGCGGGGGATAAGGCTTTTTATTTCATTACGGGAATAAGCCTCAGCCGGATTTCCGAAAACTCCGAAGCCTATGGGTATTACCGTAACCCTTCCGCATTTTTCCCTGTAAGGGCTGTAGATATGCTCTTTTTTGAAGCAGAGCATTGAAAGAGTTTCGTCAGCTGAAAAGCAGCTGTCGGTGTCCGAGCCTTCAACGGAAAGTCCGCTCGGTATATCCACGGCAATCTTTACGGCAGAGGATATTTCTGCGAGACGAAAAATTTCCTTTACATTCAGGGGAAGCTCTCCTTTGAAGCCGATACCGAAAACCGCATCAACGATGATATCGGCGGATGCTGTGAGGTCTGTTATTTTTTTTGTAATATGTGTGCCGTCATAAATATTCACGATGCCGTCAATGAGATTTCTGTTTTTCTCGGAAAGGCTGTCCGAGGGAGTGCCGAACATTTTTATCACACTGACATTTCTGCTGTTTTCGTGAAGATATCTTGCCATGACAAAGCCGTCACCGCCGTTTTTGCCCTTGCCGCAGAGAATGACGATGCTGCGGCAGGAGGGATAGTTTTTCAGTATATGCTCTGCACAGCCCATACCTGCGCTTTCCATCATATCATCAAAGGACAGACCGTTTTCGTTTGCATTGCTTTCAGCATTTCTTATTTGTTCGGGGGAGAGTATAAGCATAATAATGACTCCTTGAAGCAGTATATATTCATTTTAACACTATCCTGACAAAAAAACAAGAAGCCGTCATATGACAGCTTCTCATATTATTATTTTCTTTTCTCGATTTCCTCATCAAGAATTCTTGCTGCGGCGGCAATACATCTTTCGCAGGGACGCTTAAGATAATATTCCGCAGTTCTGTCCTCTGCCTCGGGAGAATACTTATAATCGGGAATTCCCAGTATCTCACGACAGATATAAGAGCCGAAAATATCGGAAAAGCTGTGTGCCATACCTGCAACCAGCTTATAATGCTCTGTTTTCAGGGACTTGTCCGTAAGATCGTCATATCCCCAGAGACAGCCTGCAGCAAGGGCGGCGCCGCTTAAGGCTCCGCAGACCTCACGGAGTCTGCCTAAGCCTCCTCCGAAGGATGAGGATAAGCGAAGGGCAGCATTTTTTTCAAAGCCCGTTACGTCGGAAAATGCCGTGAATACTGCCTGAGAGCAGTTGCAGCCCTCTCTGAAAAGCCTTACGGCTTCTTCCTCATGAAAAGTCATTTCTTATGCCTTGTTTACAGAACCGAAGAGCTCCATCTTTTCCTTTACGGTAGCCTTGATTGCCTCGAAGCCGGGAGCGAGAAGCTTTCTGGGGTCAAAGCCCTTGCCCTGAAGGTCCTTGCCTGCTTCAATGTATTCTCTTGTAGCTGCTGCGAAGGTGAGCTGACATTCTGTGTTAACATTTATCTTGGAAACACCGAGAGAGATAGCTTCCTTGATCATTGCCTCGGGGATACCTGTGCCGCCGTGAAGAACGAGGGGCATTGTACCTGTCTGCTCCTGAATCTTTGCAAGAACCTCAAAGTTGAGACCTGCCCAGTTTTCGGGATACTTGCCGTGGATGTTGCCGATGCCTGCTGCGAGCATTGTAACACCGAGATCTGCAATCATCTTGCATTCTGCGGGATCTGCAACCTCACCGCTGCCTACAACACCGTCTTCTTCACCGCCGATAGCACCGACCTCTGCTTCAACAGAGATACCCTTTGCATCTGCGTCTGCAATTATCTGCTTTGTCTTTGCGATGTTTTCGTCAATTGCATAGTGTGAGCCGTCGAACATAACAGATGAGAAGCCTGCGTTCATAGCTGCATATGCGCCGTCAAATGAGCCGTGGTCAAGGTGAAGAGCAACGGGTACTGTGATGTTGAGGGTTTCAAGCATACCGTTAACCATACCTACGATTGTGTTGAAGCCGCACATATACTTTGCTGCACCCTCGGAAACACCGAGGATAACAGGGGAGTTGCACTCCTGAGCTGTAAGAAGAACAGCCTTTGTCCATTCAAGATTGTTGATGTTGAACTGACCTACTGCGTATTTGCCTGCCTTTGCCTTGTTAAGCATTTCTTTTGCTGATACTAACATTATTTTCAACCTCCGTTATTATTTTAACAACATAATTATACTGAAAAAAACAAAAAAAGCAAGGCTTTTTTACATATTGCATACTTATGGGTAAATATGGTAAAATTAAAGACAGTTTTAAGTGAAAGAGTTTAGTATCTATGTGAGGTGATACAGGTGTTCGGCTTTATTGTTGCAAATCCCGGGAAGCTTTCAGAGGAGCAGAGGCTCCGCTATAAGTCGGTTTATTGCGGAGTGTGTGAAAATCTCGGTTCGGGCAGGGGATTCAGATACAGAATGGCGCTTACCTATGACCTTGCGTTTCTCGCCCTCGTGCTGTCCTCCGTTACGGGTAAGCGGTATTTTGAGAGAACGGTGAGATGCCCCGTGCATCCTATGAAAAAAAGGCTGCTAAGTCTCAATGAATTCACGGAATATGCCGCTGATATGAATATTGCTCTTGCTTATTATAAATTCATTGACGATAAGAATGATGATAATTCTGTTTCCGCTTCAATAAAATCGGGAATATTTGAAAAAGAGGCTAAGCGTATTCTTGAAAAATATCCCGTGCAGTGTGAAAGCATAGAAGGCTGTCTTGCAAAGCTTCAGGAAATTGAAAAGGCGGATGTGCTTATTCCCGATATTCCCGCTGCGGTCTTCGGTGAGCTGCTGGGAGGTATTTTTGCTCTGCAGGAGCTGCCCTGTGCAAGGGAGCTTTATGAATTCGGCTTCGCTCTCGGAAAATTCATATACATTTTAGATGCGGCTGTTGACCTGAAGAGCGACATAAAAAAGAAGAGATATAATCCTCTTGTGAGATATTCATTTGCAGATACGGAAAATATACTGGATATGCTTATGGGTGAGTGCGTGGAAAAATATAATGCTCTGCCTGTAAAGCAGGACAGAGAGATAATTGAAAATATACTTTTTTCGGGTGTGTGGATGAAATACCGCCCCAAAAAGGAAAGGAAGCAACAGTGAACAGAGATCCTTATGAGGTCCTCGGAGTAAAAAGAGGTGCTTCGGAAGAAGAGATTACAAGGGCTTATCGGAGGCTTGCAAAAAAATATCATCCCGATCTGAATCCCGGAGATAAGACCGCCGCGGATAAAATGAGTGAAATAAATGCCGCATATGACCTTATTAAAAGCGGAAATGCGGATTCTGCCGGTGCGTCTTACGGAAACGGAGGAGCCGGCAGCTACTCTCAGGGCAGAGCATATACCTACAATCCCTTCGGAGGCGGCAGTCCTTATGAAAGACAGTATTCTTATGCTGATGCCTACGGCAGCGATGATGCATCAAGAATGGAAGCTGTAAGAGTGCTTCTCAATAACGGAAAATACCATCAGGCGCTGAATCTGTTATCCTTTATCGGCACAAGAGACGGTCGGTGGTATTACTATAATGCAATCGCAAATTTCGGGGTAGGACAGAGAATAGCCGCCCTTGAAAGTGCAAAGACTGCATATCAGAAGGAGCCGCATAATGCGGAGTATAAGGCTCTTTACGAAAAGCTTTCAAAAATGGGAAAATCCTACAGAAGCAGAAGCGAGGACTACGGAAGACCCCGTTTCAGATTAGGGGACAGCTGTCTGTGGTGCTGTGTGCTGGATTTTCTTTGTATGATATGCGGCGGTGAGGGCGGAGTTTTCCCCTTTATCTTCTGCTGTTAAAACGGTTTACGGAAAGGATTATTTATGAACGGCTTCAGAGAAAAATTAATAAGATTTATGTACGGCAGATACGGCTTTGATCAACTGGGAAAATTCCTGATGCTTTCGGGCTTTGTTTTCGGTATTCTTTGTATGTTTTTAAGATTTCTGCCAACGCATATCCCGTATTACATCTGCTCAACCCTGAATACTGCCTTTTATGCGGCGGCGGTTTTCAGAATACTTTCGAGAAACACATATAAAAGAACTCTTGAAAATGAAAAGTATCTGCAGATAAGAGCAAAAGTCATACCTTTGCTTGATGAAAGGACAAAAAGCATCAGGGACAGGAATTATATCTATAAGAAGTGTCCTACCTGCTCTGCTAAATTAAGGCTCAAGAGAATCAGGGGCAAGCATATAACAAAATGTCCCAAATGCTCTCAGAAGTTCAATGTGCGAGTGTTTATTGAATATAAGCAGCCGCCTTATAATAATCATTATTAAAAAAATTTTCCGTACAAAAAATTTTCAATTTGACTATTGTACGGAAATGTTTTTTATGGTAATATGTTGCGTGCAACATAATTTATTTTTAAAGGAGAAGCACCGTGTCTGAAAATTTGCATATTGGTCCGCTTATAAGGCTTCTGAATAAGGAGTTTGAACAGCTTCATTCCGAAAAAGCAAAAAGCATAGGTCTTACACCTGCTCAGCTGTTTGTTCTGCATTATATTGCAAAGCATCAGGGAGAAATTATCTGTCATAAGGATATTGAAAAGCAGTTTGAGTTGACCCACGCCACAGTATCGGGGATAATCTCCCGACTTGAGGCAAAAGGATTTATAAATTGTTTTGCAGATGAAAGTGACAGGCGGTTCAGAAATATTGTAATTACGGAAAAAGCAAAATGCTGTGAGGATGAAATGAAAAAACATATTGACATTTATGAAGCACAGCTTGTGGAGGGATTTTCCGCCAATGAAAAAATGCTTCTTGTTGATTTTATTTCCCGTATGCTTTCCAATATGGATGCTAAATAACCCTTATGTGAACTGAAGGAGGAAAAGAAATGCTGAAAAGATTTATCGGCTGTATAAGGGAGTACAAAATGCACACTATCCTTACCCCCGTGCTTATGATAGGTGAGGTTGTCTGTGAGTGTATTATCCCCGTTATTACGGCAAAACTCATTAACTCAATAAACGCAGGATGCGAGCTTATGGATATTGTCAGATACGGTTTTATGCTTGTTGCTATGGCATTCGTATCACTTGCATTCGGTGCGCTTGCCGGAAAAACGGCGGCTACTGCATCGGCAGGCTTTGCCAAGAATTTAAGACATGATATTTTTTATAAAATTCAGGAATTTTCATTCTCAAATATCGACCGCTTCAGTACATCATCCCTTGTAACAAGACTTACAACGGATATCACAAATGTGCAGATGGCATTTATGATGATAATAAGAGTTGCCGTAAGAGCTCCTCTTATGCTGATTTTTGCTACAACAATGTCTGTTGTTGTCGGCAAGAAGCTGAGTCTTATTTTTGCCTTCATCGCACCGTTCCTCGCAATAGGCCTGCTTTGCATCGGTCTTAAGGCTCTTCCAATGTTCCGTGCGGTTTTCAAAAAGTACGATAAACTCAATAATTCCGTGCAGGAAAACATCAAGGGTATGCGTGTTGTAAAGAGCTTCGTAAGAGAGGACTATGAAAAGAAGAAGTTTGCGGCTGCATCCGAGGATATAAGAAATGATTTTACAAGGGTTGAGAGAATTGTTGTAATGAACGGTCCTCTTATGCAGTTTGCAATGTACTGCTCTATGCTTCTCATTTCCTTTTTCACCGCAAAGCTCGTTGTTTCCTCCGGCGGTACATATCTTGATGTGGGCACACTTGCAAGTATGCTGACATATTCAATGCAGGTGCTTATGTCCCTTATGATGGTATCTATGATTTTTGTTATGATAACAATGGCTGTAGCATCGGTAAAGAGAATTACCGAGGTGCTTGAGGAGGAGCCCGATATAAAGGAAAAGGATAATGCTCTGACCGAGGTGAGGGACGGCAGCATTGACTTTGATAATGTAAGCTTCAGATATTCCTCCCAGGCAGAAAATTTTGCCCTTTCGGGAATTGACCTTCATATAAAATCGGGTGAAACAGTAGGTATTATCGGTTCTACGGGATCATCCAAGACCACACTTATTCAGCTGATTTCCCGCCTTTATGATGTATCAGAGGGATCGGTAAAGGTTGGCGGAGTTGATGTGAGAGACTATGATATCAAGGCTCTCAGAGATCAGGTTTCCGTTGTTTTGCAGAAAAATGTGCTTTTCTCGGGTACTATAAAAGAAAATCTCCGCTGGGGCGACCCCGATGCCACGGATGAAGAGATTGAGAGAATCTGTGCGCTTTCCCAGGCAAAGGAGTTTATTGAGAGCTTCCCCGATAAGTATGATACATTTATAGAGCAGGGCGGTGCCAATGTTTCCGGTGGTCAGAAGCAGCGTCTTTGTATTGCCCGTGCTCTTCTTAAAAAGCCTAAGATTCTTATTCTTGACGACTCTACATCGGCTGTTGATACAAAAACGGATGCTCTCATAAGAAAGGCTTTCAGAGAGGAAATTCCCGGTACTACAAAAATTATCATTGCCCAGAGAATCTCTTCCGTACAGGATGCCGACAAGATAATTGTTATGGATAACGGAATGATTGACGGTATGGGTACTCACGAACAGCTTCTTGAGACCAATGAAATATACAGGGAAGCTTATGAAATTCAGTGTAAGGCAGGTGCTGAAGGTGAAGAATAAGAAAAATATGAAGCAGAAAAATATGAAGCCCGGAAAGGGCGGACCTGGCGGCCCTCCCGGAAGAAATATAGATCCGAAGCTTCTTTTAAGAGTTCTGAAGCTTTTTATGCATGACTATCCCGTGCATATAGGTATTGCCGCCGTTTGTATCGTGATTTCTGCAATTATCGGTGTTTTGCCTGCAATTTATATCGAAAATATCACGGATATTATTGTAAGAGGTCTTGATATCGCAAAAACTTCAGGCTTTGAGGGCGCCTGGGAGGCTGTTGCTCCCGAAGTTTTTTCTTCCCTTGGCTTTATGGCGGTGCTTTTTGTTGCAGGACTTGCGGCTTCCGCGCTTCAGCAACAGCTGATAGCAATTGCAACACAGGGCTTTCTTGACAAAATGAGAAAGAGAATGTTCGAGAAGATGCAGAATCTTCCCGTAAAATTCTTTGATGCCACCAATCACGGTGACATAATGAGCTATTACACAAACGACATTGATACCTTGAGACAGCTTATTTCCCAGGGTATTCCCAGTATCATCTCCGCATTGCTGACGCTCATTGTTCTTGTAGGGGTTATGATATATTTCAGTGTTTCCCTTATGGTTGTTGTTGTAGTCGGCGTTATTGCAATGTTCAGGGTAACAAAATTTGTCGGAGGAAACTCCGCAAAGTATTTTATGCTGCAGCAGAAGGCTGTAGGTAAGATGGAGGGCTTTGCAGAGGAAATGATGAACGGACAGAAGGTTATCAAGGTGTTCTGTCACGAGGAGGCTTCAAAGGAGGACTTTGACAAGGTCAACGAGGAGCTTTTTAAGAATGTTGAAAAGGCTAATACCTTCGGTAATGTGTTCGGTCCCATTATGAATAATATCGGTAACATTCTTTATGTTGTTACTGCATTTGTCGGCGGTGTTCTTATTGTTTCCGAGGGTAAAATCCCCAATATCTCGATTGAAAATATCTTCTCTGCAGGAAGCCTTGCCGCACCTCTTGCAATTTCCGTTGTGGCTTCATATCTCGGTATGACAAAGCAGTTTACGGGAAGTGTCAACCAGGCGTCCCAGCAGATTAACTCCATTGCAATGGCTTTGGCAGGTGCCGGCAGAATATTCTCAATTATTGACAGTGAAAATGAAACCGACGACGGTTATGTAACTCTTGTGAACGCAAAAATTGAAAACGGTGTCATCACCGAATGTGAAGAGCATACGGGGCACTGGGCATGGAAGCATCCTCACTCGGCAGACGGTACAATTACCTACACTGAGCTTCGTGGTGATGTTGTCCTTGACGGTGTCGATTTTGAGTATGAAGAGGGTAAGCCCGTGCTTCACGATGTTTCCCTTTATGCGAAGCCCGGTCAGAAGGTTGCCTTCGTCGGTGCTACGGGTGCGGGTAAAACCACAATCACCAACCTTATAAACCGTTTCTATGATATTGCCGACGGCAAGATAAGATATGACGGCATCAATATCAATAAGATTAAAAAGGCTGATCTGAGACGAAGCCTCGGTATCGTTTTGCAGGAGACAAATCTGTTTACGGGTACTGTTATGGATAATATCCGTTACGGCAGGCTTCATGCCACGGATGAGGACTGCATAAAGGCGGCAAAGCTTGCCAATGCTCACGATTTCATCACAAGGCTTCCCGACGGGTATAACACCGAGCTTACGGGAAACGGTGCAAATCTCTCTCAGGGACAGCGTCAGCTTCTTTCAATTGCCCGTGCGGCGGTTGCTGATCCTCCTGTTATGATTCTTGATGAAGCTACCTCTTCAATTGATACGAGAACCGAGCTTCTTGTGCAGAGAGGTATGGATGCTCTTATGAAGGGAAGAACGGTTTTTGTTATCGCACACCGTCTTTCCACCGTCAGAAATTCCGATGCAATTATGGTGCTTGATCACGGAAGAATCATTGAAAGAGGCGACCACGATGACCTGATTGCTCAGTGCGGAACCTACTATAAGCTTTATACCGGTGCATTCGAGCTTGAATAATGATAAAGTATTATAATATAGTAAGGAAAATATAATAAAAAAGAAATTACCCGAGGGAAGTATATTCCTTCGGGTAAAACTTATATATTTTACAATTAAAGTTTGTAAGAATTGCACAACAAATTTTCACAAAATAGTGTAGTTTCAATATGGATGTTTGTGCATCAGATATAAAACTGACTGAAATCGTCTACATCAAAGACATAAACCTTGAAGTTTTTTTCACTTATAGCCTCTCTGAAGGACGCAGCTACCTTCAGCAGCTTCATTGAGGTCTTTAACTCAAAATTGATGTTCTGATAGTGAAGAGCCTCACATACGTCCCTTGTCCTTACCTCCAGGCGGGGAGTTCCGTCCTTATCTTTTGTAAGTGAAAAATTTATTGCATCCACCTGCACGTCGTTTGCCTTTAAGGATAAAAAGCGCTCGGTGGGTATTTTTTTCTTTTTCTTTTCTTTTTTCTTTCCGAAAAGCATAGTATTCCCCCGGTAATGTGATTTTTTTATTATACTCCGTTTTTTTCTGCGTGTCAATTATTTCATTGAGTGCTCCGAGCGGCTGAGTTTCAGATATTTTTCTCTTGTGGCAAGTCCGCCCCTTATATGGCGCTGGGCTTTATTGGTATCAAGCACCTCACGGACACTGAGATATAATGGCAGATCTATTTCCTTCAATCTGTCGGTGACATCGGTATGTACGGTGGATTTTGATACGCCGAAAACCTCTGCTGCGGCACGGACCGTGACTCTGTTTTTTACGATATATTCACCGAGCCTTGCGGCTCTTTCTTCTGAAAAGTTGTTCAAAATGTATTCCCCTCCAAAAAATCTGTCACTTAAGGTATATGACGATATCGGGTGAAAGATTCGAAAAAACAGACAGGGAACGCTGTATTTTTTATATAGGCGTGTTGTATTTTATTTAAAATACAAAAATATTAAATTTTGTATTGACAACGGGAACTGTTTGGTGTAATATACTAAAATGCATTATTATGGATGTGAATATCCTTTTGTATGGCCTTTTTAATATTATATTAAGCGGGTAATATAATCGGCGGCACATTCCCTGAAAATAAGTAACAAAGAACGGAGTTGGATTGAATGCCTAATGTGAAACCTGTGAATCTCGGCAAAAACACCAGAATGAGCTTCGCTAAGATCAATGAGGTTATGGAGATGCCTAATCTGATCGAGGTACAGAAGAACTCGTACAAGTGGTTTCTCGATGTCGGTCTTAAGGAAGTGTTCAATGATATCGGAGGTATAACAGAGTTTTCAAGTGACCTTGTGCTTGAATTCATCGATGCCCATCTTGAACCAAAGGACCCTCATAATCCCGAACGCAACTACACCGTAAAGGACTGTAAGGAAAGAGATGCAACATATGCTGACAGCCTTAAGGTGAAGGTCCGTCTTTCCAAGAAAGCGGCTAACGGCGAGGAAGAAGAATTTATCGAAGACGAGATTTATATGGGCGACCTTCCCAAGATGACAGAAAGCGGTACCTTCGTTATCAACGGTGCCGAGCGTGTTATCATCTCTCAGCTTGTCCGTTCCCCCGGTATATATTTTGATAAGGCAAGCAAAAATTCATTTGATATCACCTCAACCATCATCCCCAACCGCGGTGCATGGCTTGAATATGAAACAGACGCAAACGAAGTATTCAGCGTAAGAATCGACAAGAACAGAAAGCTCCCCATTACCACATTTATCAGAGCTCTCGGTCTTGACTCCAATTCCGACATTATCGAATTCTTCGGTGAAGATGCAAGAATTATGGCTACTCTTGCAAAGGATAACACAAAGAATTCCGCTGAAGCTCTCATTGAGGTTTATAAGAAGCTCCGTCCCGGCGAGCCTCCCACGATAGATTCCGCAAAGTCACACCTTGAGGGTCTCTTCTTTGATGACAGACGCTATGACCTTTCAAGAGTCGGCAGATATAAGTACAACAAGAAGCTTGCGCTCACAGACAGAATTGTTGACTGTGTGCTTGCAAAGACAGTAACCGGCGGCTTCGGTGAGGTTTTTGAGGCTGAAACCGTTGTTACAAAGGAAATTGCTCAGCAGATGGAGCAGGCAGGTGTAAGCATCGTTGAGGTTTATGCAGACGGTGAGCCCGTAAAGGTTATCACCAACGGCATGTGCGAGCCCTACGAATTCTTCCCCCAGTTCACTGTTGATGAGCTTGATGCTCTCGGAATCAACGAAAAGGTTGTTTTCAGCGTACTTAAGGATATTCTTGATAAGGATATCGAAGATAAGGAAGAGCTTGCAAAAGAGCTTTCCGACAGATGTGACGAGCTTATTCCCAAGCACATCACCGTTGATGATATTTTTGCATCAATCAACTACCTTAACTGCCTTGCCAACGGCGTAGGCTACACAGATGATATCGACCATCTCGGTAACCGCCGTATCCGTTCAGTCGGCGAGCTTCTCCAGAATCAGTTCAGAATCGGCTTCTCAAGACTTGAAAGAGTTGTCCGTGAAAAGATGTCACTGAGAAAAGAGCCTGCAACAATTGCATCTCTTATCAACATCAAGTCCGTAACCTCCGTTATCAAGGAGTTCTTCGGTTCATCACCCCTTTCACAGTTCATGGACCAGGTTAACCCCCTTGCAGAGCTTACTCACAAGCGCCGTCTTTCAGCTCTCGGTCCCGGCGGTCTTTCAAGAGACCGTGCAGGCTTCGAGGTACGAGACGTTCACTATACACACTACGGCCGTATGTGTCCCATCGAATCTCCCGAAGGTCCCAACATCGGTCTTATCTCCTCACTTGCTACATTCGCAAGAATCAACAAGTACGGCTTCATTGAAGCTCCCTTCCGCCGTGTTGACAAGGAAACCGGCAAGGTGCTCGGCGAAGTTCACTATATGACAGCAGACGTAGAAGACAGCTTCAAGGTTGCACAGGCAAACGAGCCTCTTACAGAGGACGGCTTCTTTGTGAACAAGAAGGTTATTGTACGTTACAGGGATGAATTCCTTGAGGTTGACGCATCCGAGGTTGACTACATGGATATTTCTCCCAAGATGGTGGTATCCGTTGCTACCGCAATGATCCCCTTCCTTGAGAACGATGACGCAAACCGTGCACTGATGGGTGCAAACATGCAGCGTCAGGCAGTTCCGCTTCTTAAGACAGAATCTCCCATTGTCGGTACAGGTATGGAATACAAGTCCGCCTGCGACTCAGGTGTATGCGTTCTTGCAGAGCGTACAGGTACCGTTACAAGGGTAAGCGCCGACTCTGTTGAAATTACAACAGACGAAGGCGATGTTGATGTTTACTCCCTTATCAAGTTCATGCGCTCCAACCAGGGCACATGTATCAACCAGAGACCCATTGTTGAGGTTGGTGAAAGAATTGAAAAGGGTAATGTTATCGCAGACGGTCCCGCAACAAGCGACGGCGAAATCTCTCTCGGCAGAAACGCCCTTGTCGGATTTATGACATGGGAAGGCTACAACTACGAAGACGCCGTTCTTATCAACGAAAGAATTGTACGTGATGATGTTTACACATCAATCCACATTGAAAAGTATGAAATAGAAGCCCGTGAGACAAAGCTCGGACCGGAACAGATCACAAGAGATATTCCCAACGTTTCCGAGGATGCGCTCAAGGATCTCGATGAGCAGGGTATTATCCGTGTGGGGGCAGAGGTGCGCTCCGGTGATATCCTTGTAGGTAAAATCACACCCAAGGGTGAAACAGAACTCAACGCTGAGCACAGACTCCTCCGTGCTATCTTCGGTGAAAAGTCCGGTGAATGTAAGGATACCTCTCTTAAGCTTCCTCACGGTGCTTACGGTATTGTTGTAAATGTTGAGGTTTACACAAGAGCTAACTCAAGTGAGCTCAACCCCGGTGTCAACAAGATTGTCCGCTGCTATGTTGCTCAGAAGAGAAAGCTCTCTGTCGGCGACAAGATGGCAGGTCGTCACGGTAACAAGGGTGTTGTTTCAAGAATTCTTCCTCAGGAGGATATGCCCTTCCTTGAGGACGGTACACCTCTTGATATCGTTCTTAATCCCCTTGGTGTTCCTTCCCGAATGAACATCGGTCAGGTACTTGAAGTACATCTCGGACGTGCATGCCGAGAGCTTGGTTGGAAGATTATGACTCCCGTATTTGACGGAGCTCACGAAAGTGATATTCAGGAATGCCTTAAGCTGGCAGGCCTCAGAGAGGACGGTAAGTCCGTTCTCTATGACGGAAGAACCGGTCAGAAGTTTGACAATCCCGTAACCGTCGGTATTATGTACTATTTGAAGCTTCATCATCTCGTAGATGATAAGATTCATGCCCGTGCAACAGGTCCCTATGCTCTCGTTACCCAGCAGCCCCTCGGCGGTAAGGCACAGTTCGGCGGACAGCGTTTCGGTGAAATGGAAGTATGGGCACTGGAAGCATACGGTGCAGCATATACTCTCCAGGAAATTCTTACCATTAAGTCTGACGATATCGTAGGACGTGTAAAGGCTTACGAAGCAATCGTCAAGGGTGAGGCTGTTCCCAGACCCGGTATCCCCGAAAGCTTCAAGGTTCTTGTAAGAGAATTACAGTCTCTTGCTCTCGATATCACTGTATTTGATGAAGAGGGAGTAGAAATCGATCTTCAGCAGGATTACTGCGATGATGAAGCTCCTGCAGCAGATGTTATTCCTCCTATGCCCGCTGAATATGAGGATGACGGCAGAGAGCTCCCTGACGATGAAAATTACCCCGATGACGATGATGACAGCGATGAGGACACAGAGAATGACGAAATCGATATTTTCGAGCTTATGGGTGCCGACACGGACGATTCGGACGACGTGTATGAAAGAAACGGCTTCAATATCGTCAGCGGTAAAGACAACGACATTGACTGATACCGTAACAGCAGGATTTCCGACTAATATATAAAGGAGCAGTTGTCAGATGAGCGAAAGTGCAGTAGCTGTAAAAAAGTATACAGAAGACAATTACAATAAATTAAATTTTGAATCAATTCAGATAGGTCTTGCTTCGCCCGAAAAGATCCGTTCCTGGTCTATGGGTGAGGTCAAGAAGGCTGAAACGATAAATTACCGTACCCTTAAGCCCGAAAAGGACGGTCTTTTCTGCGAGGTTATCTTCGGACCTGTAAAGGACTGGGAATGCCACTGCGGTAAGTACAAGAGACAGCACTATAAGGGTACTGTCTGCGACCGTTGCGGTGTTAAGGTTACAAAGTCAAAGGTCCGCCGTGAAAGAATGGGCCGTATTGAGCTTGCATGTCCCGTTTCTCATATCTGGTACTTCAAGGGTATCCCTTCAAGAATCGGTCTTATGCTCGGTATTCCTCCCCGTCAGCTTGAAAGAGTTATTTACTTCGACAGCTATATAGTTTTAAGCCCCGGTGACTGTAATCTCAGCAAGGGTGACATCATTGATGAAAACACATATCAGGAATGTCTTACCCGTGATGTTACAGGTGAATTTGAGGCTATGATGGGTGCAGAGGCTATCAAGATCCTTCTCTCTGAGATTGATGTTGAAAAGCTTGCCGAGGAGCTCAAGGAAGAAATCAAGGATCTTGACGGTCAGCAGAAGGTTCGTGTTCTCAAGAGACTCGAGGTTGTTGAGGCGTTCCGTCAGTCAGGTAACCGTCCCGAGTGGATGATTCTTGACGTTATCCCTGTAATTCCCCCCGATCTTCGTCCCATGGTACAGCTTGACGGCGGCAGATTTGCGACAAGCGACCTTAATGACCTTTACAGACGTGTTATTAACAGAAACGAAAGACTCAAAACTCTCAAGAGACTTGGTTCTCCTGAGTCTATCATAAAGAATGAAAAGAGAATGCTTCAGGAGGCTGTTGACGCACTTATCGACAACGGCAGAAGAGGCAGACCCGTTACAGGTCCCAACAACAGACCTCTCAAGTCCCTTTCCGATATGCTTAAGGGTAAGCAGGGCCGTTTCCGTCAGAACCTTCTCGGTAAGCGAGTTGACTTCTCAGGACGTTCCGTTATCGTTGTCGGACCTACACTTAAGATTTATCAGTGCGGTCTTCCCAAGGAAATGGCTCTTGAGCTTTTCAAGCCCTTCGTAATGAAGCGCCTTTGCGATCTGGGTGTTGCAAAGAATATCAAGGCTGCAAAGAAGCTTATTGAAAGAGTTGACCATGTGGTATGGGATGCTTTGGAAACGGTTATCAAGGATCATCCCGTTATGCTTAACCGAGCTCCCACACTTCACCGCCTCGGTATCCAGGCTTTCGAGCCCGTTCTCGTAGAAGGCAGAGCTATCAAGCTTCATCCCCTTGTATGTACAGCCTTCAACGCTGACTTCGACGGTGACCAGATGGCTGTTCACGTACCTCTTTCAGTTGAAGCTCAGGCAGAAGCACGCTTCCTTATGCTTGCTTCCAACAACCTTCTCAAGCCCTCTGATGGTAAGCCCGTAACGGTTCCCTCTCAGGACATGGTGCTCGGCTCCTACTATCTTACTCTCGTAAGAGATTATGAGCCCGGTGCAAATAATGTATATAAGGATGAAAACGAAGCAATTATGGCTTACGATGCAGGTGTTCTCGGACTTCATGCTCCCATTAAGCTTCGTATCACCAAGGAGATAGACGGTGTCGAGTACACAGGCTATGCAAACACAACTCTCGGCCGTGTTATCTTCAACAGACCCGTTCCTCAGGACCTTGGCTTCGTAAAGAGAGATCCCTCCGATCCCGACAGCATGGTTCAGATGGAAGCTGAATTTGTTGTTGATAAGAAGCAGCTCGGTAAGATCATCGACAAGTGTATCGAGGTTCACGGTACCAATATTTCTGCTGATGTTCTTGACAGAATCAAGAATCAGGGCTACAAGTATTCTACTCAGTCAGGTATCACAGTATCCGTATTTGATGCTGTTATTCCCGAGAAGAAGGCTCAGTACCTTGCCGAAGCAGAGCGCCAGGTTGATGAGATTATGCAGTACTTCAACCGTGGCTACATCACAGAAGAAAGACGTTATAAGTCTGTTATTAATATATGGGAAAAGTGCACAAACAAGATTTCGGAAGAAATCAGCACAAACCTCGACAGCAGAAACCCCATCCATATGATGCTCGGTTCCGGTGCCCGTGGTAATGCTTCTCAGCTTAACCAGCTTGCCGGTATGCGAGGACCTATTTCCAATACATCAGGTCAGACTATCGAAATCCCCATCAAGGCTAACTACCGTGAAGGTCTTAACGTGTTTGAATACTTCATTTCATCACGTGGTGCCCGTAAGGGTCTTGCCGATACAGCTCTTCGTACAGCTGACTCAGGTTACCTTACCCGCCGTCTTGTTGATATTTCTCAGGAAATCATCGTTCTTGAGGATGACTGCGGATGCACTGACGGCTTCGAGGTATTTGATATCTACGGCGAAAAGGACAGCCTTCTTGAAAGCCTTACAGAAAGACTTGAAGGCAGATACCTCTTTGAAAGCCTCTACAATGAAGACGGAAGTCTTCTTATGGATAATGATCATATTCTTTCCGGTGCAGATGCGAAGAAAATTGCAAATGCTGGCTACACACATGTAAAGATCCGTTCTCTTCTTACCTGTGAAGCTACTCACGGCGTTTGTAAGAAGTGCTACGGTAAGAACCTTGCAACAGGACGTCCCGTTTCAACAGGTGAGGCTGTCGGTGTTGTTGCAGCTCAGTCAATCGGTGAACCCGGTACCCAGCTTACCATGAGAACCTTCCACACCGGCGGTGTTGCTACCACAGCCGACATCACACGAGGTCTTCCCCGAGTTGAAGAGCTTTTCGAAGCAAGAAAGCCCAAGACTGTTGCATTCATTGCAAGAGCTACAGGTACTGTATCCTTTAAGACCACAACAAAGGGTAAGAAGGTAACAGAAAGTATTGTTATCACAACTGAGGATAATATTTCTGTTGAAGAAAAGATCCCCTTCGGTTGCACAAAGCTCGTACAGGAGGGTCAGTTCATCGAAAAGGGTACTCCTCTTACAGAAGGCTCTGCAAATCCCCACGATGTTCTTGACATTCTCGGTGTTAACGAACTTTATAATTACCTTATAAAGGAAGCTCAGGCTCCTTACCGCGCACAGGGCGTTGAGCTTAACGACAAGCACATTGAGGTTAT
>JAZRNB010000028.1:0-8457 GCA_045647985.1 Acutalibacteraceae bacterium
CTCCGCTTATCACTATTCAGGTGCTCGGGCTTATTGAGCGCAGACAACATGCAAGCAGAGTTAAGAAATTCTACGACGAAATGAGTACCGTTAAGGACGATATTATATTCTTTTATGGGGGGAGCAATAAATGAGTAAAAAAATAATGTCTCTCCTATCCTTTGTTCAACAAGGGAATGGTAAAAAGCTTATTAAAGAGCTGCAAAACCTCAAGATTCGAATCAATTTTCAAACAGTAGGTCTCGGCACAGCTCCAACCGAAATGATGGATATCTTCGGTCTCGGTACAAATGATAAGGATATTGTAATAAGCCTCGGAGCCGAAGGTGATATAAGAAATATGATGTCAAATTTCGGTACTGCATTTGAAAGCCACTCAAAATACGGCGGTATTATGATAATTATGAAGCTGTCCGCAGCCGGCAGAATACTTACGGAAATTCTGCATTTCGATAATGAGAAGACACTTGAAGAAGGGACTGAAAATATGAAAAACGAGTATCATAACAATCTTATTATTATATCTGTCAATGAAGGCTTTTCTGATGATGTTATGGAGGTAGCAAGAAAAGCGGGTGCTACGGGCGGAACGGTTATAAAAGGCAGACTTGCAGACTCTTCTCAGTTTGAAGGTCTTCGTGATACTAAGGTTGATGAGGACAGAGAGCTGCTGTGTATTTTAGCTCCTCTTCAGGTCAGCAAAAAGATAATGGAGGATGTAAACAGCAATTTCGGTCTTACATCTCCTGCAAACGGAATTGTAATTTCCGTTGCCACAGAAAAGGCATATAAAATATAATCAGAGGGACACAGAGTGAAGAAAAGCTCTGTGTCTGTTTTTTTGGAAAATCTTACGGGAAAGTTCTTGTTAAAAAATATTGTTATGTGATATAATTTTTCCGGATTAAGTTTCTTAAGGGGCGAAATTTATGTTTTCTGAGCTTTATGATACCGAGCTTAAAACTGACTATAAAAATGCAGATGGCTTCAACAGATATTCCTGCGATATTATGGCTGAATACAATCAGTGCATAGAGGAAGGTATTGATATTGAAAAGTATAAGTCATTGTTTATGAGTGTTGCTGCTATGGAAAACGGTGCAGAGAAAACAAGGATGAGCGATGTTGTTTTCGATATTGTAATGTCCTCTGAAATAAAGAAGGACTATAAATATAATGAGCCCAATGATATAAAAAAAATAAAGGCTCTTCGTAAGACACACAGATATGCGTATGTTATGCCTGATACGGAAACTTTAAGAAAAAAGCTGCTCGGTGCATGGATCGGCAGAGCCTGCGGCTGTCTTTTAGGTAAGCCCGTAGAGGGCATAAGAAGCGACGAGCTGATACCGCTTCTCAGGGAAACGGGTAATTACCCGATGCACCGCTATATACTGAAGTCCGATATTACGGACGATATTGTTTCTCGTTATAAATTCTCCCTGAAAAACAAGGATTATGCCGATACTGTTGACGGTATGCCCGTTGATGATGATACAAACTATACTGTTTTGTATCAGATGCTTGTTGAGGAATCAGGCAGATGGTTCAATACAGGGGATGTGGGCAATTTGTGGCTTAAATATCAACCTGTACACGCATATTTTACCGCAGAAAGAATCGCTTATGTCAATCTCATAAACTGTCTTGTGCCGCCTGCAACAGCTGTATACAAAAATGTGTGCCGTGAGTGGATAGGGGCAGGTATAAGAGGAGACTATTTCGGATATATAAATCCCGGTGCTCCCGAGGCTGCTGCCGGAATGGCTTATCGTGATGCAAGGCTTTCCCACGTTAAAAACGGGATTTACGGAGAAATGTTCGTTTCCGCAATGCTGGCAGTTGCGGCAGTAAATGATAGTATTGAAGATATTATTCTCGCGGGACTTGGTGAAATTCCTGCAACCTCAAGGCTTTATGAGGCTGTTATGAAAATATATGAGGGCTACAAAAACGGTGTCACGCTTGAGGATACATATAAATTCATCCACTCCTCTTATGATGAGCATACAGATCACGGCTGGTGTCATATGATTTCCAATGCAATGATTGTTGCAGCAGCTCTTCTTTATGGCGAAGGGGATTTTGGAAAGTCAATCTGTACTGCTGTCGGTATGGCATTTGATACGGACTGTAACGGTGCAACAGTCGGCTCAATTCTCGGGATGAGAGGCGGTATTGACTGCATTGACGAATATTGGCAAAAGCCCGTTAACGGAAAAATACACACTTCAATTATCGGGGTGGGTACGGTAAACATTGAAGATCTTGTAAATAAAACTATGACACATATTGAATGAACAGGGGATAAGAAAATGAAAAATGTAAACTCTCTCGATACACTTTGTGCAGCATTATGCTATGCTTTGGGAATTGAGGCTCCCGAAAAAGCAGCTGCTCCCAACAAAGAGCTTTGTGAATATATTGATAAGTCCTTCGGTGCAGAAAAGGCTGACAGAATTTTTATGTATAATCCCGATGCCATAGCTTCGTGGATTGATGAAAAATATCCGTGGTTTTTAAGGGAGGTTACTGAAAGAACAGAGCAGAAGATACCTCTTTGCTCCGTTATGCCCTCGGTTACTCCCGTATGCTTCGGCACAATGTACACGGGGGCTCAGCCTGAAATCCACGGCATACAGGCTTATGTAAAGCCCGTCATCACAATAGATACAATATTTGATGCACTTATCCGAGCAGGTAAGAAGGCGGCAATAGTCTGTACCGACGGGGACAGTATGTCAAAAATTTATCTTGAAAGAGAAATGGATTATTTTTTCTACGATACCGTAGAAGAAGTTAATGCAAAGGCAACTCAGCTTATTTATGAGGATAAATATGACTTTATTGCTGTTTATAACGGAAATTACGATTCAATTATGCACAAATTCGGCCCTGAAAGTAAGGAGGCCTTAGGAGAGCTCCGTTCAAATGCAAGGACCTTCGGAATGTTTGATTCTTTTATCCGTGAGAGATGGCAGAAGCATAACACGCTTGTAGGCTTCGCAATGGATCACGGCTGTCACGAAATTGACGGTGAGTGCGGCTCCCACGGGCTTGACATGGACGAGGATCTGAACATTACCCATTATTATAAGTGCTGCAAGAAAGCATAACAAAAGAGGCTGTTAAAAAACCTTTCGTTTTTTACAGCCCCTTTTTTGTGTATTGTGAGCAACTTTGCGAACCGACTTGTCCCTCGACAGGGGCAGGGTGATAAGTTGCATGAATTGTTTAATTGTTTATAAATTCTATAACCTTTAAGCCTTCAAAATATATTGCTGTCGGTATAAACACACCCTTGTACACCTTTGCATAAACATATGCGTAATTTCTGTTGCTGTCATTTCTGTTGAACCAGGAATACTCACTTCTGATTCTGTTCATCATTTCCCTTGCATAAATGCCGTCGGCAAAGGCGAATTCTCCCTCGGAGAGATCAGTGTTTTTGTTATAGTAATCATAATCGAACCAATAGTCCGTCTGATTTTTGTTTTTAAGCTCCGACATAGTCGCAAATCCGTACTCGTCAGCAGATACGGCAATTTTACTTTTGTATAAACCGCTGAGACCGTCAAGAAAAAAATGAATTGATTTACACTCCTCCTTGCTTTGCGCATCAGCTGCATCGAACTCAATATAACTTATTCTGAATTTGTATTCCGTACCGCTGTTGATTGCAGCCTCCGTAACTGAATAATGATGGTAAAGAAGGTATGAGGGGATAATAAGCTGTATTATAAGAGTCAGTATTACAAGTATTTTAAGCTTCTTACTCATTGTCATCCACCTCCTCAGAATTTGCGGAAGCGGGCTTTTTCTCATTGTGCCGTGAAAGTCTGAAATTGATTGTAAGGAGTACCGCACCGCTTACAAGAAGCAACAAGCCGTTTACGATCATCGAAAAATCCGATTGATATACAAAAAGAAAGGAAAGAGCTGAAACGGAGACAAAGCCCGTGTTTATGGAAAGAAGCTTCTTTTCCTTTCCGCCTGAAATTATAAGAAGGATATTTGCAATGATTGCAATTATTTTCAGTGCTGTTATAAATATCTCATCATTGACGCTTTTTGATGGGAATTCAGGCATAAAATATGAAATTACGGAAAACGCAGAAAGTGTAATTATACCCACCGCGATGTATAAAAGCAGGAACTTATCCTTTGCTTTTTTTCTTGTAAAAAGAACGGCTGCAAGCGTAACAGCGACTGTAATTAAGGTTGCTGCCGTAAAAACAATATTTGCGGTTGTGCATTTGGTATTCCCGTAGTATAAGGCACCGCATCCGAAAAGAAACAGGCTTGTCAATAAAAGCCCCGGGATTCTGTACGGCATTATAATATCAGGCTCGGTAAGAGAAATAAGAAGAAGACAAAGTCCCGCAGCACCTGCACATATAATAAACGCAACCAGACCGCCGTCAACGGCAGCGCCGAGACAAAAAATGAAAACAATTACTGCCGCTATGCTTACCCAATGTGAATACAGGCTTCGGATGCTCTTATTTTCCTTTGTTGTGAGCTTTGATGTAAAAATACACCCTGCCGAAATAAGAACTGCAGTAATAAGCACTATATTATAGGGATTATCTGCATCTATCCCGGACAAGAACCAGATTATTGTACAGCTGTAGTAAGCCGCAACAGGAGAAACTGCACCGAGGAGCAGAATTACGGGAATTATACACACACTTACGAAAATAAGTAATGTATGCCAATAAATATCCAGGTCAAAAATATTATAAATCATAGCAAGAGTAGCGGCTATTCCTGCTGCCCATAAAATGCCTGCTCCCTCACGCCAGTGAATTTTGTCCTTCTTTTTGCTTAAAACAAATATGCCTGCTCCCTGTCCTGCAAGAAGGGGGAGGAAGGAAAGAACAGCCTTGAAAAGCATAGGAAGCTTCTGCCAGAAGGTAACAAATATGAGGACAATACCCGTGCCTGCAAGAAGTGCACCTAAAATTGAAAATACAATCATAAGTGTACTGTTGTAATTTGGCTTCTGAGTTTCAAGAGTAATGTTATGCTTTTTTCCGTATATGAGCTCTTCAATGCTTACTCCGAAAATCTCGGAAAGCTTGCCGAGCATCTGTATGTCAGGCTGTGTTCTGTCATTTTCCCAGCTTGAAACGGACTGACGGGAGATAAAAAGCATTTCGGCGAGCTGCTCCTGAGTGATGCCCTTATCGGATCTCAGCCGTTTGAGATTTTTTGATATTTTCACGGTGCTTCATCCTTCCGACAAGAAAGTATGGTTTGCCTTGTCGTATTTATGGTAGCATTATTTCTTCTAAATGTCACGAAAAAACAGTAAAAAACCTTTGCTACATTTTGTTGCAATGCATATTTTATCTGAAAAATGAGAAAAACAAGTAGCTTTGCGGTTGAAAAACACAAGGTGAAAATCAAATAACAGGTTATTTTCTGTTTTCTGCTTCTTTGATATAATATCAGTCAGAAGGAGATGTTGTTATGGATATAAAAAGGGTAGCTTCACAGATATCATATTTAAGAAAAGCCAAGGGGCTGACGCAAAGTGAGCTCGGAGACAGAGTCGGAGTTTCTTTTCAGGCGGTCAGTAAATGGGAAAGAGGGGAAACGCTTCCCGATACGGCAATTTTGCCGGACCTTGCAGAGGTCCTTGAAACAAGTATTGATAATATTCTTCTCGGTGCTGAAAGACAAGTTGCATACAAGGGAAGAATCACCGTTTCGGATATGAGAAGCGGACTCGGATGCCTCAAAAAAATGGGAGAATATCTGGGAAATGACAACGTAATTTACAGAAGTGCGATAAACGGCATAAATACGGGAATGAACACGGATATTGAAGCAGCATTTTCTGATGATTATGTGTTCGAGGCATTTCTGGCTGAAGCTGTAATCGGAAATCTTATATCGGGAATGTATGTTGATGTAAGCGACGTAAAAAATAATTTCAGATATGAGCATTTCAGCAATATTGTACTCGGATATTGTGAAAAATTTAATATAAAGTAAAACGAATTCCGCACAGCTGTGTGCGGATTTTTCTTTTATCCCTGTTATTTTTTGTAAATTTCTGCACATAATACGGTCGAGGTGTTTTAATTGAATTCAATATGGAGTGCGACTGCAGAAAACGGAAATTTTCCCGAATTATGTGAGGACATAAAAGCAGATGCGGTAATAGTCGGCGGAGGGCTTGCAGGACTTCTTTGCCTTAAGGAATTGACAGACAAGGGTGTAGATTGTGTCCTTCTTGAAGCCAAAAGTATAGGTTCTGGTATCACCAAAAATACAACAGCAAAAATAACATTTCAGCACGGGCTTATTTATGACAAGCTTATAAAAAGCATCGGTACAGAGAAGGCATATAAATATATGTCGGCAAACAGACGGGCACTTGAAAAAATAAAGAAAATGTCCGAGACCTTTCCCTGCGATTTTGAGGAAAAGGATGCTTACATTTATTCCGCTGATAACCGCAGAAAAATTGAAAGGGAAATAAAGGCTTATGACAGGCTGGGAGTGGCGGCAGAGCTTGTTGACACTATTCCTCTGCCCGTGAAATGTGCCGCTGCTGTTAAAATCGGCTCACAGGCTCAGTTTCATCCTTTGAAATTTATGTTTTCTGTTGCAGAAAATCTTAAAATTTATGAAAATTCCAAGGTTATAGAGTTTTTACCCGGCAAGGTCCGTTGTCTTAAGGGAAGTGTGACAGCTCAGCATATAATTGTTGCAACCCATTTTCCTGTAATCAATAAACACGGTGCATATTCTCTGAAGCTTTATCAGCACCGTTCTTATGTCATTGCTGCAAAAAAAGCCCCGGATGTTAACGGAATGTATCTTGAAGACCGTGAGGACGGGCTTTCTTTCAGAAATTACAAGGATTTTCTTCTTATTGGTGGTGGTGATCACAGAACCGGAAAGAAGGGCGGTGCATATAAGGTGCTTGAGGATTTCTGTCGGGATAAATTTCCCGAAGCCCGTATTTCCTACCGTTTTGCCACGCAGGACTGTATGAGCCTTGACTCAATTCCCTATATCGGAAAATATTCGGACAGCTCAGAAAATCTCTGGGTGGCAACGGGCTTTAATAAGTGGGGAATGACTTCCTCTGCAGTTGCGGCAGAAATACTTGCCGATATGGTGACGGGTAAGGAAAATATTTACTCCGATGTGTTCAGTCCTGACCGCTCGGTGTTACACCCTCAGCTTCTTGCTAACATTTTTCATTCCGTAACGGGAATAATTACGCCTACTGTTCCCAGATGTCCCCACCTCGGGTGTGCATTGAAATATAACAGGGCGGAACACTCCTGGGATTGCCCCTGTCACGGCTCAAGATTCTCGAAAGACGGTGAGCTTATCGACAACCCCGCAACGGATGATTTAAGAAGAAATTAAAACAGAGCCTTGACGCTCTGAAGTTCATTTCCGTAATGAACCTTAACGGTTGCATATAAAAGCGGTGACCGACACTGCAGCTGGTGTGATACCGACTATTATGCGTTCCCAAGAGCATAAAAATACCCCTCGTTCCGAAAAACGGAAGGAGGGGAAAAATTAATTCAATTCTACAAGTCCCTGCTCGTACATTCTCTGCAGTGACATCATAATGCCGAATTTTGCGTGATACCAGGTAAGACCGCCCTGGAAATAAATTGCGTAAGGCTCATTTACGGGGCCGTCTGCGGAAAGCTCAATTGACGAGCCCTGAACAAAGGCGCCTGCCGCCATAACTACATCGCAATTGTAACCGGGAATGGGATAGGGGATGGGAGTTACATAGCTGTCAACGGGAGCCGCCTTCTGTATTCCCTCTGCAAATGCAAGCATTCTCTCTCTTGAGCCGAGAAGCACCGACTGAATAATATCGTGACGGCTTTCCTTTGAGTCGGGAACACATTTGAATCCCAGCTTTTCATAGATGTTTGCCGCAAAAATAGCACCCTTGAGTGCACCTGAAACTACTGTGGGAGAAAGGAAAAATCCCTGATAGAAATTAGTAAGAAGTGAAAGGCTTGCACCTACATCCTGACCTATTCCTGGCGCGGAAAGTCTGTAGTGACAGCGGTCAATGCATTTTTTTGTGCCTGCAATGTAACCGCCTATGGGAGCAAGACCGCCGCCGGGATTTTTTATAAGGGAGCCGACAATCATATCTGCACCTACATCTGAGGGCTCAGTTTCTTCAACGAACTCACCATAGCAGTTGTCAACCATAACAGTAACATCGGGCTTTATTTCTTTACAGAATGCAATCAGCTCACCGATCTGCTTTACGGAGAAAGAGGGGCGCATCTGGTAGCCCTTTGAGCGCTGGATTGTGATAAGCTTTGTCTTTTCATTTATTGCTTTTTTTATGTTTTCGTAGTCAAATGTGCCGTCGGGGAGTAAATCAACCTGGCGATATGAAACACCGTACTCCTTAAGTGAGCAGGAGGATTCGCGGATGCCGATAACCTC
>JAZRNB010000029.1:0-2471 GCA_045647985.1 Acutalibacteraceae bacterium
ACAAAGCTTACCAAGGATACACATTACACAGTAACATATGCATCGGGCAGAAAGAACGTTGGTACATACAAGGTTACCGTTACTATGAAGGGTAACTATAAGGGAAGCAAAACATTTACATTCAAAATCAATCCTCCCGCAACCACAATTGCCTCCCTTTCAGCAGGCACAAAGAGTATAACTGTTAACCTTAACAAGAAAACAACCCAGACTACAGGTTACCAGATTCAGTACTCAACAAATAAGGATTTTACAAATGCAAAGACCAAGCTCATAACAAGCAACAGCACTGTTAAGACCACATTAAGTAGTCTCACATCTGCAAAAACTTATTATGTAAGAGTAAGAACCTATAAGACAGTAAATGATGTTAAGTACTATTCAGGCTGGTCTGCGTATAAGTATGTAAAAACTAAATAATCTCAGTGAGCGGTGAAAACTTTTGTTTTCACTGCTCTTTTTTGTTGTGCAAAATTAACAAAAGAGAGTATTGTTTTTGTTGTGTTCCCCCCTACAAGTGTAGGTTATTCCACGCTTCGTTATTTATTATAATTAATATGAAAAGATATATTGTGGAGGGGTGACTATGGAAAATATAAAAAAGCTTACAATTCTGCATTCAAATGACCTTCACGGGGATTTTCTTGCAGAGGAAATTGACGAAAATCTTGTCGGCGGTGTTTCAATGCTGTCAGGGTACATAAATAAGGTAAGAAATGAAGAAAAAAATGTTCTTTACTGTATTGCAGGAGATATGTTCAGAGGTTCGGTTATAGATTCCGAATTTCAGGGTACATCAACTATAGAAATTATGAATCTTCTTGCTCCTGATGTTGTAACTGTGGGCAATCACGAAACCGATTACGGTATAGCGCATCTTCTTTTTATTGAAAAATGTGCATCTTTTCCCATAATCAATGCAAATCTTCATATAACAACAAACAGAGCCCGACTTTTTAAGCCATACCATATAGCAAGGGTTGACGGAATGAAGATTCTTTTTATCGGTATTCTGACCGAGGATGTTTTGTCCCAGACAAAAAATGACGGGCTTATCGGAACCTTTGTTGATATCGATGAAGCGGCATCTGAAATCGGAAAAATCTGCAATACATATAATTCAGTTGATATTGACCTTACGGTGCTTCTCACACATATCGGCTTTGAAGAAGACAAAAAGCTTGCCGCAAAGCTTGACCCCGCGTGGGGTGTTGATGTCATAGTAGGCGGACACTCGCACACATTTCTTGAAGAGCCTGCCGTTGTTAACGATATTGTTATTGTGCAGGCAGGTACAGGTACAGATCAGATAGGCAGATTTGATATGCTTATTGATACGGAAAACAACTGTATTGACAGCTTCACATGGAAAACCGTGCCCATTGACCAGTCCCATTGTCCGAGAGATGTTGAGCTTGAAAAAATGATAAGATTCTACAAGTCGAAGACCGACAATAAATACAGCCGTGTTGTGACAAGGCTTAAGAGAAAGCTTACACATCCCACAAGAATTGCGGAAACAGAGCTTGGCGGATTGTTTGCAGATATTATGAAGGACAGTGTCGGTCTTGACATAATGCTTTTAGGTTCAGGTGCGGTGAGAAATCCCGAAATCGGTCCTATTGTATTGCTGTCAGATCTATGTGAATGTTTCCCGTATGATGACCCCTTATATATGCTTCGTGTAAAGGGAAGTCAGCTTAAGAGAATGATAAGGTTTATGCTCCGCGATGAGGTATGGAACGGAGAGCATTGTGAGTTTTATCAGTTTTCAACGGGTGTAAGAGTAAGCTACAGCAAGACGCTTCACGATTTTACAAGGTTTAATCTCAACGGTGAGCCCCTTGAAGACGATAGAATTTATAAAATAGGCTTACAGCATTTCCATTTTATGAACATTGAAAAATTCTTCTCTGTGCCTCTTGCGGAAATAGAGTGTAACGGCAAGGCAAGAATGGTCTCCACCTCCTGCCGTGAAATTATTGATGAATATCTTTCAGTTCATCCGGGGCTTGAAAGAAGCATATCAGGCAGACTTATTGTTGAAGATTGATCGGGGTGAAAAAATGAAGTGGGTAAAAAAAGACAGCGGGTTTTTACTGTCGTTTTTAATTAATCTTCTGTTTAATCTCGAATGGGCAATTCCTGCAGTAATCTGTTTTATTCTTCATTTTATTTTCGGCATATCCCTTTGGTGGACTCTTGGCTTCATCGTATTATGGATAATAATTGTGCTTGCAAGAACCTCCCTTCTTTTTGCTCTCAACAGGGTAGGAAATATGCCCGAAAAGCAAAGAGAAAACAAGAATCCTTATTCAAGCGGAGCCTATAAGCCCGTTGACAGGGAATAATGATACGTTTATTGCACTTTATGTGTGAAATAAAAAATACATATAAACCGAAAGGAGAAAAATATTATGGGTCTTATTAAAGCCGGAATCGGAGCATTGGGAGGCGTTTTAGCCGATCAG
>JAZRNB010000030.1:0-20881 GCA_045647985.1 Acutalibacteraceae bacterium
ATGCACAGAAGCAGGCTCACAGTCCAAGCTTGAGAAGATGGTTAACAACATCATGCTTCCCGTTGGCCGTATGGACGGTGACTCACTTCCCGTTTCTGCATTTATGGATCACGCTGACGGTACATTCGAGCAGGGCGCTTCCGCTTTCGAAAAGAGAGGCGTTGCTGTTATGGTTCCCGAATGGGATCCCACAAAGTGCGTACAGTGTAACCGTTGCGCATATGTATGTCCCCATGCAACAATCCGTCCCTTTGCTATGACAGCTGATGAGGCAGCTAATGCTCCCGAAATCACAAAGACAAAGGAAATCAAGAAGACAGAATACGTTTACACACTCGCAGTATCTCCCCTCGATTGTATGGGTTGCGGCGTATGTATCGGTGTATGTCCCACAAATTCTCTTACAATGAAGCCCAGAGAGAGCCAGGATGCACAGCAGGCTTCCTTCGATTACTGTGTTGCTAATGTTACAGAAAAGGCTGATATGACAGCAGGTGTATCTGTAAAGGCAAGCCAGTTCAAGACTCCTCTCCTCGAGTTCTCAGGCTCCTGCGCAGGTTGTGCAGAAACTGCTTATGCCCGTCTTATCACTCAGATGTTCGGCGACAGAATGTACATCTCCAATGCTACAGGCTGTTCCTCAATCTGGGGCGGTCCCGCAGCAACATCACCCTACACAGTTAACAAGGCAGGCCACGGTCCCGCTTGGGCTAACTCCCTCTTCGAAGATAACGCAGAGCACGGCTTCGGTATGTACCTCGGTCAGAACGCAATCCGTAACTCTCTTATCGCTAAGGTAGAAGAAATCACAACAAATGACAAGGCAAGTGCAGAGCTCAAGGCTGCAGCTGAAGCTTATCTTGCAACTGTTTCTGACGGTGCAAAGAACGGTGCTGCTACAGAAGCACTCGTTGCTGAGCTTGAAAAGGTTGCAGGCTGCTGCGATCATTGCGCTTCCATCCTTAAGAATAAGGAATTCCTTGCTAAGAAGTCTGTATGGATCTTCGGCGGCGACGGTTGGGCATACGACATCGGCTTCGGCGGTGTTGACCACGTTCTTGCTGCAGGCGAAGATGTAAACATCATGGTATTCGATACTGAAGTTTACTCCAACACAGGCGGACAGGCTTCCAAGGCTTCTCAGATCGGTCAGGTTGCTCAGTTCGCAGCTGCAGGTAAGCAGATTGCTAAGAAGAGCCTTTCCGAAATCGCTATGAGCTACGGCTATGTATATGTAGCACAGATTGCTATGGGTGCAGATATGAACCAGACAATCAAGGCTATTGCAGAAGCTGAAGCTTACAACGGACCTTCAATCATCATCGCTTATGCTCCCTGTGAAATGCACTCCATCAAGGGCGGTATGGTTAACTGCCAGAACGAAATGATCAAGGCAGTTGAATGCGGCTACTGGAATATGTTCCGTTACAACCCCGCACTCAAGGAAAAGGGCGAGAATCCCTTCACAATCGACTCCAAGCCCGGCAAGAGCGAAGACTTCCGTGCATTCCTTCTCAACGAAGCACGTTACTCCTCACTTACCCGTGCATTCCCCGACAGAGCAGACGAACTCTTTGCAGATGCAGAAAAGAAGTCAGTTGAAAGATACAACCACCTTCTTAAGCTTAAGGCTCTTTATGCTCCCGATGCTGAATAAAAAGTGCACAAAGCACCCTTTTTGACGCATAAATAAATTTTGGGTATCAGTCACTGATATAGTGACCGGTACCCTTTCTCTATTTATCCCACAACAAAAATTTCTTCTATGCTTGATTTTCGCCTCCCTTGAGTACCCATATACGGCTATCGGAAGCTAAAAATCACAAGCACGGCACATTCTTCCCTTTTTATTTTTTATCATGTACAACACACCCTTTTTGATACATAAACAAATAAGGAGCCAACTCCGAAAGAGGTTGGCTCCGTTTTTTGTGCACTCATAAAGACTCTCCATAAAATTAACCGTTCCCCCTAAAAAAATACCGTTCATTACAGAACATATTGTAAAAAATTTTTTTGAAGCTTATACTGAACTCAACATAAAGAAAGGGAGTTTTTGTTTATGAAAATTTCAACCAAAAAAATCTTATCAGTACTTTTGGTCTGCATTATGATGTTGGCTGTTACACCTTTTTCATCTTTGATAACTGTTGTACAGGCTTCTGAAAATGCAGATAAGACAACCGAACCTTCGGATTATCTCGCATATTACGAAGATGAAAACGGAATCTGGATTTCAGGCCTTAATTATGAAGTTGCTGATGTTGTAATTCCGGATGAAATTAACGGGATTCCCGTTATCGGCATTGATTACGCAGCATTATATAATACAAACATTAATAATATAAAAATCGGAAATAATGTAACTATAATTAAACCATCTGCATTCTCATATTGCGACAATCTTAAGAGTATCACAATTGGTGACAGTGTAACAAGCATCGGAGATAATCCATTTAAATTTTGCACTGCTCTTGAAAACATAAGCGTTTCCGAAGAAAACCAGAGCTTTTCTAATGATGAATACGGAGTACTGTTCAATAAAGACAAATCTACACTTATAAAATATTCCGAGGGTAACAGAAGAGCAGAATATACCATCCCCGAAAGTGTTACAACAATCGGCGCCTATTCATTTGAATATTGTCCATATCTCACAGATGTCACAATCGGCAACAATGTTACAACAATTGATGACAATGTCTTCTATGCTTGCTTTGAAATAGCAAGTATAACAATTCCGGCAAATGTCGAAACAATTGCACCTACTGCATTCAACAATTTTCATATTAGAAGTATAATTGTTTCAGAAGAAAACCCGAATTATTCTACTGATGAATACGGTGTACTGTTCAATAAAGATAAAACAATCCTGGTAAGATATCCAAGGGCTAACAGAAGCACAGAATACACAATACCGGATAGTGTCATTACAATAAATGAACATGCATTCAATGGCAACGAACTTCTTGAATTTGTAAAAATTCCGGACAGTGTCATTACAATAAATGAACATGCATTTATGGACTGTGATGGCTTAACAAACGTTATCATTCCCGACAGTGTCACTACTATTGACAAATCTGCATTTGAGTCTGCCGATTCTATTACCAGCCTTACTATAGGAAAATCAGTTACATCCATCCAAGAAAAAGCCTTCTTTTGTCATTACAATAGAATTTCAGATGTATTTTTCCCGGGCACTGAAGAAGAATGGTCAAATATTGAAATATGTGAAAACAATGATGCCCTTTACAATGCAACTCTTCATTTCGGCAAATATGGTCCGGAAGATGATACAGAGTCAGATATTCCTGCAGATTATCTTGAATATTTTGAAGCAGAAGACGGAATATGGATTACAGGCACAAAATATTTCGTTGAAAATGTAATAATTCCGGAAGAAATTAACGGCATTACAGTTATCGGCATCAAAGACGAAGCTTTCGGCTATGGAGATGTTGTAAGAACAATATATATCCCGGCTACAGTCACTACAATTGAGGATGATGCAATCACCCACAGTTACGGACTAACAGAAATCACAGTCAGCAGCGAAAATGAATATTATGTATCTGATGAATACGGTGTGCTTTTTAATAAAGATAAAACACATCTTCTCCGATATCCTTCAGGAAACAAAAGAACCGAATATGTTATTCCTGATAGTGTTGTTTATATACCTTACGATGCATTTTTCGCAGCAGATAATCTTCAGACTATTACAATCGGGGCAAATGTAGACATAACAGCAGGAGAAATGTTCAGACATACACGCAACACTAATTATATTGTTGTACCGGAAAATCCCTATTTTTCAAGCAACGAAGACGGATTGTTACTCAGTAAAGATAAAACAGAAATTATCCAATATCCTTTAGGCAATACACGAACAGAATATACAATTCCTGAATATATTACAACTATCGGAGCTCTTTCGTTCGGACAGAACTTTGAACTCAACAGTGTGACAATCGGTTCAAATGTAAAAACTATTGGTCATGAAGCGTTCTTTAATTGCCGTGAACTTACAACTGTAGTAATTTATCCCGGAGTTTCAGAAATCGGAAACTATGTCTTTGATAAAAAATGTGTCAATCTCACCGATGTATACTTTATGGGAACTATAGCGGAATGGGAATGTATTTCCATCGGTATCGGAAATGATGCTCTTTGCTCCGCAGTTATTCATTGCACAGACGGAGAAATCGGCCCCGAAGAAGGCCCCGAAGAAGGCCCCGAGGCAGGTCCCGAAGAAGCACCCGAAGAAGAAAAGCCTCTCACATTTTTTGAAAAAATTGCGGAATTCTTCAGAAAAATTGCAGAGTTCTTCAGAAATCTTTTTAGAATCGGTTGATCTGAAATACAAATATAAACAAAATATAAGACAGGCACGGGACTTTTTTCAGTCCTGTGCCTGTCTCATATTTTTATATTTACTTTACTGACTGACCACTACTGTATTTTTATCGGTATGTCTTGTTCTTATAAGATAAACTGCAATGGAAATGAGAGCAAAGGTTTCGTTGAGGGTACCTGCAACAGAACCGTTTGCTATGTTGTAAATAAACCAACACGCACACACGGGAATTGACAAGTATTTCAGAAGTCTGGTATTTTTCTGCCAATTTGCAATTGTCGCAAAAATTGCAGCAATAAACGGCAAAATACTCCAGGCACTTTCCCAGGTAAGTATAATACTCCCCGTATTCAACACAATAAACACGGCAGGAATTATATTATTCTGTGCCCACTTCTTTTCACGGAAGGAATATGCAACACTACGGAAAATATTCAGCATATTCATCCCTACGGGAGTAAAAAGTCCCAGACAGGCAAAATGCAGACTCCACACGAGAGAACAAAGCGCCATAAGAAAAAGAATTGTGCGGTGCTTTTTGAACTGATACATGCTTATGGCAATTCCCATTGCAACAAAGCCTAAAATCTGAGCAATCAAATTCTGATGTTGGATAAAAAATTCAGTCATATATAATCATCCCATTACACAAGCATTCAGCGAACAGTTAATAGTGAAAAAGTAAAAATCCTGTACTTTCGTACAGGATTTTTGGCGCGCCGGAAGGGACTCGAACCCCTGACCTACTGGTTCGTAGCCAGTCACTCTATCCAACTGAGCTACCGGCGCAGTTATTAAATTGCATTGATTTCCAATGCCCTAATATATTATCACTCCGAAGCACAAAAGTCAACTGTTTTCTTTTAATTTTTTTCATAATTTAAAAGAATCACCGTATATATTAAATAATAATTCAGATTTTTTACGGAGAAGGACTTAAAAATGGATTTCACAAAATACCATATTTCAGGAAGAGATTACATATTTATTCCTGACGGAAATGATTTCGGCAGGCTTTCAGAAGCAGACATAATCCGCCTTTGCGACAGACAAAAAGGTGTAGGTGCAGACGGAATTTTCACATTTCACCAAAACAACCCTAAAACAGGGCATTTAAGAGGTTTTTGTAAAAACGGGAACATTATGCGAGATTTTTCTTCTGTCTCGATTTGTGCCGTTTTTGAAGCGTTTTTAACAGCAAACATCGCTGAATACTCATTTTTATCTGAAAACGGCCATAAAATTACCGTAAATACAGCTTTTTCAGAAAAAAATCCTATATTTTTCTGCACAATTGACATACCTCCTGCGGATGGTATTTTCAAAGAAACTGGAAGAAAAACAGAAATCGGCAACAGGATACTTACAATAACCCCCGTTGACATTGCCGGCATATATGCCGTTCATTTTACGGAGTGCAGAGATAAGCTGAATATTCATTATCTCGGACAGCATATTTCATCAAATTCTCTTTTCAGAAAAGAGGCAAATCTGATACTTGCACAGAAAAACGGAGAACACTCTTTTGAAATAAGTTTTTATGAAAATTCCACAGGATGCTCCCGTCCCGACCTATCTGCATTCGCAGGAACAGCACTTGCAGCCTGCAAAAACGGCGTTTGTAATTTCAAAGACGCCATATCCGTATCGTGTAACAATAATACACTCGAGGTAATTTGCCATTCGCCTGAATCAATAACAGTAAAATGTACTTGCGAAAAGGTATTTACGGGACGAATTTAATCATAGGCAAAAAAAAACGGTTCGGCTAATCCGAACCGTCTGATTTTATTTGTATGATGTGGGAAGAACGTAAATCTTTACGCCTCTCCAGCCCCATGAAGCACAATCGGCATAAGTATTCATATAAAGGTCAACCGTTGCACCGTTGGGCCAATAGATAAATCCGCCTGTATCTTCAGCTCTTGCAAAACCGTATGTGTATCTGCCGTCAGCAGATACAATCCACATTTCTGTTCCGTAAGGAATTTCTCTGGGGTCAACCGCCACAACGCCGGGACGTACTGCAGAGCCTGTAGATGTTATTCCGCCACCGCAGTAAGCTGTTGAGTTTCCTTCAATACAGTACAGATAATTCTCGGGAACACCGTTCTCATCAAAGGTAAGCGATGCGGGTGCCTGTAATTCCGAAATGATCTGTCCGGGAACACAGCTTGTGTAAGCACCTGTATCGGGGATATTGGAGGGTCCTCTGTCATATGTGTAATGATCAAGATAGAGATTCTTATTTGCGCTTGAAACATATTCACCGCTTGCTTCCCAGAGTTCTCTTTCTCTTTCAAGAATCTCAATCTCCTTGAGCTTTTCTTCAGCTTCCTGCTCTGACATTGAAGAAACATAAGATGAGAAATTGTAGTCAGCAGAAGTCTTGTCCTTATTAAGTTCGTAAATACCGGGTGCAAGAAGATTGCTGTAGCTTAAATCATTGAGATCAACCGCTACACCGGAAGTAACCTTTTCCTCAACTTTTTCATTCTCTGAAGGTGCCTTATTCCCGGAGGTAACACCTTCCGCATCTGAACCAAAGGGATTGATAAGACCGCTTACCTGAGTTGAAAGTTCTTCAATAAAGCTTACAGACTCTTCAATTACAATTTCCTGCGATGCAAAAACCTGATTGAATTCAGGGGGTACATCGCTGATAATGGTAGAAAGTGCAAGTCCTGCAACTGTCATCAGTACGGCAGGTGCCGCATGATATGCAGTTATACCGTGTGACTTGAAAGAGAATCCTTTCTTTGCACCGACGGACTCACGCTTCTTACTGTGAATATCCATAAATCTACTCCTATCCGCAATTTTACTGAGCAAAAATGTAGTTTTTTAAGCTCATTATTCTTTGGGGTTTTGGACTTTGCACATTATATTCAATGATTTTTCAAATGTCAAATCAAAAACTTTTTCATTTTTATGTAATTTGCACAAATTGGCTTAAAATCAAAAATATCAAACTCCGAAAAAATGGTGTATTTTATCATCATTTTTCTTTTCGGGAATTAATTGACATCTGTTTTTTTGTGGAAACCTAACAAAAATCACAAGTTAAAAATAATTTGTAACCATTTTGTAATATATCAACTGTAAATTATGTCTAAATCAGTCCCTGTTTTTTGTTGCACATTAACTATATATAGTAAAGCAGGTCCGTTTACAACATATATATTACGGACAAGACAAAAAAATTCACCGACAGGGAAAAAAGTGTCGGTGAATGTATTTTATTCAAATGATTTTGCAAGAAAAGCCCTGGTCTTTTCGGATTGCGGATGTTCAAACACATCAATGGGACTTCCCTCTTCTTCAATAATGCCGTCTGCCATAAATATCACCTTATCGGAAACATTCTTTGCAAACTCCATTTCGTGTGTAACAACAACCATTGTGCGTCCCATATCGCGAAGTGACTTTATAACCTTGAGGACTTCAATGGTAAGCTCGGGGTCAAGAGCAGATGTAGGCTCATCAAAGAACAGAATCTTCGGTTCAAGTGCCAGGGCACGGGCAATGGCAACTCTCTGCTGCTGACCGCCCGAAAGCTGCCACGGGTATGAGCCTACCTTATCCAGAAGCCCCATATCGGAGAGAATTTTCGTTGCCTTTTCATCAATATCCTTCAGAATCTGCTTTTTGTTGTGCTTATAATCAGGTCTTTCCTTTGCCTTTAGCTTAACGGCAAGAGTCACATTATCAAAAACATTATACTGAGGAAAAAGATTGAACTGCTGAAAAACCAATCCGATTTTAAGCTGTTTTTCTCTTGTTTCCTTTGCCTTATGCTTTGACTTGTCTTCTCCGTCAAAAATAACATCACCATCAACAAAAATCTGTCCGCTGTCAGCCGTCTCAAGGAAGTTTATACAGCGAAGAAGTGTAGTTTTGCCGCTGCCCGAAGACCCGATTACAGACATAACCTGTCCTTCTTCAAGGGAAAGAGAAATACCTTTGAGAACTTCATTTTTCCCAAAGCTCTTTTTAAGCGAATTTACCTGTAAAATAGCCATATTTCTCCCTCCTTAAGCCTTGAAATAGCTCAGTTTTTTCTCCACCTTGTTGCAGATAATCGTAAACAATCCGCAGAAAACAAGGAAGAAAATGCCGGTATAGAACAAAGGCCATATAATACCCTTCGCTGAGAATGAGCCTGCGACCATAATAATGTCAATCACACCGATAACTCTTGCAAGAGAGGTATCCTTTATAAGAGTCATAACCTCATTGCTGATGGGAGGAACAATTCTCTTTATAACCTGCAGAAGAACTACTCTGAAGAAGGTCTGCATCTTAGTCATACCAAGCACCTGACCTGCTTCATATTGTCCTTTGGGGATACTTTCAATACCGCCTCTGAAAATTTCAGAAAAATAACAGGCATAGTTTATTACGAATGCTATTATGGCTGCTGTCATTCTGGGATTGTCACCGGGGATCTGCAGATCAAACACAAGACCGGGCACATACATAACAACAAACAGCTGCAGCATAAGAGGAGTACCTCTGATAATCCAGACAAATGCTTTTGTGAGAAAGCGCACAGGTGAAAATTTTGTCATTGAACCAAAGGAAATTATCAGTCCCAAAGGCAATGATAAAACAAGTGTCACCCCGAAAAGCTCAATATTTTCAAGAAACCCCTTAAGAAGTTCCGCGTTTACAACACTAAAGTTCATATAAAAACTCCAAACAAAATTTAAGAGTAAATGCAATAAAAATGCCGCCCCGAAAGACGGCATTTTCTGTCAACGGATAATTATTTTGCGATAAGCTGGTCACCGAGCTTATAAGCTTCAGCAATCTTTGCAAGCTTGCCGCTCTCTACAAGAGCTGTAATTGCAGCATTAACAGCATCAGTAACATCGCTACCCTTACGGAATGCGATACCGTATTCTTCATCTGCGAATGCGAGAGCATCAACAACTACGAGATCCTCATAGTCTGTGCCTTCACCGATCATACCGATGGAAAGAACATAGTCAACAACTGCACAATCAGCAACACCGGACTTAACCTCCATAAGTGTCTTTGCCTGAGTGTCAACGGGCTGATAGTTTGCTGTTGCGAAGAATTCGTTTGTCTTGGCAACCTCTTCACCTGCAGATTCGATTTCTGCAACAACATTTGCACCGTCAAAATCTTCAGCCTTTGTGTACTTGTCAGCATTTTCTTTTTTAACGATAACAACCTGCTTGTTAGCCATATAAGGAGTAGAAATAGACATAGCGTCAAGTCTTTCGGGTGTGATTGTCATACCGTTCCAGATACAGTCAATTGTCTTACCCTTAAGCTCTGTTTCCTTTGCAGACCAGTCAATAAGCTGGAACTTTGCCTTAACGCCGAGCTCCTCACAGATAGCCTTTGCAAACTCTGTTTCAAAACCTACAAATTCGCCCTTAGCATCAATGTAGTTCATAGGAGCAAACTCTGTGTAGCCGATAATCATTTCGCCCTTTTCCTTGATATAAGCAAGGTCGCTTTCAGCTGCTGCAGTTGTATCTTCTGCTGCTACAGTAGTGTCGTCAGCTGCTGTAGTTTCTTCTGCGGTACCGCCGCAGGATGCAAGCATAAGTACACAGCCGAGAGCCATAATAACGGCTAAAATAACAGATAATGTCTTTTTCATTGTGTTTACCTCTTTCGTTTTAACTTTTTAGCACTTTACCTTGATAAAGCATAGGCTTATAATAGCAAAGATCAATTAACTTGTCAAGACAAATTTCAACATATTACAAATTTGTTTTAATTATCCTTTTTAGTCGATTTACAGTAAACAAAGCTATAAAAAGTTTAATTGCATCGGGAATTATAAACGGAACTACAGTCACAAGAGAAGAGCTGATAATTCCGGGAAGATTCAATTCGTCTGCCGTAAAGCGACAGTACCACAAGGCACCCGGTATATAATGTATTAATATATATATTATATATCCTATTATAAGAAGGCTTTTTTTGCGGGAAAAATACTTTTCAAAAATATAAAACACCGGGACACCCATAAGAAAGCCCCATATAAAACCTGCTGTAGGTCCCGTAAGTGCGCCTATGCCGCTTGTAAAGCCCGAAAAAACGGGAAGCCCCACAGAACCAAGGGCAACATATACACACAGCACAATGAATGTATTTCTGCTTCCGAGAAGTCCGAGAGCAACAAAAACCACAAAGGTCTGCATTGTGGCGGGAACAGGAGACGGAAAGTGTATCCACGCACCGATACACATAAGAGCAGAAAAGAGGGCTATAAGTATCATAGACTGAATGTCAGTTTTCTTTTTTCTCATTTTTATGCGCCTCCCCTTTTATTATCCGATTTATCATATCATATCATTTGACACAAAACAAGTTATTGTTGACTAACTTGTCAATTGCTTATATAATCTAATACGAAAAAAACTAAACAGAGGTTAAGCTTATGATTCGTTCAAATTTTCATACTCACACAACCTACTGCGACGGCAAAAACTCCGCTGAAGAAATGGTGCTTGCCGCCATTGATAACGGAATGCACGCATTAGGCTTTTCTACACATTCATATACTTCAAGAGATCTTACATACTGTATAAGAAAAGAAAAAATCGAGGAATACAAAAAAGAAATCAATGCTCTTAAAGAGAAATATAAGGACAAAATAAATATTTACTGCGGAAGTGAGCTTGATGTTATTTCCGACATGGAAAGGGAAGGCTTTGACTATTTCCTCGGTGCAGTACACTATATAGATAAGGATGGTTACCTGCTCACTGTTGACGGAAGCGGTGATGAGCAGAAAAGGGATGCCGAGAAGCATTTCGGCGGAGATATGCTCTCTTACTGCGAAGCATATTATGAAATGACCAAAAAAATTGCAGATTTACCTGAAGTCGGATTCATTGCACACTTTGATCTTGTTACAAAATTCAACGAAAATTATGAGCTTTTTGATGAAAAGGATCCCCGTTACATAAAAGCCTGGCAGGATGCTGCCCTTCACCTTATAAAAATGGGAATCCCCTTTGAAATCAACACAGGTGCTATTTCAAGAAAAAAGAGAACAACGCCCTACCCCAGACGTGAAATTGCAGATTTCATCAAGGAAAACGGCGGCACATTTATAATGACCTCCGACTGCCACGATAAGGATTATCTCCTTTGCCACTTCGAAGAATCCGACAAAATCTATGAAGGCATAGAAGTCCTCGATTTTGAAGATTTATTAAAATAACCACAAAAAATTTCCTCTCCGATTTTTTCGGAGAGGATTTTTCATTATCTGTATCTAGCTCGTCTTTTCTTTTTTTCTGCATCGGAAATAAGCTTTTGAATCTTTTTGTTAAACAAGAGAAGATATATCACGAATACAAAAACATTGGCAATTATAAGTACAACCAGAGCTCCGATATAAAATGCTTCAGAGCCCTCATTATAGGCATTATGCTCATCAAGGGTACGAAGCTGTTTTCCGTTTATAGTAAGGTCAACAACCTCATTTCTGTAAAGGAATTTGTGATATCCGCTTCTGTAGGTAAGGTTTACAATATCTCCTGCTTCTATTGTTTCATAAAAAGCTTCAAATTCTTCTCTTTCAGCCCCCTGATGAAAAATTACATATTTTTCATAGTTGACCTCAAGAATAATTTCTCTTGTATCACCTTTACCGGAACCGCTGTCATACCATTTATTAACGATAACACCCGAATCATGACTGAGTTCAGCTTCCGTTATCTGTGCAGTGTTAATATAATTGTTTATAGCAAAGAAAAATAGTGTAAAATCAAGCAAAATATAAAAGATAGCCATACCTATATCTGAAAGCTTTCTTTTTCCCATTATTATCCCCCTTCTCATTTTTTTTATTTTACCACAGAAAAAGAAAAAAGCAAGGAGCGGTTAAACCGCTCCCTGTATTTAATTTATTCAGCGATTTCTTCGCCGTTTTCCATAGCATCTCTGAGCCTCTTTTCACGGGCGGCTGTAGCAGCTCTGGACTTTTCAAGCTCAATATACATTCTGTCTCTTGTTTTCTTGTCTATGTTATAGAAAAGCATAGGCACTACGCAAAGGTAGTCAAAAATAAGCTTGGGACCACATGCAGTGATGAACATTCTCCACATAGTTTCGTCTGTCTGAACAGCATCAACACCAACCTGGAAACCTGCCCATTTTTCAAGAAGAACAGCATTGACTTTAGTAAGAATGATTCCCTTAACCTTATCAATATAACTTCTTGCAAGGTTAATTGTAGCTTCAACTCTGTAGCCGTTTTTCCATTCGCAATAGTCAAGGACTTCAAAATTGATTTCGGGGTCAAGAATCTTCTTTGTGCCGTAGAATACCATTTCAAGACAGTTGCCTATCATAGCGGCAATGGTCATGGGCACCTTTTTCTTATAGAAGCCGTTTTTCTTTCCGCCGACAAGACCCGTCAGAAAGAATATACTTTCAGAAACGGTAATTGAAAGGGACTGCATTACCCACAAAGCCTTTGTTGAGAATTTCTTTCTGAATTTGGTAGCCCAGGGGTATGATGCATAGGAAATAGGCATACCGGGAATACCTGCAATTGTGTTCATCATATTGAATTTCAGAACACTATCATAGTAAAGGGATTCGCTTGTTCCGATATCAATACCGCCAATAAAGCCCGAGAGCATATAAATAAGCATAGGCCTATTCTTGAATACCGATAAAGCACCCTTTATTGCAGGAGGTGGCTGAATTGACTGAGGCACACGCTCTTTACTTACAATTACCCACCATATAGAAGGAATTGTTGCAATTACCCACCAGAATGTCTTGAAGCCTGCAAACATATTAACAAGATTGAGCTTTAATTTGCCGTTGCTTACAAGGTCAAAAAGAATACCCATAAGCTGTTCGGGGAATCTTGCAAAAAGCTCGGATATAAATTTTGATGAAACAAGAAGGGACGTTCTTTCGTTGGGATTAGGAGTGAATACGTTATCGATATATCCGCCGCCGCCGAAAAATGCGCCGATGGTTTCGTTTATATAGGAAATTATCATATAAAATATCAACTTCTGTGCGGCATCAAAGCCGTTTCCCTCGGCAATTATGGGCATAAGGCAGGTTGCAATACCAACCAGAAGACTTGGTACAAGAGCTAACCACTGAAAGGGCTTGAACTTACCCCAACGGGTACGCATTTTGTCAATAATAAGAGCCGACAGAGGATCATTTATCATATCGTAAATACCAAGACCTATTGCTGCATTGGCTCTCGCATCGGGAGAAAGTCCGTAAATTTTATAAAGGAAAATATCGGAGCCCGTATCATACTTACCGAGAGAAAGGGATGCAACACTTGACTTTACAATGTAAGCCACTCTTTCCTTTGTTGAACAGAAAATTCTGTTCATATAGGCATCGTTTATGTTTACGGGATTTATGTAATCCTGTTCAACGACAGATGTTGATTTATTTTCATCCATTTACGGCTTCCTCCTTTTCCTTGTTTTTTTCCTTAAGCTTTGCTTCCTGCTCCTTCTGAATTGCCGTAAGTCTTTTATACATTTCAGCACGAAGCTCCTCGGGAGGCACTCCCTTTTCAACCATTTCAAAATATTCTTCTATGGGTATTCCGCCCACATAGCACTGGGAATGCTTTACCTCTATATTCTCACGGAAGACGAGGATGTCAATTATAAAATTCAG
Organism: Acutalibacteraceae bacterium; assembly: GCA_045647985.1. Taxonomy (GTDB): domain Bacteria; phylum Bacillota; class Clostridia; order Oscillospirales; family Acutalibacteraceae; genus RUG806. The sequence continues at coordinate 14,024 of JAZRNB010000030.1, forward strand.
TATTACAAGCACAAGATAAAGAAAGGCACCTATGCCCAATGAGCCTGAAACAAAAGCATTTTCGGGAATAAACGAGAAAAGCCCCATTGATATTGCAACAAGTGTTATAAAGATTATATCAAGACTGAAATTCCTTATTTTTCCCTTTGGAGAGCAGGCAAGCATATTGCAGAGAAAATGCAGAAGCATTACTACAATTGAAAAAAGAAGTCCGACAACAGACAGGGTAAACATAAGTCCTGCGGCAGAATTTGCTTCAATTGCTGTAAAAAATGCACCGATATCAAGCTTATCAAAAAGGTTGTAGATGTCAAGAATTCCCATATTTCCGCTGTAAGACTCGAAAGGAGCCGACAGATTAATTTTTACGACAGGCAAGAACAATGCCACTATAGGAATAAGGCTTGTAAAAATTCTGACAATTGAGAGCTTAGAGCCGATAAACGAAGCCTTCAGGCGGTCAATCTTTTTCTGAAAGTGAAAATACTGCACCTCGGCAATATCCGCTTCCTGCATCAGTCTTTCCTGCAGGTCATACACTACGATATTTGCACCGCAATGAGGACAATTGGGCTTCCAGTCGGTAAGCTTCAGGTGTTCTTTACATTTAGGACATTCTGCCATAATAAATCCCCCCTGTTAATATATAATACAATATTAACATAATTTTTATGCCTTGTCGATAGATTTTGTTTAATTTTTACATAACGGAAAATTTTTCCGCCGTACTCCGTGATGGAATACGGCGGTATAACATTATTTACCTAATTTTCCGTAGATGTTGTTTACGGATTTATTGAGTGCCTTTGTAATAGTGGTAAGCCCCTGTTCAAATACCGAAGGAGTTGTATCTTCAATAACACCTGCATTTACGAGTGCCACTCTGAGGGCTTCAACTGCAGCATCCCATTCGGAGGTTACAACAACGGTTTCACCGAGCTTCTTGTCGATTTCTGCCTTTGCTTTTTCCACAGCGGAAAGCTTATCTGCAGAGATAGCGGACTTGTCAGCGGCTTCCCATGCTTCAAGATAAAGCGTCACTGTGTTTGTAAGTCTTCCTTCATTGAACTGAGGATACATTTCGGGATTTGAATAAACATCCTTCATATTGTTGTCTGTCATAATGTCAAAAGCCATCTTAAGAGCAACGTCATTATTCGGAAGCTTTTCATGTGCCTGATTCTTTATATACCAGGTTGTGCAGGGAAGAAGACCTGCAGTAGCATCAACAGTGTTGTCGGGAGAAATGTGGTTATGTGCGGGATCTGAGCAATATGTGCCCTCTGCAACATAGCCGTCACCGAGAGTAGTGCCTACATCTGCAAACTTTGCATTCATTGAAGCGGATGCTGCGTGAACAATGCCGTCACCGTTTGTCTTGTTCCAGTCCTTGCAAAGAGGGAACATTCCGCCACCGTAGCATACGATATCAAAAACCTCGCAGCCGGTAGCCTTTAATGCAAAGATATTCTCCTCAAAGTCAGCACGAGCCGCCATAAAGTTATCAACCTTTGTGCGAACAAGTGTATATTCATCTGTTTCAAGCCACTTAGCTCTTGCTTCTTTATAATAATCTGTAGGACAAAGCGCCCAGAGAATTGTCGTAGAGCGAACACCTGCCTCAACAACGCCCTCTGCAAGAGCGGCTAAAGCATCCTTAAGAAGCCATGAGGGAAGTATACGAAGCACCATATTGATGATGTAAGAAAGGTATGTGTCTCCGAGAAGTGTTACAAGAAGCTGCTCATAAAGCACATCATCGTCATACATAACACTGAGGTTTCCTGTAAGAATATCACCGATAATATCGGAGCCGTCAAGGGCGGGCACAACAAACTCAACCTTCTTGAAAAGCTTATAATCCTCGGGATAGTTTTCAAGGTAGTTTACTCCGATAGTGCCGCCAAGGCTTATGAAGCAGGCTTTGATCTGCTTTGCACCTGTCTGAGGAAGCACAACATCGTGGATGTAGTGATGAAGCTTTTCAGTTTCACCTGTAATATCCCCGAAGGAGTCATATCCGAAATAGTAAACATTGTTACCGCCTACAATATCAACAAGTCCCTGAAGAGGCAGAAGCTTGTAGTGATATGCAAGAAGCTCATCTGTCATCTGTCCCATAGGATATTCATAGCAGGGTACTTCACAGGGAACTTCATAGTTTCCTTCCGCATCCTTGTGAATCCAGGGAAGACCGTTGTAAGCACCCTTTTTCATAGCAGCTGTAAGTCCCATATCTCTCTTTAAGAAAGCAGAGAGAAGAAGAGGACCGAGAGCCTCTTTTACAAGTCCCATAACATCAAGCTTCAAGGGCCAGCCTGTGATATATGCACCGTTTTCATCGGTAAGTCTGTTTCCGTTATCATCCAGCATATATGTGTCATTCTGACTCATACCGTGAATGATAACAACGGGAGTTTCTCTGTCATAATCAGTAACATATTCGTTCTCTGCAGCACTTACGGGCACTAAAAGCACGGACATAAGAATTGTAAGAGAAAGAACAATGCTTATAATTTTCTTCATTTTATTTTCCCCTTTCGGTTTTTATAAGGTTAATTTTACCATAAAGGAAATTTTTTCTCAATGTACCGTTTAACCATTTATTAACATAATTTTTGATGTATTTTAACAAAAACAAATGCCGTATCCCGAAAGATACGGCACAGTGCTTATATATCGTTTCTTATGATATCTTCGAGGGTTTCGCGTTTTACCGCAACATAGTCTTCCTTGTCTTTAATCATAACAACGGGGGGCTTGCCGAGGCGGGTGTAGTTTGAGCTCATTGAATAGTTATATGCACCCGTAGTGAGAACCGCAATCTTCTCTCCCCTCTTAATATCACCCGGAAGACGGATGTTCTCCTGAATAAGATCTCCGCTTTCACAGCAGCGGCCTGCAAGGGTGCAGAGCATATCCCCCTGAGTCTCGGGACGGTTTGCCGACACAACAGTATAGCTTGAGCCGTAAAGCGCATAACGGGGGTTATCCGCCATACCGCCATCAATGGAAACATAATTTTTGTAGCCGGGAATTTTTTTCACCGTACCTGCAGTGTAAAGAGTAATACCCGCATCTGCAACAATGCTTCTGCCGGGCTCGAGATATACAGTGGGCATTTCAACACCTAACTGTGCAACGGTATTTTTCATAAAGGCTGCTAATTCCTTTATATTCTTATCGATATCGATATAAGGGTTAGCTTCAATATATCTTACACCGTAGCCGCCGCCGAGGTCGAGAATTTCCGTAGTAAAACCAAGCTCCTTTTTAACACGGGAAATAAACGAAAGCATAATTTCGGAGCTTCTGATATAAATCTCAGAATCAAAAATCTGTGAGCCTACATGGCAATGGAAGCCGCAGAGCTTTATTCCGGGAAGAGTAAGGGTCAGTCTTGTGATTTCAAAAGCCTGATCTGTTTCAATTGCCGAACCGAATTTTGAATCTACCTTGCCTGTATTTACAGCTTCATAGGTATGAGGGTCAATACCCGGTGTCAGACGAAGAAGAATATTCTGTGCAACACCCTTGTCCGTTGCAATCTCACTTATTGCCTCAACCTCTTCAATATTATCACAGACAAAATATCCGATACCGTTGTCAATTGCAAAGGCAATATCCTCATCTGTTTTATTATTGGAATGAAAAAATGCTCTTTTAAGGTCAAAGCCTGCTTTAAGGGCAGTATACACCTCTCCCGAAGACACAACATCTGTGCCGAAGCCCTCTTCCTTTGCTATTTCGTAAAGCTTCTTGAAGGAGCATGCCTTGCTGGCATAAAGGCAGCCTGCGTTTTCGCCGAAATACTTTCTCATAGCACCGGTGTAAACACGCATATTATGTCTTATTCTGTTTTCATCCATCACATAAAGAGGTGTACCGTGCTTTTCGCAAAGCTCAACGGTATCAACACCTGCAAAGGTGAGATGACCGAGGGAATTTACACCTAAATTTTCACAAATCATAATTTTCTCCTGTCAATTAAAGAAGATGAGCTAACATTTCCTCATAAGGAAGCGCCGACATATCACGGGGGGCTACATCAAAAACAGTCTTACATCCTGTTTCCCCTCTTGCCTTCATTTTATAAATTGCTCTTGCATAGCAGAGAATCACGCTTGCCGTAAACTCGGGGTTCGAATCAAGCTTTAATTTATATTCAATAATTTCCTTGTTTTCTTTATCTTTGCCGGTAACACCTGTTCTGATAACAGAACCACCGTGAGGAATACCCTTGTGTTCAGCGTTAAGCTCCTCCATTGAAATAAAGTTTACGGTAGTATCATAGTCGGCAAAATAGTTCGGCATTGTTTTGATTTCATTTTCAATACGTTCAAGATCTGCACCGTCTTCTGCCACAACAAAGCATTCACGGGTATGCTTCTGTCTTGTGGTAAGCTCGGGGTTTTCACCTGAACGAACCCTGTCCATTGCCTCTTCTACGGGACAGGTATACTGTCTTGCATCAAGCACACCATCAATTCTTCTGATAGCATCGGAGTGTCCCTGACTTACTCCCCTACCCCAGAAGGTATAATCCTTACCCTCGGGAAGAATAGCGGAAGCCATAAGACGGTTGACAGAGAACATACCGGGATCCCAACCGGCGGAAATAAGGGCAATATTACCGTTTTTCTTTGCTGCTGTGTCAACATTTTTGAAATGATCGGGAATTTTTGCGTGTGTATCAAAGGAATCTATTACATTGAAGCTTTCAGCAAGCGCCGGTGTCATTACGGGAAGATCCGTTGCACTGCCGCCGCAGATAACAAGCACATCTATCGCATCTTTATAGGAAAGTACATTTTCTGCCTTTTCTACCTTAGCACCGGGGGTAAGTATTTTAACACAGGCAGGGTTGCGTCTTGTAAAGACAGCAACAAGCTCGGTGTCCGGATTCTGCATTATTGCACATTCAACACCCTTACCCAGATTTCCGTATCCGTATATTCCTATTTTCATTTTCATCACCAAATATAAATAATTTAACCTATGAGAGAAGTCATATCATAAAGTCCGGGAGTCTTATCAGCAATAAAGGAAGCAGCAGCAAGAGCGCCCTCTGCAAAAAGTGCTCTTGAATGTGCCTCATGCTTTATTGTAATAGTTTCATAGTCAGTAGAAACAAGCACCTCGTGAATACCTACAATATTACCTCTTCTTACTGCATGAACGGTAATCTCATCAGCCTCTCTTTTTGCCATTCCGTGTCTGCCGAAAATAAACCTTGCACTTTCTCTTACTGTTTTTATTGCATTTGCAATCATAAGAGCAGTACCGCTGGGAGCATCAAGCTTGCGGTTGTGGTGAGTTTCAACTATTTCAATATCGGCTCCGGGAAGTGTTTTTGCCGCAAGAGTTGCCATACGGCACAGAAGGGCAACACCCATAGACATATTCGCTGAAAAGAACACGGGAACAGATTCCGATGCTTTTCTTATGATTTCCTTTTCCTCATCGGTGTGTCCCGTTGTTGCAACAACAAGAGGAAGACCTGCAGTTACAGCATAGTCAGAAACCGCCTTGATTGAAGCGTGGTTTGAAAAATCTATAATGCAGTCCGCATTTTCTTTTATATCCGAGAAATCGGAGTAACAGGGGATATCACCGTCACGGGGCAAAAGATCAACACCTGCAACAACCTCAGCATCATTGTAGCCGTCAGCAGTTACCTGAAGCACTGCGGCACCCATTCTGCCTGAGAATCCGCTTAATATAATTTTCATAGCTTACCTCTTAAACGTTTATTCCTGCTTCTCGCATAAGAGCAAGAAGCTTCTTTTCGTTTGCTTCCTCCATAGTAGTGAGAGGAAGACGGAGATAATTTTTACCATAACCCATAGCAGCACATGCAGCCTTTACGGGAATAGGATTGACTTCGCAGAAAAGAGCATTTACAAGAGCTAAGTAATCCAGCTGCATTTTTGTAGCCTCGGCTGTATTGCCGTTAAAGTAATTCTTGCATATCATAGAGGTTTCACGGGGCAAAATGTTTGAAAGAACAGAAATTACACCCTTACCGCCAAGAGAAAGAACGGGAAGAATCTGATCATCATTACCTGAATATATATCAAGCTTTCCTCTTGTAAGAGCGGCAATTTCAGCAATCTGTGAAAGATTGCCGGAAGCCTCCTTTACTGCAACGATATTGGGATGGTCTGCAAGTGCAGCCATTGTAGCAGGCATAATATTGCAACCTGTACGGGAGGGTACATTATATAAAATGCAGGGCTTTGTTGCAACGTCAGCCACAACCTCAAAGGACTTTATAAGTCCCTTCTGGGTAGCCTTATTATAATAGGGAGTAACAAGAAGAACTGCATCTGCCCCAACCTCGCATGCATATTTTGTAAGGTCAATTGCATAATCAGTATCATTTGAGCCTGTACCTGCAATAACGGGAACTCTGCCGCCGACTCTGTCAACAGCAAACTTTATACACTCTCTGTGTTCTTCATCTGTAAGAGTGGATGCTTCACCTGTGGTACCGCAGGCAACAATAGCATCAATCCCCTCGGCAATCTGCCAATCAATAAGTCTGCCGAAGCTTTCGTAGTCAACTCCGTTCTCGTTAAGGGGAGTAACAATAGCAGTTGCTGCCCCCGTAAAAACTGTGTTTTTCATTATATATTCCTCCAAAAAAATTACATAAATTACGCAAAAAATCAGCCGCCCGATACACATTTACGGGGCAGCCTCTGACAATATTTCACTCGCATAAAAAGTAAAAAGCCGTAAAATACGGCTACCGACACTGCGAGCAATACTCAAAGCACAGATAGCTCTCCGCAAATGCGACAGCAAGACAGATATTATTCCGTATTGCCGGCAAGGACCACGCAAAATCCCGCC
>JAZRNB010000031.1:0-4462 GCA_045647985.1 Acutalibacteraceae bacterium
GGCAAGGTATTCGGTGTTGAGCCCCCCAACTTTGTTGAGCTTCAGGTTACTGAGACTGAGCCCGGCTTCAAGGGTGACACAGCAACAAACACACTTAAGCCCGCTACTGTTGAAACAGGTGCTATGGTTAAGGTTCCCCTCTTCATCGAAGAAGGCGAAATGATTCAGATTGATACACGTACAGGTGAATACCTCGGCCGTGCATAATTAACAAAATCTGCGGCTGCACATCTGCGGCCGCTTTTTTGCAAAATAAATCTAAGGAGTTTTTATTATGAATATTACAGAAAAGGTTGCATATCTCAAGGGACTTATGGACGGTCTTGAAATCGACAAGTCCACAAAGGAAGGCAAGATTTTAGTTGCTATGGCTGACATTCTTGAGGATATCGCTCTTACGGTTGCAGACAACTGCGATCAGATTGACGCTATAGACGAGGACCTTGACAATCTTGAGGAGTTCGTTTACGAGGGCGACTTCTTCGACGATGAAGACGACGAGGACTGGGACGATGACGACTACTGCTTCGGCGACTGTGACGGCTGCGACGGCTGTGACGATTTCGACTGTGACGAGTACGAGTATGAAATTGAGTGCTCCACCTGCCACGAAACAATCTTCATTGACGAATCCGCTTTTGAAGAGGGCAAGACCTTCGAGTGCCCCAACTGCGGAACAATCCTCGAAGCTTACACAGAGCTTGACGAAGACGAAGAATAATAAAAGTTAAAAAGCATTATGAGAAGCAGTACAGAAGTACCGCTTCTCTTTTTTTCTCCCTGTACGGGACATAGTCCCATTCTCGGGACATTCGCTACTGTATAATACAGAAAGAGAAAACAAAAAGGGAGAATATTTATGATTTATCTTGATGCTTTCAGATTTCCGACGGAAGATGACGAATTTAATTGTCTTAATCCGAAAACAGGTAAAAATGCTCTGACCTGCTACACATCAAAATATCCTTTCGGTCTTTTTTCGGGGAAAAATCTTCCTGAATACTTTCAATTCGGTGACATTACGATATTCTGCGGAAACAACGGAAGCGGCAAAAGCACTATTCTTAATGTAATAGCACAAAAGCTCGGAATCAAGAGAGATTCCCCTTACAACCGCACTGATTTTTTTGAGGATTATGTAAGAATCTGCAAATATACTCTTGAAGATGAGGTTTCTGCCGACAGTCGTACAATTACAAGTGATGATGTGTTTGAGCGTGTACTTGATATCAGAAGAATAAACAGCGGCATTGATACAAAAAGAGACTCAATTATAAATGAATGGGTTGATCTTCGGAGCGGAAACGCAGATACTCTGCTTCACGGCATTGACGATTATGACCGATGGAAGCAGGTACGGGATGCGAGAAACAAAAGTATAAGTCAATCACAGTATATACGGTCAAGGCTTATGCGCAATGTTACGGAGCGTTCAAACGGTGAAAGCGCCCTTTCTCTGTTTGTTGATGCCATTCACGATAATGCACTTTATATACTTGATGAGCCTGAAAACAGTCTGTCTCCGGGAAATCAGCTTGAATTAAAATATTTTCTTGAGGATTCAGTCAGACATCACGGCTGTCAGTTTATAATTTCAACTCACTCCCCCTTCCTTCTGTCCCTTAAGGGGGCAATCATTTATGATATTGACTCTGATCCCGTAAGAACTTCAAAGTGGACAGAGCTTCCCTGTGTAAAGGCATATAAGGAATTTTTCGACGAAAATTCATATAAATTCTGAAAAAAAAAACACCGGCTCATTACGAGTCGGTGTTCCTTATTTATTTTTTCTTTTTACCGAAAAGGCCTTTGCCCTTGTCTTCATTCAGCGTTTTCATATTTGCAGGATTGAGATCTGCCTCAAACTCTCTTAAAAGCTCCTTCTGTTTTTCGGAAAGCTTTTTCGGTACCACAACCTCAACTCTTACAAGCTGATCACCCTTTGATCTGCCATTCAGGTTCTGAATACCTCTGTCCTTGAGCTTGAACACATCTCCAGGCTGAGTGCCTGCGGGAACAGTATATCTGACATCTCCGTCAAGAGTGGGAACAATAAGCTCACAACCAAGTGCTGCCTGTGCAAAGCTGATGTTTGCCTGATACCATACATTATAGCCGTCTCTTTCAAAGAAGGGATGGTTTCTTACATTGACTCCCACACGAAGATCTCCTGCGGGGCCGCCGTTTACACCCTTATTTCCCTGAGAACGAACGGAAATTGCCTGTCTGTCATCAATACCTGCAGGGATATTGACTTCAACCTTAGCAGCTCTTCTTACTCTGCCCTGACCGCGGCACTTCTGACAGGGATTGGGGATAATTGTACCCTTACCTCCACAGGTGGGACAAGGCTTCTGAGTCTGCATAACACCCAAAATGGTTCTCTGCTGAGTAGTTACAGAGCCTGAGCCGTTACAAGCCGAGCAGGTCTGCGCAGTTGAACCGGGTGCAGCACCTGAGCCTGAGCATCCGTCACAGACCTCAACACGGTTGACCTCAACAGTCTTTCTGCATCCCTTTGCAGCTTCCTCAAATGAAATTGTGATATTGGTCTGAATATCACCGCCGCGCTGCGGTGCATTGGGATTGTGTCGCTGACCACCTCCGAAGCCACCGCCGAAGCCGCCTCCGAAAATGGATGAGAATATGTCACCCATATCGAAATCCATACCGCCGAATCCGCCTCCGAAGCCGCCGCCTCCTGCACCGTAGTTGGGATCAACTCCTGCGTGGCCGAAACGGTCATACTTTGCCTTTTTGTCCGCATCGGAAAGAACCTCGTATGCTTCGTTACATTCCTTGAACTTGGCTTCTGCTTCAGCATTACCGGGATTCAGGTCCGGATGATACTGCTTAGCCATTTTTCTGTAGGCTTTTTTTATTTCATCGTCCGAAGCGCCCTTACTGACACCCAGGACTTCATAATAATCTCGTTTATCTGCCATAACATTTATCCTTTATTATGTTCTTATAGCACCAAAAGCCGCGGAAAACGGAGAGTCTTCCGCAGCTTGTATTAATCAGTTATCAGACATCTGTGTAGGATGCATCATAGTAACCGTCTTCACCTGAAGCACCTGCATCAGCAGCACCGCCCTGGAAGCCTGCATCTGCACCGAAATCGGGAGCACCCTGCTCGGGAGCAGCAGCCTTATAGAGCTTTTCGGAGATTTCATAGAATACCTTGGTAAGCTCCTCCTGACGGGACTTTATGAGATTATAATCCTCACCCTTGAGAGCTTCCTTGAGAGCATCTACAGCTGTGTTGATGTTTGCCTTGTCAGACTCCTCAAGCTTATCGCCGCTTTCGGAAAGCATCTTTTCGCACTGATATACCATCTGATCAGCATTGTTCTTGATATCAAGCTCTTCCTTACGCTTCTTATCCTCTTCAGCGAACTGCTCTGCTTCTCTTACTGCCTTTTCAATATCTTCCTTGCTCATATTGGAGGAAGCTGTGATGGAGATAGCCTGTTCCTTACCTGTACCGAGATCCTTAGCGGATACGTGAACGATACCGTTTGCATCTATATCAAAGGTAACCTCAATCTGGGGTACGCCTCTTCTTGCGGGAAGAATACCGTCAAGCATAAACATACCGAGAGTTTTGTTATCCTTTGCAAATTCTCTTTCACCCTGAAGAACATGAACCTGTACAGAGGACTGATTGTCTGCTGCTGTTGAGAAGATCTGGCTCTTCTTTGTGGGGATGGTTGTATTTCTTTCAATAATCTTTGTGCAAACACCGCCGAGTGTCTCGATGCCGAGAGAAAGGGGTGTAACGTCAAGAAGGAGAAGTCCCTGAACATCGCCGCCGAGAACACCTGCCTGAAGAGCAGCGCCGACAGCTACACATTCGTCGGGATTGATTCCCTTGAAGGGCTCCTTACCTGTGAAAGCCTTGATAGCCTCCTGAACTGCGGGAATTCTTGAGGAACCGCCGACCATAAGAACCTTGTCAATTTCGGAAATCTTAAGACCTGAGTCACTGATTGCCTGACGAACGGGACCCATTGTTGCTTCTACAAGATCAGAGGTAAGCTCGTTGAACTTTGCACGGGTAAGTGTAAGCTCGAGATGCTTAGGACCTGTAGCATCTGCAGTGATGAAGGGAAGGCTTATTGCAGATGTGGTAACACCTGAAAGCTCAATCTTAGCCTTTTCTGCAGCCTCCTTGAGTCTCTGCATAGCCATCTTGTCACCGCGGAGATCAATGCCCTCTGTCTTCATAAATTCGGAAACGATCCAGTCAATAACTCTCTGGTCAAAGTCGTCACCGCCGAGACGGTTGTTACCTGCAGTTGCAAGAACTTCCTGAACGCCGTCGCCCATTTCAATGATTGAAACGTCGAATGTACCACCACCGAGGTCATAAACCATAACCTTCTGGTCAGCTTCTTTGTCGATACCGTAAGCAAGAGCTGCTGCTGTGGGCTCGTTGATGATTCTCTTTACTTCGAGA
>JAZRNB010000032.1:0-7263 GCA_045647985.1 Acutalibacteraceae bacterium
TTGTGCTTACCGCGAAGAAGAACAGCAGCTTCAACTGCAAGCTCACCGAGTGTTCTGCCTTCAGCATCAAGAACGTACCAATCACGTGTAACTTCCTGGGGTTTAGCCATATAAGTTGACATAATCGTACCTCCGATAAATATTTCTTAAATTTCAACAGTGGTAATCTTACCACAGGAAAAAGATAAAGTCAACACTTTTTTCAATAAATTCAACTGAGCACCCGAAAAGCTCTGTTTTTCTCGCATTTTCTCCCGTTTTCATATAATTTGCTCACAAATGATTTTTGATTTTATTATATATAATATATTGCATATGACGGCGTATGCCTTACGCAGCAGACATCCGAAGCTCTCAGCCGCGGAAAAACATATCAAAGCCATATGTATGCTTTATATATGACTTTATCCCGTTCACTGCATTCGCAATGTAAATTCCGGATACACCTTTGCCGGTAATGCAACAGTACCTGAAAATTTTTTGTCAAAGGGTGTTTGTTTTAACGGGCGTAAAATTGTAAATCAAACAATAAAATGTTAACGCACTTTTTAACAGTTGTTATTTCTGATATATTTATAATTATCCTTTCTTCTTTTTTCAGAGCGCAAAAAAGCTGCCGTATCTTAACGACAGCCTTTTTCATTTACACAAAAGAAAAAAACGTATGCACATAAAAAAATCCAAGTCTTTCGACTTGGACTTTTTGTGGTGACCCGGACGAGAATCGAACTCGTGTTACCGCCGTGAAAGGGCGGTGTCTTGACCGCTTGACCACCGGGCCTTATTGGTAGCGGGAGTAGGATTTGAACCAACGACACTTCGGGTATGAACCGAATGCTCTAGCCAACTGAGCTATCCCGCCATATTTCTTTTCCCGCCGTTTTCTGACTGGCCGGACAACGTAGCCTATTATACACACATACCCCCGAGTTGTCAATACCTTTTTTTTAACTTTTTTCAATTTTTTTTGAAAATTGAAGTTTAATGTATTTGTGTGTTTCTGAATAAATACAGACTATGCTGCTGTTTTTTCAGGCAAAAAAATTCTTCGCCGCAATAACATCCTCTTCAATCTGAGCCTTCAGCGTAAGGGCATCGGGGAATTTCCTTTCGGGACGGATAAACGAACAGATTTCAACACGGACATTTTTTCCGTAAAGATCTCCGCTGAAGCCGACGATAAAGGTTTCACTTCTCACGCTTGACACACCGAAGGTGGGACGTGAGCCGATATTGGTAACACCGACATATTCCCTGCCGTCAAAATAAACCTTTGAGGCATAGACACCGAATTTCGGTACAATAAGCTCCTCGGGGAGATACTGATTTATCGTGGGAGCGCCGAGAAGGCGTCCTCTCTGATCTCCCGTAAACACCGCAGAGGTAAATCCGAAGGGAAAGCCCAGCATTTCATTGGCGCTTTCAATATCACCGCTTTCTATTGCCCTTCTGACAGCAGATGAGCTGACAGTCTTACCCCCTGACATAATTTCCGGGCAGATATCAAGAGTCATCCCCTTGCTGTCGCAAAGCTCCCTGAGAACAGCAGTGTTCCCTGCCGCTTTTTTGCCGAAATTATAGTTGTATCCGCAGACCAATGCACGGCAGCGGTATCTTTCACAGAGAATTTTTCTGAAAAATTCCTCAGGCTCCATATTCATTATCTCCCTGAAGGAAACAACAAGAAGGGAAAAGCCCATTTTTTTCAGTCTTTCATCTCTTTCGGACTTCTGAAGCAATAAGGGTACCCTGCCCCCCGTAATAACGGTACGGGGATGCTCATCGAGAAGCAGCACCGCAGGAGTAAGCCCGCCATTTCGTGCCGTTTCGAGAGTCCTTTCAAGCACCGCCATGTGTGCCTTATGAAGACCGTCAAAAAAGCCCAGTGCCACCGCATATTCAGTTTTCACCGAATTATTTGTCATTACCGATTACCCTTTTTGCCCAAAGTGTTGAAATATCGTCTTCTCTGACCTCCCCGAGACCTAAAAACTCATCATCGGGGGAATAAACTCTGTAAAGCGAAGGGAAAATTTCCCTGTGAAGTCTGTCGGCAGAAAGCTCTCCGCCGTTCATAAATCTCTTAGCCTGCTTTTCACTGACCTTTACGGGAGGATAGCACCTGAAGGGCACATCAATACCCATAACAGCGGACTCGCCCAGTATCTTCAGATCCTCCTCGGTTTTTGCATCCTCAAGCAAAAAGCCGTTTGAAAGAGTGCGTCTGAGTGCAGTCATCACGGCACCGCAGCCAAGGGCTTCGCCGATATCTGCAATAAGAGATCTTATATATGTACCCTTTGAGCACATTACCTCAATTTCAAACTCCCCTTCATTTTCCGTATCACGAAGCTCAAGGGAGTATATTTTAATTTTTCTCTGCTCTCTTTCAATTTCAATGCCCTTGCGTGCCAGCTCATAAAGCCTTACACCATTCACGGAAATTGCGGAGTACATGGGAGGCAGCTGCATAATTTCTCCCGTAAACCGGGGAAGAACAGCCTCAATATCCTCTTTTTTTACATCAGCTTCCCGTGTTTCAAGGACAGTACCCGTAATGTCAAGCGTATCCGTAATGATACCGGGCTTAAAACGGGCAATATATCCCTTATCCGTTTCGGGAAGAAAATCAATAAAGCGTGTGGCCTTTCCCAGTGCCACGGGAAGCACACCTGTTGCCATAGGATCAAGTGTTCCCGTATGTCCCGTCTTTTTCTCAGAATATATCCGTCTGAGAATTGCAGAGGCTCTGAATGAGGTCATTCCCTCAGACTTATCAAGCACAACGAATCCGTTCATATTTCTCTCAATGCCTCTTCCACAAGCTTCAGTATTGTATTCACAACCTGCTTTTCGGTGCCTGCAGCCTCACAGCCTGCGGCGAGTCTGTGTCCTCCGCCGCCCAGCGCCCCGCAGATTTCAGCTGCATTCAGAGGCTCATTTGAACGGATTGAAATTTTATATGTACCGTCTGTCTTTTCTCTTATGACAACTCCTGCAAGCACACCCTCAATCTGCCTCGGAATAGCTGCAATTCCGTGTATATCCGCTTCGGTTGTACCCGTTTTTCTGAACATTTCCTGAGTTACCACAATAACGGCACATTTTCCGTCAAGATATGTCCTCATAGAATTCATTGCCATAGTCTCAAACTGCACATACTGACGGGTTTTCGTTTCAAACACAACACGGTTGATTTCCCCGTTGTCTGCCCCCTTTTCCACAAGAGCAGAAGCTGCCGCAAGAGTGTGGGCCGTGCAGTTGGGATATCTGAAGCAGCCCGTATCCGTAGAAATTCCGAGATACATAGCCGTTGCAGCTTCCCCTGAAATCTCAAGCCCTGCCTCAGTCACCATATCAAAAATAACCTCACAGGCAGCAGATGCATTATAGTCAAGCAGCAGATACTCCGAGAAGGGCTTGCTTGACTCGTGATGGTCAATGGCAAGATATACCCTGTCACCGTATTTTTCAAAATGCTCGGCAGTAAGAAGCTTTTTATCAGCAACATCTGCGGTCACAACGAAATCAGGCTCAAAGTCTGAAAAAGCCTCATCCGTCACGGGAAAGGAAAGCGCAGGTGCTATCTTATCAATCTCCACACGCACCCTTTTTCCCATTCCCTTAAGGATATAGTAAAGTGCAAACGCACTTCCCACCGCATCCCCGTCAGGGTTGCGGTGAGTGAGTACAAGAATATTATCAATTTTTTCTAAAAGCCCGAGGGCCTCCGAATGTGTCATCGTCATTCTTCATTTTTTCCCTTTATGGAATTTAATTTTCTGAAAAGCTCCATGCTCTTTTCAATTGAATCATCAGCAACAAAACGGATGTCGGGAGTTTTTCTTATTGTGAGCCTTACTCCCAGCTCCTTTTTGATGAAGCCCTTGGCATTGCCGTTAAGTGCCTTACAGGCGGTTTCAGCCTCAGCAATTCCCCCGAGAGCACTTATATAAACCTTTGCAAAGGAGAGGTCGTGTGCCACCTCAACCCTTACAACGGTGAGCATTGCGTCTGAGACTCTGGGATCCTTCAGCTCTCTTACAAGAGCCGTAATCTCCCTTTTGATATCTTCGGCAGTACGGTCGGATCTGTAACCCATTATACTACCTCCTTTAATGATAATTTTTTGCAAATAAGGATTTAATACGGAGCTGCCCCGAAAAAATCCCTGTTAGTCACGGTATTCCTCAACGATATAAGCCTCGAAGATGTCGCCTTCCTTGAGGTCATTGTACTTTTCAAGACCGATACCGCATTCGTAGCCGGACATAACCTCCTTGGCATCATCCTTTTCACGCTTAAGGGATGCGATGGAGTCCTCAGCGATAACGATACCATCACGGACAACTCTGATCTTACAGTTACGGGAAACCTTACCGTTAAGAATGTAGGAGCCTGCGATTGTACCTGCGCTTGAAAGCTTGAATACGCGTCTTACCTCTGCACGGCCAAGCTCAACATCACGGAACTTGGGAGCAAGCATACCCTTGATAGCAGCCTGAACATCCTCAATGCAGTCATAGATGATTGAATACATACGCATTTCAACCTGATCTCTTTCTGCGTGAGCAGATGCAGTAGCATCGGGACGCACGTGGAAGCCTACGATAATAGCATTTGAAGCGTTAGCAAGCATAACGTCGGACTCGGAAATAGCACCAACACCGCCGTGGATAACATTAACACGTACCTCGTTATTGGAAAGCTTCTCAAGGTTCTGCTTGAGAGCTTCAACGGAGCCCTGAACGTCAGCCTTGACGATAATGTTAAGATCCTTGAGCTCTCCTGCTTCAAGTGTGGAGAAGAGTGTATCAAGAGTAACCTTCTTATAGGCATTGAACTGCTCATCCTTGATCTTCTGCTTTCTCTGTTCAACAAGCTCACGTGCAAGCTTTTCATCGGAAACAGCATCGAACATATCGCCTGCCTTGGGAACCTCTGCAAGACCCATAACCTCAACGGGAACAGAGGGGCCTGCCTCCTTTACTCGTCTGCCCTTATAGTCGGTCATAACACGGATACGTCCGACAGATGTACCTGCAACAACGATGTCGCCGTTTCTGAGAGTACCGTTCTGAACAAGAAGTGTAGCAATGGGGCCCTTACCCTTGTCAAGACGTGCTTCAATAACAACACCCTTGGCAGCTCTGTTGGGATTAGCCTTGAGCTCCTTCATTTCTGCAATAAGAAGTATTGACTCAAGAAGCTTATCTATATTCATATGAGTTTTTGCGGAAACGGGAACGCAGATAGTCTCACCGCCCCATTCCTCGGGAACAAGACCGTATTCAGTCAGCTGCTGAAGAACCTTGTCGGGCTGTGCAGCAGGCTTATCCATCTTGTTTATAGCAACGATGATTGAAACATCTGCAGCCTTTGCATGGTTGATAGCTTCAATTGTCTGAGGCATAATACCGTCATCAGCCGCAACAACGAGAACCGCAATATCGGTAGCCTTTGCACCTCTTGCTCTCATTTCAGTGAAGGCAGCGTGGCCGGGAGTATCAAGGAAAGTAATGTCGCTGCCGTCAAGATTAACTCTGTAAGCACCGATGTGCTGAGTGATACCGCCTGATTCGGAAGCGGTAACGGATGTATTTCTGATAGCATCAAGAATTGATGTCTTACCGTGGTCAACGTGACCCATTACAACAACAACGGGGCTTCTTTCCTCAAGAAGGCTGTCATCGTCCTCGGAAGCGTCAATGATTCTGTCCTCAATGGTAACAACAACCTCTTTTTCAACCTTTGCACCAAGCTCGGTAGCAACGATTTCAGCCGTATCAAAGTCAATTGTCTCATTGATACCTGCCATAATGCCGTATGCAAAGAGCTTCTTTATAACCTCAGATGCAGTAAGCTTCAGCTGAGAAGCAAGCTCACCTACAGTGATTTCATCACCGATGGTAACAACAATTGTTCTCTTTGAACGCTCCTCGGCAATTCTCTTGAGACGCTCCTGCTCAGTTTCCTTTCTGTGAGCACGTGTACCCTGCTTCTTGTTGTACTGCTGAGATTTCTGCTTGATCTTCTGCTTACGGGTATCGGTATCTCTCTCATTTATTGAGGATGAGGAGAGTCTGTCATACTTTTCGTTGTACTTATCAAGATCAACCTCTTCGGCACGGGTATTGACAGTCTTCTTCTCGCCCTTTGTTCTGGACTGAACGAAGCCGTCGCCCTTATCCTTATTCTTATTTTCCTTCTTCTTGAAGGGATTGAGATTGGGCTGGGTATTGCCGTTGTCACCGCTTCCCTTATTCTCGTTTCTTCCCTCATTCTTCTTGTTTTTGCCGTTATTATCGCCCTTGCCTGCCTTGTTCTTATCATCACGGCGCTCGGGTCTGTCATTCTTCTTTTCGGGAGCCTTAGCAGGTGCCTTTTCAGACTTTTCAGTCTTATTCTCGGTTTTTTCTGCCTTTTTGGGCTCTTCCTTTTTGGGCTCAGGCTTTTTGAGTGCGAAATATTCGTCAAAACCCTTTACCTCGTGAGTCCTTGTAAAATGCTCGAAAACGAAATCGAGCTCGTCATCTTCTACATTTGAATTGGCTTTTTTAGGTGTGTCACTGAAGCTCTTGAGCAAGTCAATGATAGTATTATTTTTTACTCCGAAATCCTTTGCAAGATCCGAAATTTTGAATTTTGCCATATTCTTAGATACCCTCCTCTGAAAGTGTGTTAAGCACGGCTTTAGCAAAGCCTTCATCTTCAAGTGCATATATACAGCTTTTTTTACCTGTAGCCGCACCCGTATCAGTCATATTATAGGGAATAACCGCTGTTCTGTCCGAAAAGCCTGCCGCCTCAAGCTCCCTTTTATGCCTGGGGGAAGCATCCTCGGTAAGAATAACCAGGGAAGCCGTTCCTTTCCGCACGGAAAGAAGTGCCGCATCGTGTCCGATCATAAGCTTTCCTGCCCTTCTGGCAAGTCCCAGATACTGAAGCACATCAGCCATCAGCTATCTCCCTTTCAAGTCTTTCGTAAATTTCATCGGAAACCGCGCACTCGAATGCCCTTTCAAGTCTTTTTGCCTTCTGAGCCTTGGCAAGACATTTCTTATCTCTGCAGATATATGCGCCTCTGCCCGATTTCTTTCCCGTAAGGTCAACACTGATGCCACCCTCGGGATCTCTTACAATACGCACAAGCTCTCTTTTTTCCTTCATCTCGTTACAGCCCGTGCATTTTCTCATAGGTTGCTTTTTAACCTGCAATTTAGCCACCTCTTAAAGCTGAATCATTGATTCAAACTGACCGTC
>JAZRNB010000033.1:0-15256 GCA_045647985.1 Acutalibacteraceae bacterium
TACCAAAAGTGTGGCTGTCTTTTCTCGGTGAGCTTCTGTATCCCGAAGATATACCCACACTTCAGGAGTTCTTAGGCTATTGCCTTATACCGAGTAATAAAGGTCAGCGAATGATGGTTATTAAAGGTAATGGCGGTGAAGGTAAATCGCAGATAGGTGCTGTTATGACAACGCTTTTCGGCAGCAATATGAAGGACGGAAGTATAGGCAAAATCTCAGAGAACAGATTTGCAAGAGCAGACCTTGAGCATATTCTGCTGTGTATAGATGATGACCTTCGTATGGAGGGACTCAAGCATACAAACTATGTCAAATCTATTGTAACCGCACAAGGAAAGATGGACCTTGAAAAGAAAAATAAGCAAAGCTATCAGGGATATATGTATGCAAGACTTCTTGCTTTCAGCAACGGTGACCTGCAGGCTATGTTTGATAAAAGTGACGGCTTTTTCAGACGTCAGCTTGTACTGACAACCAAGGACAAAAATGCTGAAAGAATTGATGACCCGCATATAGCAGATAAAATGCGTGAGGAAATTGAAGGTATATTCCTGTGGGCATTTGAAGGTTTGCAGAGATTACTCTCAAATAACTTTCAGTTTACAGAAAGTGAACGTGCAATAAGCAACCGAGAGACCGTCAAGCGTAATAATGTCAATGCAGTTGAATTTATGGAGTCGGACGGATACTTTGTATTTGCAGAAGATAAGTCCGTAACCTCAAAGGAATTTTATGAGATTTACAAGCTATGGTGCGAAGAAAATGCTCTGTCGCCTATGAGTTCAAGAATCCTGAGCGACTTTCTGATTGCCAATGAAAATAAGTACGGTATTAAAAGCAGTAACAATGTTTACAACAGAGAGCATCGCAGAGTAAGAGGATTCATTGGCATAGAAGCGACAGCATCACCGTTTATGAACAATCTGTATGGTTCATAAACGGTGAAAATGAAGTTTTACGGGGTATAGGGTGGTTTTACAAAAACAGCCCTGTTAGGTGGCAATTCGCAAATTGATAACCCCCTCGGAGAGCGCAACAGCATCTTTTGATAGCCTTCCGGATGTCAAAAGTGCTTTTGCGTTACTTTTGACAAAAGTAACAAAACCAGACGAAAAATATATTAAAAGAAAGAAGTGAAATTTATAAGAAAAACGATATCGTTCAGCGTGGGCAAAGGCTCACTTACTCATAATCGCAGAGATTTCATTGCACAGAATGTTGACCCTGACAGAACACAGATGAATATTGAATACTGTAATGAAAATCTCGAGCAGGTGTATCATCAGATGTTTGATGATGCTCTTCAAAGGTTCAATGATAAGCAGAAACGAGCCGACAGAAAGATAAAAAGCTATTATGATAAAATCCGTACCGGCAAACAAGAAAAGCTCTTTCACGAGGTTATTGTTCAGATTGGTAACAGAGAGGATACAAACTCAAAATCAGCCGACAGCGAAATGGCTGTCAGGATTCTTGATGAATATATGAAACACTTTCAGGAGCGTAATCCAAACCTGAGAATCTTCTCTGCTCACCTTCATCTTGATGAAGAAACACCGCACCTGCATATTGACTTCGTTCCCTTTGTAACAAACAGCAAAAGAGGTCTTGATACCCGTGTATCACTTAAGCAAGCACTTTTATCTCAGGGCTTCAAGGGAGAGAGTAAATTTGAAAGTGAGTGGAGCAAATGGGCATTATCCGAAAAACAGCAATTGGCTTCCGTTATGGAAAAGCACGGGATTGAATGGGAACAGCTCGGCACTCATAATGAGCACTTGAGTGTTTATGATTACAAGAAGAAAATGCGAGCCGAAGAGGTACAGGAGCTTGAAGAAAAGGCGGAAAGTCTAACCGAGAAAATTAACGATATGCTCGATTTCGAGGTTCAGGTGGAAAGCTTTACAAATATGTTTTATGACGAAGAAGAGTACAAGCTTCCTGAACCGAGTTCTTTAATGTCGGCAAAGGCATATAAAACCAAAATAGTTGAGCCTCTGTTTAACCGTGTTATAGCTCTTGCCAAAACGGCAGTTAAGATGTGCTTTGATTTAAAAGCTCAGGTTGAAAACTTAAAGCTGTGGGGCACCCGTGATAAGAATATGGTTAAACATCTCACGAAAGAAAATGATACCCTTTATACCGAAAATCAAAAGCTGCATAAAGAGGTTAAAGAGTATAAACTCCTTAAACGAATTTTCGGTGAAGAAAAAATATCAGAGCTTGTTAAAACAGCAAAAGAAACAGAACAAGCTCAAAGAAAATCAAAATCTAAGAAATATGAAAGGAACAGATAAATGAATAAAGAAGAAAATTTTATTGATGAACTGTTTGGAAAAACAGAAGAAACAGAGACAGTAAAGCCTCAGACAACCGAAATCGTAAATATGGCTGTAGGTAGCATTGTACCTAACCTCAAAAATCCGTACAAATACCGTGAGGAGGATATGAAACTGTTAGAAGATAGTATCCGAGAAAACGGTATTATTCAGCCTCTTATGGTGCGAAAAGATGGCAAGGCTGATGTGTATGAAATCATATCAGGTCACAGACGTTTCCTTGCAGCAACAAGGCTTGAAATGACAGAGGTTCCCGTTGTTGTATTGGATATCACAAAGGAAGAAGCGGATATTATCCTCGTTGACAGTAATCTGCACCGTGAGCACATTCTACACTCGGAAAAAGCCTTTGCATATAAGATGAAAATGGATGCTCTTAAAAAGCAAGGTAAACGCACAGATTTAACTTCGGACCAAGTCGGACCGAAGTTATCTGCGGGTGAGGTTTCTGATACCGACAGTGCTTCACAGGTGAAAAGATATATCCGCCTGACAAAGCTCATCCCCAAACTTCTGACGATGGTGGATGAGAATAAAATATCTTTCTCGGTGGGTGTTGAGCTTTCGTATCTCACAAAAACAGAGCAAACTGATTTGTTTAAATTTATTGAAGCAGAGCTCTGCACTCCTTCTCTTTCACAAGCACAGAAACTGAAGAAATTATCTCAGGACGGTAAGCTCAGTTCAGAGGAAATATCTTCCATTATGAAACAACCTAAAGCTAATCAGGTTGTTACAGTTAAAATTCCTGATGATAAAATCAGCAAGTATATGAAATCTACTGCTACCGTAAAAGAAAAGGAAGATTTTCTTGTTAAAGCAGTTGAATATTACGGCAAGCATCTTATGAGACAGAAAGACCGGGGTGCGAGATAATGACAGAAAAAATAATATCCTTTTGGGAGTATGTGAAACTCAGAAGCTTATCTGTGCTGAGCGGTACTCGTGCTGAGTACAGACCGGGTAAAACGGAAGATTCGGATGCTAATGAATATGTTATCAACGGTGTAAGCTATGTTGTATCTACCCGTTTCAGTAAAACTGAAAACAAAACAATGAAAGAAAAAATATCAGCTTTTATCGGAAGCGATTTTGCACATTTGACAAATGCCGATAATATAAATACACTTAATACAGAATATGTAAATTCGACTGCCGGAGAAGGGAGGATAAATGCAGTCAAATAATTTTGGCATAACAGCCATCTACTGCCGTCTTTCTCGTGATGACGGTAAAGAAAGTGAAAGCAACTCTATCGGTAATCAGAAAAAGTTACTCTCACAAAAAGCAAAAGAATTGAAGCTCACCAACACAAAGTATTATGTTGATGACGGTTATACGGGAACAAATTTCAACAGACCCGGTTTTCAGGCAATGCTTGAAGATATTGAAATGGGATATGTGACTACCGTAATGGTAAAAGACTTATCCCGTCTGGGCAGAGATTATGTTTCGGTTGGTCACTACACGGACAACTTCTTTCCTGAGCATAATATCCGATTTATAGCGGTCAATGACTTAGTTGACAGTAATGACGGTGATAATGAAATTGCACCTTTCAAAAATATTATGAATGAGATGTATGCAAGGGATATTTCAAGAAAAGTCAGAAGTTCACACAGAATTCGTGGTAATCTCGGTGAACCGTTATCTCAACCGCCTTACGGGTATATGAAAGACCCGCAAAACAAAAAGAAATGGATTGTTGATACCGAAGCAGCGGAAGTTGTTAAAAGTATCTTTGCAATGTGTATTGAAGGTAAAGGAAATGAAACTATTGCCCGAATACTTCAGGAAAACAAAGTAATGATACCGATGGCATATTGGCAAAGCAAAGGTCTTAACAAAGGCGGTAAGAAAACTCAGCCTGACCCGTACAAGTGGTGTAAGACAACAGTACAAAAGATTCTTGCTCAACAGGAATACTGCGGTGATGTTATCAATTTCAAAACTTACTCCAAGAATTTCAAAAACAAGAAAAGACTTCAGAATCCCGAAGAAATTTGGAAGATATTCAAGAATGTTCACGAGCCGATAATTGACAGAAACACCTTTGAAACTGTTCAGAAGATGAAATCCAAAGGAAAACGCAGAGCACCCAATCCTGAACACGCTGAAAAGAATATGTTCTGCGGATTGTTATACTGTGCCGATTGCGGAAGTCCGTTATGGTTCAATGTCAATCATCCGAATACTGATATCAAGTATTTTATGTGTTCCAACTACAAAGGTCGCAGAGGTACTTGTGAGGGTACACATTATGTCAGGGCTGATTCTTTAGAGCAGATTGTGATGCTTGAACTTAGAAGTCTTGCAAGTTTTCTCATTGAAGATGAAGAAGCCTTCGCAGATATTCTTGAAGCAAAGACCAATAAAAGCATACTCAATCAGCAGAAGTTTCTCGAAAGCAGTATTGATAAGATGGCAGCAAGAACAAAAGAGGTTGCGTTGATGTATGAAAAGCTCTTTGAGAAGCACATCAACGGAATTGTGAACGAAGAAAGCTTTATGCAGCTATCACAGAAATACGAAACAGAGCGTGATGAACTGAAGCTGAAAATCAGGCAATATCAGGAAGAGCTTTCAGAGATAGAAAATCTCCGTACAAGCAAAGAGCAGTTCACGTTAGCAGTACGAAAGTTCATGCAGATGGAAACGCTTACACCTGCACTACTGAATGAACTTATAGAGAAAATCGAGGTTCATTCCATTGAGGGTAAAGGCAAGAACAGAACACAGAAAATCATTATTCATTACCGCTTCATCGGAGTTATTGAGAATCCCGTAAAAGAGGAAAACATAGTCCTCGAAGCAAGACAAGGTGTAGCCGTGGAATATCTCACGGCATAACAAAAAAAAGAGCAGGTCAAAACCTGCTCGATACATAACAATTTAACTATGAGGAAATGCAAAAAAGAAAAGTGAGTATTCACTTGTGTAATGAATACTCACTATGGTGCGAGAGACGGGACTTGAACCCGTACGGGATTACCACACGCCCCTCAAACGTGCGCGTCTGCCGATTCCGCCACTCTCGCATTCCGCTTGGAACATTTGACAGTATATCACTAAGAAGATAAAAAGTCAAGTGTTTTTTTGATATTTTTTAAATTATTTTTTCATATTTTTTAATATGAAAAAGGCTGACATTTTTTTACTGTCAGCCTCTGTTAAATTTTAATACTTTTCCTTACGGAAGCAGTTTCTTGCTCTGAAATCTGCTACATTCTTTTCCTTGAATTCATCCGTATAATCGTAGCCCCAGAGATTAAACACACCCTCAAAGCTTTCGTTTGTTTCATCGGGATATATGAGAATATCCGAGCCCTCAAGAGGGAAGGTAAACATTACCGTGCCGTGACCTGCTATATATGTATGCTCTGCAATATCACAGGCAACACGGTTTGCTTCAATACGGGGGTACTCCTCATTGAACTTAATTTCGGTTACGGGGAAAAGTGCCACGTGTGCATCTGACATTTTATAGTATTCAACACTTGTACCGAAATGTCCGTGATGGGACACCTGCATAATATCACATCTGAGAAAATCGGAAAATCTTCTCTCGGCAATAACGCTTTCCTTGCCGCTTGCATCTCCGGGGAAGCTGATTTTATCTCCGTCAACCGTCATCATAGACATCAGGGATGAATTGTTGTAGTCCTCAAGGGACTGCGGAAAAACATCCTCATGGGAGCAAAGCACATCAACACGAAGGCAGTCAACATAAAAATACTGTCCGGAGTGCAGCTTATACTTGGGAATATCTGTTCTCTTTTCAATTTCGCGGTTAAAAAGCTCTGTATGCTTTATATCTGCAATAAGCCAGTCCTTTGAGGAAGGGTGATCCTCCGGTACAAAATTGTAGTAAATTCCCTTAACTTCAGCATCCTTATTATAAAGGATAAAATCAAGACACTTGCAGATATGGTCAGCATGGCCGTGGGAAAGATACCAGCCTGAAATGACTACCGGCATTCCGTCGGGCGTTTCCCTCCGAAGAAGTTCATAAAGTCTTATATCATCATTAAGAGAATATGCGTGCGCACTGTCAATAACAAAGAATGAATAGTCGGTCAGCTGAAAAATATAACACATACCGCAGTCGATGAGAGTATGGTCAACCTCAAACTGCCACATTCTGACGGGGCATTTTCCTGCCTTACGGTATTCTGTATTGAGCTCTTCCGAAAAACCGTCGGTAACTCTTCTTATCTCCCCGGCTTTTTTATCGAAGGTGAGAATTTCGTAAGCTCCGTCCTTCTGAAGAGTGGTGCTCACGAAAAAATCAATCTCAGAGGACTGCGCTGTCCGATATCCGCTATTCTGCAGTCCGGACAGCATTTCTCTGTAATCGTTTTCGTTTTTATCTGTAAAAAGGGTAAGGTTATTACCGTTTCCGCAATTGTATTTTATATTTTCCATGGCTTATTCTATCTCAAAATCGGGCTCACGGAAAACAGAAGGAACAAAGCCTGCATTTTCGAAGAATTTTCTGAGCCATTTCTTATAAATCACAACAAGCGCAAGTATAGCGATACCGATAACTGTCATGGTTATGCCTGTAGAAAGTCCTCTTGCATTATACTTGAATGAAATCGTGTGATTACCCTTGCCTGCCCTGATGCCGATAAGACCGCCGCCGACCTTAACGATATCACCATCGGTTGTGATTTCACCTGTTTCCGTATCATATACAGCATGGGTGAGCACCTTGCCGTCAAGGGTTATCTCCCAGCTTTCATCATAAGGAATTGAGGTCCAGAGGAAACCGTCGGAATTCTTGACATTAACCGTACCCTCAAAGGTTGTCTCGTCAAATGACGTCATATCAAATGTGCCGTTGGACTTAAGCTTATTGTATGCCTCAATGAATTTTGCTTCATCAAGTCTTGCTGCACAGAATGCAAGATTTGTATAATCATTTCCTGCTGCCAGGTTGTAAGTGATTTCAATCTCGTCCGCTGTTGTAAGATAACCTACATCAATAATAAAGGGCTCAATGGAGGAGCTGTTATAGAAATATGAAATCTCTCCTGCTTCAATGTTAAGGGATTCAAGCCTTGTTGAACCGATATAAACATAGTAATTACCGTCTGTTTCGGGAGTAAGCTTGACAATAGCCTTACCTGAGGAGCCGTTGTTTGTTTTGTAGGCAGTAAAGGTTGTTGTGCTGTTGATTGTCGAAAGATCGATATCCTTGACATTTTCACCGCTGAATCCGGTAGCATTTGCATTGATAAGAACATCCTGAACACCTGTTGCCTTGAACATAAGGTCATTCTGTACTGTGAAGGGATTTGATGAGCTGTAGTCCCATTCCGTTACATCATCACTGACTGCAGTGATAAGAGGAAGGAAATATTTATACTTATATGCTTCAAAATCATCATTTCCGTCAACGTATTTGTACATTGATGTTTTATTTATAAAATTCTCATTGTCATATACATATTTTATGGAGAAAAGAGAATTGAATACAGGGGTCTGGGGGAAGTAGGTATAAGAGTTTATATTGTTACCCGAAAGACCTAACTTTTCCATGGTCTTTGCAGTGTGGTCATAAGCCATTGAGGAGAATACGGAAACACCGTTATAGCCGAACCAGGATGGATCCATTCTTGCGCGGAGCTTTGAAAGCTCTGTACGGTAGAAAAGCTCTTTCTCATCCTTTTCAACAGATTCGGAAAGCTCCTGATAGCTGTTGTAGTCGGAGGTGTATGCATCCTTGGGCTGTGCCATTGTTATTCTGGGAACGTCGGCTACAACAATTTCGAGAATAACGGTAAAGAAAAGAAGAAATACAATTGTTTTCTTTACATATTTCTCGGAGCGCATCATCCCGAAAAGAACCACATAAAGAATTGTGAATACTGCACTTACTATGAGAGTAAATACGGTAACATTGGGAACATCAAACTTCTCGGCAAGCACAAGGAAGCACATAACCGCAAAGCCCATACCGATATATGCTTTATTGGAAAATTCACGGATATTTCTGAATGCCTTGAATGCAAGCATAAGAAGGAAGAAGGAATATGCAAAGGACCATCTGTAAGGAAGGTCATTGGGCATATGGAAGCCGTGCCATACAAAGTTGAACTGATTTACGACAAAGCCTGCAAGACAGGTTATGAGAAGAATAGCAGATGCAACCTTCTGCTTTCCGGGGATTTTATCGGAAAGGAAATAGAAAGGAAGAAGCATTACCGTCATAAGACCGCAGTAAACATTGGGAATAACATTGTCACCGCTGCTTCTGATCGTAGGCTCGATACCTGACAGATGGTTGGAAATAAAGCGGAAAACATCAAAGTACAGCTTGAATTCTTCGGGGAAGTCACCTGCCGTAGCTGAGGATGTCTGAAGACAATAGTACACGGGAAGAAGGGCAAAAGCTGCAAGAGCGAAGCAAAGGAATGAAGAAAGAGCAAATGTCCAGCCGGTAACCCAGAAGCGGCTGTATCTGAGCTTATGCTTCTTTTCCTTCTTTTTGCTTTTCTTCTCTGCATTTTCGGGAACAGGCTCAACAAATTCAGTATACATCTCACAGGATGCGGCGGTTTCTTCCGCAGCGGTTTCCTCTGCAATGATTTCCTCTGCAATATTTTCAGCGGCAATAACTTCTGCCGTTGCGTTTTCTGCACTTACTGAAGCCTCACACTCCGTTGCAACTGCGACTTCTGCTGTTTCCTCTGCTGTCTCACAGCTCTCTTCTGTAACAGCGTCTGCCTTTCTGAAGATTGCGGAAGAAAGCTCGTATCTTCCGAAATAGAAGTAAATGAAATATATGACGGAAAGAATACATATCATATATGCCATATAATAGTTGCTTATCATCGTATATGTCATCATTGCTATGTAAAGTCCCGGCTTATTCTTATTGATAATACGCTCTATTCCGAGCATAACAAGCGGGAAAACGGCAACCGCATCAAACCACATAATATTCCAGGAATATGCAACAAAATAACCTGAAAATGCGTAGAAGAGACCGAAAGCAACACTTTCCTTCTTAACGCAGTTATTGGATTTGTTGACATAGTAAGTAAAAGAGGTTGATGCAAGAACAGCCTTTGCCATTATCATAAGAGCAATTGCCTCGGGCATATTTTTATGTCCGCATATCAGCATAAAAATTGCAAAGGGGCTGCTGCAGTAATTAAAAAGATTTCCTAAAAACGAGGCACCCAGTCCCGATGTCCAGGAATATACCAGAGAATCTCCGTTCATTATACGGTCATAAACCTCAGCATACAAGGGACCGTACTGATGATAAAGGTCCATTCTCAGTACAGTAAGTCCGCCTACAATAAGGGTATTGCGGTGTGCGATATAAATTATAACCATAACAAGCAGGGCAAGTCCTGCAGACATAAGGCAATACTTTCTTAAAAGATATTTATCATCAACAGGGGAATTTTTTCTTTTGAGTAAAGGACTCATATTAACTTTCCTTTCCATTTATACTGTAAGCTGCTCGCCCGTATCTTCTGCTGACAGCAGGGCACCTGCCGAAGGCAGTGTCTTTGTGCGATAACGAGAGGGCTTACTGAAGCGGTCTTCCGTGAAATCCTCAACGGAAATAACCTTATGACCTTTTTTGAGTGTCATAACCTGAACACCCTGGGTATCCTTAGCGGATTTTGATGCAACCGAGGCGGAATTGAAACAGAGATATCTTCCTGCCGTAGTTGACATTACAAATTCGCCGTCTTCCTTTACATATCTGAATGCAGCAGGCTCAGATTTATCGGAATATGCCTTTATAAGCTTTTTACGGTTGGTCTTTGTTTCAAAAGAAGAAATATCAACTTTTGCAACCTTGCCGTTTTCAAAGAATACAAGAATATAACCCGTATATTCGGAAACTACCGCACAGAATATTGCTGTTTCGCCTTCCTCCATCTGAAGCTTTGCACCCACGAAATCACCGAGGGAGCTTGCCTTACATTCCTCAAATTCGGAAATTCTTGATTTGTAGCACTGGTGCTTATTTGTAAAGAAAAGCAGTTCCGAATTATTTGATGCTTCGGCAGAAAGCACAATCTCGTCTCCGTCCTTCAGTTTATGGTTATTACCCATTCTCCAGGACTGATGTGATATTTTCTTGAAATATCCTTCCTTGGTAAAGAATACCATCACGGAATAATCGGGAATTTCATCCTCATCATCAGCCTCGGGAAGCTCGGACTCGTATAAGATATCTGTTTTACGGGGCTGAGAGTATTTCTCAATAACCTTTTTCAGCTCTTCAATAATTACCTTTTTGATTCTGTTTTTACTGCTGAGAATATCCTCAAGATCTTCAATCTGCTTTTCGAGCTTTTCAATATCCTCAAGTCGCTTCAGAATATATTCGCGGTTCAGGTGGCGCAGCTTGATTTCTGCCACATACTCTGCCTGAATCTCATCAATACCGAAGCCTATCATAAGGTTGGGGACAACCTCTGCCTCCTCCTCAGTCTGACGGATAATTTTTATAGCCTTATCAATATCAAGCAGGATTTTCTGTAAAGCCTTAAGAAGATGAAGTCTGTCCTTTGCTTTTTTAAGTTCAAAATAGGTCCTTCTCTTAACACATTCTGTTCTGAATGCTATCCATTCAAGAAGCAGGTCGCCAACACCGAGAGTCATCGGAGTACCGCCTATAAGAACATTGAAGTTACAGGGGAAGGGATCCTCAAGAGGAGTTTTCTTATAAAGAGAGGCAATTACCTTATCGGGATCAGCTCCTCTTTTAAGATCAATTGTGATCTTCAGACCGGATCTGTCTGTTTCATCACGGATATCGCTGATTTCACGGAATTTTGAAGCCTTTACAAGCTCAATCACCTTATCAATTATCGCCTCACATGTGGTTGTGGGAGGGATTTCCGTAATATCAATACAGTTATTTTTCTTGTCGTAGGTGCATTTGCCGCGGACTCTCACGGAGCCTCTGCCCGTTGAATAAATTTCTCTTATCTTCACGGGATCGTAAATTACAGAACCTCCTCCGCTGAAATCGGGAGCCCTGAGAGTTTCCGTACAATCGTGATCGGGATTTTTTATAAGCTCAATAGTGGTTTCACATACCTCTTTAAGGTTAAATGAGCATATATTACTTGCCATGCCGACGGCAATACCCGAATTTGAATTAACAAGAACACTGGGAAAAGTTACAGGGAAAAGCACGGGCTCGGGCATGGTGTTATCGTAGTTCGGAACAAAATCTATTGCATCCTTGTCGATATCATGGAAAAGCTCTGCGCTTATAGGTGCTAATTTTGCTTCCGTATAACGCGAAGCGGCAAACTGCATATTCTTTGAATATGCTTTACCGAAGTTACCCTTGGAATCCACATAGGGGTGAAGCAATGCTTCATTACCCTTTGTGAGTCTTACCATTGTTTCATATATAGGTCCGTCACCGTGAGGATTAAGCTTCATCGTCTGTCCTACGATGTTAGCGGACTTTGAACGGGCACCGCTGAGCAGTCCCATTTTATACATTGTGTAAAGAAGCTTTCTGTGTGAAGGCTTGAAGCCGTCAATTTCAGGAATTGCTCTCGACATAATAACGCTCATTGCATAGGGCATATAGTTCAGCTCAAGAGTATCCGTAATAAACTGATTGGCTATCTCGCCTGCTCCCGCAATATGAGCATTGGGATCAATGGGAGCAGTACTCTTATTCTCCCCCTCGGGAGTTGTTTTTTTTCTTGCCATACCGTTTCCTTTCAGCTTAAGTCAGCCATATCAATATACAAATGGCCGTTTTCGGCAATATATTCTTTTCTGCCCTGAAGATTATCACCTAACAGCAGATCAAATTTATCGGCAATTGCAACGGGATCAAAATCGGGCTCAACCTTTATAAGTCTTCTTGTTCTTGGATTCATTGTGGTCATCCACATCATATCGGCATCATTTTCACCAAGTCCCTTTGAGCGCTGGATTGTATATTTTGCATCGCCGATTTCCTTGAGGGCATCTGTTTTTTCATTTTCATTATAGCAGAACCAGGTGTGCTTGCCCGATGTGATTTCATAAAGGGGAGATTCTGCAATAAACACCTTACCTGCTTTTATAACAGAAGGCATAAGCGCATAAATCATAGTAAGAATAAGTGTTCTTATCTGGAAGCCGTCATAGTCGGCATCGGTACAGATGATAACCTTATTCCAGCGCAGATTGTCGATATTGAATTCGGGAACTCCCTTTACAGCCTTACCCGATACCTCAACACCGCAACCGAGAATCTTTATGAGGTCTGTAATAATTTCACTCTTGAAAACCTTGGCAAGATCTGCCTTAAGACAGTTAAGAATCTTACCTCTTACAGGGATAACTGCCTGGAAGGCTGAGTCTCTTGCCTGCTTACAGGCACCTAAAGCCGAGTCACCCTCAACTATGAAGATTTCTCTTTCATTTACATCCTTTGAACGGCAGTCAACAAATTTTTCAATGCGGTTAAGCATATCGTTACCGCCTGACAGAGCCTTCTGAACATTGACTCTTGTAGCCTCCGCCCTTACACGGGAGCGCATATTTATAAGTATTCTTTCACAGATTTTGTCCGCATCAAGCTTATTTTCAATAAAGTAAATCTCAAGCTGATGCTTAAGGAACTGTGTCATTGCTTCCTGAATGAATTTATTTGTAATTGCCTTTTTTGTCTGATTCTCATAGGATGTCTGAGTTGAGAAGGAGGACATTACAAGCACAAGACAGTCGTCAATATCCTGGAAGGTGATTTTGGGGTCAGTTTTGTTGTACTTACCGTTTTGCTTCATATAAGCATCAATCTGCGAAACAAAGGCACTTCTTACCGCCTTGTCGGGGGCACCGCCGTGCTCAAGATAGCTTGAGTTGTGATAGTACTCCTTTACGGACATTTTGTCGGAAAACGCCAGTGACACAAAAATTTTAACCTTGTATTCGGGCTTGTCCTCACGGTCTCTGCCGCTTCTTTCGCAGGACCAATACTGAACGGGAGTTATTGCCTTATTGTCAACAATTTCGGTAAGGTAGTCCACAATACCGTTATCGTAGCGGTATTCGTATGTTTCAAAGCGGGATTCAGTAAGCTGATTTTTAAGAATGAAACGGACACCGTTATTGACAACAGCCT
Source organism: Acutalibacteraceae bacterium (assembly GCA_045647985.1). GTDB lineage: Bacteria > Bacillota > Clostridia > Oscillospirales > Acutalibacteraceae > RUG806. The sequence continues at coordinate 13,456 of JAZRNB010000033.1, forward strand.
GCTTCTTCATAATATTCTGGAAGAAATCAAGAGGAATTGCAATATCGGTAAAAACCTCAAGGTCAGGCTTCCAGCGGATTCTTGTGCCGGTATCCTTCTTTTCATAGGGCACCTTCTTAAGACCGCCTATATTCTCACCCTTCTCAAAATGAAGGGTATAACAGAAGCCGTCGGTGTGAATCTCTGCATCCATATATTCGGATGCATACTGAGTAGAGCAAAGACCGAGACCGTTCAGACCGAGAGCGAATTCGTAGCTTCCTCCGTCATTATTGTTGTACTTACTTCCTGCGTACATCTCACAGAAAAGCAGCTCCCAGTTATAGCGGTTTTCCTTCTGATTGAAATCAACGGGCATACCTCTGCCGAAGTCCTGCACCTCTACCGAGCCGTCCAGGAAACGGGTTACTACAATCCTGTTTCCGTAGCCTTCTCTTGCTTCGTCTATAGAATTGGAAATTATTTCAAAAACGGAATGCTGACAGCCTTCGAGTCCGTCGTCGCCGAATATAACGGCAGGTCTTTTTCTTACTCTGTCGGCACCCTTAAGGGTAACGATGCTTTCGTTACCGTATTCTGCTTTTTTTGCCATATTTTCCTCCGTGGTATTTATTCAGCATAATATAATACTACATCTTATATATATAAGTCAAGCAAACTTGAAATATCGGCTTCCTCTCTGAAGTGATCAAGATATTCCTTCAGGAAAGCAGTCCGCCTCTGAGCCTCTTTTCTGCCCTTTTGCGTCTGCATAAGGCTTTCGAGCTTAAGAAGCTTATCATAAAAATGTGCAATCGAGGAATTGCCTCCTCCTTCTCCCGAAAAATCCTTTTCTTCATACATAGGACGGCTGTGATTTCCTCCGAAAGAAAAGCACCTTGCAATACCTACGGCACCTATGGCATCAAGTCTGTCCGCATCCTGTACGATTCTGCCTTCAGGACTTTCGGGTATTTTGCCCGATGTAAATGAAACAGAGTTTATAATATCAATTATTTTGTCCGTAATTTCCTCTGAAACACCGTATTTTCCTAAAATTTTTCGCGCATTACCGTTATTTACGGCAGTTTCGGGAAAAATTTTTCTGTCATCCGCATCGTGAAGAAGTGCAGCAAGTATAACAATAAACTCATCCGCTTCTCCGTCACCATTCAGCATTTTTGCATTTTTCACCACTCTTAAGGTGTGAAGCACATCGTGTCCCGAAAAATCCCCTGAAAAAAGCTCATTTATATCATTTCTGATGCTTTTTATGATTTCTGCTTCGTTTTTTGTCATATTTCTTATCTCCCCGAGCATATAATATCCATATTATACCGCAATCACTGAAATTGAGCAACAATAAGAAATAATCATTCGATTTATCAACCCCCTGCCCCCAATCCCGGGGTCTGTAAGTGTTTCTTGTTATAAGCTGAATTGCTCATAACGCGAGCAATTTCCTATACAATAATAAAAAAATCAGTTGATTTTTTGTTATGGATGATATATAATATCAAAGTATTATATCAGCCGGTGTGATGGAATTGGCAGACGTGACGGACTCAAAATCCGTTGGTAGCGATACCGTGTGGGTTCGAGTCCCACCACCGGCACCAAAAGCTCAGATCTCAAGGGATCCGGGCTTTTATTTTTTTACCAAAGCTTTCTCACGAAAAAAAAATACGGGAGGGGTAACCCTCCCGTATTTTTTATTTAATCAGCGGCAGAGCTCCTCTGCAAGAGCCTCAAGCTGATTCTTATTTTCCTCATTCATAGCAGACATAATTGAAACGGTGTTTTCGCAGAATGTAAGATTCTT
>JAZRNB010000034.1:0-21311 GCA_045647985.1 Acutalibacteraceae bacterium
ATTTTCGGCACGATTGAGCTTAACTACCGTGTTCGGGATGGGAACGGGTGGGACCTCAATGTTATAGACACCGACTTTCGTTTGGGGTATTCCCTCAAGCGCAAGAGGAATTATAACAGATATAATCCCCCTTGTCAAGCACTTTTTTAAAAATTTTAATTTTCTTCCTCGAATATATATCTGCCCATAAGTACACCCATAACGGATGCCATCATAAGACCTCTTGTCCAGCCAGAGGAGTCACCGAGGCAATGAAGCCCCTTTACATTTGTATTAAGCCTTTCATCCATCTTTATTCTGTTGGAATAGAACTTTAATTCAGGTGAATAAAGAAGTGTTTCATAGGAAGCAAAGCCGGGCACAACGTGATCCATTGCCTGAATGAAATTGATGATATTTGTCATTGCACGGTAAGGCATCGCAGCTGTAATATCACCGGCAACAGCATCGGGAAGAGAAGGCTTCAGGTTTGCCTGCATAAGCTCCTTGGGCCAGGTGCGCTTACCGTCAAGAATATCACCGAAGCGCTGAACAAGAATATGTCCGTTTGCAAGCATATTCGTAAGCTCTCCCACCTTCTGAGCATACTCAATAGGCTGATTGAAGGGAGTGCTGAAATTATGCGAGCACAGAATTGCAAGATTTGTATTATCGGATTTAAGCTCTTTATATGAGTGACCGTTTACAACGGCAAGATTGTTATCATAATTTTCCTGACTTACAAAGCCGCCCGGATTCTGACAGAAGGTGCGCACCTTATTCTTGAAGGGCTTCGGATATCCGATAAGCTTTGATTCATATAAAGCCTTATTTACAGTCTCCATAACCTCGTTTCTTACTTCGACTCTTACACCGATATCAACAGTGCCCGGCTGATGGGCTATATTGTACTCAGCGCAAAGCTTCTCAAGCCAGTCAGCACCGCGTCTTCCCGTTGCAATTATTGTATAATCCGCAAAGATTTCTTCCGGAACACCCTTTCCAGAGGCAATAATACCCCGGCATATGCCGTTTTCATTATCAAGAATAAGGCTCTGACACTCTGTATCAAAGAATATTTCTACACCGTTATTCAGCAGGAACTGCTCTATTGCATAGTACAGATCCTGAGCCTTTTCCGTTCCGAGATGTCTTATAGGACAGTCAACAAGCTTAAGTCCTGCCTGAATTGCCCTTTTTCTGATTTCCTTAACCTCTTCCGAAGCATTCAGTCCCTCAATATGGCTATCTGCACCGAATTCAAGATAAATTGAATCAGTGTAATTTATAAGCTCCTGTGCATTCATTTCACCTATAAGTGTAGGCAAATCGCCTCCTACCTCATAGCTTAATGAGAGCTTACCGTCAGAAAATGCTCCTGCGCCTGAAAAGCCTGTGGTAATATGGCAATTAGGCTTACAATTTACACACTGCTTTGTTTTTGTTTTCGGGCAATGACGGTTTTCAATAGCCTTACCCTTTTCAACAATAACAATTTTCTTTCGGCTACCCTTTCTTATAAGCTCAAGTGCAGTAAAAATTCCCGAAGGACCTGCACCGACAATAACAACATCAGTTTTCATAATCATTCTCCCGATATCAGTTCTGTTTTCTGACTATAGTATATTCATCGCCCGGACGGTAATAAGGACAGCTTCTCACGGAATATGTCATAAACTGCTCAGCCTCATCCATATCAAGCTCTACAGAGCATCTGTAGCAATCATACTCCTCATCATATTCATAATTCATACAAATATCACAGCTTGAAAGCTTACTCATATTTACCCTCCCTGCATCAAAATGCTTTTATAATTATATCACCAAAAGTCCGATATTTCAAGTTTGATATGATTTAAGTAAAAATTATTACATTTTTCCGTTCAATTATTACCTGTATGTTTTGTTCCAGGATATTATGAATAAAATGAAAGCAGACGGAATTTTAAGTAATAAGAAAAGAGATTTCAGATGAAAAAATTAAATAAAATCACCCCGATACCTATGTTCCATCAGGTAATATGGTGGCTCGTACGCGCTTCTCTTATAATTTTCGGTGTGTGGGGACTTCTTCATGACTCCGTAACACAGTTTTTAATGGGACTTTTTGCAATTGCATTCACACATCTCTGGGATATGTTTCAGCTTTTCGGAGGAAAATCCTTCATCACCCGCGTAACATATCAGGCACAGACAATGCTGAATATTTTTATCTGTTTCGGTGTTGTGATCGGCTATGTGCTGAATACAAAAACAAATTTCCCCTATGTAGATATAATCGAACACTTCATATCAGGTGTTGTAGCTTCCTATTTTGCCTATGACTTCGCAGTAGCGTTCCAGGGCAGAAGCAGACATTTAAGCCCGGGACTCGCTTCCCTTTTTGCACTGTGCTTCTCCTGCTTCATTCTTGTGGGCTGGGAATTCTATGAGTTTACAATGGACCGCCTTTACGGCTACACCCTGCAGGTGTCCCCCATACTTTCGGAAGACGGACTTGTTGACACTATGATAGATATGATTCTTGCAGGTGCTGGCTCCGTTATAGGTATGTTCTGGGTATCCTTCTCAAGAAACGGAATTATAGGCAGAAACAGAAAAGAGCTCAGAGCCTATGTAAAAGCCCGTTCAAAGAATGATAAGGAAAGAGAGCTCAAATACTTAGCCGAGCACGATTTTTATAAATAATGCACTGCAGTTCCGTAGTATGAGCCCGCGGAACTGCTTTTCGTTAATAGAGTATTAAATAAATTCATTGAATTTCTTTTATTAAAAAATTACATTAATAATCAGCAAAAAAAATATTTACAAGCATAAACTTTTGCAGTATAGTATTAACTAAATTGAGATATTCTCCGTATATTTCAAAATCAAATCTAAGGAATGATAAAAATGAATGTAATGCAGGAAATTACAAAATACGGTCACGAGAAAATACTTTTCGTAAACAATGAAAAAGCAGGTCTTAAGGCTATTATCGCTGTTCACAACACAGTAAGAGGTCCCGCTATCGGCGGCTGCCGTCTTCTTCCCTACGCAAACGAAGACGATGCACTCTTTGATGTTCTCAGACTCTCCCGCGGTATGTCACATAAGAATGCTGCTGCAGGTCTTGATTTCGGCGGCGGCAAATCAGTTATCATTGCTGACCCCTCACAGAAGACAGAAGCTATGTTTGAAGCTTTCGGCGAAGCTATGAATGCTCTCGGCGGCTGCTACATCACAGCAGAAGACGTTAATACAGATTGTGACGATGCTCTTATTATCGCAAGAAAGACAAAGCACATCTGCGGTCTTCCCCACATTTCAGGCGACCCCTCTCCCTTCACCGCTATCGGTGTATATCAGGGTATCAAGGCTACTGCAAAGGTTGCATTCGGCTCCGATAACCTTCAAGGCAGAACAATTGCTGTTCAGGGTGTAGGTAAGGTTGGTCTTGACCTTTGTAAGCATCTCGCTTCCGAAGGCGCAAAGCTTTATGTTGCTAACAGAAACAACAAAAAGAATCTTGAAATTGCAGCAGAAAAGTACGGTGCAACAATCGTTACAGCTGATGAAATTCTCACCCAGGAATGTGACATTTTTGCTCCCTGTGCTCTCGGTGCAATCGTAAATCCCACAACTATTCCTAACTTCAACTGCAAGGCTATTGCAGGTGCAGCTAACAATGTTATTCTTGACCTCGCTTCCGGTGAAGCTCTTAAGGCAAGAGGCATTCTCTATGCTCCCGACTTCATCATCAATGCAGGCGGTGTTATCAACGCAGCAGGCGAAGCAGCAGGCAACTACAACGAGGAAGAAGTTCTCAAGAAGGTTAACAACATCTACAACACTGTTGAACACATTCTTACAGAATCCCAGAGAACAGGCGAGCCTGAAGGCGTTATCGCTGAAAGATTCGCAGAAGAATGCATCGACGCTGCAAGAAAATAAGCAGAACATAAAAATTTCAGCTCCCCTTATCCGGGAGCTGTTTTTTACCTGAAAAGCTCATACAAACAGCACAAGGCTACCTTTACGGTAGCCTTGTGCTCATATTTTAGTCGTAAAATTTGATTTTTTCTATGTCGTAGCTGTCGGTTTCTACGATGCTGATTACTTCGTCGATGCTGTCGGTCACCTTAAAAAGCTCGGGTGTCTGAGGTCTTATAAAGCCATCCCTTACATTGTCATCAATAACACTTAAAAGCTTATCAAAGAAGCCGTTTACATTGAATACAACAATAGGCTTCGAAAGACGTGCAAGCTGCTTGAGGGTCAGCACCTCAAAAAATTCTTCATAGGTACCGATTCCCCCGGGGGTAATTATAAAAGCATCGGAATTATCCTCCATATACTTCTTGCGTTCGTGCATCGTTTCAGGCCATTGGAATTCATCGCAATCATAAATTACATCATAATCCTTGAAAAATGTGGGGATAACACCCGTTATATGACCGCCGCCCTTTCTGAAGCCCCTTGCGGCAGCACCCATAAGACCGAATTTACCGCCGCCAAATACAAGTGAATGACCGAGTTTCGCTAATTTTTCTCCGAGAAGCTCGGTTTGTTCAATGTAGACTTTATCAATTTCGGTGCCTGATGCACCATAAATACAAACTACCATATTATCACTCCGTAATTAAATATTAACATTTTTATAAGTGAGCGCTTCAAAAATATGCTCTCTCCTTATTATATCATATCCATCCATATCTGCAATAGTGCGTGCGACTTTTAATATTTTATCAAATGTTCTGCCTGAAAGTCCCAAAGCGTCATAGCTTCTCTTTATAAGCATTGCCGCATCATCCTCCATAACGCAGTATTTTCTTGTCTGCACAGCAGTCATATTTGCATTACAGGTTACTCCCGTACCCTTGAAGCGTTCCCGCTGTATTTCCCGCGCACGGTTCACTCTTTTTTTAATCTCCTCTGAGCTTTCTTCCTTTTGTCCGCCGCTGATTTCTCTGTAGCTTGCGGCAGGCACATCAATCTGTATATCAATTCTGTCAAGCAGCGGCCCCGAAATTTTATTACGGTATCTGGCTCTCGCCGCAGCAGTGCAGGTGCATTCCCTGACGGGATGCCCGAGATATCCGCAGGGACAGGGATTCATTGCGGCAACAAGCATAATATTACAGGGATATGTGAGTGTACCCGCAACTCTTGAAATAGTTACCTCTCCGTCCTCTATAGGCTGTCTCATAACCTCCATTGTAGTGCGCTGAAATTCCGGAAGCTCATCAAGGAACAGAACGCCGTTGTGAGCAAGTGACAATTCACCGGGCTTCGGAATTGAGCCGCCGCCCGAAAGTGCCGGCGCAGAAACCGTATGATGCGGTGCGCGAAATGGTCTTGTCCTTACAAGTCCGTGTTTGTTTTTCAGAAGCCCTGCAATTGAGTAAAGCTTTGTGGTTTCAAGGCTTTCTTCAAACGTCATATCAGGCAGAATTGTAGGTATTCTTTTGGCAAGCATACTCTTGCCTGAGCCGGGAGGACCCGACATAAGAATATTATGACCGCCTGCAGCAGCAATTTCAATTGCTCTTTTAGCTGCATGCTGTCCCATAACATCAGAAAAATCGGGATAAAACTCAGAAAAAACACTTTCTTCCGTAAGAGTATCATTTTCGGGCTTCAGTGCGGATAATGCAGTATCATTTCCGCCGAAAAATGCAAGAAGCTGCTTTACATTCTTCACGGGATATATATCAACGCCCTCAACAACTGCGGCCTCTCCTGCATTTTCAAAAGGCAGAAAAACTCTTTTTATACCTGCCTCTCTTGCTTCAATCACCATCGGAAGTACACCGTTTACTGCGCGGACATCTCCCGAAAGGGATAATTCTCCTAAAAATGCAGCATCACTGAAATTATCCGTAAGCTGACGGGCAGCAATGAGAACAGCTATAAAAATGGGAAGGTCATACACACTTCCCTCTTTTCTTACATCGGCAGGTGCAAGGTTAACGGTTATATGATTAAACGGAAAAGCGCATCCGCAGTTTTTTACGGCAGACTGAACCCTTTCCTTTGCCTCGGATACAGCCGTATCGGGAAGTCCTACCATATCAAAACGGAATTTTCCGCCTGAAATATCAGCCTCAACCTCAACCATAAAGGAACGCATTCCGAAAATTCCCATGCTCATTACCTTGGAAATCATCATACTTCACCTCCGAACATTTGTTCATATTATACAACGATTAATTTCACTTGTCAACAAAAATTGCCCGATACACAATCGGGCAAAAAAATTATCTTATAAATAAGGCAGGATATGCTTCATAGAATTCATCCATAAAGAATGACGGATCCATTTCCTCAAGGAAGGAATAACCTGCCGTTGCGGTGACTCCCATAAATACGAACATTACAATAAACATAAGCACCGCAAACACTACACCGAGAACCTGTGCTACGAGTGTTGCCTTAAAATAATTGGCTCTTGCAGGATACGTGGTGTCCAGAGCATATTTTATACAGAAAACAATATAGATAATAAAACCGATACCGGGAATCAGATTCCACAAAGGATAAAGCAGCATCCATTTAAGATATTCCTTGATATCCGGTGCCTTATTGTTTACGGGAGGTGCCCAATATCCCTGCGAGGGATTATTTGCCGCAGAATTATCTCCGTAAAATCCCCCGTTATTCTGCTGATTTCCGTAATAAGCACCGCTGTCCTGTGAATTATGGCCGTAAGCCTCTGTTTTCTGCTGTGTTTCCGAGTAAGCCTGAGCCTTCACATCAGCACCGCAATTGCCGCAGAAGCTGTCATTTTCGCGGATGTCGGCTCCGCAATATTTGCAAAACATACATATGCCTCCTTTTATCTGAAAGAAGCCTTCTGCAAGGCTCTGACTGCACTCGTGAGAATGAGCATTGTTCTGTCCTCATCATGCCTCTTCATTTCAGGCATTCTGCGCTTCCGGGAATGAGCTTTAATAAATTCACGCACCTTCGGAAAAGCACTTTCAGTGCCGAATTCAAGAAGCGGATAAATTCTGTCGCATTCATTTTTAAGAGTATAAAGAAGATCACTGATATTATACTCTTTTTCGTCATCATAATCCATAGCGGAAAGCAACAATTCGAAAGCGGAAATAAAAATATCGCTTTCTGACGGACGGTATTTTTTACAATATTCTCCAAGAATAGAAGTGCAGCCCTCAAGCTTATTTACCCTATGGTAACGCACCTTATCAGAAAAATCAAATTCTGCTTCCATTCTGCTTAAAATTTCATTGAAACAAGCAGAAGCCTCATCAACATATCTGTTTCCCGTGTCATCGGAAATAAAGGTATACTTCACACCCAGATACTTTCCGTATGCCTTCATTGTATCGTTATATCCGAGCCTTATTGAACGGTCAAGAACATTTCTCTCAAAGTTCATAAAGTTTCCGAGATCCTTTGAAGGCTTTATGTAGATAACCGACGGATGCCTCATATATCCCTCGTGGTTGTTATCTGTATTAAGGTCAACGGCAACAATTTTCTGTGCCCCCAGCTTTATTGCGGAAGCAATAGGGATATTATCATAAAAGCCGCCGTCAATATATTCCTCACCGTCAATCTCCATGGGAGGAAAAACCGGATAACAGGAAGCGGAGGCCGCTATCCATTTCCATGAGCTTTCCTTGTCACGGGACATAAAATCCTTTGTGATTTCAACGGGAATCAGGTCATTGGGACCGAATCCTTTGAATTTCACCGTCATCAGTGCGTAATCAATTTCTGATCCGAAAAACTTTTCGGGAGAAAAGTAGTGATTGACAGTATTGATAAAGGGTGTGTTATCAACGCTTTTTGTATTGAGATAATTCTTAAGCAAGGGAATAATATTCTCTCTTTGCGAAAGAATCCCGTCGAAGGAAACATCAAAATTGATACCGTTTTCCATAATGTCACCTGCGGTTACCTCACTCCACATTTTTTCTGCAGCACAGAAATCCTTCTGCACATAAAAAGCTGCATTGATTGATCCGATTGAGGTTCCTGTGGCGATATCAAAATGCTCACCCAATTCTTCGAGAGCCTTCCACGCTCCCAACTGATAGGCACCCTTTGAACCGCCGCCTGCAAAAACTATAGCTTTTTTCACGTTTTCCAATTATCTCACCACCCCGATAAAAAATATTTATAAACTTTTTTCCGAAAATCAGGCTTCAGCAGAATTTCTTCATATCACCTGTCAGTAAAGCTGTTCGCATAACCTTTACGGGAATTACCTCTTTGCCCAGATATGCTGATATTGCTGCTGACAGTTGAATTGGGTTAAGATTGAATGTGCTGCCTGCGGGAAGTACGACATCGAGTCTTATTTCTTCGCCTGCATCGGATAAAGAAAAGCTCTTTATATTTTCCGATACATTTACTGTTTTCATAACCTTTTTCTTGCCCTGCTTTCCGCTTTTTTCACAGGTAAGCACACCGCTTGTAAGAGCCTTATAAAGCTCCTCTTCAGCGACCTCTGCCTTATCAAAAAGACAGTAATATTCACCGTATGTAATTTCAGCACTTTTATTAAAGGGAGCAGAACAGGCTTCAACCCGAAGTCCCTCGGGCAGACACTTATTGAGTCTTTCCTTTACCTCTTCAGGAGACATATCCCCCACAATTCTTATATCTACAGGCTCTCCTTCACTTTCAACGCCAAGGGATAAAGCGAGAAGAAATGATATATATGGATGCGGATTGAAGCCCTCTGTATACCACAAGGGGATATCAGCACGTCTTACAGTCCGTTGCATCATACGGAACATATCAAGATGCGAAACAAACTTTATTCTGCCTTTTTTGGACAGAAACAGTCTTAAATCATACATCGCACTTTCCTCCGTTCAGTTTATTTGCACTGCAGCCCGCACATTTTATTCTGCAATGAGGTGTAGTTTCGGCTTCATAGGCCTTTTTGCTTTCCTTCATAAGGAATGCCTTGCTGACACCGAAATCAAGGTGATCCCAGGGAAGCGTCTCTTCATAATCTCTTCTTCTGTTTGCATAGAATCCGGGACTGACCTCAAGCTCCTTAAAGCTTTCCATCCATGTATCGAAAAGGAATTTTTCACTCCAGCCGTCAAATTTGCAGCCTTTTTTCCAGGCTTTTTCAATAACCGCACCAAGCCTTCTGTCACCGCGGGCAAACACACCCTCAAGGAAGGATGTGGGAATATGGTGGAAGCTGACACTGATTTTCTTTGAAGGCAGATTGTTTTTAAGATGCTCCTGCTTCGCCTGAAGCTCCTCGGGAGTGCTCTGAGGCTCCCACTGGAAAGGCGTAAAGGGCTTGGGCACGAAGGATGAAGCACTGATACCGACAGTACAGCCCTTGCCCTTGGGCTTGTCGGGATTCATATAAAATTCATCAACTACCTTTTTAGCAAGAAGACCAATACCCTCAACATCCTCAAGTGTCTCTGTGGGAAGTCCTAACATAAAATAAAGCTTTACTGCACTGTAGCCGTTATTAAAGGCAATTCTTGCAGTTTCAAGAAGCTCTTCTTCAGTAACGTTTTTATTTATAACATCCCTCATCCTCTGAGTTCCTGCTTCCGGAGCAAAAGTAAGACCGCTTCTTCTGACTCCTGTCAGCTTCTTTACAAGCTCATCAGAAAAATTGTCAACACGAAGTGACGGAAGGGCAATATTCACCTTCTCACTTCCTGTCCAGTCAAGAAGCTTTGTCAGCAGCTCTTCAATTTTCGTATAGTCTGAGCTTGAAAGAGAACAAAGAGAAATTTCATCATATCCCGTATTCTTACAGAGAGTTTTGCACTGCTCATTTATTGTATCGGGAGACTTTTCTCTTATAGGACGGTAGATAAAGCCTGCCTGACAGAATCTGCAGCCTCTTATGCATCCGCGGAAAATTTCGTGTGTCACTCTGTCGTGAACGACATCAATATAAGGCACAACAAAATTATCAGGATACTCTACCTTATCAAGCTCCTTTATTATCCTCTTGGTAACCTTTTCGGGAGCTCCGTTAAGAGGCTTTATTTCAGCCACGGTACCATCCGGGTTATATGTAATATCATAAAGGGAGGGCACATAAACACCCTCAATTTTTGCAGCATCAACAAGGAATTCTTCCTTTGTTGAGCCCATCTTTTTATGCTTTTTGTAGAGATCCATTATCTCACTGTTAACCTCTTCACCCTCACCGAGGCTGAAAAGATCAAAAAAATCGGCAATAGGCTCGGGATTACATACACAGGGACCGCCGCCCATAACTATGGGAGAAAGAGAATGTCTGTCCTTTGCCTTCACGGGAAGTCCTGCAAGGTCAAGCATATTAAGCACATTTGTGTAACAAAGCTCATACTGCAGGGTAAAGCCGATAATATCAAAATCCTTTATAGGATCGCCGCTTTCAAGAGCATAAAGCGGAATATTATTCTTTCTCATCTGCTCTTCCATATCATCCCAGGGGGCAAAAACACGCTCACACCAGGTATCTTCTCTGTTATTTGCAATTGAATAGAGAATTTTCATTCCCAGATGTGACATACCGATTTCATAAGAATCAGGGAAACAGAACGCAAAGCGGATATCGACCTCGTCCTTATTTTTAATCACGCTGTTAAGCTCACCGCCGATATATCTGGCAGGCTTCTGTACCAGCGGCAATATTCTTTCAAGTTTTCTGTTCATAATAAACCATCCGTAAAATAATATATATAGTTATTATATCATCATTTGATAATAATTTCAATATTATTTGCTTTTTGAGGATAAAGTACCGAGCAGACAGTAAAAACAGAAAAACAAGAGAAAAATCTGCATTCTTCCGACGATGACACTAAGGAAAAACACGGCAAATAAAAGAAGAAGAGCTGTTACCCCTGCATAATTCATTAATGCAGAAACATTGTCTTCCGCATATTTGACCGAAAGCACAGCTCTCAGCACCCTGCCGCCGTCAAGAAAAGAAAGAGGCAGAAGATTAATAATTCCGAGAATAAAATTGACAACACTGCAGCTATAAAGAATAGCATTTCCCGAAAGGTTATGTAAAAACAAAAAAACGGCACCCGATATAATATTGAACAAAGGTGCCGATAAGGAAACTATAACGGTTTTTCTGTGAGAAAGAAGATTCATTCCCTCACAGCATATTTTTACACCTGCCGGTAAAAGCTTTACCTCCGCTTTTTTTATTCCCGAGAAGCGAAGAAAAAGCAGATGAACAAGCTCATGTAATAATGAAAAAACAACGGACAGAAGCATATTCCTTCCCCCTGCAATATTGGCGGCTACTGCCAGAAAAGCCGCAAAGGAAAAGGTCACATAAATTGTAATACCGCCGATTTTAACGGACATTGACAGCTCCCGACAGAATTTCTTCCGGATCACGGATTTCCCCGTTTTTGTGATATTCAAAATGCAGATGAGGTCCTGTTGCAAGCCCCGTCTGTCCTACCAGGGCAATAATTTCCCCCTTTTGCACCTCAGCCCCTTCTTCTGCAATAAGCTTGCTGCAATGGCAGTAAAGAGCTTCTGTGCCGTCGGAATGAAGTATTTTTATATATTTTCCTGCTTTTTCGGCAATGCCAGCCTCTATGACAATACCGTCAAGAACACTGTAAACGGGACTTCCCTCTGCTGCCGCAATATCTCTGCCTGCATGAAAGCTTTCTCCTGAATAAACAGGATGCTCTCTGTAACCGTAATCAGAGGTTACAGTACCGATTACAGGCATAACTGCAGCATTTTCTTCCGAAGTCCTGTTATCCATTTCCGCCAACCGAGGAACCTCTTCTGCGGCTGACATTTCGGCAATGGTCTCTTCCTCCGTTAACATTTCCACAGTTGTTTTTTCCTCTGAAGGGGTAAAATATCCGCCAATGTCCATATTTTCTCCGAATATCACACTGAGATTTTGCTGTATGTCGTAAATTGCATCTGAATTTACCTTAACGAATCCGAAAAGAATAAAAATCACGGAAGCTGCAAGAACTGACTGAACAAGTGAAAGCACTGCAAACATATCTTTTTCAGCAGGATCTTTTTTCTTTTTCATCATAACAATCTTCATAAATGTCTCCTTTATTGTTCCTCGAAAAAAATATATGCCTGTCTTTTTTATTTTATGATTTCAGGCTTTCTATAATGCTTTCCACAATTTCAACTATTCTGAACTTTATCCTATATCCGCTTTTTCCCGTTACAAGATCACCGCCGCTTTCGCCGAACACTCCGTACACACTGTCCTCATTCCTCTCTGTCACAGCGGGAAGACATAAGGGCGGAAACATAACGCACCACCAATTATGCCCTCTGCCTTCCCCGAGAATAACCTTAAGTGCAGTATATTTTCCTGCAGGAAGCGTTACATTATCATATTGTCTTGTATTAAAATATTCCTCTTCAATAAAAACATCCGCACCATAAGAAAAGCCGTTCTCTTTCAGGACATTTTCCGCAATAAGCTCAATTTCCTCTTTTTTCTCAGTTACACGGGAAAGCACATCGGAAAACGATCCGCCTGAAGTAAACAGATCTTCCGTTTCTCTGAGAATTGCATCCCGTACCATAAGCTTCACACTCTGGTCAGCATCCTCATCGGATTCAGCCAGTACATGAAGACGGATACAGTCCCGTCTCACATCCTCCGCTGCAGAAAAACCCTCCGAAACAAAAATAAGAAGAAGCAGTACAGGCACGGAAAATAAAAGTAAAAGCGTATTGATTTTCTGACTGTTGTATGTTCTCATAAAAAAAGACCTTCCTTTCAAAGGAAAGTCTTGGAAATTTTTCAGTTTTTATTCAACGCCTCTGTTTTTTGTTCTGCAGACAAATACGTTTTCAACCTTATTTTTAAGCAGCTCTGCACACTTTCTTGCATCATCATCGGAATCGAACAGCCCGAAGTACGCCGAGCCGGACCCTGACATCGAAGAAAACCATGCGCCGTTTGCTGCCATAATTTCTTTAATCTCTTTTCCCGCTTTTACATCTGAAAGCGTCTCAAACATATTAGAAGCATACCTTACCGCTTCCTTGTAATCTCCTGATGCGGCATAGAAAAGAAAACTGTCATTATCGGGGTGAACAATGTTTTCTGCCGAATCAAAACGGGCATAAGCATCCTTTGTTGAAACTCTCTCATAAGGCTTTACAATAAGCACATGAGAAAACATAGGCGGAAGATATGACATCACCTCACCGATGTTCTGACAGAGCTTTGTTCCTCCCACATAGCAGAAGGGCACATCCGCACCCACAGCCAGAGCAATCGCCATAATATCCTTGTGTGAAACCGCCCCAGGATAAATCCCCGAAAGAGCCTTCAGCACTGCTGCAGCATCGGCACTACCGCCTGCGAGACCTGCCCCCGAAGGAATAACCTTTTTGATGTATATTTCACATTCAGGTTCAATTTCTGCCTTTTCGTAAAACAGTCTTGCAGCTTTATATGCCGTATTTCTGTCATCGCAGGGAATATACTTTTCCGAGCAGGTAAGAGAAAGACCGGTTTTTCCCGTCCTGACTGTAACATTATCATAAAGCCCCACAGACTGCATCACCGTAAAAATACCGTGATATTTATTGGGAAGCACTGCAGTAAGATCAAGTGTAAGATTAATTTTGGCATAAGCCTTTACTACGGTTTCCATATTATCCCGCCTTTCGATACAGATATTTTACCACTTTTTTTTAATTAATAAAACTCTTTTTTTCAGAAATTATGACAAATTTTTCTTATGAATAAAAAACCGCCAAAAAGCAGAAAAATGTTGATAACTTTGTTCAAGTAAAGTCAAATCCTTTACAAAATGCCAATAACAAATCGAAATCCTGTACGGTTTTCAACATTATCAACCGAGTTATTAACATTTTTCCTCTTTTAATAAACATTAGATTCAAGTTATCAACAGCGTAAAGCGCACTCCCTTTACGCTTCTATTATACACTCTCCTGTATAATTTCCCATTAAATGGAAGAAGTTTCAATTGCCCGTTATATGCAAAAAAAATATCCCGCACTCTTAAGAGCACGGGATTGAATTTACCATACAATATTAACTCTGAGACCGTCAACGGTATAGCTTACGTCATTCATTATGTTAGCATCAATAGCTGCAGTAAATGCCTCAAGCATTTCCTTGTCAGGCATTACAAGCGTAGACCTGAGCGTAAGCGCCGTGGGAAGATAAAGATTATTGCCGATGTTGAATCCGCTTATCCACCAATGATCCTGAAGCTTACGGTTTACAAGCACCTTTTCGCCGATTGAAACCTGAAGAGACATAGGAATTTCCTCGTCAGCACAGTTATAGTATGAGCCGAACTGTCCCTTGTCGCGATAGTAAAGACCAACCTCGCCGCCGTTTGCAATGAAGTAATTACCCTTCCAGATCTGTACCATCCAGTCAAGTCCGTCGTATGAGAACTTGAAGCGTCTTGTGATATATTTGAAGTTTACGGGAAGCAGATTTGCTGCAACGTCATAGAAAAGACAGAAGCCGTAATTTCTCATCCAGCAGTCAACAGTTGAGTACAATGTCATCTCATAGATATTGAAGTTGTGACCTATACCGAACACGCCTGTGCCGTTTTTGCCGTAACACTCACCTGTCTTTGTGTTGATGTAAACACCGGGATAATGAGTTTCTGTTGTGCCGTCCTCAAACTCAAGATAAAGCACTAACTCATAAACATCCTTTTTATCAGTAGCAACAGTATAAACATTCATCTTCTCGATAATGCTCATAAATGCACCGATAGCGTGACATACGGTAGCCATAAGATCATTGCCCTGAGCCGCATACTCAGCTTCCTTGGCATATCTTTCCTCACGGAACTGTGTTGTATTGATGTTGTATGTATCCTTAAAATAGTTTGAGATAAGATTAATATTGGGGAGATTTGCAGCAATAAGAGCAAAGTCAAGACCGCTTTCACTGCACATCTGAGAGGTGATATTAAGGATAGTTTCGTCGAGGGTAACCTCAATTCTCTCTGTATTGGGTTCAATTCCTGTGAGGAAATAGCGGAAGGTCTGAAGAATTCTTAAAAGAACACCGAACTCCTCTGTTGAGAGAACAGGGAAACCTATCTCAAGCATTTCGCGCTTATATTCTTCAAGGCTGCTTTCCTCCTTAGCCGAAGCAAAGGGAACCGCCGTCAGAAGCATTACAACCGCAAGAAGCGCCGCAATTATTTTCTTTGTAGTTTTCATAAATAACTCTCCTTGTAATTAGGGATATTTAAGAGCATATTATTAAGGTTATTTTACACTATAAAAGATTTAAAAGCAAGCAAATTTATTCTTTTTAATATTAATGTTTTGTTAAAAGTTGCAGTTTTCGAAAAAAAAATGTATAATAGCAATATCAAAAAAAGGATGTTTATATGTTGCGCTTAAAAAATCTGTTAAAAAAGATCAAAATAAAAAATCTGCTGATATGTGCTGTCGGCGGTGTAATTCTCGCCTTCGGAATGTATAATATCCACTCCGTTGCAGACATAACGGAAGGAGGCACATTAGGACTCATACTTCTTCTGGAGCATCATCTGGGACTGTCTCCTGCAGTGGGTGAGGCAATTCTGAATATCATCTGCTATGCCGCCGGCATAAAGACTCTCGGCGGAGCATTTCTGATATATTCCGCTGTTTCAACATCAGCCTTCAGTCTTTCATATGCTGTTTTTGAATGCTTTCCGAGAGTATATCCCGATATAGCAGCTCATCCGCTGATTGCTTCTGTTGCAGGTGCCGTATTTGTCGGCATCGGTGTGGGGCTTGCAGTAAGAATGGGAGGCGCCCCCTGCGGAGACGATGCCCTTGCTATGAGCATCAGCCGTATATCAAAAACAAAAATTCAATGGGTTTATTTCATTTCCGATATTACCGTACTTCTGCTGTCACTTACATATATCCCATTCGGCAAAATTGCTTACTCCCTGCTGAGTGTTGTAATTTCGGGACAGATAATAGGCTTTGTCAAGGATTTCAGAAAATCATCTTCATAACAAAAAAAACGGAAGCAGAGATCTCGCAGGACTTCTCTGCTTCCGATATTTTTTCAGTTCACTGAAATTATAAGGCTGCGAGATTTATAAGCACCTTTGTCATTTTTTCAAGGCTTTCAACGGAAATGAATTCTCTTACGCTGTGGAAATTCTCTCCGCCTGTTGAAAGGTTGGGACAAGGAAGCCCTTCATAGGACAGTCTTGCTCCGTCAGTACCGCCTCTTATGGGTACTGCACAGGGTGTCACGCCTTCACTGAGGAAAGCCTTTTCGGCATTTTCAATAAGGTACATAAAGGGCAGAATCTTTTCCTTCATATTATAGTAGCTGTCCTTTATTTCGAGAGAGAATGTATCCTTTCCGTGTACGGAATTAAGATATGCAACAAGATTTACGAGAAAAGTCTTTTTATTTTCAAACTTCTCCCTGTCATGATCTCTTATTATCATTCTTATTTCGCCTGAGGTCTCATCTGCCCTGATATCGTGAATATGATAAAATCCCTCATAGCCCTCGGTAGCAGCGGGAATCTCATTTACAGGCATCATTGAAATGAATTCATTGACAAAAAGAACTGCATTCTTCATCTTATTCTTTGCAGAGCCGGGATGAATGATAACGCCCTTTACAGTAACCCTTGCACTTGCGGCATTGAAATTTTCATATTCAATTTCTCCGAGAGCACCTCCGTCAACGGTATAAGCCTCCTTTGCGGCAAAACGGGAATAATCAAAATGATCTGCACCTCTGCCGATTTCCTCATCAGGTGTGAAGCAGACTGCAATTGTCTTATGAGGTACCCCGGGATTATTTATAAAGTATTCGCACATTGAAACGATTTCGGCAACACCTGCCTTATCATCTGCCCCCAAAAGGGTTTTTCCGTCAGTAACAATAAGCTGCTGTCCCTTGTAGCTTTCAATAAACGGATATTCCTTTACTGTTGTGAAGATACCCTCTGACAGCTCAATATCACCGCCGTTATAGTCAATGATTCTCGTGTTTACGGGTGAGTCGGGAGCATCGGGCGAGGTGTCCATATGCGCAACAAAGCCTATTGCGCCGTCAATGTTTCCCTGAAGACGGGCATAAACATAGCCCTTGTCATCCAGTATGACATCCTCCATCCCCATTTCCTTTAATTCGGAGGCGATATATTCTCCGAGTATTCTCTGCTTTCCGGTAGAGGGGACGGTTTCAGAAAACTCATCGGAGGAAGTGGGGAAGGAAACATATTTCAAAAATCTTTCTGTAGCTGTCATATAATACTCCTTTAAACATAAATTGTGGGCAGAATTGCCCACAACTATGATTCATTTTAATTTAATTACGGATTAGCTGCAAGGAATTCAAGAGTAACCTGTGCTGTTTCATCAGCCTTGTTTTCAATAAACATATGACCGCCGTTTTCAACAACATAGTCGACACTGCCCTCGGGAAGAACCTCACGGATAGAATTCTTTGAAGCATCGGGGATAACAGAATCTGCACTGCCGTTTACAAAGAGAACGGGCTTGCCTGTCTTGATGGCATCATAATCGGTAGGAGTAAGCATTGAGAAGCTGTAGCAAGCTCCCTTACCTGTGCCTTCAATTCTGATAGGCTCAGTTATTTTGGCAAGATCGTAGTTTGCTGCATATTCATTATCATTAAGCCCCATCTGAAGGAAAAGCTTTACCAGGAAATCAAATCTTGTCATAAGCTGCATAAGAGGTCCCATAAGAGCAACAAAAACATCGTTCCCCATCATCTGAGACATAGCAGGTGAATTATCATTTCCGCCTGTTCCGTAAAGGAGAAGATTCTTTACACTTTCGGGATACTTTGCAGCAAGAGCCTGAGCAACATAGCCGCCCATTGAATGACCTGCAAGGTACCAGGGATCAGCTGAAAGCTCTGTCATAAGTGCGTGCATAATGTCCTCACGGGGTAATTTCTGCATACCTGCAGTTTCTCTTGTTGAGTAACCGAAGTCAGGGAGATCTGCAAGAACACAGGTATAACCGCCTGCAACAAGTCTCTCAGCAAGCTCTACCCAGCAGTATGAGGAAAGAGCAAAGCCGTGAATCATAAATATCTGTCCCTTGGGATTTTCAGCTTCAAAAACTCTGTAATGAATTGAATAGTCCTCATACTCAAAGAAGAGGCTGTCATCAAAGGGAGTTTCGTAAGCTGCCATTGCAGGAACAGCCACAGAAAATGCAAGAACAATACTTAAAATAAGAGCAATAATCTTTTTCATAAGTAAATTCCTTTCATATTTATTCATATTGTATCCATATACTACCATTTAAATGCAGATTTTGCAACAAAAACTTAATTCTTGCTTATAAGCTTCAGGAAGCATTCAAATGCAGGCTCCTTATAAAATCTGTGACCGCCGTCTCCCTTTATGTGAACACAATTATCGGGAGATGCGCTGCTTGCATAATAAATATCCCGAAGCCTTGAGAATTCGTGCTCTGCTGTCTCAAGAGGGAAAATTTTATCTTCCCTTCCCGAAACAATTACAAGAGGTCTGGGAGCAATAAGTCCTGCAATTTCAGCCATATCAAAATACTGAGATATTTTCGGCACATAATTACAGGCACAGTGAAACATTGCACCTATAGATCCCGAAAAGGTTGCAAAAGCACAGGAGGGTATTGCAGCCTTAATTCTCTTATCAAGAGCCGCAGAATAGAAGGTAGCCGTGCCGCCGCCCGAGTTTCCCATACAGTAAATCTTATCCGTATCAACCGAATCGGAAAAATTCTCTTCAAGTACATCAATAAGCTTCATAACATCCCATACTCTGCCGCCGAGCAATGTTCTGCCCGAAAGCAGCGCCGTCATTGACGCAAGATAGCAATCGGGCTCAGGCTTTCCGCCTCTTTCGCCGAAGCATCGCTGATCAATACACACACAGGCAAAGCCCATATCAATACACTGACGCATAAAATCTCTGTCACCATTATTAAAGCTGTTTTCATCACCCTCGAACCTTGCTCTGCCCATAGAAATGTGCATACCCGTCGAATGCCCCTGTAGACATATCATAACAGGAAGCCGTTCATCATCAGCTTCTTCGGGGAGCCACAGATGTCCGGGAACATATTCTCCTTCTTCGCTGTGAAATGTAAAACGGATTTCCGTGAATTTTTCGTGCTTTTCCGTAAAGCAGATATTAAAATCTCTTTCACACTCAGTCCGCGGAATCGCAATAAGCGCCCTGAGCTTTGCAGAAGCCCTGTTCTGCCAGTCCTTAAGACTTTCTTCAGACGGATTAAAAGCCATGGAAGGAGCAAGCTCCTTAAGCACTGTCATTTCTTTCATTTCTGAGTGTTTAATTTCCATAAGTGTCCTCCTTACAGAAGCCCGTGGTCATATACTGCACGTTCTCCGCCGATAAATTTTGCCCTTGTTCTCGCAGCAAGCACCATAGCCTCACCGATTTTATTGTTTTTTAGTCTTACAGGCACAGCAACCTCCTTCAGGTGCATACCTATAAGTGTAAAGCCTATGTCAATTCCCGCATCTGCCCTTATATGCTCAACCGCAACAGGATTCCTGAAATGCTTATATGCATTAGTCGCGAATGAACCGCCTGCCTTAGGCTGAGGTACAACATTACAGTAAGAAGCAGTACCGATAGCATCCTTTTCGATGATAATTGCACGGTTAAGATGCTCACAGCACTGAGCTGCAATAAAAATACCCTTTTCATCGCATACGGCAGCTATTCCTTCGTATATTGCCGTTGCGGTTTCATAGTTTGAATCCGTACCGATTTTTGATCCCATAACCTCACTTGTGGAGCAGCCCACAACAAGAATATCTCCATTCCCGAGCCTTGCGGTTTCAATTATTTCTGCTGCAGCCCTTTCTGCCGACTGCTTTATTTCAGTTAAAATATCCATATAAAACACCTCATCTTTATTATATATCTCTGTTAAATACAAGTCAATAATATTGACTTACCCGAAAATATTTGTTAAAATATTTTTTTGTAAGTACAAGGAGATACAAGGAGAATTGTTTATGATCAATACAGAAAAAACAATGGAAAAAATTGTTACCCTCTGTAAGGGAAGAGGCTTCGTTTTCGCAGGCAGCGAAATTTACGGCGGTCTTTCAAACACATGGGACTACGGTCCTCTTGGTGTTGAGCTCAAGAATAATATCAAAAAAGCCTGGCTTAAGAAATTTGTTCAGGAAAATCCCTACAATGTAGGTCTTGATTCCGCTATTCTTATGAACCCTCAGACATGGGTAGCATCAGGACATCTCGGCGGATTCTCAGATCCCCTTATGGACTGTAAGGAATGTAAGACACGACACAGAGCCGATAATCTTATTGAGGATTTTGACGGCACCAACGTTGCCGGCTGGACAAACCAGCAGATGACAGATTACATCAAGGAAAAGAATATTCCCTGTCCCGACTGCGGAAAGCACAATTTCACAGATATCAGACAGTTCAACCTTATGTTCAAGACCTTCCAGGGTGTTACAGAGGATTCAAAGAATGAAATTTACCTTCGTCCCGAAACAGCACAGGGTATTTTCGTAAACTTTGCAAACATTCAGAGAACAACAAGAAGAAAGGTTCCCTTCGGAGTTGCACAGATCGGTAAATCCTTCAGAAATGAAATCACTCCCGGTAACTTCATTTTCCGTGTACGTGAGTTTGAACAGATGGAGCTTGAATTCTTCTGCAAGCCCGGCACTGACCTTGAATGGTTCAATTACTGGAGAGCATACTGCCGTGACTGGCTTTACAGCCTCGGTATGAAGGCTGAAAATCTTCGTCTTCGCGACCACGACGCTGATGAGCTTTGCTTCTATTCAAAGGCTACAACAGACTTTGAATACCTCTTCCCCTTCGGCTGGGGCGAGCTTTGGGGTGTTGCTGACAGAACTGACTATGACCTTACTCAGCACATCAACACATCAGGCAAGACTCTCGATTACTTTGATCCCACAACAAACGAAAGATACATTCCTTATGTTATCGAGCCCTCTCTCGGTGTTGAGCGTCTTTTCCTTGCTCTTATGACAGAGGCTTATGACGAAGAGGTTGTAGATGCTGAAAAGAATGACACAAGAGTTGTTCTTCACTTCCACCCTGCACTTGCTCCTTACAAGTGTGCTGTGCTTCCCCTTTCAAAGAAGCTTAATGAGGGCGCAGAAAAGGTATTCCACGCACTTCAGAAGAAGTTTATGTGCGAATTTGACGATGCAGGCTCAATCGGTAAGCGTTACAGAAGACAGGACGAAATCGGTACTCCCTTCTGCATTACATACGACTTCGACTCAGTTGAAGACGGCTGTGTAACAGTACGTGACCGTGACAAAGTCGGAAGGCCAAGCGGTCTTAGGAAGA
>JAZRNB010000035.1:0-42557 GCA_045647985.1 Acutalibacteraceae bacterium
TGTTCTTGTAATTGTAATATACATTTTCTTTGAAATGTATGTTGTAAACTACAGACCAATACTGATAAACGGTATTTTGGAAGCATCTTATCCGTCATCAACAACTATGCTTGTAATGTGTATTATGCCGACAGCAATTATGCAATTTAATAATCGTATCAAAAATGAAACACTGAAAAAACTTATTTCCATATCAATCATTGTTTTTATTCTTTTTATGGTTATCGGCAGAATTCTTTCAGGTGTACATTGGATTACTGATATAATTGGCGGTGCAATGCTTAGCTGCGGACTTGTAATGCTGTATTGTTTTGTCAGCAAACTTAAATTTTGAGTAAATCCCTCATGAACACCCGCACCAAATAAAGAACTTGCACTTTGGTGTGAGTTCTTTATTTTTTTTGTCTGAAAAAGGAACGGGACTTGAACCCTAAGAGGGTGAGGAGCGTTAAGAAAACAGTCCGGTGGACTGTTTTTAGCGACGAAGTCCGAGGCGGGTACTGTTGCAGCTCACTCTTCACTAAAAACAAATTCTTAATATAAGCAATAATAAAGACGATTCTTCGGAGTCGTCTTTTTTTATTTTTTTAGTATTGAAATGTGGTCAACAATTATGATATACTGATAATGCCAAACAAATTTAATAAATAGAATTAGCGGTATCGTTTTCTTTTTTATGGGAATATTATACCCTTTTCTTATCATAACTATTTTTAGAATTTGGTAAAATCGCAAATTCCATTAAATGGTTATGGTAGAGATACTCTAATTCTATTTAAATTTGTTTGGCGACAATCGGAGTTTGCGTTTTTCGGTGCGTTAACTTCGGTTGGCGCACTTTTTTATTTTTAGTAAAAAAACAGAGTAAGAAGGGAAATCAGTGAAAAAAATTATTAATGTTGTAGTTTTACTAGTTGTGTTTGTTTTGTCGGTTTTGCTTGTTTTTTCACAATCTAAAACGAAAAACAATTCACAGGGCAGTGAGGTGGTGTACACCCATGAAGCACATGAAGGCTTTGTAAGTCATGAAGATTTGGCTTATGCTTATGTGGATTATATGTTAAAAGGAGATTTTGATAAGCTAGTCGGTCTAATGTCAAAAGAGATGATTGTGGATGTCGCAGTTGAAAACCATACAACTGAAGATGTGGTAAGAGATGCACTTGCAGGTTGGTATCGTCGTGAATATTCATATGCTTGCGAAGGAGACAGCGCTGAAATTTTATCGAATCCAGAATCAATGTATCAGAGAATCTATCATATACAATGGTCGGATGATGACAATTTATGGGATGCATCATATAAAAATAGAGATTATGATTTAGGGATTGCCGGATACGATTACACGGGGTTATGTCGT
Organism: Acutalibacteraceae bacterium; assembly: GCA_045647985.1. Taxonomy (GTDB): domain Bacteria; phylum Bacillota; class Clostridia; order Oscillospirales; family Acutalibacteraceae; genus RUG806. Next base: position 1,361 of record JAZRNB010000035.1, read on the forward strand.
CTTGGAGCTACGCAAGTGTTGTATTATACTTCCGGTATTTTTATTTCAAATGATAGAAGATCAATTGAAGATGAGGTTGGGTTGTATTTTACACTTGCAAAAATTAATGGACTTTGGTATTTAGTTGGAGTTGATTAAAGAATATTATAAAAGCTTATATTTTAAATTTAAAGATAAAAAGTGCGTATTACAAAGTCTTACAAGAACGAAATAAAAGGCGGATAAAAATGAAACTAAGTAAAAATTGGGGAATACTTCTGACTGTCATAGGTGCCATCGGAGAAATTTATGCTTTGATGACAATTAACAGTGATAAAAATGCTAGCATTCTGTATGGAAGATATACCTATGCAGCACCATTTACCGATTACGAAATAATGTTTATTACGATTGCTGCTGTTTCGGCTGCGTTATTAGTTTTAGGATTAATAATTTTATTAATAAAAAGGAGAGCAACTTAATATTTAATTATTGAGTAAATACCTTATGAACATCCGCCCTAAAACAGAGCATCACATTTGTGGTGACTCTGTTTTTTGTTTATAAAAAGCCGGGAATTGAAGCCTGAGAGGGTGAGGGGAGTAGAATAGACAGCAGTATCGCAGCCTTTATTCTGTTAACGGTTTTTACGGAAGCTCATATATAGTTTTTTTCTGAAAAAATATAGCCCCGATGCTCATAAAAGAACATCGGGCCTTTTTTGTTGTTTGTTAAATTAAAGCTCGCCTTCGTGCTTGCTTGACTTTTTCTTGTCGGATGTAAGGGCAACCTCGCCTCTTAAATACATAATAACAAGTCCTAAAAGCACCATAATTGTAGAGGTCTTGATGCAGACGGGAAGAACGCTCTTGTACATAAAGTCGCAGATGGAAGCTGCTGCGTCACCGCCGATTATAAGAGCAGCAATATAACCAAAGAATGTAAGTCCGCCTACAAAAAGGGAAAGGAGAGTACCGACAGCAAAAACCTTACTTAACGCATCGCTGATTTTTGCACAGATTTCTTTGAATTTCGTCATTTTTCTTTACCTCCTTATTAAAGTCCCATTACGGGGAGCAGTCCCATAAGTGTCAGAATCTGCATAATGAACTGGGCTGCAACCCACCACAGGTTGTTGTTGAAGGTTTTCTTGAAATCAGATTCTGCAATTGACATACCTGCATACATACCAAGTCCCAGGGGAGGTGTGATGCCGCACATAACACCGCAGATGCAGGGGAGCATTGCTGCAGCAAGAAGAGGATCAACACCTGAATTTGCAAGAGTTGTGATGAACACGGGTCCGAAGATGACAACAAGCGATGAGCCGGGGATAACCATACCCATAAAGCAGGTAATAATACAGATAGCAAGAACTGTACCAAGCTTTCCGAAGCTCCAGGAGCCGATAATCACACCAAGATCCTCTGCAACATTAAGCTCGCTGAAAAGACCGCCGATCATATATCCGAATACGCAGACTGCAATTGTGGGAGCAATTGTCTTTACGCTTTTTGCAAACATATCTATAAGTGCCTTGGGTGTTACAACAGACTTGTCCTTTGCAATGAGGCAGGCATAAATTGCCGAAATTCCGCCGATGAAAAGAAGAATTGAGCTTGAAAGAGCCTTTGCACCAGCAGCACCGAGTCTGTCGGTGAAGAAATTGTCCTTAAACAGGAAATCAAGCACAAAGGGGAGAATAATGATAACAGGAAGGAAGAGTCCCTGCCAGCCTGTTTTGAGTGTTGCTTTGAGGTCAGGGAGATCCTCTTTAACCATGGGCTTAACCTTATAGTATTTGCAGAATGCAAATACCATCACAATTCTCTGAAGAATGAACCAGAGAGAAATGCCCCACATTACAATCCAGAACTTACCTGTGGAGATTTCACTTTCGGGATAAAGAGCCGCAAATGCACCCATAGCAGCAACAATATTTGATGAAGGAGGAATCATATTGCCGAGATAGCTGGCATTACTTTCAATGTTTGCAGCAAGCTCAGCGGGGAAGCCTGATCTTTTCATTGCGGGAATTGTAATTGAACCAGTTGCCATAACGTTACCGGGGCCGGAGCCTGAAAGAGCACCCATAAAGGCACTTGCAATAATCGCTGCATATCCTGCGCCGCCTGTTATTCTGCCGATAAGAGAAAGAATAACGGCAATACAGCTGTCAACGATTTTTGTTTTTGTAAGAATGATAGACATTGAAACAAACGCAACCATTGAGTAAAGCAGTGATGTTGAAAGACTGTCATTTACATAATCAAATACATTCTCCCATGTTCCTGTGATTGCAACCAATACAATGAAGCTTATAAAAATACCTTCATATACGGGGCGCTTTACAAGCAGGAACCACATGAGGATTACTGCCAGCATAATGCCGAGATAAATCAGAGAGCTTGGCATTGTGATAACTTCCTTTCATAATTAATTTGTTATAAGTGCTATTACTAACAGGCTATATTATATACAAGATGTGCGGAAAGTCAATACTAAACTGAAATTTTTTAAATAAATTTAATTTTTCCTTGATTTTCCCCTTTGATATTATTATTATAACATTATAAATTTTACGGACGGTGACTTTTTGTGAATCTGCGTCAATTGCAATATGCTGTTTCTCTTGCTGAGACAGAGAGCTTTTCTCAGCTTGCAGAAAAGCTTAATATTTCCCAGCCTGCTCTGAGTAAGCATATTCTCACTCTTGAAAAGGAGCTGGGTGTTCAGCTTTTTGACAGGACAACCATTCCTCTGCGGCTTACCGCTGCAGGCGAATTCTTCATCAGAGAGGCAAAAGAGCTTCTTTATAAAGAGGATCAGATGATGCGCTCAATGAAGCAGTTCAGTACGGGGGAAAAGGGGGAGCTTGTTATAGGTATAACTCCCTTCAGAAGTGCATACCTTATTCCCGATATTGTAAAAAATGTCCGTAAAAAATTTCCGGGTATCCGTGTAAAGCTTCTGGAGGAGGGCAGTGAACAGCTCAGAAAGGATGCGGCAGACGGAAGATTTGACTTTGCAGTAGTTAATATGCCTGTTGATGAGACCTTGCTTGAAGCCACTCCCATAGAACCTGACAGACTTGTTCTTGTTTATTCAAAAGAGCTCGAGAATATTGCCTCTGAGCTTGCTGATGAAAACGAGGTTGATTTCAGGGATTGTGAAAATATTCCCTTTGTTGTTCTCGGTGCAGGACAGGAAATGCGTGTGCTTTTTGATAAGCTTTGTGTGTCCCTTGATGTTTTTCCGCAGATTGCTGCCGAGGTGGTAAATATGATAACTGCCTGGGAAATGGCATGCTCGGGAGTTGCGGCAACTCTTCTGCCTTTGCAGTTTGTGAACAGTGTAGCCGCCGATCGGAATCTGATTGTAAAAAAGCTTATAAATCCCGTACAGCTGCGCCAGCCTGCAATCGTAACAAGAAAGGGACAATATATATCCCCTTATGCAGAGTATGCGATGAATCTGCTTGCAGGCGGCAGATAAGCCTTATAATAATTACTTTAATATTTTACATCATAATATAGCTCCGGAGGCTGAAGATGAAAATCAGACTTATAGGAAATGTAAAAACTGTTATGTCAAATCCTGAGGGTAATCACAGATATTTCGGATGGCCGACAATTGCAAGACTGAAAAACGGAAGAATTGCAGTCGGTGCATCGGGCTACAGAATTGAGCATGTGTGTCCCTTCGGCAAGGGGGTTCTTGCATTCAGCGACGACGAGGGTGAGAATTATACTGAACCTGTGGCTGTCATTGATACGGTGCTTGATGACAGGGATGTGGGGCTCACTCCTTTCGGTGAAAGCGGTCTTATTGTTACTTCCTTTAATAATACAACCGCTTTTCAGCGGGACAATATGCCTCAGACAAAGGAATGTTTTGATTATATTGATTCTGTTGACCCTGAGGAAGAGAATAAGGCTCTCGGAAGTACCTTCCGTATAAGCTATGATAACGCTGAAAGCTTCGGGGAGATTCTCAAGTCTCCCGTCACCTCTCCTCACGGTCCCATTGTTCTTAATGACGGAAAAATTATGTGGATCGGAACCGTTTACGGAGAAAGCGAAAAGGTTGAAGTATATATAATTGATCCCGAAAACGGTGAAATGACCTTTTTGTCACGGCTTGATACACAGGATTGCGGCGGGCTTATGTTCGATGAGCCGAATGCTATTCAGCTGCCGGACGGAAGGATAGTGTGTCATTTCAGAATTGAAGACGAAAAAGCAGGTGTTTTTACACTGTATCAGTCCGAATCTTTTGATAACGGCATAAGCTGGAGCAGCCCCAGACAGATAATAAAGGATGACAGCGGAGCTCCTGCCCATCTTTTTCTGCATTCATCAGGACTTCTGATTTCCGCTTTCGGCAGAAGAAGCTATCCCTGCGGTATACGTGCAATTATAAGCAGTGACAAAGGGGAGAGCTGGAGTGAAGAAGTTATCATATACGAAAACCGTGATACCGATGATGACCTGGGATATCCCTCAACCATTGAGCTGCACGACGGAACACTTCTTACAGTTTTTTACTCCAAGGAGACTGAAGCTTCACCTGCTGTTATTATGCAGCAGAAATGGAGCATTGAATAAGGCAGGCAGTAAAACAAACAAAAGCACCTGAAGTTTTATTCTTCAGGTGCTCTTTTTTATCTTGCAAGAGGAAATTTATCCTTTTCTTTTAAGTCAAGGAGAGTTATTATTCTTTCAAAATTTTCCTTTGCGTGTAAAAGGGCTTCGGTCTTGTGCGAATCGCTTCCCAGGTAAAACTTACAGCCGCAGTCCTTTGCAATAAAATACGGTCTTAAGAGAATGTTCTTTTCTTCATCGGAATTGAAAATCGTTTTTGTGTTCAGCTCAATTCCGATGCCTTTTTTTGCACAGTCTGAGAATACCTCATATAAATCATCATCCTTAAGCAGTCTTATTACTTCAGGAGTTTTTTCCTTCATAATGTGTCCTGTTGTCATATGAGCAATTCCCATTTTGTGAAAGGGCAGCGGCATAGCCAGCAGATTCTTTATTTTTGAAAGCCATATTTCTGCGGCTTTTTCGGGGGAGCCGATGCTTTCCTTTACCGTGTTTCCGATGAGGTGCATATGTGTTGTCGCAACCGTCACAAAATCAAGCTCCGAAAGGACCTTTTCGCTGATACCGAGAATGCCGTTATAGTCCATATCAATTTCAGCACCGAAAAGAAAGCTTATTCCGTTTTCTTCGGGTAACGGGAGTACGGATGTCAGGTATTTGTATCCGTGTTCCTCTATCCATTCTGCATCACTTTTTACCCCTTCATCCCAGAAGTGGTTCGTAAGGCATATTTTTCTGAATCCGTTTTTCTTTGCATACTGCAATATTCTTTCAGGTGTCTGCAAGGGATCCTTGCAGCATCGTGATACTGTTGAATGAATATGAAAATCGTGATCGGCAATATATTTCATAGCATTATTTCAGAATAATTCTTTTTTCTTCAACGGGCATATTCTTTCTGAAGTTAGGTATTTCCATTGTTTTTCCGTTATTGGTAACAGAAAGATTTGAAAGAAGACCTACTGCAGTCCATTCACATGCCTTATAGACATCAAGCTCAGGCTGAGTATTGGTTCTTATTGCATTTATGAAATCCTCAACAATGAAGAAGTCACCGCCGCCGTGACCTGCTGCAATCTGTTCGGGTGTGGCATTTCTGTATTTTTCGGGAAGTAAATCCTTATATGCTTCAATGTCCTCCCAATCCATTTCGCCCTTTTCATTGGCGTTTCCGGTAAGAGAGACTCTGTCAACATCTCCTGCGAGATTTCCCTTGCCGTACTGTGCCGACTGGAAAATACCTTCTGTGCCCTGAAGCAGATAATTGTCCATACAGTGGGGACGGGGAGACAGACAGTCAGTTCTTATTTCAAGAAGGCTGCCCTTGTCGGTACGGCACATTGTTGTAGTACCGCTGTCCTGCTTTACTCCGTAATTATGTCTTGCACCGGGGGAGAAGCAAGAAATCTCAGTGATTCTTTCACCGGGGAACCACTGCATAACGGGACCTATGCTGTGAGTAGGATAGAAATTACCTCTTGTTCCGCATTGCCAGAAGCTTCTCCATGAGGTTTTTCCGTCAGGATAGGTAAGTAAATCACCGATATTATGAAGATACATACCCTCCGCATAGTAGGGTGTACCGAACATGCCCTTTTTAACCATTTCTTTTACAAGCTGAACTGTGGGAGTGTAAATGTAGTTTTCCGCATACATATAAATTTTGTTGTATTTTTCAACACTCTCGCAGAGCCAGAAAAGCTCGTCCATGGAAACACCGGCGGTAACCTCACTCATAACGTGCTTGCCTGCTTCCATAGCTGTAATTGCCTGGGGTACATGGCACTGCATGGGAGTTGCAATAATAACTGCATCAATGTCACTTTCAAGCATATCTTCATATATGCGGAAGGTTTTTACATTACCGATTTTTGCAGCGGCTTCATTCAGGTGGTCTTCATTCAGGTCGCACATAGCAGTAATTTGTACATCATCAATTGCATCGAGGCCTTTAAGCGCAGAAAGTCCTCTTGTGCCGACAATACCTATTTTTATCATAATAACATCTCCTCAAAAATGAATTTTGTAATTTCATTATATATTTTTCAATGCAATAAATCAATGTAAAAAATCACTTTTGTGCAATTGTTATAGGCTCACGGGAGTCTTTCGTAAAATATGCAGATTGAAAAAGCTGTTTGTTTGTCCTATAATTTCGATTAAGAATAAATTTCAGGGAGATTTGTATGAAAAAACTTTATAAGGATGTAAAAAGTAAAATTTACCGCGCAACCGCCATTACCTTTATGGTACAGCTTTTCGGTGCATTGGGGGCAGGCTTCTTCTTTGTAATTCAGAATCTTTTCGGACAGTACCACCTTTTAGGTGCTACGGGTGCTGAAAATGAGCCTACTTTATGGTTTGTTCTTTTCTGGGCAACGGACTTCTTCTTTGTAATAACAGGGTTGATTGTGGCTTACCTTATTGCAGGGCTTCCTGCTGTGGCACCTTCGTTGTCACTCAGCATATATTTTGCTCATTTTGCTTCACAGTCAGCAGATGCGGTAAATTTTTATCCCTGCTTCTTTGCAACCCCTGCAAATTATTCACAGTCAACTGCAATAGGTTATATGGGATATCTTATAATGTCGATAATTTTGGGTATTCTTATAAAATACCTTTATATAGGATGGACGGCCCTGAAGCCCGTAATCGGGGCAAAGCTCGACAAATTATTTGCCGGTCTTCGAAAAAAAATAAAGCTCATTCCGGAAGAGCTCAAGGGAATTACCCTTGTTGAGGGTGTTGACCTTATTGTTATGATTCTCATTATTCCCGTTGCATCTGCCGCTTTTACCTTTGTGCTTGTAAAATTCGGTATTCAGCTGCCCTTCGGAATACTGGCAGAAAGGCTCGGTGAAATTCTTACATCACTTTCGGAAACCGCAATTGTTCCGGCCGCAATTGTTATGGGGCTTATGGTAGGCTTTGATGTTATAGGTCCTGTATCTCTTTCTGCTTTCTCCGTTGCCTCAGCGTCATACCTTGCAACAGGCAATGCACAGCTTCTTACAATTTACAGTGCGTGCTTCATTACAATCGGATGGACAGCATTTTTCGGAATTTTCCTTTCAAAGATATTTAAAAAGGGACATACCGATACAGACGATATGAACCTTGCAACCTCCGGACCCATAAATGCATTCTTTGAAAATATCAAGCTTACAAATGCATTTGCTATGCCTATTGCTATGAGAAGTCCCTTTACAGTAATTCCCGGACTTATGGCAGGCTCGGCTTTCGGCGGTCTTCTGACTGCAGTTTTCGGTATTGTAAATACAGCTTATACAGACGGCTCACTCCCCAGATACGGTACGGGAAATTATACCTTCGGGAATGTTGATTATACGTATGCCCGACTTCTTGAGCGTGGTGAAATCTACATGAGCTTTACTCTTCCTCTGCGCTCCGGTGATTGGCTTACCTGCAGAATCCCCTTGTTTTTCATTATCATCGGCTCTGCAATTATCGGTGGTCTTGTAATTATGCTTCTTAAATCTCTCGAAAAGAAGTTCCTTGAAAAGCGAGGATGCCTTATAGAAGCCAACGGTGATTTTGTTTTTGAAATAAGGGAATTCGGTAAGAGACTGCTTGAAAATAAATAAAAATAAAGGGATGTAAAAAACGATGAGCTTTTTGCATCCCTGTGTTTTTTTGTGCGAAATTAAACGAGAGGGCTTGACCTTCCGAAAGCAAGAAAAAGAAGAGGGCGGTAAAAACCGCCCTCTCATATTTTACTGTTTATTATAAACCGAAAAGTCTTTCACCGATCTCTTCAAAAAGTCTTTCAAAGAGATGTCTTATTCTGTTGAAGAAATCCATCATATCGTTAAAGAGAGCTGTGATGGCATTTTCTCTGTAAACTCTTACGTTGGCGCTTGCAAGGATTTCGCCTTCAGCGGAAACATAGTTTATTGTAACAATACCTGTCTTGTCCTTTGACTTGAAGCTTGTTCCGTCAACTGTGCCGTATGCCTCATCTTCAACTACAAGGTGTCCGCCCTCGGGGAACTCTGTCTTGAAGCCGTTTTTGTCAACTGCAAAAACATCAATATCAAGAGTCTTGTTTACGTTAACCTCGAATACGGGCTCATTGAAAGTGATGTGATCAAATTCACCTGTGCTTGTGGCAGTTGTGTAAATGTGAAGTGTTGCTGCAACCTTTCTCTCCCAACCGTTACTGGGCTGATTTCTGAGAGTAATATCATCTGTACCTTCGCGCTGTGTAAGGAAGGTTGATGATGCGCCGCCGTCAAGGTTAAGGGCTGTAGTACAGCCGAGAGCATACATAACATTTGCCATTTCATCGTTGTCGAAGCCGTAGGAGTAGGGATCCTGTCTGCCGTCGTTTACGCAAACGATAACGGTTCCGTCATCCTTTATACCTACTGCCGTACGGGGAGCAAGCTTACCCGTCTGACCTGCAACACACTTGCCGTTTTCAACAAGCATACAGTAGCCCGCAACAGCTTCCTGAAGGTCATCTGTTCTGCCATCGCCGTGTCTGATAACGGGTGTGCCGTCTTTTGTTACACCGAAGAAGGGGTAGCCGTTTGAGGGCTGAACAAGCTCACCGTTCATAATAACAAGACCTGTGGGCTCGCCGGTTCCTGTGTGATGGAAGTCACCGTTTACGGATGCAATAACATTCATATCGCGTGTTTCTTCAAGTGCGTGAGCCTGATCTCTTACCGTAGATAAGCCCCATTCATCGCCATCGCCGTCATTGTAGCCGGTAACAAAGGAAACATCCTTGTTGTCGGGAGCCACTTCAAGCACGAAGATGAACTGCTGATAGCTGAGTGTCGCATTGTTGAGAACGATTTCTCTTTCGGTAACGCCGCCGATAAGGGGGTATGACTTTTCAGAGGTTACGTGATATCTTTCAAGCTTTGACTGATCAATAGCAGAAACAGTTTCCGCAGATGCTGACATTATGAATGTAAGTAAAACCATCAGCACTGAGAGAACAACAGCCGTTGACTTTCTTAAGAAGTTTTTCATAAAAAACATCCCTTTCTTTTATCTTTGTAAAGATTATACAAAATTTCCCACATATAAGTCAATGATTGTTTGAAAAATTTTATATATTTTCCCTAATTACTTGATTATTTGGTGTTTTAATGGTAACATATATATGTAATTTTTCCGAAAAGGAGCATAAAAATGAAAATTATGAAAAAATTGGTTGTTTTAGCTGCTGCAGTATTGTTGTCACTGCTTTTTGTGCTGACTGCAGGTGCCGAAGAAGCAGGTATCAGCGGGCTTTCTGTTGATTTTGAGGCGGGTTCCGGCAATGTCAGTGTAAACTGGTGGCAGACCGAAGGACAGTATTTCCTTTTCTTACCTGCCGATGCAGATATGAATACTCTTACGGTTGATTATACGGCTTCCTCGGAGATAACTGTTGACGGCGTGACTATAGCAAAGGGTGCCGCTGTTTCTTTTGAGGCAGGAAAAACATATACCCTTGCCTGTGACGGTGTGAATTACCCCCTGACAGTTCTTAAATCTGAAAACATCCCCTCTCTTCATGTTACAACCGAATCAGGCTCAATGGATGCGGTTCATGCAGATAAGTCACATAAAGAGCCTGCCGTAATCACCATTATTGACGGCGAGACAGTTATGGAGGATGCTGAGCTTGAATATATCAAGGGCAGAGGTAATTCTACCTGGGCTATGAGAAAGAAGCCCTATAATATCAAGTTCGACAGTAAAACCGATCTTTTCGGAATGGGAAAAGCTAAGAAGTGGTCTCTTCTTGCTAATCATTCGGACAAGACAGCTATCAGAAATCATATAGCCTATGACATTGCGGAAAAAGTTGGTCTTCATTACATATCCAAGAATGTTGCCGTTGATCTTTTTGTTGACGGAAATTATTACGGAAATTATCTTCTTTGTGAAAGCGTTGAGGTAGGTTCAACAAGAGTTGATATTTTTGATCTTGAGGGCGAGACCGAGGATATGAATGATAAGGATCTTGATGAGTATGCTCTCGGCGGTGCACAGCAGTCTGATTACAAGAAGCTTGTGGCAGGCACACAGAAATGGGTGAAGATTCCCAATAACCCCGAAAATATTACAGGTGGCTATCTTCTTGAATTTGATCTTCCCAACCGTTATGTTGAAGAGGTAAGCGGCTTTGTTACAAACCGCAATCAGACAGTTGTTGTCAAGGCTCCCGAATATGCTTCGGAGGCTCAGGTAAAGTATATCAGCGCACTTTACCAGGATTTTGAGGATGCTGTTTTCTCTCCTGACGGTTATAATGCAAAGGGCAAGCACTACACAGAGTATATTGATGAAGAGTCCTTTGCTGCAATGTATGTTTTCCAGGAATATGTAAAGAATCTTGATGCAGGTACAACCAGCTTCTATATTTATAAGGATAAGGACAGCGATATTTTCGTAGCTTCCCCCGCATGGGACTTTGACTATGCTCTCGGTAACAGCTACGGTGCATATGATTCAAATATTTCATATCCTTCCGAGTGGTGGGCATCAGGTCTTTACTATAAGTCAGCAAATGATGCAAAATTCCTTTCCACTCTTCTTGCAACCCTTTTTAAGCATGACGATTTCTTTGCTCTTGCCGGTCAAAAGTGGAACGGCACATTCTCTCCCATATTAAATGATTCTTATTTCAATGATGTTGCTGCTTATGCTGACGAGGTGAAGGCTTCTGTAACAATGAATTCTGTTCTCTGGAACACATTTAAGTCAACAAATGCCGGCACAATTGAAGCAGAATATAAGAATCAGACAGACGGAGTTCTTATAAAGTTTATGAAGGAAAGAAAGATCTTCCTTGACAAGGGCTTTGCCGCAGATTCTGTAAGAGTTTTCTTTGACGGGAACGGCGGTACGGGTAACATGTTCAACCGTAAGGCAGTTAAGGTGGGTGACAGCTACACACTTCCCGAACCTGAATATACCAATCTTCCCTATGTGTTCGCAGGCTGGAGCACAACACCTGACGGATCGGGTGAAATTTACGAAGCAGGTGCATCCGTGACTCTTGACAGCACGAAGGTTACCTTCTATGCACAGTGGAACGAAATAAAGGTTCTTTCAGGCTTCCAGAAGTTTATTCAGAGTATTAAGGATTTCTTTAAGATGATAACAGATTTCTTTGCAAATCTCTTCAGATAAAAATTTTTGGGGACTGTTTTTTCGCAGTCCCTTTAATTTAGTTGTACCGGGGGTGTTTTTACGACAATCGGAAAGAATTCAGCTTCAAAAGAAAAAATAGTTAGTGCTTTTGCAGAATTAATTGACCAAAAAAGTATTTCGGATATCGGCGTTACTGAACTTATAGAAAAAGCTGGTGTGGGAAGAAGTACATTTTACAGGCACTACCATGATGTACTTGAGGTTTTTGAGGAAATGGTAAACGGTTTTGCAGAGCATTGTGTGTTGGTTATGAGTGAGATTGTATTCAACAAGGATATGTATACAGATATAACTCTGCCCGAAAAAATTCCCACTGCTTTTGTTGCACAGATTTTTAATTTTCCGGATAACTATGAGGCTATAGCCCGGTATTTTATGAAGAAAAAAGATTACACTTTTTTTTCGGGGATTGTTGAGGCATTTTGCAGAGTTGTTGAAGAAAAAGCAACAGAATTCGGGATGGATAAAGATATTGCCGTATTTTTTACCCGCTTTTTTCTGAACGGTTTCTTTTTCTCTGCGCTTGAGAATCATTTCAAGGACGGTTACCTTGATACAGTGCTTATAGATATACTGAAAAGTTTCGATTTAAGCAAAGTCAGAAAGGGCGGTGCGGAGAATGTTTCATAAGTCTGCGGAGGACAAAATTGATAAACGACTTCGGTTTGCGTTGCTTTCATTACTTCAGAATGACAGTGCAGGCAAAATCACTGTAACAAAGCTTTGTGATCGTGCGCTTCTTTCAAGAGCAGCCTTTTATATGCATTATGAGGATATCGATGATTTTATTTATAAAACATTGCTTTCATACTGCTCACTCATGGCTCAACAAGGGCTCGATTGGCTTTTCTTGACAGGTGATAAACGGGAGTCTTCCTTTAAAAGAAAGAACCTTCTTTTTTGCGAAGAAGACAGAGAGCTTTTCGGACAATTAAGCAGAAACGGTGTTTTTTGTGATATCGGAGATGAAAAAGAGCTTTTTGATATGTTTTTTGCCGGTATAGCTGAACATTACGGTGAGGTATTTGTGAAAGATAACAACGAAAAGCTTATATTTTTTGTGCGTTCGTATATGATATTCCTGCAGGGAACAATATGTAATTATGAACCGAAAAAAGCAAAAGCAGAAATATCTTATATATCAGTAATCTGGGACAGATTGTTTTCCGGAATGAAATAAATAGCTTATAAAAAAGTGAAACAAAACGCTAAAAAGTGTCAAGTAATTGACGTATTTTTGGGTTTTGTTTCTTGTTTTTTCTGTGGATGAACCTTAAAATGTTAATGAATGATCTGTGAATTTTAATAGAATATTTTGTGAAATGCATTGTTTTTTATTGGATATTCACAGACTGAATTTTAAGGAGGAAACTCAGATGAAAAAAACTTTGGCAATTATTCTTTCAGTTGTAATGATGCTTTGTCTTGTTCCGTTTTCTGCATTTGCGGCAGAATCCGCATATGACAGGGCTGCAATTGCTTCGGATAACAAGGCTTATATTGAGTCTCTGAAGGAAGAGCAGATAGCCGCTGTTATTCTCGATTGGCTTGACAGACAGATTGCAGATGTAACAGAAGACTTTGAAAATTTCGAAGTTGATGTAATGGGCACAACAGTAGCTCTTGAAATTCCCGAAATCAAGGGTATTGATGATGTTGTTGCTTATGCTGATTACCTTGCACAGCTTGAAGGTGATTTTGCAAATCTTGATGTATCGGGACTTAAAACTCTTTCCCGTGAAAACGGAGATATGGAATTCATTTACGGTATACTTGAATTCATGGCTCTTAATTCCGATGTTTTCGGTAAGGTTTTCCATTGGGAAGAGGGCAAGGTATTTGACTACGGTAAGGTTGGCGAATACATTCTTTCTCTTGACACGACAGTAGAAGAAAACAAGAAGATTGTTGATTTCTATAATAATTACCTTATAGGTAATGATATTCAGGAAAAGTTCATTGCTGAAATTGCAAAGGAAATGAACTATACTGTTCCTACTGATGCAAACGGTGAAAGAGCAGAAACCTTTGACGAGACTATTTCAAACGGTATACTCAATTGGTTCTCAGGTCTTTGCGAAAAGGCTGGCGTTCTTTCTGAAGAAGGACTTGCAAAGCTTGAAGCATATGACCTCAGAACAACCGATATCTACACACTTGTTGAGAATTTTGTAGGTCTTGTTCAGAGTGACAACAAGGTTAAGCTTGACACATATTACAACTATATCCTTGATACAGTTGTAAGAACAATGCTTAAGGCAATGCTCGGCTACACTGCAGAAGTCGGTGCAGCAACAGAGGTTCCTGCTGCATTTACAGCTGTTTATGCTGATTTAGAGCTTCTTGAAACGATTTCCGGCGGTACCGTGAATTTCAAGGACGGCGATAATTACTATCAGATTACTGTTGCTGACGGTGTAGCAACAGCTAAGACACTTACGTGGGTTAACACACTTGAAGTTAACTTCGAGCCTCCTGTTGTAGGTGTTTACACAGGTGCTACAGATACAGCTGATGCTGTTATCTCCGGATATAACTGTGACCTCGTTCAGAATTATAACCCCAATCTTGATTACACAATGACAATCTACACAGCTTATGCAGATGAAATCAACGGTCAGCTCGGTGAAATGCCCGAGGGTATGACAGCTGAAATTACAAAGGATCCTGTCCCCGAAGAAATCACTGCTCTTATGATTGAAGATAACGCAAAGGCTATGAAGGAGCTCTTTGCAGTTAAGGTTGATATGGGTGAAAAGAATCTTCTTTCACAGGTTATCACATTCAATCAGATAGCTGAAATGGCAGAAACCACTGCTCTTAATGCTGCAAACACCTATGCACAGACAATGGTTGGCACAGAGCTTCCTTTCGTTGGTGTAATTACAGAAGTTGTTGTTAAGGACATTGCTATTGATCTTGCATATAACGGATATGCAACAAAAGATGAATTTATCTGCCAGGTAACTTCAGCTGCAAGTGCAAGCATTGAAGCAAAGACAGATAAGGGTATGACATTACCTCTTGATAATTTTGATGTATCCTCTTACATCCAGAATCCCGTTGCAACAATCGTTCTTGATAATCTCAGCGGTTTTGAGGGCATCGAAATAGCTGCACAGCTTCCCGATTTTCTTGATACAGATTTTGATATTGATGCAGGTCTTCTTGATTTTGCAGGAAATTATGACGCATACAACGGTGTTGTAGGTCAGGTTAACCGTGTTCTTGTTGATCTTACAGATATGCTTCTTTCTGATGCAGGTGAAGAAAAGCTTGCTCTTGAAGAGGGTGGAAACGACAAGCTTACAGACAATATGCAGAAGGTCTGTGACACAGTAAACGAAATGATGGCTATGGCTGAAGAGGTAATGAACGATGCAGGTCTTCAGGAAATGCTCGGTAACATCGGTGTTGATGTTGATTCTCTTCTCAGCGGTATCGATCTCGGCATTCTCTATGAAATAGACTTCTCATCTGTTGAGGCTCTTTATGTTTCAGCAATAAACCTTGGTCTTGATGTAATTGACGACAAGTCCAATGAAACGATCACAGAAATCCACGCAGCAGTTGACGGACTTACAACTCTTGATGATATGGCAGTAGCTGTAACAGATTATGTTCTCGGCAAGTGTGTTCCCGTTGTAAACGAGAAGTTTGCGGATAAGGGACTTAATCTCGAGGTTGTTGAAGCAGAGGGCGCAGCTAAGGATGTTATTATGACAAAGCTCGTAGCACTTGCATATGATGCTGCAACATGGGGTGTAGATACACTTCTTAACGGTATTGTGAACGACTTTATCGCTTCAATAAACGGTGAAGCAGGCACAGATCTTCCCGAGGTTAAATTTGTATTCGGTGTTGAAGAGGGTGCAACCTGGTCAGAAACACTTACTGCTATGGTTAACAGAGTTTATGAGCTTGCAGACGGTATCATTATCGCTTGTGACAACGAATACACAGACACATTCGATAAGATTTCTGCAGTTGCAAATGCTGTGCTTCCTCTCGGCTCACTCGCTTCAAACTGCAAGAGTGAAAACTTAGCATTTGATGTAAACAAGGTTTTAGGCTTTATGTTTGACGATGCACTTGAAGGCGATCTTGAAGGTTTCTTAAGGCTTTTCGAAACAGCTGAAAAGACAGAAGATGTAGCAGCAGGTGTTCCCGTAACAAAGGCTCTCATCAATGCTTCCGAGCATATCGTTGATGCTATATTCCCCGATACTGTTAATGCTGAAGACTATGAAGCAACCGTAACAGTTAAGGAAGACTTCACATCCGGTGACAACGATGTTGTTATCGCTTCCAATAATATGAAGAGCATCAATGCAAGAAAGACAGATCTCGTTCCGGCAGCTCTTGCTCTTGTCAGAGAAGCAGGTATTCTTCCTTACTTTGCTAAGTGCGACAAGGATCACACAGCAGCAGATCTTGATGTAGTTATCGTTCCCGGTTATGCAGCAACCTGTACAGAAGCCGGTGTTGAAGATGCTAAGGCTTGCGCTGATTGCGGATATATAGTATCCGGCGGCGGTGCTATTGGTGCACTTAATCACGCAGAAAAGGTAAATATTGTTGAAGCAACCTGCACAAGCACAGGTACAAAGACAATAACCTGCTCAAGATGTGCCTATGAAAAGGTTGAAACTCTTCCCGTTAAGGATCATACATTCGGCGACTGGCAGACAGTAGCAGAGGCTACCTGTGAAGAAGCAGGACTTCAGAATAGAACCTGCACCTGCGGTGCTGCTGAAGAAAAGGTTCTTCCCGCAACAGGACACTCTGATGCAGACGGCGACTATGTATGCGACAAGTGTGCAGCAGAGCTTGAACAGCCTGAAAAGAGCTTCTTCCAGCAGATAATCGACTTCTTCAATATGATTATTGAATGGTTCAAGAACCTCTTCTCATAATGTGAGTAATTGAATTATTGTAAATGAATAAAAATTTCCCGGAGAGATGTAAAAAATCTCTCCGGGAGTTTTTGTGTATGATTATTTGCGGTCAAAATAAAAATCAACTTCGGGCTGTGAGTGATTTGCGTGAACGGGAGCATATTGTCCTATCCACATATCCTCCCACTTCTGACCTGCAATTCTTTCAAGTCGCTTTTTCTGCTCGTCGGAAATTGTGACGTTGCCCGTTTCATGCTTTTCTTTGATAACTCTCTGAATCTCCTTATGGTCATTCTTTGTCATAGTGAAGCTCTTTATAAGGATAAGAGTGAGAATACCGAATATGATGGGCATTACGGAGAAATTAAGACGAAGACCGAAAATTGTTTTTGCTGTCTGGTATACAGGCTCTTTCTTTGTGACATCATAGCCGAAGAACTTAAGGGAGAAGCCGAGAATACCTGTCATAAATGAATTGATGGTTTTTGATGTAAAGGAACGGAAGGTTGCAATAACGCCCTCTCTTCTTCTGCCTGTTATAAGCTCGTCAACATCGGTGATGTCGGGCTGGATGGTATCAATTGCAAAGCCGGGGCCCGAGAAGCCGAAGTTGTAGAGAATTGCGGCAAGATAAAGGAAGAATGCAGGTGTTTTGTGACTTACAAAGAGATTGATTGCAAGACCTGCAATCATAATGGGTGTAAGCATAAGTCCCGATGTTCTCTTGTCGAAATAGCGGTTCAGGAAGTAAATTACGGGAGAGCCCATAAATTCTGCCGTGCCTGCCACCGTGTTGAGGATGTTGAAGTGCTTGTACTTATCTGCAATACTTACAATGAAGTACTGGACAGAGTATGAATAGAAGCTTGAACGGAAGGAATTGAAAAGACAGATGAAGAAGTACTGTCTGAACGAACGGTTCTTTGCAACAAGTCTGTATTCATTGAAAAGGTATTTCCAGTTTATCGGCTCATTTCTTAAGCCGAGGGAGGAGGGCTCGGGGCAGGTGAAGAAGGAAAGAATGGGAGACCACACAAACCATATTGCAAGGACGATACCGCATAGAAGATATGTCTTTTTATGTTCAGGTGAGGGGTTATCCATATTAAGACCGCCCAGCATCATACCCATAAACAGGAAGGAAGATATCTGTCCTACGCTGTTCATCATATATTCTACCATCTTATACTGTGTGCGCCTGAAATAGTCAGGCTCAATAGTTGGCAGCATTGCTACATGGGGAACACTCATCATTGTGTAGGATGTTGAGTAAATGAATGCTGTGACAAGATAATAAATGAAGTTGAATGTCATATTATTCATTCCGGAAATTCCGAATGAGTACCACTTCATTATGTAAGCGAAGAAGAAGGGGATTGCACCTATAAGCACATAGATTCTGTGCTTACCGTATTTTGAACGGGTGCGGTCGGTGATGATGCCCATAACTACATCAGACACCGCATCAATAAGGCCGTTTATCATACTGATTGTGCCTGTAATATGTGTCGGCATCCCTTCAACAAAGCTTAAGAACTGCTGATGATAAAGGTTAATGGGATATCCGGCACCGCCGAGAGTTATGTTCGCGCAGGTATATCCTGCCATAGGCTTTATGTATGTGCCGAAATTGCCTTCAATGCCTGCAGCGTTTTTCAGCCCGTTGCCGGCGTTGGACAATGTCTTCCGGATTTTGCCCGGATTGTCTTTACTGCCCATAAATAATCTCCTTTTTTGTGCAGAATTTTATAATATGAGTGAATTATACCACTATTATAGTCATAATGTCAAACAAATTATCATAATATTTGTTGAAAAATTCTGTTGAAAAAGTCAAAAACGGTATTGCATTATTTGGACTTTTGTGCTACAATTTTCTTCGTACTCTTTAAGGAATTTGTTGTTTTTCACCATATTCCTCACATATTCAGGAGGTAATCACTTTGAAACAGTATAATGCTAACGACATCAGAAACGTCTGCATCGCCGGTCACGGCGGCAGAGGTAAAACCACTCTCGCAGAGGCTATGCTTTACATTGCAGGTGCATCCGACCGCTTCGGTAAGGTAAGCGACGGTAACACAGTAATGGACTTCGACGCTGAAGAAAAGCGCCGTCATAATTCAGTATCATCTGCTGTATGCCCCCTTGAGTGGCGTGACAGAAAGATTAATATAATTGACACTCCCGGTCTTTTTGACTTCGCAACGGGTGTTTCCGAAGGTATCAGAGCTGCTGAAACAGTTCTCATCGTAACAAAGTCCGGCTCAGGTGTCGGTGTAGGTGCAGAAAAGGCTTACAAGGCTGCAACTTCCAGAAATATGTCAAAGTACATAGTAGTTACAGGCTGTGACGCAGAAAATGCAAACTTCTACAAGACAGTTGACGCTTTCCAGGAAGCATTCGGTAAGAAGGTTTGTCCCGTTGTTGTTCCCTATGTTGTAGGCGACAAGGTTGAATGTTATGTAAATTTCCTGCAGAATAAGGCTTTTGCATATAAGGACGGTAAGGCTACTCAGGTTGATATGCCCTCTTCCGAACGAATTGACCAGCTTCACGAAGCATTTACCGAGTCTGTTGCTTCATCTGATGATGATCTTATGATGAAGTACTTTGACGGTGAAGAGTTCACTCACGATGAAATTGTTTCAGGTCTTTCAAAGGCAGTTCTTGACGGTACCGTAATGCCCATGTATGCTTGCTCTGCTTACACTCTTGAAGCTGTAGACCTTGTTCTCAACGGTATTACAAAGATGGCTCCTTCACCTGCTCAGTTCAAGGAAATCGCAACTGATGCAGACGGAAATGAAGCCGAGCTCGAATGTGACGAAAACGGACCTCTTGCAGCTATCTGCTTCAAGACAGTTGCAGACCCCTTCGTAGGTAAGATGACATATGTTAAGGTAGCTTCAGGTACGATTGACGGAAGCACTCCCTGTTATACTCCCAGAACAGCAGCTAACCAGAGAATGGGTAAGCTTATCATTCCTAAGGGCGGTAAGACAGAGGATACAGCAGTTATCACAGCAGGTGACATCGCTGTTATCACAAAGCTTGACGGTATCAAGACAGGTGACACAATCTGTTCTGAAAAGCAGCCTCTTTCTCTTAAGGCTCCCGAATTCCCCGCACCCTGTCTTTCAATGGCAGTTATTGTTAAGAAGAAGGGTGAAGAAGAAAAGGTTGCAGCAGGTCTCAAGAAGCTTTCTCACGAAGATCCTGCTATCCGTTACTATACAAATGAAGAAACAAGAGAGCAGATTCTCTCGGGTCTCGGCGAACAGCATCTTGATCTTATCGTAACAAAGCTCAAGACCAAGTTCGGTGTTGAGGTTGATCTTCAGATCCCCAGAGTTGCTTACAGAGAAACCATCTCTAAGAGAGTTGAAATACACGGCAGACATAAGAAGCAGTCCGGCGGTCACGGTCAGTTCGGTGACGTATGGATCCGTTTCGAGCCCTGTGATGAGCTTGATCTCGTATTCGGTGAAGAGGTTGTCGGCGGTTCAGTTCCCAAGAACTTCTTCCCTGCAGTTGAAAAGGGACTCAGAGACAGTGTTAAGCGCGGTATCGTAGCAGGTTATCCCGTAGTTAACATCAAGGCTACTCTTTACGATGGCTCTTATCATCCCGTTGACTCCTCCGAAATGGCATTCAAGACTGCTGCTTCTCTTGCATTCAAGCAGCTTAAGGACACAGCAGGTCCTGCAATTCTTGAGCCCATCGGAACACTCAACGCATATGTTCCCGATGATAACCTCGGTGACATTATGGGTGACGTTACAAAGCGCCGCGGCAGAGTTCTCGGTATGGGCCCTGCAGAGGAAGCAAAGATGCAGCTTCTCGAGGCTGAGGTTCCCATGGCTGAAATGGGTGATTTCGCAACAACTCTCCGTTCCGTGACAGCAGGCAGAGGCTATTTCTCTCTTGAATTTGCAAGATATGAAAGAGCTCCTCAGGATGTTGCTGCAAAGGTTATTGCAGAATCCACAATGGAAGACGACGACGAATAAAAAGCATAAATTTTGCCCGTTCCCTTACCGGAACGGGCGATTTTTTTTTAAATTTATCTCTGTATAAAGAAAACATGTAGTGTACAATACATGTATTTAATCAGCGGTTTCGTTTATATATTCATCCCACCATGCTTCCATTTCTGAATGAGCCGTCTGTATGACAGATTCTAACACAGAATAATCATAGAATTTCGCGTATTCATCATAGACTGTTTCGCTGACAAGGTCCTTATACTTTTCAAGAGCATTTCGCATCTGCTCCTGAGTCTGAGGACCGTAGAATAACTCATAGTTTTTGAAAACATTATAGAGGGTTTCTTCGCCCATTGAATCTTCTGATCCGTATAGTATGTTTTGTACAAATTCTTCAGGTGTTTCGTCTTCTGTTGTACCGGATGTGAAAGCTTCACCGATATCTGAGCCCCATATTTTTATTTTCAGATTATTTTTACTGAAATTTTTCATAAGGTAGTCAAACGGAAAAACAAGCACCTGACTTTTTTCATTCACATACAAAAGCTCAAAGCTCAGAAGATGGTCAGAAATCAGATATCCCATCAGTTCTATTATGTTTGCATCGTTTTTTCCGATATAGTCAACGCCGTCCGGTATGGATTCCCTGATGCTTACTTCATAGGAATCATAAATATCAGCAAAATAGTCGGGCGTATCGCAAAAGAAGTCCACTGCGTTCTGCATAATAGGACTACGTATTCCGTCAGAATCCTCAATGTTGATTGTATCAAAACGTCTGGTTATATACACATTTTTTGCAATATGCTTTTTGTCTTCAACCTGATTAATGTACAGAGCTTCATAGGAACAGCCTGTTACATCTGAGATTTCTCTTGCCAGTTCAAGAGCTGTCTTAGTCGCTACATCGCTGCAATTCATTGCATGAACCGTGTTTTCAACAAGTACAAATGTATTGTATTGCGGGTAATTGTCTGAAACATAATCCAGAACACCTTCAACTGAAAGCTTCTGATCGGGCTTCGGTATTTCTGTTGCAGATGTTACTGTTTCTTCCGTGTGCTGATTTGTACTTTGAAAATTATTTGCATTGCTGATGTTGTTTTTGTGGCAAGAGGTGATAGCCAGTGAAATAGTCATCGTGAGAATCAATGCGAAAATTCTTTTCATAAGAGCTTCCCCTTCAGTGTTGAAAGTATCTTTTCATTTGATTATTATAGCAAATGTTCTGTTGAATTTCAATAAGAATACTTATTCCCGATTTAACTATGCGGCAGAAAAAAAGAGCCCTTGAGGCTCCTTTTTTATTTATTGTTTTTCAGTTCATCAATAAGGAAGGGAATAGCTTCTTCAAAATTTACTCCGTACCAATTATGGTTTTCTTCTCGTACGGTTGCTTTTATTGATTCAACTGTGTAATTTGCAGCGGTTTTAAGTGCACCTTCAAGGGAGAGTCCTCGCATTAAAGCGCCTACGCATGCACTTGAGAAAACATCACCGGTGCCGTGGAAACTGACATTGACCTTTTCTGTATAATAGCTTGAAAACTCATCCTTTTCCTTGTTGTAAGCCATAACACCGAGTTTTCCTTCTTCAAAGGAAACACCTGTGAGAACGGCATTTTTACAGCCAAGATCCGCTAATTTCTTAAGAATATTCTTTATATATTCCTCGCTGTATCCGCTTTCAATGTATTCCTCGTGAAGCATAAAGCAGGCTTCCGTAAGGTTTGGAACAATTACATCAGCCTTAGAGCAGAGCTTTGCCATAGAATCAGCAAATTCCTGAGTAAATCCGGGATATAAAACACCGTGGTCAGCCATAACGGGATCGATGAAAATTATATTGTCGTCAGTGCCAAAGTCATCAAAAAACCTGCTCATAAGCTCTAACTGTCTGAAGGAGCCGAGATAGCCGGTGTAAATTGCATCAAATCCGATGCTTTCCTTTTTCCAGTGTTCGGAAACAGGCTCAATTTCATCTGTCAGGTCGCAGAAGGTAAAGCCCTTGAATGCGGTATGCGTTGAAAGCACTGCAGTGGGGACAACTGCAGCCTCAACCCCGCAGGCGGAAATTACGGGAAGCGCCACCGTAAGGGAGCACTTTCCCACACAGGAAATATCCTGTATTGTCACAATCCTTTTCATTTTTTCTCTTCCTTTGTTATTTTTTCATCTTCCTCAATTTCGTCCGCGGTGTTATCCTCAATATCAAGCGCATCATTCAGGAAGTGTATACATTTGTTCATACATCTTTTTGCTATTTTGAAGCTCATATTAAGATGATAGCAATGGTTGTTAAGCAGGCCGTCAACAACAAATGTCTTATGTTTAATACCCATTTCCGTGAGTTTGTCAGCCATAGGTTTACCCTGGTCAATACAGAGAATATCCTCCTCTGCCCAGGTGATAAATACGGGACACCAGCCTTCATTTACGAAGTTTATGGGAGAAATAAAATTAATATGCTCGTAGTCATCCTTATTGGAGTAGTCTTTTTTAATGTTGACACCCAACACCAGACTCATAGTTTTCGATACAATTCCCATAACATTAGGGGTTGTTACAAGTCTGTCAATATCAAAAAGTCCGCACATAAGCGCTACTGCGGCAGGCTTATATTTTAACTTAGGCAGTCTGAATCTTTCGCGAAGCTCATCATTGTTGGCAAATGCACAGAGCATTGCAGAAAAATAAGCACCTGATGAGTCGCCGGACACCACTATTTTATCTGTATCAATATTGCAGTATTTACTCAGATTTTCAATATAATTGAAAGCCTTCACAATGTCTGAAAAATTCTCCTCAAGCTCCACATCGGGAGGCATACGGTAGTCAATATTGAATACGAAATAGCCGTGATGTGCATAGAACTCAGAGTTTGTAATTCTGTAGTCCTTATCCCCCTTGATAAAGCCTCCTCCGTGCACATAGAGGAGGATGGGATGCTTTTTTCCGTCATCGAAAATATCACGCCTGAAGTACAAATCGGCAACATTATACTCTTCTGAAGCGGTATGGTATGCAATGTTCTGCACACGGACTATACGGGGATATCTTACAGCGTTCTGAGGTCTTTCCGCCAGAACGTCAATTGCTTTGAAAACAAGCTCGGCTCTGTTCATAATATTCACCCTTCTGACAAAATATTCAATTATATAATACTCTCTAAAAACTGCTAAATCAAGAACAAAGAGTGAATAAAGTGTATAAATTTATGCATAAAAATATGTATGTTCATATGAATATACAAAAAAATGTTGTATATTTATTTTGTGTGTGCTATATTATAATAGTTAAAATGTATATTCCCGGAGGTTTATTATGACAAGAAGCGAAGCCAGAGAACAGGCATTTATACTTGTTTTTGAAAAAATATTCAATCCCGAGCTTTCAATTGATGAAATGAAGGCATTTGCTGAAGAAAGTGAGCTTTTTACTATTGATAAATTCGCAGAAAAGCTTGTGCTTTGTGTTTTCGACAACTGCGAAGCAATTGACGGAACAATAAAGTCATATCTTAAGGGCTGGACTATTGCCAGAATTCCCAAGGTCGCTCTTGCTCTTTTAAGACTTGCCGTTGCGGAAATTATGTATTTTGAAAATGTTCCCGATAAGGTAAGTGCAAATGAAGCTGTTGAGCTTGCAAAAAAATATGCCGGTGAGAAGGATGTTCCTTTTATCAATGGAGTTCTCGGCTCGGTTATAAGAGGTAAAAACAGCTGATGCTCTGCCTCGGAATAGATACCAGCAATTATACAACATCTGCCGCATTGTATGACAGCTGCACAGGAAAGCTTATCCAGTCAAGACGTCTTCTGAGTGTCAAGGAAGGGGAGTTAGGTCTCAGACAGAGTGATGCTGTTTTTCAGCACACAATAAATCTTCCTGATATGATTGACGAGGTCACACGGGAGCTTTCTTCTCAGCTTGATTCTGTTGCCGTATCTGTATCCCCTCGTGATGAGGAGGGCTCGTATATGCCGTGCTTTATGGCAGGTAAGGGCGCAGCCCGTATGATTGCCGATGTGACAGGAGCCCGCCTTCGTTATTTCTCTCACCAGGCAGGTCATATTACCGCCGCACTTTATTCGGCTGACGCACTGGAGCTTCTTGAGAATGAATTCATTGCCTTTCATGTGTCGGGCGGAACAACGGAAGCGGTGAAGGTGAGCCCCGACAGCAATAAAATTTTTTCGGTACAGATGATAGCTTCATCACTTGATCTTAAGGCAGGACAGGCTATTGACAGAACGGGAAATCTTTTGGGCCTTCCTTTTCCGTCAGGCATGATGCTTGATAAATTAAGCCTCGAAAGTAACAGAACTTATAAAATAAAGCCCTTTATGAAGGACGGTAACTGTTCACTTTCGGGACTTCAGAATAAATGTGAAAAAATGAAGCGTGACGGTGAAAATGATGCGGATATTGCAAAATTCTGCATCGACTATATTTCACAAGTGCTTTATGAAATGACAAAAACAATAACGGAGAAATACCCGGGACTTCCCCTTGTGTATTCGGGCGGAGTTATGTCAAACACCCTTATAAGACGCCGTTTTACAGAGGAATTCGGTGCATTATTTGCCGCCCCCGGATTCTCTTCCGACAATGCCGCAGGACTTGCAGTCCTTGCATCCTTATAACTATATGATGAATGTACCTGTTTTTTCGGTTTCACAGATAAACCGATATGTAAAATCTCTTTTTGATTCGGATATGGGACTTCAGTCTGTTTTTGTGTCCGGTGAGATTTCCAACTTATCAAATCACTATAAATCGGGGCATATTTACTTCTCACTTAAGGATGAAAATGCCTCAATAAAGGCTGTAATGTTCAGCCGTCAGGCAATGCGCCTTCGCTTTCAGCCCGAAAACGGAATGAAGGTAATTGTAACCGGCAGAATCACGGCATATGAGCGTGACGGTGTTTATCAGATTTATGCGGAGGATATGGTTCCTGACGGAGCAGGCTCCCTTGCCGTCGCCTTTGAGCAACTGAAAAAGAAGCTGGCCTCCCAGGGACTTTTTGATGAAGCGCATAAAAAGAAATTGCCGTCATTTCCGAAAAGAGTCGGGGTTATTACCTCTCCCACAGGTGCTGCAGTACAGGATATCTTCAATGTGTTGGGAAGGCGTTTTCCTCTTGCGGATATTGTTTTTAAGGGAGTTTCCGTGCAGGGTGCATCGGCTCCGGCTGAAATGATTGCTGCAATTGAAGAATTTTCCCGTAAGTCCTGCGCCGATGTTATTATAATCGGAAGAGGCGGAGGAAGTGCTGAGGATCTCTGGTGCTTCAATGACGAGCTTCTTGCCCGTGCAGTATATAATTGTCCTATTCCCGTGATTTCCGCAGTAGGCCACGAAACAGATTTTACCATCTGCGACTTTGTAAGCGATATGCGAGCCCCCACGCCCTCAGCAGCTGCGGAGCTTGCAGTGCCAGATATTGCGAATCTTATGATGAATACAGCTTCTCTTACGGACAGGCTTTATTCGGGAATCAACACTATAATTACATCGGAAAAAAGGCGTCTCAGCCTTATTCTTGAAGCAAGAAATTTCAGGGATCCGGGTAAGTTTTTCCGTTCAGAATACGAAAATATAAATGAGCTTTCCCTGCGGATGAAATCAGCAGCTGAAAGGACTTTGTATAAAGAAAAAAACAATTTTGCAAAAGCATTTTCCGCCCTGGAGAGTCTTAATCCCCTGAGTGTGCTTTTAAGAGGCTATTCTCTTGTTAGCCTTGACGGAAAAATAGTTGAAAGCATAGATAAGATAGAAAAAGATGACCTGCTTCAGGTATTTATGTCGGACGGTACCGTAGACTGCCGTGTGCTTTCCGCTGAAAGGAAAAGAAAAAAATGAGTAAACGCACATATGAAACTGCCATAAAAAGACTTCAGGAAATTGTGAAGCTTCTTGAAAACGGAGGTCTTACCCTTGATGAGTCCGTAAAGCTTTTTGAGGAAGGCGCGAAGCTTGCAAAATTCTGCAACGATGAGCTTAAGAATGCAGAACAGAAAATAATTTCCCTTGATGAAGTAAATGAGGAATGATTATGAATAATACAGAAAAGTATATTGAAATGATTGAAGACGCTGTCAGAAATTCTCTTCCGTCTCTATCAGAGGAAACAAAGCATATAACAGAAATGCTTATGTATTCCCTTGAAAGCGGAGGTAAGAGAGTCCGTCCCCTTCTTTGCCTTGAATTCTGTGCAGCCGCAGGCGGAGATCCTGCAAGTGCTCTTAAATTTGCCCTTGCCGTAGAGTTTATCCATACCTATTCACTTGTTCACGATGACCTTCCCTGTATGGATAACGATGATATGAGAAGAGGTAAGCCTTCTTCTCATATAAAGTTCGGTGAAGCGAATGCACTCCTTGCAGGTGATGCACTTCTTACTCACGCTTTCCACCTTCTTTATGAGGCAGCGGCTTCGGGCGATGTGACTGCTGAGCAGTGTGTGAGGGCTGTAAGGGAGCTTTCGTCTCTCAGCGGAATGAAGGGTATGATAGGCGGTCAGTATATTGATCTTAAATATGAGAATACACCTGCAAATCTTCCGGTGCTTGTTGAAATGGATACTCTCAAAACAGCAGCTCTTATTGAATGTGCCTGCGCACTGGGACTTATTGCGGCAGGTATAGATGACTGTGAAATTTCTTATGGCAGAGATTTTGCAAGAGAGCTGGGGCTTGCATTTCAGATAATGGATGATGTTCTTGAAGCAGAGGATGAAAACGAATCCAGCGACGAGAAAAACGGAAAGGTTACCTATGTGTCCCTTTTCGGGGTGGAGAAAGCAAAGGAGCTCGCTGCAATTCATACAAAGAATTCACTTGATGCTCTTGCTCACTTCGGTGATGCGGCAGAGGAGATAAAAGCCATAGCAGAGAGTCTTCTTAACAGAAAAAACTGACGGATATCGGGTGATAAACTGTGGAAGGAAAGTATTTACCTTATATAAACAGCCCCGACGATGTGAAAAGGATAGCAGAGGAAGAGCTTGATACGCTGGCCGAGGAGGTCAGAAAAGAGCTGATTTCTACCGTTTCAAAAAACGGAGGTCATCTTGCATCAAATCTCGGTGTTGTTGAACTGACAATAGCTCTGCACAGGGTTTTTTCCTCTCCCGAGGATAAAATTGTATGGGATGTTTCCCACCAGTGCTATACGCATAAGCTTTTTACAGGCAGAGCTGATAAATTTGATACATTAAGAAAGCCCGGGGGACTTTCCGGCTTTACAAGAAGAAACGAGAGTGAGCACGACATTATGTCGGGCGGTCATTCCAGTGTTGCTCTTTCAGCCGCATACGGAATTGCCGAGGCCAATAAAATAAACGGCAATAAAAATTTTGTTGTAGCGGTTGTAGGCGACGGAGCCTTTACCGGTGGTATGGTTTATGAGGCTCTTAATAATGCAGGCAGAGCGGGGAACGGTACAAGGCTTATTGTTATTCTTAATGACAATGAGATGTCAATTTCTCCTAATGTGGGATCACTTGCCCGTTACTTTGCGCAGATGAGAGCTACACCCCGTTATGTGCGTTTTAAGTCACAGACGGAAAAGGCGCTGAATCTCATTCCCGTAGTAGGCAAGCCTCTTGTTAAAGGCATATATAACACAAAGACATTTATAAAAAATATAGTATATAACTCCACAATGTTCGAGGATCTCGGCTTCAGATATATGGGTCCCGTGGACGGCCATAATATTTCTCAGCTTATTTCTGCCCTTGAGGGGGCAAAGGAAGCCGAATATCCTGTTGTTCTTCACATAAATACCGTAAAGGGAAAGGGATACGAATTTGCCGAAAAGGCTCCGGATGCCTTTCACGGTATTTCTGCGTTCAATCTTGATTCGGGTGAGCCTGTTTTTTCTCAGCCCAGCTTTTCCGATGTTTTCGGAAAATTTATGGTCAATGCGGCGGATAAGGATGACAGGATTTGTGCGATAACTGCCGCAATGAGCCTCGGCTGCGGACTTGAGGATTTCAGAAAAAAGTATCCCCACAGATTTTTTGATGTGGGCATTGCCGAGCAACATGCGGTTACATTTGCGGCAGGACTCGGCAGCGGCGGAGTATTGCCGGTGTTTGCGGTATATTCTTCATTTTTACAAAGGGCATATGACCAGATAATTCACGATTGTGCAATGCAGGGGTTGAAGATAGTTTTTGCCATTGACAGAGCAGGCTTTGTGGGGGCTGACGGGCAGTCCCATCACGGTGTTTTTGATGCAGCCTTCTTAAATACGATTCCCGATATCACCGTGTTTGCTCCTGCTACCTTTACTGAGCTTGAAAAAGCCTTTAACAGGGCACTTTATGAGTGCAGCGGTCCCGTTGCTGTAAGATATCCGAGAGGTGTCAATACTCAGGTGCCTGAGGATTTTCAGGAAAGCTTCGGTGATTACGATATATATGGTGATAAAGCCTGTGATATTGCTGTAGTTACCTACGGCAGATGCTTCGGTGAGGCAGTAAAAGCACAAAAACTGCTCCTGGACAAGGGGATAAAAGCCTTTGTGCTTAAAATAAACCGTATAAAACCCGTCAGTAACGATGCCGTAAAAGAGGTGCTTTCCTGTAAGAATGTATTCTTCTTTGAGGAAGGACAGAGATTCGGCGGAATAGGTGAAACCTTCGGTGATAAGCTGTTCAAATTCAGCTTCCGTGGAAATTACCGCAATATTGCCGTTGAAGGTGAATTCCCCGGGCAGGACAGTGTCGGCGGACTTATGAAGCACTATTTCCTTGATGCCGGGGGAATGGTAGAAAAGATTTCAGAGGAATGTGAAAATAATGGCTGAAAAACTGAGGCTTGATGCCTTTCTTACAAGCGAGGGCTATTTTGAAAGCCGAGAAAAGGCAAAAGCAGGAATAATGGCAGGTATAGTCTATGTAAACGGACAGAAGGCGCTTAAGGCAGGAGATACCGTAAAGGAAACTGATTCCATTGAAGTCAGAGGCGGTATGGAATTTGTCAGTCGCGGCGGATATAAGCTCAAAAAGGCAATGTCTGTTTTTCCCATATGCCTTGAAAATAAAATATGTATGGATATCGGTGCTTCCACCGGCGGATTTACCGATTGTATGCTTCAGCGTGGTGCAAAAAAGGTTTACTGTGTGGATGTTGGCTACGGTCAGCTTGCATGGAAGCTGAGAAGTGATGAAAGAGTAGTAAATCTTGAAAGAACAAATGTGAGATATATTACCGAGGAGCAGATCCCCGAAAAGACGGATTTTTCATCAATTGATGTTTCCTTTATATCTCTCTGTCTTGTTCTTCCCAAGGTCTATGAGCTGCTTTCCGATACGGGAGAATGTGTTGCCCTTATAAAGCCGCAGTTTGAGGCAGGCCGGGAAAAGGTAGGCAAAAAAGGTGTTGTAAGAGAAAAAAGCACCCATGTTGAGGTTGTTGAGAAAATTGCGGATTTTGCCAAAGAGCTGGGATTTACCATAAAAGGACTTGATTTTTCACCCATAAAGGGCCCCGAGGGTAATATAGAATACCTGCTTTACATATCAAAGGTAAAGGGTGAGCACGCAGAGATCTGCCCTGCAGAAACTGTGGAGGCATCACATTCGGCGCTTGACAAATAACAAGGGAGTGAGAAGCATATGAAAATTGCAATTATCCCCAATCTTACAAGACAGAAGGCAAGAGAGGTTACGGATTCCCTGTGCCGTGAGCTTCAGAAGCAGAAGATAGATTACTGCTTTTCTTCTCTGCTTAAGGAGGAGTTTCCCTCTTTTCCCGAGGATTGCTTTGAGGATGCTGACAGCTTCATAAAAACAGCTGATATGGTAATTTCTGTAGGCGGTGACGGCTCGATGCTCAGAGCCGCAAAGCTTGCAGCAAAGGAAAATAAGAATATTCTCGGAATAAATGCGGGAAGACTTGCTTATCTTTGCGGTCTTGATAAGGAGGATTTGCATCTTCTTTCTATGCTTAAAACCGGTGAATATAAAATTCAGAAAAGAATGATGCTTTCAGTAACCGTAATAAAGCACGGTTCGGTTATTTATAATGCAGACTGCCTTAATGATGCTGTTCTGTCAAGAGGTGGATCGCTTCAGATGATTGACCTCAATGTCAAGGCGGATGGCAGAAATATAGCGGATTATCTTGCTGACGGTGCGATTTTTGCAACTCCCACAGGCTCAACGGCATATTCAATGTCTTCGGGCGGTTCAATTGTTGAGCCTACACTTGAAGCCATTCTTCTGACACCGGTATGCCCCCATTCACTTGCCGTGCGCCCGTATATATTCTCAGGGACAACAGAGTTTGATGTAACAATAAAATCTTTAGACGGCAGAAATAATGAGGTGCTGCTTTTCTGTGACGGAGCAGAGGCGGTAAAAATTGATGCCGATTGTGTAATCAGGATTAAGAAGTCGGAGGTTACCTCTGATTTTATATCCATAAAGACGGATAATTTTATAGATGTACTCAATAAAAAACTGGAAAAGTAAAGGTGAGGATGTTTTATGAAAAAGAACAGACAGGCAATAATAGCAAAGCTTATTGAGGAAAATGTAATAAGCACCCAGGAGGAGCTGCTGGAAAGACTCCTCGAGGCAGGTGTTAACGTTACTCAGGCTACGGTTTCCCGTGATATCAAGGAAATGCACATAGTAAAGCATCCTGCCGCATCCGGTGAGTATAAATATTGTCTGCCCACACTCAAGCCGGAGGAAAACAGCGGAAAATATATGTCTATTCTCATAGGCTCAGCTGTATGCACGGATGTTGCAATGAATACGGTTGTGCTCAAGTGTCACGTAGGCACTGCCCAGGCAGCCTGTGCTGCTCTTGATTCTATGGGACTTCAGAATGTTGCAGGTACACTTGCAGGTGACGATACGATCTTTATTCTCTGCTATTCGGAAGAAGCCGCGGTGAAAATCAAAAGAAAACTTGATTCATTACTTGGATTTTAATTATGCTTAAATCTCTTAATATTGAAAATATTGCAATAATTGAAAAAGCCTCCGCTGAATTTTCACGGGGGCTGAATATACTTACGGGAGAAACGGGTGCAGGTAAAAGTATTCTTATTGACTCCATAAATGCCGTAACAGGCGAAAAAACCTCCCGTGAGCTTATAAGAACAGGTGAGGATTATGCAGAGGTTACTGCGTTATTTGAGGATATCTCAGAGGAAGTAAGAAGCCGACTGCAGGAAAACGGTCTGCCTGTTGAGCCCGATAATACCCTTCTGCTCAAAAGACGTCTTTTCCGTGACGGTAAAAACGCTTGTCACATAAACGGCTCATCGGTTACCGTATCAATGCTTAAGAGCATCGGGATGAGCCTTATAAACATTCACGGACAGCGTGATTCCCAGGCTCTTCTTGACAGTGAAAGGCATATTGATTTTCTTGATGCCTTCGGGGGAAATGCGAAATATCTTGATGATTATGCAGCATCCTTTGCAAGATTGCAGGAGATTAAAGCAGAAATCAGAAGACTTTCTCTTGATGAGGCATATAAGGAAAGACAGACTGATTTGCTTTCATATCAGATAAATGAGCTTGAAAATGCAAAAATCACCGTCGGTGAAAGAGAAACACTTATAAAAAAGAAAAATATTCTCAGTAATTCAAAAAAGCTTTCAGATGCCTTAAGGGAGGCACTTATGCTTCTTTGCGGCGATACGGAGGCTACGGGGGCCGATACCTTAGTCAGAGGTGCAGTTGCACGTATTGCTTCCGTTTCATCTCTTGCAAAAGGTCTTGATACACTCGGAGAGAAGCTTAATGAAGCCAATTCCGTTATTGAGGACTGTGCGGGTGTTATAGACGATGTTTTAAGACAGCTTGACAGTATGGACGGAAATATTGATGCGATTGAAGAAAGACTTGATGTGCTTTACAGATTATCAAAGAAATACGGGGAGACGGAAGAGGAGATGCTCCGTTTTCTTGAAAATGCAAAAAGCGAGCTTCAGAGAATCAAGACTTCTTCGGAAAGACTGGAAGAGCTTAATGGTGAATATGCGAAGGTGCTCAGTCTTTGCAGACAGAAGGCCGATATGTTATCTGCAAAAAGACAGGAGTCGGCGAAGAAGATTTCCGCTGCGGTGCAGTATGAATTAAGCTTTCTTGATATGCCCTCATGCCGTTTTGTTGTTAATATAAAAGACGGGGAGCTTTACGAAAAGGGTAAGGATTATACTGAATTTCTTATTTCCGCAAACCCCGGTGAAGAGCCGAAGCCTCTCGGCAAGGTAGCTTCAGGCGGTGAGCTTTCACGAATTATGCTGGCTCTCAAAAATGTTCTTCACAGGGCAGGGGGAGTCGATACTCTTATTTTTGATGAAATTGATACGGGTGTCAGTGGTTCTGCTGCAAGGCGCATAGCTATAAAGCTTTCCGAGGTTTCAGACAGCTCGCAGATTCTCTGCATTACGCATCTTCCGCAGATTGCTGCTTTTGCCGACAGTCATAAGTTCCTTTACAAGGAAGTCCGGGATGATAAGACTTATACAAGAATAAAGGAGCTGGGTGACAGCGAAAGACCTGCTGAGCTTGCAAGAATGGCAAACGGAAGTGATATATCCGATATTCATCTGAAGGCTGCTTGTCAGCTTATAGAATCTGCAAAAGCGGAGAAGCTCAGCAAGAGGAGGTAAAATATGAAGCTTTTAATAAAGCAAAAGGTGTTTTCCTTTAAGAATAAATTCAATGTATATGATGAACGCGGTGAAATAAAGTACACCGCCGAGGGTGAAATTCTGACTCTCGGAAAAAAACTCCACATAAGGGATACCTCAGGCAGAGAAGTAATTTATATAAAGCAGAGGCTTTTTACATTTCTTATGAGATATGAGATTTCCGTGCTTGAAAATCCTCCTGTGGAAATTGTGAAGAATTTTACTGTTTTTCGACACGAATATTCAATTCCCGATTGGGATGTTGTTATAAAGGGTGATTTTTTTGCCCACGAATATGAGGTAATAAAAAGCGGAAGAGAAATAGCACATCTGTCAAAGGAATGGTTCTCCTGGGGCGATACTTATGTAATTGACATTGCCGATCCCCGTGATGAGCTTACGGCACTTGCCGCAATACTTGTAGTAGATTGCTGTATGGAGGTACAAAACAATGCAAAACACTCTTAAATTCAATAAAAACGGAAAATTCGTATTGATGCAGGTGGCAGACCCTCAGGATCTGCACTTTGTAAGACACACAATGGTAAGAATGCTTAATAAGGCTTATGACACCGTAAAGCCCGATCTTGTTGTGTTCGCAGGTGATAATATTCTCGGAAATCATCTTAAGGATGCCCGCTTCGGATCAAGGGTTGTTGTGCATACAAAGGAAAAGGAATATGACAGAATGAAAACTGCAATCGGTCATATCTGTAAGCCTCTTGAGGAGAGAAAAATTCCTTTTACGATGATTTATGGCAATCACGATGATGTGAATATGATTACAAAGGAAGAACAGGCTGACATCTACCGTTCATATTCAATGTGTGTGGGACTTGATAATCCCGACAAGAGCGTTGATGTTGATACCTTCAATCTTCCTGTATATTCTTCTGACGGAGAAAAGAAGGTTTTCAATCTTTGGATGCTTGATTCTGCCTGGCAGGATAAGGAAACAAAGCTTTGCCACGAGGGTGTAAAGGCTGAAACTGTTGAATGGTATAAGAGAGTAAGTGCTGAGCTTCGTGAGGAAAACGGAGGTAAGCCTCTTACGTCACTTATGTTCCAGCACATTCCCATGCCCGAAAGCGCTTCCCTTCAGATCGAATGTGACAAGGACGATCCCCTGGCAGTGCCTTATTGCGAAAAGGGTGAGCTTGTAAAATATGTAAAGCTTGACCCCGAAAAGGCACACGGCTTCCTCGGGGAGGCAATGTGCTGCTGTCACGAGAATTACGGACAGCTTGAGGCACTTCAGGAAATGGGTGATGTCAAGGCTGTAGTCTATGCTCACGATCATCTCAATAACTTTATCGGTGAGCATGACGGAATAAGAGTAATTCAGACCTCCTGCGCATCCTTCCGTTGTTACGGAAACCACTTAAGAGGTGTCAGAGTGTTTGAAATTGATGAAAATGATCCTGAGAATTTCAAGACTTATAACCTTACATACTGGGATCTCTGCGGTGAAAATCTTCTTTCAAAGGTCGCACATCTCTGGGATGCAGATGAGTGTGAGAATACCAAAATAAAGCTTCTTGCAGGTACAGGTGCTGCCGTATTGATCGGTGCAGGTGCCGCTGCCGCCGCCGGGCTTATAAAAAGGAGTAAATAATGGATAATCTTTTTGAAAAGCAGCTGTCCTCAGAGAATGTTTTTAAGGGTAAGCTTCTTGATGTTTACAGTGATGATATTGAGCTTCCAAACGGTCATAAATCAAAGAGAGAGTATATTAAGCATGTTGGAGCTGCCTGTGTTGTTCCCGTTGACGATGACGGTAATATCATAATAGAAAAGCAGTTCCGCTATCCCTTTCACAAGGTATTGACGGAGATTCCTGCAGGAAAGCTTGACTCTAAGGAAGAGCCTCATCTTGATGCAGCCTTGAGAGAGCTGAAGGAGGAAACGGGATTTACCGCAGAAAAAATGATATACCTCGGTGAATTTCTTCCTACCTGTGCTTATTCCGATGAGGTAATTCATATGTATCTTGCGACAGGGCTTACCAAGGGTGAGCAAAATCTCGATGATGACGAGTTTGTAGGAGTTGAAAAAATGCCCCTGGAGTTTGCCGTAAAGGAAATTATGAACGGCAATATCACAGACGGAAAAACACAGACTGCAATTCTTAAGGCATATTTTTATCTTAAAAATATATAAATTGTTGAGGCAGGGTTTCCCTGCCCTCAATTTGCTTATGTTTATTTTTTGCAGTACAATAAATCGTACCCAATAAAAAAGGCACAAGACTACATCTGAAAGTAGTTTTGTGCCTTTAGTTGTATGTAAGCTTTATTCTGCTTCTTTTTTGAATTTGTTGCCTAAAGTGGTGTATCCCATAGCATTCATTTTATTTCCCATAATCTGCTGGGGGGACAATTCCTTTACTACTGTGGCAGGAACACCTGCAACGAGAGAGTTGGGGGGAACTACGGTGTTTGATGTAACAACAGCCCCTGCTGCAACAATTGAGTTTTCACCTATTACTGCACCGTCAAGGACAACACTTCCCATGCCGATAAGTGCATTGTCGCCGATTTTTGCTCCGTGTACAAGAGCATTATGACCTACGGTTACACCGTTTCCGATAACGGTTGAATCCTTCATTCCTACGTGTACGGTTGCATTGTCCTGAATGTTGGAGTTCTCACCGATGGTGATAGCACACATGTCACCTCTGAGCACTGCAGAATACCATATTGAGCTGCCCTTACCGATGGTGACATCACCGATTATTGCTGCGTTTTCTGCAACAAAAACGCTTTCATCAATTACGGGAGTCTTGCCCGCGAATGATTTTATCATAATTTTTCCCTCTTTCCGCTTTTTTCTCATTTTAACATAAAACGGATGTATAATCAATAATACAGATTTTATCTTAATGTGGGAAAATTTACAAAATTCTTGACTTGTTACCTTTTTTATTTTAATATATTAACAATATATTACGGAGGAGAATTGCTATGAAAATCATACTTGTAGGCGCAGGCTCAATCGGCGGTACTACTGCAACAATGCTCAAAGAAAAAGGTCACGATATCGAAATAGTTGAAGCTAATCACGAAAGGGCAGAGAAGATAAGAAAAGAGGGTATTACACTTACAGGTGCTCTCGGAAACCATACACAGAAATTCACGGTTTATGAAAGCATCGATGAGCTGACTCAGACCTATGATGTCTGCATTATTGCAACAAAGTATTTTGCTCTGGCTCCGGTTGCTGAAAAAATGCTTCCCCATGTAAAGGCAGACGGTATATTTATGTCAATGCAGAACGGTATCTGCACGAAGATTCTTTCTGATGTGGTAGGCACAGACAGGACTGCAGGCTGTATGATAGGCTTCGGTGCCACAATGCTTCCCAACGGTGACGTAAATGTTACCTCAGGCGGTGAGCTCAAAATAGGCAGAGTTAACGGCAAGATTGATGATAAGATCACAAAGCTCGGTGAAATTTACAAGGCACTTCTTCCTACTAAGGTTGTTGATAATATTGATGCACAGCTTTATTCAAAGCTTATTATTAACTCCTGCATCAACTCCATTGCTGCTCTTACCGGTGAATGTGTCGGTGTTATGCTGACAGCAGATGCAGCAAAGTCGATTTTCCTTGAAATCGCAAGAGAAGCTACTTATGTTTCTAAGAAGATGGGACTTAAGGTTCCTCCCTATGCTACTGTGCTTAATTACAACCTTCTTCTTATTTCAAATGCAAACTGGTTCAATGCCATAGCAAAGCTTCTTGTTACAATTGTAGGTAAGAAGTTCGGTGATGTCCGTCCCTCCACACTTCAGTCACTTGACAGAGGCGAAAAAACAGAAATTGATATTTTCAACGGTTACATAGTAAAAATGGGTAAGGAGTACGGTGTTCCCACTCCCGTTAATGAGCAGATTTATAACTTCATCAAGAGAATTGAAAACGGCGAAGATAAGTCATCAATGGATAACCTCAAGAAAATTAAGTTTTAACTTAAAAGCCGCATTAAACGGAGTTTAGTGCGGTTATTTTACGGAGATTAATATGATTAAATTCAATGAAAACGGCAAGCTTAAAATAATGCACCTGACGGATATCCATATGGAGGATGATAATATTGATGCCTCCACCTGGCTTATCAGGGAAGCGTGCAGAAGGGAAATGCCTGATATTGCGGTTGTGACGGGGGATAATGTTCACAATTATGACGATGCTACAAAAACAAAGTCCTATATTGACCGCCTTATGGCTATTTTTGAGGATCTGGGCATTGTCGTTGCAGTTACCTTCGGCAATCACGATTCCGAGGTAGGTGCTATGTCCCGTGAAGAGCTTATGCTTTATTACAGTAAGTTTTCGTCCCATGTGGAAAATGACTTGGGGGATAAGCCCTTTAAGAACGGCACGTATAATGTTCCCGTTTTGTCTAAGGACGGTAAAACCGTAAAATTCAACCTCTGGGTATTTGATTCGGGCGATTATGACGGCAAGGGTCACTACGGCTGTATGAGTGCAGAGGACGTAGCATGGTACAGAAAAAGAAGTGATGAGCTGACAGCGGCAAACGGCGGCAATCCCCTTTATTCTCTCGGATTTCAGCATATGATTGTCCCTGAGGTCTATGATGTTCTGACAAAGGTGAATAAGAGAAAGCTGTATTCCTTTGAACACATAATCAATAAGGGTGAATATTATATGTTCTCTCCCGATACAGTGAATTTCGGAACTCTCAATGAAACACCCTGCTCGGGCGGTGACAATTTCGGTCAGTTTGATGCTATGGTTGAAAAAGGTGATGTTCTTGCAGTTTTCTCGGGACATGACCACACAAATGCCTTCGGTGTCAGAAATCAGGGCATTGATATCGTGAATTCCTTAAGCACAAGAAGCCAGTCCGACCGCTTCTCTTCACAGTACGGCTACAGAATAATTGAAGTGGATGAAAAGGATACTTCAAAGTACACCTGCCGTGTAGAGCGCTGGTATAATATGTTTACACTTGCAGACATAAAGAAGCTTAAGGCAAGCGGTGACGGATTCGGGGTGAAAATTGCAACAGGTGTCAAGTACAGAGGTCTTGTGCAGAGATTTATGACTAAAACCGGCAGAGTTTTCTGTCATATCGTTACAGGCAGAAAAAATACATATAAGCATTAAAATAAAAATAACAGGCATAATACTGCAATTAAGCGGTTTATGCCTGTTTTTTTGTGTAGTTTTATGAAATTTGTTTTTTTATAAGGAATTAAGAATGGCCGGATTCTGATTGATGTTTGTCTTGCTGAAATTATCGTTTACATCGTAGAAGTAGCAGTCGCCGTCCTCGTTGCCTGCTACGGTGTAATATACTCCGTCGTTTATGCAAAATCCTGCACCGTTATCACAGGCGATACCCGATATGGGTTTGCCTATAATTGCCTTTTCAAAGCTCTGCCAGTATTCACTCTGATAATGAGGACAGTTGATGTAGGGGATAATATCAAGGCACTTTATGAAGGCGAATTCTCCGCCCTCGAGGCAGTCGTCATAGCCTTCCGTAAACCAGCACATAGCCCCCGAGGAGGTACCTGAAAGCACGGTACCTTTTTCATATGCCTCAAGTAAATATTTGTCAGCCTTTGTTTTAGTCCAGATATCCATCAGGAATTTAAGGTTTCCACCCTGAACAAAAATGCCGTCTGCATTTCCGATTTTCTCTTTTATTACAGTTTCCGTCACATCCTCGTGAGTAAGGAAAAGAATGTCTGCGGTACAGCCGTATTTTTTGAAGCAAAGCATTACATCGTCATTTTCATCCATATTGTCGAATGATGCCGTGGGAATAAAAAGAAAATGGGGATTTTCCTTTCCCGTAAGAGAAATGATATGTTCGGTTACATTATCCATTTCTCCGTTGTCAAAGCGTCCGCCGCCCAGAGCTACAATTTTACCCATTTTTATCACCTCATACATAAAATTTTATCAAAGAATAAATAATAGCTATAACAAGAGAGGGGAGCATATTTCCCACTCTGAATTTTTTGCCGAAGCATATGTTTATTCCAACACAGAAGATAAGCACATTGCCCACAAGGGACATATCACCTATAACATTTCCTACAGAGAAAAGCGGTTCGGCAAATTTTGAAAGAGCCGTAATTGTTCCCTGGAAAATGCCTATGGGAATAAATGCAAACATTGCCCCCTTACCGAGGGTTGATGTCATAACTATTACTATAAGAAAATCAAGAAGTGCTTTTGCAAAAAGTGTTGCAGGATCGCGGTTAATTCCGTCTTCAATAGCACCGACAACCGCCATTGCCCCCACACATATTATAAGGGAAGTGTTTACAAATGCACCCACAAAGCCGCCGTCTTTCTCTGCCTTTGCCTTTATTTTCAGCCATTCACCGAATTTATCAAGACGCGCTTCAATTTTTATAAGCTCTCCGAGAAGTGTTCCGACAACGAGAGATATAATCATCATCAGTGCGCCGTCTGTTGTCAGCTTACCGTCTTCTCCTATTTTTATCAGCCCCGAAAGAGCCCCCGAAATACCTATAAAAATAACAGCAATTCCCGAAGCCTTCATAAGAGAATCACGAATATCCTCTTTAATTTTTTTTCCGAAAAGAAGTCCTGTAATTCCTCCGAAAATAACCGCGATTACGTTAACTATTGTTCCTGTTCCCGGCATAAACTTGTTACTCATCCTTTTTCATAATGTATTAATGAATATATCACAAAAAATTTAATGAATCAACACAAATAAATAAAACATTACACAATTGACTAAAATTTTCAGTTGTGATATCATATAGGGAAAAGTAAGGATTAAAGGAGAGATTTTTATGGCTTTTTATTACAGTGAACCTTCACATACCTTCAGCGAATATCTTTTAGTTCCGGGCTATACAGATGAAAACTGTGTACCCTCAAATGTTTCGCTTAAAACTCCTCTTGTGAAGTTCAGGAAGGGCGAGGAACCCGCAATTTCACTTAACATTCCCATGATTTCCGCTATTATGCAGTCTGTATCAAACGACACTCTTGCTATTGCACTTGCTAAAGAAGGCGGTATGTCTTTTATCTACGGTTCTCAGTCCATTGAAGATGAAGCTGCAATGGTTGCCCGTGTAAAAAATTATAAGGCAGGCTTTGTTGTAAGTGCCTCCAACCTTACTCCCGACAATACACTTCAGGATGTTGTTGAACTTAAAGAGCTTAACGGCTTCTCAACAGTTGCAATTACAGATGACGGTACCGCAAACGGCAAGCTTTTAGGTATTGTAACAAGCCGTGACTACCGTGTCAGCCGTATGAGTCCCGAACTTAAGGTCAAGGAATTTATGACTCCCGTTGAAAAGCTTATTACCGCTCCTGCGGAGACTACTCTTAAGGAAGCAAATGACATCATCTGGGATAATAAGCTCAACTCTCTTCCCATAGTTGATAAAAACGGCAATCTTATGTATTTTGTTTTCCGTAAGGACTATTCTCAGCATAAGAACAACCCCAACGAGCTTCTTGACAGCGACAAGAGATATATGGTAGGTGCAGGTATCAATACACGCGACTTCGCAGAACGTGTTCCTGCGCTTGTTGAAGCTGGTGCAGACGTGCTTTGCATTGACTCCTCCGAAGGTTATTCCTGCTGGCAGGCTAACACAATCAAGTGGATCCGTGAAAAGTACGGTGACACCGTTAAGGTTGGTGCCGGTAACGTTGTTGACAGAGATGGCTTCCTTTTCCTTGCAGAGGCAGGCGCAGACTTCATCAAGGTTGGTATCGGCGGCGGCCCAATCTGTATCACCCGTGAAACAAAGGGTATCGGCAGAGGCCAGGCTACTGCTATTATTGATGTTGCTAAGGCAAGAGATGAATACTACGAAAAGACAGGTGTTTATATTCCCATCTGC
>JAZRNB010000036.1:0-51340 GCA_045647985.1 Acutalibacteraceae bacterium
TCAGCTGTAAGGTCAACGTCCTGAGTAACGCCCTTTTCTTCCTTCATCTTATCGATGAGCTCTTCGAAGTACTTCTTACCAACTTCCATAACAACGTCGGAGTACATCTGGATAAATCTTCTGTAGCAGTCATATGCCCAACGAGCATTACCGGACTTTGCAGCCATAACTTCTACAACTTCTTCATTAAGACCGAGGTTAAGGATTGTATCCATCATACCGGGCATGGAAGCACGGGCACCGGAACGAACAGAAACAAGAAGGGGCTTTTCAAGGTCGCCGAACTTCTTGCCGGTGATTTCTTCCATCTTAATGATGTATTCCATAATTTCAGCCTGAATCTCATCATTGATCTTACGGCCGTCCTCATAGTACTGTGTGCAAGCTTCAGTTGTGATTGTGAAGCCCTGGGGAACAGGAAGACCTATTTTTGTCATTTCAGCAAGGTTAGCACCCTTACCGCCGAGAAGCTCGCGCATGGAAGCGTCGCCTTCTCTGAACAAATAAACGAATTTTTTGCTCATTTTTATTCCTCCAAATCTTTATGCAGAACGGATTTTTCCGTGTCCGCTATTTTACTTTTTTATGCAAACGGCATTACACCCGTTCAACCTTAAATATTATATCAAAAACAAAATCACATTTTCAAGTCAATTTTTTGATAAATCGACAGAAAAACTGAGACATTTTTTGTATAAGTTATCTATAAACAGTGAAAAGCGGTGCTTTCCAAAAAGAAAACACCGCAAAAATTTATACTCCGAAGAACCACTTCATCAGATTGAGGAAGAAGTTGAACATATTGAGAAGGAAATCTTTAAGATCAGCAAAAGAAGCAGTTTCAAGGTTACAAGCATAAATGTAAAGATCCTCTTCAACATTTTCTACGGTGTAAACACCGTTTGCATCAGGCTCAACGATATAAGAATCCGGAGCCTCACCCTTAATGACAAGGTCTGCTGCATAATGGGTATTTGCAACCTTAAGAACAGTTGTCTGGTCAAAAACATAATCATCGACAACTTCAATCTTAAAACGGAAGCTTTCGCCCTTCTTGACATAATTTGTTCCGTCAACACCGATAACAGTGATCTTGCTCTTGCTTTCGGGGGCAACATCTACAATAAACAGCTCCTCAAAGCTGCCATCTGTCACAACATCATCCTCTTCAGCAGCGTAGCAAACAGCACCGAGGCAGGAAAAAACAACCATCACTGCAAGCAAAATTGAAATTAACTTTTTC
The DNA here is from genome assembly GCA_045647985.1 of Acutalibacteraceae bacterium. Taxonomy (GTDB): domain Bacteria; phylum Bacillota; class Clostridia; order Oscillospirales; family Acutalibacteraceae; genus RUG806. The sequence goes on from JAZRNB010000036.1 coordinate 1,244, forward strand.
ATATTAATCATCCTTTCAGTCGGGAATGTGCATAGATACACAAATATTATAACGCAGCACAGGAAGAAAATCAAGAGTTTTTTGTGCCGTCTTTACCTTTGATACACATAGTGTCGGATAAAATACTTATTATTCACAATTTGTCTATTGACAAATCTTTGTTAACTAATTATCATATACAAGGTATATAGAAAAACACATACCAACGGAGGTAATATTATGAAACTTAAGAAAGTTCTTGCTCTTGTGCTTGTTGCTGTAATTGCAGCTTCCTGCACAGCTTGTACAACAATTGAACTGGTAATTCCCGTTGTCGGAGTTCCTTCCGGCAATATAACCCCCCAGCCCGAGCAGACTCCTGCAGTTACTGATGCAGTTGCAACACAGGCTCCCGCTACTCAGGCACCTGCTACTCAGGCACCTGCTACTCAGGCTCCTGCTACTCAGGCTCCTGCTACTCAGGCTCCTGCAACACAGGCTCCTGTTCTGTCTACACCTACAGATGCTCCTGCTACTCAGGCTCCTGCTACTCAGGCTCCTGCTACTCAGGCTCCCGTTACTGAAGCTCCCGCTACTCAGGCTCCCGCTACTGAAGCTCCCGCTACTCAGGCTCCCGCTACTGAAGCTCCCGCTACTCAGGCTCCTGCAACTGAAGCTCCCGCTACTCAGGCTCCTGCAACTGAAGCTCCTGCTCCCTCCGGTGCACCTCAGGGCACAGCTGCAATCGTTGAATACTACAACACCGCAGTAAACAAGGTTAAGACAAGCGCAAAGTCTGTTACAAGAAACTTCGAGGACAATAAGCACAACGAAGATAAGCTTGTTGTTCCCTCTGCACTTCAATCAACCGGTTCAAAGCTTATCAGCACCTTCCTTAAGCCCAACAACACTCCCGAAACATATGACGGAACAGATGCTATCAAGGAAAAGTTCCCCCTTCCCGGAGAAAGCTATACAAGTAAGCTTACAGAGGCTGATGTACTTTCCGCAGAATGCAAAGACAACGGCAGCGAATATGAAATCACAATCGTTGCAAAGACAGAAAAGAATCCCACATACGGACAGGGTGTTTCCGCAGGCTTCGAAATCATCAAGACAGAAGACGTTATGGATGCTGCAGGCTTTATCGTTAAGAGCTTCGAAACAGAATATTATGATTGTACTGTTAAGTGTAAGGTTGATAAGGCAACAGGCAACATCACCTGGATTAACTTCTCAGCTCCTGTTGTAATGAATGTTTCAACAAAGATCGGCATTGATGCTCAGGTTGGTATGACATTCGTTAAGGACTACACAGTTACATTCTAAATCAGAACACAAAAACTTACGGGTATCGGCTTAAAACCGATACCCGATTTTTTATTATTATAAATTCCACATAAAATCCGTGACACTTAAACACACAATCTGTAAGTAATCTCCGATTATCCTTCTGTAGCCTTAATCCACTCGAGGCTGTCCTTAAGGCTGTCACGGAGAGGTCTGGGGTTATAGCCCAATTCCTTCTGAGCCTTTTCAAAGGAGAAATTGCAGTTGGAAACAAGCTTTCTTACAGCATAACGTGTGAATATGGGAGACTGACCTGAAACCTTGTAGAATACCTCCATAATAGGAGCAGCAAGGTCAATAATACCCTTACCCAGCTTGATTTTGGGAGGCTTGTTGCCCGAAACCTCAGCAAGAAGTCTTATAAACTCATCTACAGAGCAGCTCTTGTTGCAAAGAAGATAAACTTCACCTGCACCGCCCTTGTCACCTGCAGCAATTGTACCGATAGCAACGTCTCTTACATCAACAAAGTTATATGCGCCGAATGTCATTGTAATTGGGAATTTACCTGAAGAGAACATTCTTACCATACTGCCGATGCTGGATACCTTGAAATCGTAAGGTCCCATACAGGCACTGGGCTGACATACAACAGTTTCAAGCACACCGGGATTGTTTGCTGCAAGCACCTTTGCGGTAGCCTCTGCCTTTGTCTTTGCGTATGTACCCTCAAGCTTATCGGGATCATAATCATAAACCTCTGTCATAAGCTTATTGTCGGGAAGAGGAATATATGTATCAACACTTGACATATAAACTAATTTCTTAACACCGGTTTCAAGACAAGCCTTTATAACATTTTCAGTACCGGTTACATTTACTTTATAAACAAAATCCTCATTACCGGGCTTGATTTCAACACAGCCTGCAACATGATAAACAATGTCACAATCCTTGAATGCTTCAATCAGCGAATCATAGTCGGTAATATCACCCTTTACCTTGGTACAGGTAAGCCCATCAAAATATCCGGGATCCTTTCTCAGCAGGATTCGTGTTTCTCTGTCGGTATAATTCTGCAGCTCCTTGAGAATCGCAAAACCGACATGACCTGTAGCACCGGTAAGACAAACATTGAATTTTTCCATAAAATTCTTCCTTTCACACGTTATTGAAGTAAAAGATAAACATAATTATATATTCCGTAGCAATAAATACCCAGTCCCGCTACGATGAATATGTGAAAAAGAGAGTGAACATATCTCTTTTTAGCACCGAGTTTATAAAGCACACAGCCGAAAAGCAGCACTGCACCGCCGATTAAAATACAGGCAAATGCTCCTTTCGGAAGTGCCTTGAAGGTAGGAGCCCCCACAAGGGCGCATACCGCCGATGTTATGATATACATAGCCATTCGGACATTTCTGAATTTCCCGAAAAAGAAAACGGTAAGCACAAGCCCTGCAGCAACACTTCCCCAGCAGAGCACAAGCATCAGAACAGCCCCGACCGGACTTCCCTTCTGAAAAACAATGGGAACGCAACCTGTAACAGTGCCTGCCACTGCAAAAAATATTGCACTGTGGTCGGTTACTCTTAAAATTTTCTTGAGCTTTCCCGGCTTTACCGCATGATAACAGACCGAGGAAATAAAGCACAGTGATGTCCCCAGAGAATAAAGCCATACGCACACAAGGGGCAGAATTTCCCCTCTGCAAAGAGGAATCCCCTTTATGAGCATAAAAACAGGAATGACAAGTCCTGCAAAATGGGTCAGAACATTCAGAATTTCCTCACCCTTTGTATAGTTTACAAGCTCAATACCTTCAAATCTGTTTTTCATAGTAATTATAATTCGATAACAGTGTTCATATCATCGGGAGCAGAGGGATACATAAGCTCTCTTGTAAGAACGGCTATCTGATCTGTTGTTTTGAGAATACCGGCTTTTTTGCCGTCTTTAAGCGGTAATTTTCTGATTACAGCGGAGGGCATCATTCCTACGCTGCATATAATCTCCTTTTCGGCTTCGGACATATCTCTTGCGGAGTACGAGCCGTCAAACACGCATAAGAATACCTTTGAAACAAGGTCAAGAAGAAGCATATCCTTCACCTGTTTAAGGTATCTTTTCTCTATAGTCTTACCGAAAGTAAGAAGGTTTATAAGTCTGCCTGCACCGCCGCACCTTGCCTTAAGAAGCTTTTTACAGACAAAGCGGATTACAGGATATAAAAGATTATAGGAAGGAATTTTTATTCCGTTTGCGCGGAGTCTTTCATAAAAATCAGTCTTATCATTCTTTCCTGCCTCAAGCAGATTGAAAAGAACACCGAGAGTATGCCTTCTGAAATAATCAGAACCGCATTTTTCTCCGTTATATGTGAAGCTTTCAAGAAACTCTACATCAATTTTTGCATTTTCACCGTCAAAGGTAAGATATGTAACGGGAGCAGGATGTCCCGTAAGGGAGCCTAAGTTTATCTGTGTGATTTTGTTGCCGTTTCCGGATACAAATTCCGTTGTTCTCTGCATATGGGAATGTCCTACAAATATAAGCCTCAGTCCGTGGTCGGCAAGCACGGAAGCCACACGGAAATTATCACCTATTGACTGACCGGAATTTATAAAGCGACAGAAGGGGTGAAGCAGCAAATGATGCTCCATTGCAATAACCTTGCATCCGTCCTCCTCAGCCTTTTTCAACTGCTGACACATCCAGTCAAGGTGTGCATCGCTGTAACCTGATTTTCCTCCGGGTCCGTCACAATCATCGTGAACAGCCAGAAGACGAAGTCCTGCTGTTACCTGAAAGCATCTTGAAACAAGCCCCAAAGGTGTAGTATACGAAGAAATGCAGTCTTCGGCACCGAAGCCCTTATACCACTCTGTCAGCTCCTCGGCAGAAAGCGTTTCAACATCGTGAAAAATTTCCGATCCTTCAAAACGGCGGGGATTATGATCGGAACACCAGTCGTGAGTCGAGGTTATGAGATAAAGCTTTTTCTTTTCGTTGAAAAGCGAAAACTTCTGTTTTACCTCCTCGTGAGAGCACTTTTCTCCGTCATTTGTAATATCGCCTGCGATACATACACAATCCGTATTCTCACCGAGAAATTTAGTGAATGCAGCATCCAGTATTGCACCTGTTTCCTTAAGACACTTCTGGTCGCTTCCTTCTCTGAGCTCATAGGCTCTGCCCGTATTACCCAGCTTCTCGGAATAATGATGCAGGTCTGCAATAAATGCAATTCTGTAGTCAGCCATAGTCATTTCCCCTCCGCATTTTATTTCTCTTTCCCAATTATTAATAAATTATAAAATATCTGTGACCGGTTGTCAACCGCATAATGACACATTGTCAGATCTTATGTCAAAATAAATATACAGAATATTTCAAGTAATATATTTACTTTTATGAAGTCTTGTAATATAATTTACTTTGTATATTCTTAATAAAGGATGAAGGAATTATGACAGACTACGAAAGACTTGCGGAGCTCCTGTTTCCGCACATAGAAAAAACCATTGCAGATTATGAAGAAATGTATCCTCAGAGAAACCTTACGGAAGGCGCAAAGGTTACTCGTTTTGCTCCCAGCCCCACGGGATACATGCATATAGGAAATATGTTTTCCTGTCTTATTGACCGCCTTGCAGCCTCCACTCCCGACAGTGTTTTCTATCTCAGAATAGAGGACACGGACAAAAAAAGAGAGGTACACGATGCAATCGACAAGATAATTGAAGGTCTTACCGCATTCGGCATTGCTCCCACAGAGGGTATCTCAGGCAAGGAAACAGAAAAGGGGATCTACGGTCCCTACAAGCAGAGTCTGAGAAAGGATATTTATCAGGCATTTGCAAAGGAGCTTGTGATAAAGGGCTTTGCTTATCCTTGCTTCTGCACCGAGGATGACCTGACCGCCCTTCGCGAAAATCAGGAAAAAGAGGGTGCAAATCCCGGATATTACGGAAAATATGCAGCCTGCCGCAATCTTACAATTGAACAGCAGGAAGAAAAAATCAAGGCAGGTATCCCCTATACAGTTCGTCTTCGCTCCGATGGTGACGAAAATAAAAAAATTGTGGTTGAGGATCAGATAAAGGGAAAAATCGAGATGCCCGAAAACATTCAGGATCTTGTTCTTCTGAAAACTGACGGTATTCCCACATATCACTTCGCACACGCAGTTGATGACCATCTTATGAGAACAACTCACGTTGTCCGCGGTGACGAGTGGATTTCCTCACTCCCCTTGCATATTCAGCTTTTCAAGCTTTTAGGCTACAAGCCCCCCAAGTTTGCCCACATTTCTCCCATTATGAAGCTGGATGATGGCAACAAGAGAAAGCTTTCCAAGAGAAAAGACCCTGAAGCAAGTGTGAGCTTCTATGTTGAACAGGGCTTCCCGGCAGACGGTGTAATCGAATACCTTATGACTCTCGCAAACTCAAACTTTGAGGACTGGAGAAAGGCAAATCCCACAGCAGACAAGTACTCATTCCCCTTCTCCTTCAAGAAAATGAGCTCATCAGGTGCACTTTTTGATATACTCAAGCTCAATGACATCTGTAAGAATGTTGTTTCCCTTATGAGTGCTTCCCAGGTTTATGAAAATACCGTAAATTGGGCAAAGGACTATGACGAGGAGCTTTATGAGCTTTTCACTGCCGATCCCGATTACGCAAAGACTATTCTCAACATTGACCGTGAGAATCCTAAGCCCCGTAAGGATATTATCTGCTGGTCGGATGTCAAGGGCTATGTTTCATTCTTCTATGACAGCCTTTACAAAAACGATGCCAAGCTTCCCGACAGCATTTTCGCAGAGGACGGAAAAGCAATTATCGATGCTTACAAGAATGTTTTCGATGAAAATGACGATAAGGACACCTGGTTCGCTAAAATCAAGGAGCTTTGCGAGCCTCTCGGCTTTACTCCCAATGTAAAGGAATACAAGAAAAATCCCGAAGCATTCAAGGGTCATGTGGGTGACGTTTCAACAGTTATCCGTGTTGCGGTAACAGGCAGAACAAATACTCCCGACCTGCACGCAATTCTCGCAAGCCTCGGCAAGGAAAGAGTATTCGCAAGACTTGACAGCTTCAAGGAAACATTATAATAATTCGGAGATTTAATTTAAGGAGAATTCACAATGGCTGAAATTGAAACCTCTGCTCTTTCGAGCAACTTTATACACGACTTTATTGATGAAGATCTGGCTGCAGGGGTAAATACCCGAGTTCAGACACGTTTTCCTCCCGAGCCTAACGGATATCTTCATATCGGACACGCGAAGGCTATCTGCATTGACTTCGCAACCGCAGAAAAATACGGCGGTATATGTAATCTCCGTCTTGATGACACAAATCCCTCCAAGGAAGACGTTGAATATGTTGAATCCATTATGGAGGATATCAAATGGTTAGGCTTCAACTGGGAAAATGTTTATTATGCTTCCGAATATTTTGATTTCATTTACGAATGTGCGATAAAGCTCATTGAAAACGGCAAGGCTTATGTATGCGACCTTACTGCAGACGAAATGAGAGAATACCGCGGCACTCTCACAGAGCCCGGCAAAAACAGTCCCTACCGTGAAAGAAGTGTTGAAGAAAATCTCCGTCTTTTCAAGGAAATGACAGAGGGGAAATACGCAAACGGTGAAAAGGTACTCCGTGCAAAAATTGATATGGCTTCTCCCAATCTCAATATGCGCGACCCCGTAATTTACAGAATTATGCACGTGTCCCACCACCAGACAGGTGACAAATGGTGCGTATATCCCATGTATGACTTCGCACATCCTCTTTCCGATGCTAAGGAAAATGTAACATACTCTCTCTGCTCCCTTGAATTTGAAAATCACAGACCTCTTTATGACTGGTTCATCAAAGAAATCGGCTTCGAGGAGCCTCCCAGACAGATTGAATTTGCACGTCTTAACATCAACTACTGCATAACAAGTAAAAGAAGAAATATCCGCCTTGTAACAGACAAGCTCGTAAGCGGCTGGGATGACCCCAGAATGGCAACCATCTGCGGTATGAGAAGAAGAGGGTATCCTGCAAAGGCTATAAGAAGCTTTATTGAAAAGGTAGGCGTTTCAAAGGCCTACAGTGTTGTTGACTACGGTCTTCTTGAAAGCTGTGTAAGAGATGAGCTCAATGCCAACGCTCCCAGAGCCATGGCTGTTCTTGAGCCTCTTAAGGTAATTGTTGACAACTATCCCGAAGGACAGACAGAAAAGCTTCTTGTTGACCGTCATCCCGACCACCCCGAAATGGGAAAATCAGAAGTCACATTCGGAAAAGAAATTTTCATTGAAAAGAATGACTTTATGATAGATCCTCCCAAGAAGTATTTCAGAATGTTCCCCGGCAACGAGGTACGCTTCAAGGGAGCATACTTCCTTACCTGCACATCCTATGAAACCGATGAAAACGGTGAGGTCACCTGTATTCACTGTACTTATGATCCTGCCACAAAGGGCGGAGATGCGCCCGACGGCAGAAAGGTAAAGGGTACAATTCATTGGGCAGGTCCCGATTCACTCAAGGCGGAGGTACGTCTTTATGACAAGCTTTTCGATGTTGAGGATCCCGCTTCAATTCCCGATGAAGAATTTGTTGATGCAATCAACAAGGATTCTCTCATCGTGCTCAAGGATTGCCTTGTAGAGCCCTGTCTTAAGGATGCAAAGGCTGAAGACTCCTTCCAGTTTGTCCGCAACGGTTATTTTGCAGTTGATAAAGACACAACAGAAGGCAAGCTTATTTTCAACAGAACAGTACAGCTTAACTCCTCCTACAAAAAATAAAAGGTGATATTTATGAAAACAATTCACAGAATTTTGACCCCTATCCTATCCTTTCTGGTTTTCCCTGCAAGTATTTTCCTGCCTCTGTTCAGAATAATGATTTCAACAGGTCTCAGTTCAAATGAGGATGTAAAGAGCAATCTTCTCAACTCCTTCGGTCTTTCTGAATTTATAAGCCTCAAGGACTTATATAATTCATATCTTGCAAGCAAGGATCCTGATTCCAAAAACATTCTTACAGTTTTATGGCAGGCCCTTTCAGGTGAAAAGAAGCAGGAAATTTTAGATTCCGTCACAAGCCTTCACTGGGGTGCAGTCTTCCTTGCATTTTTTGTAATTGTTCTCCTCATTGCCCTTGCCCTCATTATCGTATCTGCTGCAACAAAGAAGCCTGCAGCATCCTTCTTCCTTTCGGTTGCAGGTGCAGTAAGCGCATTTGTTATGAATGCTTCCTTTGATGCTTTTGCAAAGCCCTTTGTAAGCGGTAAGGTTAACCTTAACACTATTCTCGGCATCAGCAATCAGTTCCTTGGAAATCTTCTCGGAAATGTCGTAAAGATGGACTATATGAAGCTGGGAATTGCATATTCTGCAATAATTCTTGTTTTTGTATGCGCAGCAATACTCAGCATATGCGCAATAATGGAACGTAAAAACGAGGATAAATAAAATGGATATTCTTATTAATGTTTTCGGTCAGTTCTGGAACAAGGTAACAAAACCTGCAGACGAAAAGAGAATTGCGACTCTTTCTCTCCCCGACGGCATAAAAGAAATAAACAACATTCCTTACACCGATTCGGGAAACGAGTATCATCTTCTTGATGTTTATTACCCTGAGGATGCGAAGGGTCCCCTTCCCGTAATAATTGAAATCCACGGTGGCGGCTGGATGTACGGCACAAAGGATCTTAATAAGATTTATGCACAGCACCTTGCAAAGCGCGGTTTTGTTGTATTCAATTTAAGCTACCGTCTTGTTCCCGAGGTTTTTGTTCAGTCACAGCTCCAGGATATTGCTCACGCAATAAACAAGGCAAAGGAGCTTATGCCCGGTTTGCCCTGTAATCCCGAAAAAATTATGCTTACAGGCGACTCGGCAGGCGGCCAGCTGGCAGCATTTACTGCGGCTCTTTCCGAATCGGAAAAATTAAGAAATCACTTTGATACCACAGATCACGGGCTTCACTTCTCCTGCCTTACACTCACCTCTCCCGTTGCCTATATGAATGACTCTCTGCCTATGGGACTTTACTGCAGAATGATGTGGGGCGAAAAGGGACTCAGAAGAAGCACCTCCCGATATATGAACATTGACGAGTTAATCGGTGAGGCTGACCGCTTCCCGCCTACACTTCTCATTACAAGCTCGGGAGATACTCTTGCTCTCACACAGACAAGAAGGCTTTTCAGAACGCTTCTTGAAAGCTCTGTTGAAGCGCAGCTTCTTGACTTTCCGAAATTTGAAGGAAAAAATCTGCCGCACGTTTTCAGTGTGCTTGAGCCTTATTCAAAGGCAGGTGCTCTTTGTATTGATAAGGTCTGCGAATTTGCAAAAAAATATCTGTGAGGTACCATAATGAACGATATTATCAGTAATCTCGGCTTTCACCACATAGCTTTAAGATGTAAGGATATTGAAAAATCCCTTTCAATGTACAAGGCTCTCGGCATGAAGGAAAAGGTACGCTGGGGCGAGGGTGAAAAGCTCATAGTAATGCTGGACATCGGCGACGGCGGAATTATAGAATTATTCGCTGACGGCGGTGATAAGTATGCGGAGGAAGGAAAGTGGCAGCACTTCGCAATGCGCTGTGACAACCCTGAGGAGGCATTCAACAAAGCTCTCGAAGCAGGGTTTACCCCTCTTACATATCCAAAAACAGTCCCCCTTGATTCAATACCCGAAAAAATGTCCATCACCGTAGCCTTTGTAAAAGGCAACGACAATGAACAGGTAGAATTTTTCAGAGATTGATTTTAAGATAAAAAGCAAACGGCATAAGTCTGCTTTCGCAGACCTATGCCGTTTTTTGTGTTTATAAATACTTTTTATTTCTGAAGAATCGGCTTGTCAACAAACTCAACAACAGCCTCACCCTTTAATCCGTCAGATTCAAAGACTACAATTTCGTTTCTTCCCTCTTTCAGTACGGACTTCGGAACAAACAGTGTCACCTGCGGACCGATTTCCCAATATCTTCCGAGATTAAAGCCGTTGATTACAACAAAGCCCTTTGTGAAATTATCGAGCTTCAGGAATGTATCTGCACACTCCGTTACATCAAAATATCCTCTGAAAAATGCAGATTTTTCCTGAGCATCACCATCAAACACAAGTGAGTCAAGATTATTCATCTCAAGAGGATAAACATCCCAATGGAAGTGGATTCTGCCGTCAATAAGGCATCTTCCTGCAATACCCTTCTTTCTCATCATCTTAGGACCGAAGTTGGTTCTGCCCATATTTTCACAGAGAATTGTAAGCGTATCACCCTTTTTTGCAGAAAAGACGGTTTCAAGAGAATCATTTATATAAAGAATGTCAACAAGTGTCTTGTTTATATAAATCTGCGCTCTGTCGCCTAATGTTTCAAGAGTAAGCTTTACTTCATCATAATCACGGTTCAACACGGTTTTATAGGCTATATATCCGTATCCGATTCCATATTTTTCCATACATTTCGGAACATCGCTGTGCACGGGAGAGGAAAGTCTGTCAAGTGAAGCAAAAATACCGGTTTTTTCGGGAAGACTTACCTTGCCGTAAGCCTTTTTTTCACGGTCAGCAGGGATTTCGGGAAGAGACCAATCTATATATTTCTTTATAACTTCCCTTACAGCCATATATTTTTCAGTTACATCGCCACATTCCGTGAGCATTGCATCATAGTCATAGCTTGTAACGTCGGGAAGGTATTTTTCATAGTGATTAGCCCCTGAGGTAAAGCCAAAGTTTGTTCCGCCTATAAACATATACATATTAAGGTGTCCGCGCTTCAGCATATCGTCAACTACCTTGGCGTAGTCCTCAGCAGAGGTTGTGTGATGCCTTGCGTCACCCCATGCGTCAAACCAGCCGTTCCACATTTCCATACACATTTTGGGAGATTCAGGGAAAAGCTTATCATGAGCAACAAAGTTTTCTTCAACACGGGACCCGAAATTAAGTGTAGCAAGAAGTCCGTCAATTGCACCGTCAAGAATATCACTCTCGGATGTACCGTCAGAGGTGAAAAGAGGCACATCTATTCCTCTTTTTTCAAAGCCCTCCTTAAGATAATTGAGATACTGCTTATCATCACCGTAATAGCCGTATTCATTTTCGCACTGCATCATAATGACATTACCGCCATTGGTAACAAGATGCGGCTTTACCTCTGCAAGAAGCCTGTCAAGATAACGGTCAAAGCAGGCAATATATTTTTCATTCATACAGCGGATTTCCATATCCTCATCTGTCTGAATCCACCAGGGAAGTCCGCCGAATTCCCACTCGGAGCATATATAGGGACCGGGACGGACAATTGCCATAAGCCCTGCCTGTCCTGCCTTTTCAAGGAATAAGCTTATATCAAGATTTCCGCTGAAATCAAATTCTCCCTGCTTTTTTTCGTGCATATTCCAGGCACAATAGGTTTCAACACAGTTGCAGCCCATTGCAAGGAGCTTTGCAAATATATCATCCCATGTATCGGGCATATTGCGGAAATAATGTACAGCACCGGAAATGAGTTTTATGGGCTTTCCGTCTTTTACAAAATCACTTTTAATAATTTCAAATGTCATATGTATTCCCCCGGAAAAATTTTACAGCTATATTATATTTCAACTGACAAAAAAAGTAAATCTCAATTTATGTACATAGGTTATAAAATTTTGCAGGGGGCGGAAAATCACCGTCCCCTGCATAAAGCTTAAATATTTATAATGTGTGTACTTACAGCAGAGCCTTCAGCTTATCAATTATCCGGGCACTGCATTCGGGCAGATTTCCGAAGGGAAAATCAATACCCATATTGTCATATTTTGTCTGACAGATTTTTCTGAAAGCAAGCAGCTCAATTTTATCAACCACGGAAAATCCGCTCAGAATTTCCTTCAGTTTTTCTATATTTTCTTCGTTATCATTGACTCCGGGAATGATGACCTGCCGTACTGTTACGGGTATATTCATTTCCTGAAGCTTTGCGAGAAATTCAATCACTCTTTTCATATCGCAACCCACATTTTCACGGTAATCACCGTCATTTGTGTACTTTATATCAAGAAGCACTCTGTCAGTTACTTTCAGCAGCTTTTCCGCCTTATCGGGAGAAATACTGCCCGATGTATCAAGGCAGGTATTTATGCCCCTTTCACGGCAAAGAGAGAATATTTCAGAGGCAAAATCAATCTGCAGCAGCGGCTCACCGCCCGAAAGGGTAATCCCCCCTTCTTTTCCGAAATAACTTTTATATCTCAGAGCCTTTGCGACGATTTCCTCCGGGGAATATTCCGTTCCCGTATTCATTTCCCAGGTATCGGGATTGTGACAGCATTTACACCTGAGGTTGCATCCCTGAAGAAATACCACAAACCGCACACCGGGGCCGTCAACAGTACCCAGCGACTGTATTGAGTGAACAAAGCCCTTTGTCATATGCTTTCGTGGAAGGTACGGCTGATAACTTCTCTTTGCTGTTCACGGGAAAGCTTGTTGAAGTTAACCGCATAGCCTGAAACACGGATTGTAAGATTGGGATAAGCATCGGGATCCTCGTAAGCCTTGATGAGTGACTCACGGTTAAGAACATTTACATTTATGTGATGAGCGCCCTGTACAAAATATCCGTCAAGAATATTAACAAGATTGTAAACTCTCTCCTCCTTATCCTTGCCGAGAGCCTCGGGGGTAATGGAGAAGGTATTTGAAATACCGTCACGGCAGTCCTCATAGCGGATTTTTGCAACAGAATTAAGTGAAGCAAGAGCTCCGTTTTCCTCACGGTTGTGCATGGGATTTGCACCGGGAGCAAATGCCTGACCTGCCTTTCTGCCGTCAGGGGTAGCACCTGTGTGCTTACCGTACATAACATTTGAAGTAATGGTAAGCACGGAAAGCGTATGTATTGCATTTCTGTATGCGGGAGTTTTTCTGAGCTCGGTGATTACCTTATGAGTCATATCACGGGCAATGAAGTCAACTCTGTCATCATCATTGCCGTAACGGGGGAATGTACCCTCCGTATTGAATTCGGTAATATAGCCCAGCTCATCCTTTACGGGATGCACCTTTGCATATTTAATTGCACTCAGAGAGTCTGCGACAACAGAAAGACCTGCTATACCGAAAGCCATAAAACGGGTAACCTCAGTATCGTGAAGAGCCATCTGTATTTTTTCATATGCATACTTATCGTGCATATAGTGAATAACATTCATGGTGTTTACATAGAGCTCACTGAGCCATTCAATGTAAACATTATAACGCTCCATAACGGCATCAAAATCAAGGGTATCCCCCTCCATAACAGGCATCTGAGGACCTATATGAATACCGCTTGTGGTATCGAAGCCGCCGTTGATGGCAACAAGAAGAAGCTTTGCAAGGTTGCATCTTGCACCGAAGAACTGCATCTGCTTGCCGATTTCCATAGCGGAAACACAACAGGCAATTGCATAGTCGTCTCCGTGGTGAGGTCTCATTACATCGTCATTTTCATACTGAATTGAATCCGTATCTGCCGAAACCTTTGCACAGAATTTCTTGAAGCCTTCAGGAAGAGCATTTGACCACAGCACAGTAAGATTAGGCTCAGAGGAGCTTCCGAGAGTATAAAGAGTATTAAGCATACGGAAGGTATTTTTTGTAACAAGAGTTCTTCCGTCCTTGCCCATACCGCCCAGTGCCTCAGTAATCCACATAGGATCGCCGCCGAAAAGCTCATTGTATTCGGGAGTACGCAGATGTCTTGCAATACGGAGCTTTATAACGAAATCGTCCATAAGCTCCTGTGCGTCTTCTTCTGTGAGAAGACCTCTTCCGATATCTCTTTCAATGTATATATCGAAGAATGTGCTGACACGTCCCAAGGACATTGCGGCACCGTTCTGCTCTTTTATGGCTCCCAGATATGCAAAGTATGTCCACTGGATAGCCTCCTTTGCATCCTTTGCAGGCTGAGAAATATCAAAGCCATACATAGATGCCATTTCCTTAAGGTAACCGAGGAAAGTAATCTGCTGGAAAAGCTCCTCGGACAAACGGATATTTTCAACAATATAAGGCTTATCGGCAAGTGCCTTTTTATCCTTTAATTTTTCTGCCATAAGGCGGTCTACACCGTAAAGGGCAACACGTCGATAATCACCGATAATTCTTCCTCTGCCGTAAGCATCGGGAAGACCTGTTATAATATGGCTCTTTCTTGCAAGACGCATTTCATCTGCATATGCACGGAAAACACCGTCATTATGAGTTGTACGGAAACGGAATTCATCCTCAACCTTATCGCTTAATCTGTAGCCGTAAGCAGCGCAAGCCTGACGAGCCATTCTGATACCGCCAAAGGGATTTACACCTCTTTTAAGGGGAGCATCGGTCTGCATACCGAAAATAAGTTCCTTATCCTTATCGATATAACCGGGCTTGTAGCTTGTAAGAGACGATACCGTATCAGTATCAACATCAAGCACACCGCCTTTTTTGCGTTCCTTCTTAAAAAGCTCCTGAACTGTATTCATCAGGTCATCCGTGCGCTTTGTGGATCCGGCAAGAAAGCTGTCGTCTCCTTTGTATTCTTTATAATTCTGCTGAATAAAATCGCGCACATTGATTTCATCCTGCCATACACCGGCATTAAAACCGGACCAGTTTTCATGTGTCATATTCATTCTCCTTTATGGGCAAATAAACAGAGCGCAATCAGATATTTTACTAACTGATTGCGCCCAGACGGTCGGCATTATAAAACTTTTACACTCCACCGCGGTACACCGCGCTCTCCGTCAGTCATGCAAAAATCTATATATATTATATATCGGAAGGAGCTGAAAGTCAACATATAGTCTGTACAGATTTTTATCTGTTCATTATATAGTATTTGTAGAATTTAACACCTTCTGCGAGTGCAGCTACACCGATGCTTTCATTTGCAGCATGCATTGCTGCCAACTGTGCGGGGGTAAGTCTTGTGGGAGTGAAGCGAAGGCAATTATCCGACACAAGCTCAAACTGTCTGCAGTCAGTACCGCCCGTCATAAGATAAGGAATGGGCACTACATCCGGAATAGCCTCTTCTATGCACTTCTTAAGGTACTTGAATTCCTTACCGTTATGATCTGCAACATCTGAGGGATCACGGGAAAGAAGAACCTCTGTTTCGATATCGTACTTCTTTGCAATCTGTCGAAGCACCTCAATTGATTCTTCAGCCTTCTGATGAACAGAGGGTCTCATATTACAGATAACAGAAGCACAGTCGGGAATAACATTGGGAGCCTCTGAGCCCTCAGCCATTGTGAATGCACAGGTGGTTCTGACAAACGCACCTGCCATAGGAGAGAAAAGAGGTAATACCTTACTGAGAAGTCCCTTGAAGAGCCAGAGATTTGACATAACAAGACGAAGGGGGAATATGAGATGTCCTGCGATGGATGTGAACATTTCGGGTATGGGAGTAACAAGCTCTCTCTTGAAGGGATCTGTCTTTTCCACCTCTGCAATGAACATACCGAGTCTTGCAATGGGAGTATTCTTAGGAGGAGTAGATGCGTGTCCGCCCTTGCCACGTGCTGTAAATTTGATATTACAGAAGCCCTTTTCAACAATACCTATAGCAGCACAGGGCTTTGAAAGTCCGGGGAAAACATTTCCGATAACAGCACCGCCCTCATCAAGCACGGCATTAAGACGGATTCCCTTTTCCTTAAGATATTTTGCGGCATCAATAGCACCTCCGCCTGAAATTTCCTCATTAACGGAAGAGAAAAGCCATATATCTTCTTCGGGTACGAAGCCTTCAGCGATTAATTCCTCAACAGCATCCCATTCAGCGGAAAGAGTGCTCTTACAGTCCATAGCACCTCTGCCGTGAATACAGCCGTCCTCAATTGCACCTGAGAAGGGTTCTCTTGTCCACTCTTTTTCGGCAGCAGGAACAACGTCCTGATGTCCCATAAGAAGGATTGCGCCCTTTTCGGGCTTGCTTCCGTGCCATACGCGAAGAATATTACCCTGAAAATCGTGCTTTTCAAGAGTAGCAAAAATATTGGGGTAGTGCTTCTCCATAACCTTCTGAAGCTCCAGGAAATCGCTGTAGTCCTCTCCCCTTGCCTTTGATACGGTTGACACCTTTATCATATCGGAAAGAACCCTTGCATATTTGTCCTCTTCTTCTTTAGTCCAGGAAATAGCAGGCTTATTTTTGTTATCGGCAGCCTTTACCCTTATTGCCCTTATAACACATACAAGAAGTACAAGTGCAACAAGAACAACTACTGCAAGAAGTGCAAATAAAACATATTTCATTTCGTTTCTCACCTCAAATTATATTTCACCTGAATTATACATCAACGCCTTATATAATTCAAGAATAAAACACAGGTATCTCCCCGTTTTCAGGGAAAATACCTGTTTTATGGATCAATACTCTGCGCCGAGCTTCAATGCATCAAGGTTGAATCCCAGCATATCCTGATGACGCGCGGAAATTACCTTGTTAAGTGCAGCCTCAAGGTTATCTGTTCCGATTTCGGAAACTTCCTTTATAACCTTACCAGTGATGATCATATTTGCAAGAGTTCTGAGATTTTTCTCATTTGCAAGACCGGATGCAGGTACATAGTAAACATCAACATCTGTTCTTTCGACCTTTCTGCCGATAAGAGTTGAATCAACAAAAATCTTACCGCCGGGTACAACTGCATTTTCGTACTTATCGAGAGAAGGAAGGTTCATTGCAATAAGCACATCGGGCTTATCCACAATGGGAGAGCCGATGGGAGTATCACTTAAAATAACAGAGCAGTTAGCTGTACCGCCTCTCATTTCGGGACCGTAGGAAGGAAGCCAGCTTACCTGCTTGCCCTCAATAAGACCCTTGTATGCCAGGAATTTACCTGCAAAAAGAATACCCTGACCGCCGAAGCCTGCAAAAAGCATATTTACCGTAGCCATTATTCTGCCTCCTTTTCAGCGGTGATATCCTTATAAACACCGAGAGGATAGTAAGGAATCATATTTTCTTCAAGCCATCCGAGAGCCTTTTCGGGAGACATACCCCAGTTTGTGGGACAGGTGGAAAGAACCTCAACAAGAGAGAAGCCCTTACCGTCTATCTGATTTTGGAAAGCCTTTTTGATAGCCTTCTTTGCATTTCTTATATTCTTTACATTATTTACCGCAACTCTTTCAAGGTAAGCAGCTCCGTCAACATTCTGAAGCATTTCACATACCTTTACGGGGAAGCCTACAGTAGCAGTATCTCTGCCGTAGGGTGAGGTCTGAGTTACCTGTCCGGGAAGTGTGGTGGGAGCCATCTGACCACCGGTCATACCGTAAATTGCATTGTTTACGAAAATTACGGTAATATTTTCGCGTCTTGCAGCCGCGTGAACTGTTTCTGCGGTACCGATAGCAGCAAGGTCACCGTCACCCTGATAAGTAAATACAATATTATCGGGGTCACTTCTCTTTACACCTGTTGCAACTGCAGGAGCTCTGCCGTGAGCTGCCTGAACAAAGTCAACAGTAAAATAATTATATGCCATAACGGAGCAGCCTACGGGTGCAACACCGATGGTCTTTCCTTCAATGCCGAGCTCATCAATAACCTCAGCTACAAGACGGTGGATAATACCGTGAGTACAGCCGGGACAATAGTGAAGCACTGCATCAGTAAGTGATTTGGGTTTCTCAAAAACTGTTGCCATACTCTCAGTCCTCCTTTTCATTTACTTCGAGAATTTTTGCAAGAACCTCTTCGGGAGCAGGAATCATACCACCTGTACGGCAGCAGAGGTGAACGGGCTTCTTACACTTTATTGAAAGCTCGATATCCTCAATCATCTGACCCATATTCATTTCAACGGAAATGAATGCCTTGCACTTATCTGCAGCCTTATTAAGCACTTCTTTGGGGAAGGGCCAGAGAGTGATAGGACGGATAAGACCGACCTTTACACCCTTTTCTCTTGCAACATTTATAGCATTTTTAGCTACACGGGAAGTAATACCGAATGCAACAACACAGATCTCAGCATCATCCATAAGGTATTCTTCATACATAACCTCGTTCTTTTCAACGAGAGCATATCTTTCATATCTTTCAAAATTCTTCTTTTCAAGCTCCTCAGGCTGTAAGAAAAGTGAATTTACGATATTGTGCTTTCTTTCACCCCTTGTACCTGTTACAGCCCAGGGCTTTTCTACAGAATATGTGCTTTCAAGATCAAGTGAAACAGGCTCCATCATCTGACCCATTGTACCGTCAGCAAGAATCATTGATACCATTCTGTACTTATCGGCAAGCTCAAAACCCTTAACGGTAAGGCTTGCCATTTCCTGAACAGAAGCAGGAGCAAGAACAATATTACGGAAGTCACCGTGGCTTCCGCCCTTAACTGCCTGCCAGTAGTCAGACTGTGAGGGCTGAATACCGCCAAGACCGGGACCGCCTCGCTGAACATTTACTATAAGAGCAGGAAGATCGCAGCCTGCAAGGTAGGAAATACCCTCACTCTTAAGTGAAATTCCGGGAGAGGATGAAGAAGTCATAACTCTCTTTCCCGTTGAAGCCACACCTATAACCATATTGATTGCGGCAACTTCGCTTTCTGCCTGAAGGAAGGTTCCTCCGATTTTGGGCATTCTCTTTGCCATATAAGCGGCAACCTCTGTCTGGGGAGTAATGGGATAACCGAAGTAATGACGGCAACCAGCTTTGATGGCAGCCTCTGCAATTGCTTCATTTCCCTTCATTAATACCATATCACTCATTTTATTCACCTCTCTACGGTAATTACACAATCGGGACACATAGTAGCACAGAAGGCACATCCGATACAGGCTTCTGAGTCCGTGATTTCTGCAGGATGGTGTCCTTTTACGTTAAGACGTGCTTCAGCCAGCTTAACAATACCCTTGGGGCAGGCTGTAACACAAAGTCCGCAGCCCTTGCAAAGGTCTTCCGAAAAAGTAACTTTTGCCATAATATTCTCTCCTGTCAAACAATTTTCTTTTGTAGTGAAAGGGGGAAAAACCGTGATTTATCACCCTTCAAGCTGTCATATATCTTTTTATCGACTGCCGTAAATTTCACGGGAAGTCCCGTCAGTTCAGACAGTCTTTCACATTCTGCAAACGATGAGGTAATTGCCTTCTCATCTGTCATTTCACCGATATTGGAATTATTTACAATACCTGTGAACTTGACCTTCGCCGCCGCTTCAATTTCCGCCATAACCTCCATAGCACTTTCTGCATCGGGAGTCAGGGGACGGTATTTATTGAAAACGAAAAGCATCTCGTAGTTGTTTTCCTCGTTTATCTTGTCTGAATATCTTCCCAGTGCATATGCCCCTCTGTCGTCACCGCCAAGGTCAACTATATAATATCTGTCCCTGTCATCAACAATTGAGTACATATCCTGAGGAAGTGCGGGGATATCAACATTCGAGTTTGCATACTCCGAGGAAATAAGCCTAATTCCGGCTTGTGTCAGCTCCTTAAGCGAATCCTTTGTTCTGAAATAAGGATTCACGATATCAAGGTCTGCAATAACCGTATCGAAGCCGTCCGATTTCATTTGCAGGGCAAGGTTTACTGCAATATTTGTCTTTCCCGAGCCGTAATGACCGGCTAAAATCGTAATTCTTTTCATATTATCAAAGCTTGTTTCTCTGAATCTTTCCGCTTATGGTCTTGGGAAGAGATTCTCTGAAAACAACAATTCTCGGATATTTATAAGGAGCGGTATGCTCTTTTACATACTTCTGAATTTCCTTCTTGAGTTCTTCTGTAGGCTCGGTGCCCTTTGTAAGCACAATACTTGCCTTTACAACCTGACCTCTCAGCTCATCAGGCTCTGCCGAAACACCGCACTCAAGAACATAGGGAAGCTCCATAATAACATTTTCAATTTCGAAGGGTCCGATTCTGTAGCCCGAGGACTTGATAACATCATCAACACGTCCTACATACCAGAAGTGACCGTCCTCATCCTTCCAGGCAATATCACCTGTATGATAGTAGCCGTCGTGCCATACCTCGTCTGTCTTTTCCTTCTGATTGTAATAGCCCAGGAAAAGTCCGCAGGGAACCTTGTCAGAAGTCTTTACAACAATTTCACCATTTTCACCAAGCTGTGCAGGAGTACCGTCAGCCTTTACAATGTCTATATCATACATAGGATTTGCCTTACCCATTGAGCCGGGCTTAGGAGTTGTTCCCATAAGGTTTGCAATTGTGAGTGTGGTTTCAGTCTGCCCGAAGCCCTCCATAAGCTGAAGTCCCGTTGCAGCCTCAAACTGCTTGAACACCTCGGGATTCAGAGCTTCACCGGCTATAGTTGCGTGCTTTATCGAAGACAAATCATATTTTGACAAATCCTGCTTGATCAACATTCTGTACATTGTGGGAGGTGCACAGAAGGTTGTGATGTTGTACTTTGCAAACATCGGAAGAATTACAGAAGCATCAAATCTGTCAAAGTCATACACAAACACACTGCCTTCACACAGCCACTGTCCGTAAAGCTTACCCCACAGTGCCTTACCCCAGCCTGTATCGGAAATGGTAAAGTGCAGTCCGTCCTTACTTACGCTATGCCAGTATTTTGCGGTAACAAAATGTCCGAGAGGATAAGAAAATGCATGAGTTGCAATTTTAGGATAGCCTGTAGTACCCGATGTAAAGAACATAAGCATCGGCTCTTTTCCGCAGGCTGTATCCTCTTCACGTCTGAAGCGTCTTGAGAAAAGCTTGTATTCCTCATCAAAATTGTGCCAGCCCTCGCGGGAAGCGCCTACAACAACCTTTGTAACAAGGCTGGGGCACTTATCAGCGCACTCGTCAACGTGCTCGGGTGTATTATCGTCAGCGGTACATATAATTGCACTTACCCCTGCTGCATTGAAGCGATATTCAAAATCGTGAGCCTGCAGCTGATGGGTTGCGGGAATAACAACAGCACCCAGTCTGTGAAGTGCAAGAATTGAGAACCAGAACTGATAGTGTCTTTTAAGCACCAGCATAACTCTGTCACCCTTCTTGATACCCAGTGAACGGAAATAGTTTGCTGTCTGGCAGGAATATTCCTTTATATCCTGATATGTAAAGACTCTCTCCGTCATATCCCTTGCAATATGCACCATCGCAGTCTTATCGGGAGATTTCTTTGCAATCTTATCTACTATATCAAAGGCGAAGTTAAATTCATCCGTTTTTTCAAAATCAATATCAACAAGCTCGCCCCTTTCATTTTCAACAGGTTTTACGAACTTGTGACAAACGAGAGATTCCGCAACTCTCGTATCCGTCATAACACGGTGCTTCACAATATCCTCGGGAGTTTCGTCCGAAGCCATAATGAATGCAAGGAAGGTACAGTCTCTGCCGTCAACGGCAATCATTCCGTGAGGTGTGGAGCTCTTATAGTAGATGCTGTCACCCTCGTGAAGAATCTCCGTGTGATCGCCGACCTTAACCATCAGCGTTCCGCTTATAACCATATCAAATTCCTGTCCCTGATGGGTTGTGGTATGAATAGGCTTGTTTTCAAGATCTGCGGAATATTCGTATCTTACCCAGTAGGGGTCCGCAAGCTTGTCCTTGAAAAGCGGTGCAAGATTCTGAATTTCAATGCCGTTTTCCTTGGCGGTTGTCTGTCCTTCACCGCGTCTTGTAACGGTATATGATGTAAGCTTAGCACTGTGTCCTTCAAGAAGGTCTGTGATACCTATATCAAAAGCCAATGCACACTTGTGAATAAAAGAAAAAGGTAAATCCTCTGCTCCCGATTCAAAAGAAACATACTGCTCGGGAGTAACCTCGGTCTTTTCTGCCATCTCTTCTACCGAAAAATCACAGATAGAGCGCATCTCCTTAATTCGGCGGGCAACCTCAAAAAGTTTATTATCTGTATTAGTTGTCGTCGGCATAGAAAAAAACCTCCTTATAAAACAAAATAAAATCCGTCCCAAAGAAAAACTTTGAGACGGAAAAACTTTTTCCGCGGTACCACTCAAATTGCAGAAATCTATATTTCTGCCACTTCAGAGTCCGACAACTCCTTTGCACTAACGGGGCATTCCCGGGAAACACTACTGCTATTTCGCATTTCCGGCTCGGAAGCGATAGCCCGCTGAAAGAATCGTCTAACGGCTTACACCAACCGCCGTTTCTCTGTAATCGGATAGCTTTCGGGCTTCTTCGTCACAGCCATTGAGTGAATGATATCACAAGAACATATATTTGTCAACACAACAAATATAATAAAATACATTAATTAAATTAATATACCGGCACTGAATTTTAAGCAGTAACTATAGAATCTGCTTTCTGCAGACCGAACTTCTTTACAGCATCCTCACGCATTTTGTACTTAAGAATTTTACCTGCCGCATTCATGGGGAATTCCGTTACGAAGTCAATGTATTTCGGAACCTTATGCTTTGCCATATGATCAAGCACATACTGCTTCATTTCGGCAACAGTCATTTCCTCACCCTCTTTAAGGATGATACAGGCCATAATTTCCTCACCCATTGCTTCATCGGGAACACCGATAACCTGAACATCGCTTACCTTGGGATGAGTATAAATAAATTCCTCTATTTCCTTAGGATAAATGTTTTCACCGCCGCGGATAATCATATCCTTGAGTCTGCCCGTAATTCTGAAATTACCTTCGGGGGTACGGCAGGCAAGATCTCCCGTATGAAGCCATCCTTCGCTGTCAATTGCAGAAGCTGTAGCCTTGGGCATTTTGTAATAGCCCTTCATGATGTTATAGCCTCTTGCTACAAACTCACCGGTAACATTATCGGGACACTCCTCGCCGGTTTCGGGATTCACTATCTTGCACTCAATTTCCGGCAGGGCTCTTCCGACGGTTGCAACTCTCACCTCGAGCGGATCATCCGTCGAGCTCATTGTACATCCGGGAGAAGCCTCAGTCTGTCCGTAAACAATGGTAATTTCCTTCATATTCATCTTGTTGACAACATCCTGCATAACACTTATGGGACAGGGTGAGCCTGCCATAATACCTGTTCTCATATGAGAGAAATCCGTCTTTTCAAAATCATCGTGCCCGAGAAGAGCAATAAACATTGTGGGAACGCCGTGGAATGCAGTAATTTTTTCGTTATTTATGCAGGCAAGAGCAGGCTTTGGTGAGAAATACGGAAGAGGCATAAGGGATGCTCCGTGTGTCATTGAGGCAGTCATTGCAAGCACCATACCGAAGCAATGGAACATAGGAACCTGAATCATCATTCTGTCAGCCGTTGAAAGATCCATTCTGTCACCTATGCACTTGCCGTTGTTTACAACATTATGGTGAGTAAGCATAACACCCTTCGGGAAGCCTGTTGTACCCGATGTATACTGCATATTGCATACATCATCCTTATCAACCTGCGAAGCATAGCGGTAAACCTCTTCAACCGGAACGGCTTTGCCCCTTTCAATTGCCTCATCCCAGGTCATTGCACCCTCCATGGAAAATCCGCAGGTGATAACATTTCTGAGGAAAGGAAGTCTCTTTGAATGAAGTGATTTCCCGGAAATTGTATCCTTTAATTCGGGACAGAGCTCCTTTACAATTTCCTTGTAATTTGAATCTCTGTAGGAATCAATCATAATGAGCGTATGTGTATCGGACTGTCTGAAAAGATATTCAGCCTCGTGAATCTTATAGGCAGTATTCACCGTAACAAGAACCGCACCGATTTTTGTTGTCGCCCAGAATGCAATATACCACTGAGGTATATTAGTAGCCCACACGGCAACGTGTGTACCGGGACGCACGCCCAAGGCAATAAGACTTCTTGCAAATGTATCAACATCATCACGGAATTGTCTGTAGGTTCTGGTATAATCAAGAGTTGTATATTTGAATGCTATCTGATCGGGGAAGGCTTCACACTGAGCATCAAGCACCTGGGGGAAGGTCATATCTATAAGCTGCTCCTTCTTCCAGATAAATCTGCCGTCTCCCGATTTATTGCGGTAAAGGTGCTGCTTATTCTTACGGGGATTGCCGTAAGAGGAAATGTGTGATTCGAAGAAGGTAAGAATAACCTCAAAATCGTCGATTTCCGGAAGCCACTCGGTATTCCACTCAAGACTTACGAATCCGTCAAAATTCACACTGCGAAGAGCATTTATCATATCACCGACAGGAAGCCTTCCTTCTCCTAAAAGAACGGGCTTTCCCTGCTCGTCACCGTCACATATTTTTACACTTTTTACATAAGCACCGAGATTTTTAATAGTGGTCTCGCCGTCTTCCTTGCCCTTGAAATATGTGGCAAACATATTCCAGCAGGCTGCAATGCTGCCTGTTGCAAAACGGTCAAGAAACTCACAGAGAACGGCAGAATCGCTGTAGATTCCGTCTGTTTCCACAAGAATCACAACGCCCTTTTCTTTTGCAAGAGGCTTGATTTCAGAGAGGAATTTTTCTGCTGTATCACTGTCAAGACCTGCATATGCCTTGACATAATCAATGCTTATTTCTGCTGCTGTATTTATAACAGAAGCCGCTTTTTTTACATTTTCATTGAAATTTTCCTTATCGGAAATATCAAACGGGAAGCAAAGCTGAGAAATTGCAAGGCCCGTATGAAGAAGCTTTCTTTTTGTCGAAAGACAGCCTGCTCCCGTGAAGGAGGGCTTTTCACCGCCGAAGCAAGGATTTTCAATATCATATATTTCAACTGCCCCGAATTTCTGCTCCTTTGCCAATGAAAGATAGGCGGAAAGAGACATCGCAGGCATATATCTTGTTGAAAAAGCCAGTTTCATTATCTGTTCTCCTCGAAGGCAATTTTATTAAGGGCATTAAGGTAAGCCTTGATGCTGGCACCTATTACGTCTGTGGAAATACCGCTGCCGGAGTAAAGCTTACCTGAATCCGAGCGCAGCTTTACGAGTGCCTGTCCCATAGCTTCTCTGCCCTCGGTAACGGACTGAAGACGGAAGTCATCAAGCTCGAAGTGGTGTCCCACAACCTGTTCAATTGCAAGAAAAGCAGCATCTATAGGACCGTCACCGACATAAACACCGCGAAGCTCCTTGCCGTCCTTTTCAATGCAGAGATTTGCGGTTGCGGTAATTACATTACCTGAATTTATAACATAGCTTACCAGTCTGTAGGCAGAAGGAACCTGAATTGCAACAGAAGCTATTATAGCCTCAAGCTCTCTTACGCCGATAACCTCTTTTGACTCTGTAAGCTTTGAAATCTCCTCAAACACCTTGGATGTGTCCTCGGGACTTAAATCGTAACCTATTTTTCTTACTGCCTGAGCCACTGTCTGATAATCATCTGTTTTATGAAGCTCAACAGTCTCATCATTATCAGAGGAAATTTCATAGGGTGTCTGCTTCTGTAACTTTGATTCGGTGATTTCATTTATCTTTTCACACACATTCTGAAGCTTTACGGTGTTGATATTACACTCTACACCAAGCTTTTCACCCTTGATATTAAGATATGATGAAATCTTGCAGATATCTGCATATGTGCCGCCTGCTACTGAGGTTTTGACACCGTCTGCACCGTTTTTAAGGGCAAATGCTACGGATGCCGTAGACATATTTATACTGTCGCATACATCAACGAAAATCTCAACAGAGGAAAGCTCTGCAGAAGCCTTTACTTCCTTTATGAATTCACCGAATTCCTCGGCATCGGTAACACCTGCATCCTCACAGAGAGTAATAGCAGCAGCACCGCATCCGGCTGCCGTTGCAAGGGCCTTGTACAAAAACTCCTTTTCTGCTCTTGTTGCATCAAGAGCGGTAAAAAGTACATCATCCGTGAGAGTTTTTGCGAATGATATAAGCTCTTCAATTTTAAGAAGCATCTTATCGGGCTTCAATGCACACATATACTCCATCTGTGCGGGAGATACGGGCAGAGCTACATTAATTACAGGCTTTTTTGCATCCTTTATGTATGAAAAAGCTGCTTCAAGAGACTCCTTTGTAAAGCCTGCAGTAACTGAAAGTGCACTGTTTTCCACAACACTTGCTATATTCTTTATAAGAAGCACATCAGCCTTTTCATTTTTCATAAGAGGAAGCTCAATTGTGTCAACTCCGAGCTTATCAAGCTGCTTTGCAATTTCTGTTTTCTCACGGAAGCTTAAATCTCCTGTGAGACAGGAAAAGGTTTTATCCGTAATCTTGATATTTCTCATTTTAATACTCCTTTTGTATGACAAAAAAAATAAGCCCCTAAAACAAAGTTTCAGGGACGATAAATATACCGCGGTACCACCCGTGATTGCTGATAAACAGCCACTTAAAAAGACTCTGACAAGTCTGCGGTCTTGGTAACGGGACCCTCCGCAATTCCCTATTCTCCGAAGATTTTCAGGAATTGTGCTCCGATACGAGACAAACTGTAAAACTCGTTACCGTCTTACACCTACCGACGGCTCTCTGCAAACTACCTTAAACAGTCTTAATATCATCACTGCATTTTACATATTGATAGAAGTATACTAAAAGGCACAATATAAGTCAAGTTATTTTACAAATCGGGATTATGAAAAAACAGCAAGGAACCGATTAATAAAAATAATCAATTCCCTGCTTTGTCCTATATTTTTCTATTAATTTCCGTAATGTGCTTTAAGGCGTTCATATTCAGCTTCAGTGATTTCAATGAACCTTCCGTGTTTGAAACCGTAAGGGAAGGAAAATTCACTGTCTGCTCTTTTGAATACCGCATCTCCCTCACATTTTGACACAAAGGGCACATACCCCATCTGTTCCTTGGGACAGCCGAAGAAATCAAGCATAAGACACCATCTGCCGTCAGGAAGAGTGTATGTAGTGGCACCTTCATATGAACCGCCGTTGGTGTAATATCTCACAAAAGCATCAAAATCATCATCGTGAATATAAGGTCCCATAAGATTTTCCGAGGTCTGATGCATATTTCCTGAGGGATTATTGCTGTTTTTATAGAAAAAGTGCCAGGTATTTCCGTGCTTCATAATATGAGAATCGAGAATCTCCGTATCTCTTGTAAAAAGCATCTCAGGATATGTAAAGTTTCTGAAATCCTTTGTACGACAGCAATAAATTGACATATGATTGAAGTCATCCTCTCTGACGGTTGAACCCCAATGAATGAGATACTCTCCGTTTGCCTCATCATATGTAATCTCAGGCGCCCACAGACAGCCGAAATCATCTCTGCCGAAATACAAATGCTCCTGCTCAGAAAAGCTGATAAGATCATCGCTTTCCCAGTAGGAAAGACATTTACTGCCGTTATGATTTATATCCTTCCAGTCGATATTATGATTTTCATCCATTCTTTTGACAACACAAAGATCGGTAGCAAGAATAGAAAATTTTCCGTCTGCACGTCTTATAATTTCAATATCACGGACACCGCCCGTACCTTTTTCACTGTAAAGAACAGGCTTTCCTCCGTTGAGTTGCTCCCAATTAAAGCCATCCTTTGATACGGCAAAATGAACCTGCTCTCCGTCAACAGTCAGCTTTTCACGAAAATGAACACTTAAATACGGCATAATAATCTCCTTATCTTACAACCCAGGCTTCAAGCATTTCCTTACCTGCATAGCCCACATTTCTGTCTGCTTCCTTTCCACCCTTGAATTTTATAAGAGTGGGGATTGACACAATACCGTAAGCAGCTGCCATTGCAGGCTCATCATCAACATTTACCTTGCAAAATGTAATTTCAGGGTGCTTGTCAGCGAGCTCTGCAACAAGAGGTGCTATCATCTGACAGGGACCGCACCATTCTGCCCAGAAATCAAGAATAACCGTACCCTTATTCTCTGCTACAACTTCCTTGAAATTACTGTGATCTACATTTATAACTGACATAATTTTTCTCCTTTATTTTAAGGTTAATCCTTGGACTTATAGTAAAGCATACAATGGCAGAAGCCCTCAAATTCGGGATCCGCTATCTGCTGACGGAATTCCTCACAGATACACTTGTATTCTTCGGTTTTCGGCAATCTGCAGGGACAGTAACCGTCTTTTTTCTTAAGACCCTCTTTTATACGGGCAACAACCTCTTTATCGGGATTGAGCTTAACCGCCATATTCCACCTCTTTACATTATATACTATTTATTATATTTTACCTATATTATAGCCCTGTGTCAATTAATTTATTACGAGAAAAATAAAGAGGGGCTGTAAAAAACCTTCGTTTTTTACAGCCCCTTTGTATTAATACTTTTTAGAACAGATTAGCAAAAAGCTCTGTGAAATTACCGAGAAGCTTGTAGAACCAGTCGATAATCTTTTCGAAGAATGAACGCTGTCTTTCCTCAATTTCATAATCACTTACGCATACTGCATTACAGTGGTAAGGTGAATTTTCGCCGTTCTGAACAGAGCATATAATGAACTTTCCGCTGTCATCATCCTTGAGTGTATATGTTCTCGTATTTGATGCTACGGGAACACCTGATTCGGGAGCATCATCAGGAGAATCAACTCTGTACCAGGTAACATTGAGATGCATCCATGCTCCTTCAGGAACCTTTCTGAGATTTACCTCAAGTGTCTCACCTGACTTATATTTACCTGTGAAATAAAGTGAACCGCTGATATCTGCAGGTAAAACAGTAAGAGTGACATATTCTGAAACAGTTGCATAGTTTTCGGTATCAACGGGAGTAAATACTACCTTGTAGATATTTGAGAATGTACCGAGCTTATTAATTGTTTCATTGGGATTTTCCATTTCAAATCTGCCGAGACTTGGATCAATGACGCCTGAAGTAAACTTAACGTCAACAAGGCTATATCCGTAATAAAGCTCTCCTGTTGTGGGAAGCACTACTCCGGGCACTGCTGCCTTTGTGATATCAACAGAAACATCCGCATTCTTGGGCATAACCATATAGTTGGCTGCCTTCTCACCTGCCAGTGCAGGAATTGTGTACTGTACAGACTTTTTGCCTGCGCCGTCACCTGCGATCTTACCGGTAGTTGAAGACTTGGAAAGTCTTACATCGCCGATATCGCCGCTGTAAAGATTTGATAATTCTGAGAAGGTCACTTCAACCTCAGAGTTACCGGGAGCATAAGGTCTGTCTACAGCAATAACATCAACATAAGCTGCACGCTTTGTTACTGTCAGCTGACCGTTAACATAAGTGAATTCATAGTTATCGCTGCTGAGAGTACCGCTGATTTCGATAACATAGGAGCCGACCACGGTACCTGCAGCATATTCACTGCTCATACGGACATAGCCATTGACATTATCCTCAATTGTATCATTTCCGGTAAGTCCCTTTACCGTATAACGGAAGGTGGGAGCAATATCGCCGTAAGAAACTGTGAAGCTTTCGGCAGTAACAGTAACAGCCTTCTTAAGAATTTCAACCTTTATATCATATTCAACCGTTGCATAGTTTGAATCTGAGGGAGTATAAGAAGCCTTGTAATAGTGAGCACCTGCCTGAGGAACAATAGTATCATCTGCCCAGCTCCAGTTTGTATTACCAAGAGAAATCTGCTTAAGAGTTCTCGTGCTGTCATAATAAAGCTCACCGCTGATTTCGGGTACGGAGTAAACGGGAGTTGCAGCAACAATAGTTACCTTTGCAGTCTTGTTATAAGAAATTTCATAGTTCTTGGCCTTTGAGCCGGCAAGCTCAACACCTGTAATATCTACATCGTGCTCACCTACACCGTTATCCTTACCGTTAAGGTAACCGACGATAGTACCCTTTGCATTCGCTCTGTTTACATAAACAAGATTCTCATCGCCTGTCACGGGAGTAAAGCTGAAATCAAGATCAACGTCAAAGTTCTTATCCTGATACTCTCTTTCAACAGGAGTAACCTTTACAGTCAGAGGCTTTTTGTTTATTACGGCGGAGGTTGCATTGCTGATTACAATTTCTGCCTTGTAATTTTCTGCATCCTCACCTGTGAGACAATCTGTATACTTTGCATATACAGTCTTTCCTGTACCTGCATCGGGAGTATCAAATGTATAAGTTACCGCATCAGCAACGAAGGAAACCTTATCCTCACCAAGGGCAGCAATATCGCCGATAACCTTTGCCGTAGCCTTTGTTGTACCGTCATATGTCTTTTCGATTATTTCAACAACCACATTGCATACTCTGGGAGAAATTCTGAGAGTACCGATAGTGAAGTTGCATATGGGTGAATAAACAGATCCTGCTCCGATATCAACGGTAATTGTGTAAGTACCTGCATCTGTGGGTGCTTCGGTTGATCCGTTATACTTAACAACAACATTACCTACACCCTGACCGTCCTTGCCTGCAAATGCTACTGCCTGCTTTTCGTTGTTGTAGATAACCTCTTTTACACCGCCGAAAATTACGCTTGAGCTGAAATATGTCTGATATTTTGCTGATGTAAGAATCTCTCTGATATCGGTAAGTCCCGAAGTAATTACATAGCGGTCACTGGATACACTGCCGTAATAGATGGAATCCGCATCGGGCACTGCTGTTACATAAACTGCTTTTCCGCTGTCTTCTGCTGCAAGAGTAAACTGAGCACCTGTACCGAGTGTATTACCGTTACTGTCATACCATGTGAAGGTATATCCTGCATCTGCAGGTATAAGACCTGATGCATCAGCTATAAGAGTCTGGCCGACCATAGGAACACCGCTGACAGCAACAATACCGGTGATTTCTGACTTTTCAACTGTAAGAATTACAATGTTACCGCTTACAACATTATAGTTTGTTGTATCATCGGGAACAAAGTCTGCCTTGAAGGAATCGTAGGTACCGTCCTTGTATCCGGGTTCAATTGTGGGATATTCATAAACGAACTTACCGGGAACATCTGTGATTCCGCCATTAAACACTGCATCTGCAAGTGTCTGTCCGTGATAAATCTGAGCAGAGGGAAGCACGCTGATAACGGGAGTAGCCTTGAGAACGGTAATCTTTCCGTTTACAACACTAACTTCATAGTTTTTGAAGGAAGCATCCGAAATATCAATATTTATTGCGTAGCCGTCTGCAGTTACGGATGAACCTGCCGTATACTCTGTTGTAACACCGATAGTACCTGCACAAATCTGATCAAGAGTTTCTGCTCTCTTTACACCAACAAGAGTAAATGCGCTGTGAAGATCTGCGGGAACGGCACTGCCGTAAACAAGAGAAATATTCTTACCCTCAATGGTAAGAGGAGCCTTTTTAACTGTAAGAGAGCCCTTTTCAATCACAATATTGTAATTGGGAGAAACAGAGCTCATAAGATGTGCATCAAGTGTGTACACACCTACATCGTACTTGTTCTGTTCATCATAGGTGGAGCTGATTGTAAAGGAAGGAAGTGCGCCGTTTGATGTAAGATCTGTCTCTGTATCTGTTCCGACAAGAAGATTCTCATCAAATGTCACCTTTACATTATTTACGCTGAAGGAATCGAGATAATAGATTTCCTTATCCTCAACCTTGAAAACAATTTCCTTGGGATTAACTGTAATAATACCGTTTTCAGCAGTAAAGT
The DNA here is from genome assembly GCA_045647985.1 of Acutalibacteraceae bacterium. Classification (GTDB taxonomy): domain Bacteria; phylum Bacillota; class Clostridia; order Oscillospirales; family Acutalibacteraceae; genus RUG806. The sequence continues at coordinate 33,070 of JAZRNB010000036.1, forward strand.
TGTAGTTTCCTGCCATATCAAAGTAGTCATTTGCGGCAATTTCAACAACATAGCCGCCTGCCTTTACAGGATCACCCTTTTTATATGATGTCTGAGGGATAATATTACCTGATGTTTTCACACCGTCTATAGAGAAGCCGGGATCGTTGTCTGCAGTGTATGTGAAATCCATAATATCGGGAATATCATCACCGTATACGATATCCGCATTATAGCTGATGACAACATCTGTGGGCTTCACATTGATTGCGATGTCAACAAGCTTTACATCATAAACCTCTTTATTGTCGGGAACAAACTTTGCCTGATAGCTCTTGACGTTAACCGTGGGATTGATATCGGGATTTACCCACTCCCATACACCGGCAACGGCAGGAGTGCTTGTATTAAGTGAAACCTGGCTGAGAAGTCTGTCCTGAGTATAGAACATATCTGCAACGGAGGGCACCTTAACATCGGGAATACCCTTTGTGATGTACACATAGTGCTTGCCGTCCTGAGAAGCACAATTTACCTTTTCAATAAAGTAGTTTGCAGCCTTTTCACCGATAACCTCGCCCATGCCTTCATAGTTAAAGACATGCTGTCCTACATAGTTATCATCAATTGTTGTTGTAATGCTTGATACGGCAACATCGTCATCATTGAACTTACCGTCGGTAATATTGAAATTAACATTGATAGAGAAATTTCCGGGCTCATAGCCTCTCTGCTGACCTGCAACAACAACGGTAAGACCGCGCTTTTCAACAGTAAGCACACCTTCGGGATTGTCTGCACCGGACTTACATACATATCTGTAGTTTGTAAGAGAGCCGGTAAGGTTTGTACTGTCAAACTTTGCCCTGATAACATATTCACCTGCAGGAATATTGCCTGCAGTGTATACGGTTTCCTTATTGTCTACTATTATTGAATAAACAATACGGTCGGAAAGTATCTTCTTTACCGATTCGGTATCATCCTTATCTGCAAGGCCCTTAACCTTTGCACTGAACACATCACCGTTATCACTGTCACCGTAAACGATTGTTGCAGCCTCAGGATAAATCTCAATTACACCCTGACCTACCGTATACTTAATTTCGAACACTGTGGGAGCATAGTTTTTACACAATACGGAGCCGTCATCAGCAGGAGTCCATACAACATTAACGACACCTGAGCCTACATTCTTACAGGTATCACCGTCAGAAGCCGACTCAAAAGAGTAGGTACCTTTAACACCACTGTCACTTCCGAGAAGTACAGGAGCATATTTTGTAAAATCAATAACCTCGCTCAGTTTCTGACCGTAAAGAACGGATACCTCTCTGGTAAGATTACCTCTTAAAACGGGTGCAGGCTCAATATTGAGCTGGAATACAAATTCAACACCCTTTCTGTTCTTGTTTGTATCGGGATTATGGTCATAGACTGTGCTGTCCGCAATATGGAGAGTAACAGTATATATACCTGCATTTACGGGAAGCTTACCGCTCTCGGATTTTTCCTCAACACCTGCTGCATTTGTGCCGATGTAGGAAAACTCTACGGGGATACGGTTGCTGTTCTCTTCGAATGCGAAATTATACTCATCTGTGTAATCAATGCTCTGAACATAAGAGTCTACAATCTTAAGTCCGATATCTGTTGCATTGATATTTGTGCCGGTATAAGTGGTTTTGACAATCTGGGATGGAGTTACAGCCTTTACATAAGAAACAGGCTTTCTGATATAGTCAACATAAATAAAGAGAGAACCGCCTGTTGCCTCTATTTTATCTGATATACCGTCCTCAAAAACAACAAACTCTGTACCGGGCTTAAGAATATCAACCTGGTCAAAGGTTTCCTTTCCGACCTTATCATAGGAAAGTCGGCAGAAATCCCAGTAATGCTCATTATTTGCCTGACCGCCGTCCTTATATCCGATGAGATCGCCGTTTCTCACAACAAGAGAATTTCCTGCGATACCCTCAAATGTTGCGGGAGTTTTTACAATAAGAGGATCGTTATCCAAGGGGAAATATGTATAGCCCTTGTTACCGTTTTTGTCAACAACACTTGTATCAAGCTCACTGAGAGAATCATTTTTCCAGTATCTGTAAACAACGTGAACACGTGTTGTGCCCTCAAGCGCACCTCTTACAATGCTTATGGGATGATTTCCGTTGTTTGAAGTTATAATGTCTGTAGTATGGATATTGCCGACCTCATCAGAGAAGCTGCCTGCTTCGACTGCCGATGAAGGCCATGCCTTATATGTTGCATTGTAAGATCTGTTTGAGCTTACAATTGCCTCTGATGATGCAGGAAGACTTGAAGAAGTAACAACAGTACCTTCTCTGTAGTTAATTGCACCCGCATAATTATCATCTGGGTTCAATGAACTGCTCTTGACAATTATGCTTACATCAGGCATATAAGGAACAACACCGCTCTTTGTATATACGCCTGCAGCATATGAATTTATTGCAGAAGAGTTATGTGTAAGAGCATCATCAGATGATGTAGTTGCAGTTGCTGCAATATCAGCACCGGTAACGGTGACGGACTTGTCTGAAACAATACCGTAAGCAACACCTGTAATTTTAGATCTGCCGTCATCCTTGCTTGAACCGGTACAATTCTGTCTGCGGGAGCTTGCATGCGAAGTTGTACTTATCTTTGCGCCGCCGGAAACAGTAATATATCCGCCGTAAATACCGTAAGCTGCAGCTGTTGTGTTACAGCCCCAGGATTCCTCGTTATTTGAAAGTCTGTATATGGTATGACCGTAAGCCACTGCATTGATGACAGCACCGTTGACCTGGCATGTGGCATTACCGATATTGTAAATGCCGGTACCTGCATTGGCAATCTGCTCTGTGTAGTTAACATTTATGGAAGAATCACTACCGCTTACATCGTCAAACTCATTGTGAGTTTCCACATATATGTTTACACCGCGGTTTACGGTAAGAGCGCCTTCATTTCTGATAGCCTCAAGCTCACAATATACTGTTCCGCGTTCATCGGTACAGGTCTGTCCGTTACGGAAGTTTATAAGTGTGATATCAGCGTTGTTGTTTACCGCTGTTGTTTTCGCACCGCTGTACAGATTAAGAGTACCCTTATTGTGAATACCGTAAACATAGGGCAGTCTGTAAGCACCGTTTTCGGTTCTGACAAAGGACAGTGATTTACCGTTCATAAAAAGATTTACCGTTATTCCTGCGGGAATAATAATACCGGTAAAGCCGTTATCATAAATCTCTGCATCACCGTTAGTAAAGTTTATGTCGGTATAAAGTGTCAAATTGACAACCGTACCCTGTGCATAGCCTGCCAGCTTACCGTTGATAAGGGCAAGATCTGCAGCATACACATCAAAAGTTTCAGCATCAGCAGCAGATACTGCAGGGATAACCTCTGCCGATAATGCGGGAAGAACAGAAAGTGACATAACAACGGCAAGAAGCATAATAATTGCTTTTACTGTTATTCTGCGGAATCTGTTCAGCGATGAATTATTACTCACAATAATTCCTCCTCTTGAAAATTGATTAGAATTTTTCCGGTGTGTTTCAGACAATTCAGGACACACCGAGATATTTATACATATTAATTATATAATTATTAACATCAACTGTCAACGATAAAGATTAAAAATATGATTGAAGAGAATTTTTTTTGAATTTTCACCAAAAATATTCAGAAGCTTTTATAAAACAGTCACAAATACAGTCTGATGAAACATTTTGTGATGAATTTCAGGAAATTTTTAACTTGAACAACATCTGCTTATGTGTTAAAATATTTCGGTTAACAATATACATAGCATTATAATACTTTACGGAGGCTTTTTTAATGGAAAACTATGTATCGTTAACATCAGACAGGGACTTTTCCGCCGAACAGAAGAAGAACTGTCGGAAAAATGAAATATTGAAGCAATTGCTCTCCCGGAAAGTTTTAATCCCCTGCCCTGACGGAGTGCTGATCGATTCCTCTGCCGTCATCGGTGAGAACACGGTAATTCTTCCCGGCACAATCATAAAAGAGGGCTGTGTAATAGGAAAAAACTGCACAATAGGTCCGAATACGGTTCTTTATAAAACGCATATCGGAGACGGCTCAGCTCTCAATTCCGTTCAATCGGAGGAAACTGTTATAGGAAGCGGTGTAACAGTAGGCCCCTTCGCACATCTGCGTCCCGGAACGGTAATAAGGGACAGTGTCAAAGTCGGAAATTTTGTCGAAATAAAGAATTCCGAAATAGGAGAAAAAACTGCCGTTTCACACCTTACCTATGTAGGCGACTCGGATGTGGGGAAGAGTGTAAATTTCGGGTGCGGAACAGTTACCGTAAATTTCAACGGCAAGGATAAAAACCGCTGCATAATAGGTGATAACGCCTTCATAGGCTGCAATACAAACCTGATAGCACCCGTGGAAATCGGCGAAAGTGCATACACCGCAGCAGGATCTACAATAACAGAAAATGTACCCGCCCATGCTCTGGCAATAGCCCGTGCAAGACAGATTGTAAAGGCCGACTGGGTAAAGAAGAAAAAACCGTACCGTGAAAAATAAAAACAGTATAAAACGGGCGCCCCTCCCGTTATGAGATATCGGAGCATTTTAACAGAAATAACAAAACTTATGAGGTAAACGGTTTTTCCGTGCCTCTCCGAAAAGGAAGATATAACTATGGCATTTTTCAAGAAAAAAACTGAAGTTTCAACAGGGTTTGCAGGCAAACCCGAATACATAATCGCAGGTCTGGGAAATCCCGGCAAGGAGTATGAATATTCAAGACACAATGCAGGCTTTCTTTGTCTTGACATCCTCTGCAACAAATACGGAATAAAGACCGACAGGGTAAAATACCGTTCTCTTACCTGCACAGCGGTTATCGAGGGACATTCCTGTCTTGTTATGCGTCCCCAGACATATATGAACAGCTCAGGTGATGCAATAAAGGAAGCTGCGGACTTCTACAAAATTCCTCCCGAAAAGGTAATTGTAATATATGACGATATATCACTGCCTACAGGCACACTCCGGATCCGTAAAAAGGGCTCTGCAGGCGGTCACAACGGTATAAAAAGCATAATATGGCAGCTCAATTCCGATGTTTTTCCCCGTCTTAAAATAGGTGTCGGCGACCGAAAGGACAAGGATGACGATCTTAAGGATTATGTTCTGGGAAAGTTCTCCAAGACTGATATGGACACACTTAAAAAGACGATGGAAAAGGCGGTAGAAGCCTTAAAATATATACTTGACGGAGATACTGACGGCGCAATGAGCCGATATAACGGGTGAAAATATGTCCTGTTTTTCAGATTTTTTCAGCGGATCCCCCGAATACAAAAGAATAAGCTATAACCTTGAAAAGGGAAGCTTCCCCTTCGGAATATTGGGACTTCCGCCCACACCCAAGGCTTTGCTTATTCATACGCTGTGTGAAACCACTTCACACGGCGCCGTTGTGCTGACTCCGGACGATGCAACATCGGAAAAGCTCTGCACAGACCTTACTGCTCTCGGCACAAAAGCCGTTATATACCCTGCAAGAGACCTTAATTTTTACACCGTTGAGGCAGGCTCAAAGGAATATGAGCAGAAAAGAATCGGGGCACTTGTCAAAATGATTTCGGGCGAATGTTCCGTTCTGATTCTTTCCGCAGAGGCAGCCTTGCAGAAAATTATGCCCCGTGACGAGCTTGTTTCTCGCATTTTCAGCCTTTCAGAGGGACAGGAGATTTCCACACACGATATAAGAAAAAACCTCATAAAATGCGGCTACACCTCTGCAGAAATGGTAGAGGGTCCCGGTCAGTTTTCATTAAGAGGCGGCATTCTCGACATCTATCCCTGTAACCTTAATGCTCCGGTAAGAATTGAATTCTGGGGCGAGGAAATCGACACAATTTCATATTTTGACATTGTTACCCAGAGAAGAACCGACAGAGCTGACACTGTATCACTTGCTCCCGTTTCGGAAATTGTTTTTGATGATTACGAGGAAATGGCAAAAAAGCTGGAAACTCTCGCAAAATCTGTCAGAACCAAAAACGCCGATAAGGTAAAAGCCTTCCTGAACCGCGATGCAGATTTACTCAGGTGCGGTATCACACCCGGATGCCTTGACAAATATCTTCCCATAGCCTATAAAGAAACTCAGTCTCCCGTTGATTATTTCCCCGATGCCCTTCTCATAGCGGTTGAATCATCTGCGATAAAGGAGACAGCTAAGGCATCCACAAAGCTTTTCAACGAAGAGCTTAAGGAGCTTTTTACCGAAGGCGAGCTGTGCAAGGGACTTGACGACTACTGCTTCGCATTCAATGACATTCACAAGGCATATGATAACAGAAAAACAATTTACATTGACAATTTCGCAAGAGGCAGCTTTGACACTCCCGTAAAGGATCTCATAAACTATCATATAAACCAGATCTCTGCCTGGGACGGCTCATATTCCTTCCTGACAGAGGACATTGCTGTTCCCCTCAAGAATAAATACTCCGTTTTTGTCTTTGCCGGCAATCAGAAAAATGCAGAAACTCTTTACAGAAGCCTTTCAGATGACGGCTACAAGGTTGCATTTTTCAGTGAATTCCCCGAAAAAGCCGAAAAGGAAGCCATAAGCATCTTCCCCGGAGCTCTTAATGCGGGAATAGAATACCCCGGAGAAAGGCTGTTGATAATAAGCTACGGCAGATTTGCAAAGGCCTCAAGACGCTCCGTAAAAAAATACAACAAAAAGGCAAATGCATTCAATTCCCTTGAAGAGCTTCACGAGGGTGATTATGTTGTTCACGAGCAGCACGGCATCGGCATTTTCAGAGGAATTGAGAAAAAAACCATCAACAAGACAGTCAAGGACTATATAAAAATCCAGTATGCAAAAAACGGCGTGCTGTTTATTCCCGTTACTAATTTAGAGCTTATTTCAAAATATATCGGTCCTCACGAGGAGGATTCCAACAGAACCGTAAAGCTCAACACCATCGGCTCTGCCGACTGGGAGAGAACAAAAAACAAGGTCCGCGGTGCGGTAAGGGATATTGCAAAGGATCTTATCAAGCTTTATGCTCAGAGACAAAATGCCCCCGGCTATGCCTTTTCTCCCGATATTGATATGCTCAATGACTTTGAGCGCCGTTTTGAGTTTGATGAAACGGATGATCAGCTCAGATGTATAAATGAAATAAAGGCGGATATGGAAAAGGGCTGTCCTATGGACAGACTTCTGTGCGGAGATGTCGGCTTCGGAAAAACCGAGGTTGCTCTGCGTGCCGCATTCAAATGTATCTGCGACGGCAAGCAGGTTGCTCTTCTTGTCCCCACAACAATTCTTGCATTCCAGCATTACAGGACTATACTTCACCGCTTCGAGGGCTTCCCCATAGAGGCGGAGATGCTCTGCCGCTTCAGAACACCAAAGCAGCAGAAGCAGATTATAAAAGATATCAAAGCAGGTGTTGTTGATATCGTTGCAGGCACCCACAGGATAATCTCAAAGGATGTGGAGTTCAAGGATTTAGGACTTCTTATTGTTGACGAGGAGCAGAGATTCGGTGTTATGCAGAAGGAAAAGCTGAAGGAAAAATTTCCCAATGTTGACGTTCTTACTCTTTCCGCAACGCCCATTCCCCGTACACTGAATCTTGCCTTATCAGGCATACGCGATCTTTCCGTAATTGAAGAAGCACCTATGGACAGACATCCTGTCCAGACCTTTGTAATAGAGCACGATATGGGCATTATATCAAGTGCTATTGCAAAGGAGTTGCGCCGCGGCGGTCAGGTATATTATCTGCACAATAACATAAACGATATAGATCTTGTGGCAGATAAGCTTCAGAAATTCTTCCCTGACGCAACCATTGCCGTCGCTCACGGAAAAATGCAGGAGGGTGAGCTGACAGATGTCTGGAAGCGTCTTACCGAGGGAGAGGTTGATATTCTCGTCTGCACCACAATAATTGAAACAGGTGTAGATGTGCCCAACGCCAACACTCTTATCATTGAAAATGCCGATTGTATGGGACTTTCACAGCTCCATCAGCTGCGAGGCCGTGTAGGACGCTCCACAAGACGTGCAAGTGCCTACTGTACCTTCAAAAAGGATAAGCAGCTGACGGAAATTGCCGACAGACGCCTTTCCGCAATAAGAGAATTCACTCAATTCGGCTCCGGCTTCAAGATTGCCATGAGGGACCTTGAAATAAGAGGGGCAGGCAATCTTCTGGGTGCTCAGCAGCACGGACATCTTGCAAGTGTCGGCTATGATATGTACATGACCTTATTGAGCGAAGCCGTAGAAGAAATAAAAGGAACTAAAGCGGAAAACTCTCCCAAAGCAGTCTGCCAGGTTGATATCCAGCAGGATGCTCACATTCCCGAAAGCTATATTTCAGGCTATCAGCAGAGAATCGCTGTTTACAAGCGAATTGCCGATATAAAAACAGAAGAAGATTTCAGTGATGTTCTCGACGAGCTCATAGACCGTTACGGAGAACCGCCGAAAAGCGTTATCGGGCTTATGAAAATCCCGTTGATACGAAGCTCTGCAACAACCCACGGCATTTATAAAATTGCTCAGAATGAGGGTTATGTGTGTCTTTATACTCAGAAAATTGACCCGGAAATCACAAAAAAGCTTGCTGCACTTAAGGGCAGAATTCGTATATTCTCCAAAGGACTTCCCTGCTACGGAATTGCAATTGCGGGATCTCCCGTCGATACTCTTGAAGAAGCAATAAAGGCATTGAATGTTCAGCCTGATGAAAAGTAATATAATACGTATAAAACGTCCCTTTACCGTCTGCGTAATGACACTTCTTTTTTCATATCTGCTTCTTATGCTCGGCGCAGATATTGCTTTAACAGTCATTCACATAGCCGTTTCAGCTCTGTTTTTATACTTCACACTCAGAAAAACTGTTTTTTCAAAAATACTGCTTCTGATAACACTTTTTATAACAAGCGCATCAGTAAGCTTTTCTGTTACGGAGGCTGTACGAGAAAAGGAGAACAACCTTTCAGGCTATGGCAAAGAAGTTCACGGCACGGTAACAGATATAAAATTTAAGGAAGACGGCAGTATACAATCTGCGGTCCTTTCGGACTGCTTCATTGACAATACAAAAGTTTACTCGAAAATTACCCTTTATCCCGGCAACAATACAAGCTTTTCTTACGGAGACAGGCTCTGCTTTACCGCATCTGAAATCAAGGAGACCTCAGGGGACGGCATTTACCGTTTTCACGGACTCTCTGACAGAAGCTTTCTTTCCTGCTATAACAAATCAGACGAATATTCCGTAACCGAAGCGGAAAGCAACCTGTATATTTCGATTCTGAAGCTGAGAAGCTATTCCTCAGAAAAGCTGCGTTCAGCTCTCAGCACTGATTCTTTTTCTGTTGCACAAGCACTTTTTACGGGCTCGAAGGATGCAGTTTCTCCATCTCTGACATATGCATTCAGAATCTGCGGAATCTCTCATATTTTTGCTGTTTCAGGTATGCATTTATCCTTATGGACAGGCTTATTTTTTTTAATTTTCAAAAGAAAAGCAAAAAATTCCTTTCTTCCCAATATTCTTGCGGCTCTTTTCGTTGTTTTCTACATAGTATTCACGGGCTTCTCCCCGTCTGTTCTTCGTGCAGGAATAATGCTTATTACGGTATTTTGCGGACGGATAATAAAAAGAGCCTCCGATCCGCTGAATTCACTGGGACTTTCAGGAACAATTCTTCTTATACTCAATCCGTACCTTGCAGGAAACGTGTCCTTTCTGCTTTCCTTTACGGCAACCGGTGCAATAGCCTTATGGAGTGAATTTATTCTCCCTGAAAAAAGTGTTACTGTCGGAAAACTCCGCCGTATCCGGATAAAGCTGAAGCAGCTCTTTTATGACATTATCATTTCAGCAGCGGTAATACTCACAACTCTTCCGATAGTATCTCTGTTTTTCGGATATTTTTCCTTAATGGCTCCTGTAGCCTCACTTATTATTACTCCGCTTGCACAAGCTGTTATGATAGTGTCTGCATTTCTCGTGATTCTGCCGGAGGGAAATTTCATCTTCAGTGTTTTTCAGTTTTTCACCAACAGCATATGTGAACATATGATAAAAACCGTAACAGCTCTTTCCGAGGCAGATTTTCTTCTGATTCCTGCCGAATTTTCACTTCTTCTCCCCTGCTTTCTCATAACAATAATACTCTGCGGGATCTTTATAATTTTTTATAAGGACAGAAGCAAGACTCTTATAAGTATTCTGTCAGGGACTCTCATATTCTGTCTTCTTACCGCAGTAAACCTTTATATTCATAAGGATGAATCCGAAATAGTTATATTCGGCAGAGAAAATGCAACTCTTATTGCAGTAACAAGCAATCTTTCAGATTCCGCAATTATAGGCTCGGGCGGTTCATATTCTCTTGTATCTGAGCTTTCCGGATACCTGCAAAGAAGAACAATTGCAAAAGCCGACCTGCTTTTTATTCCGAGAAATACAGACACCGAAAACAGGAACACGGAGTATATCGGAAGATACCTGTCTCCGGAAAATACCGTTTCGTTATATAATACTTCTTCCTCTGTAAGCAGCGCCTTGTGGAACAACAATTCTGTTACAGGCTTTACGGATGAAAGCTTTTCTGCGATTTGTCTTTATATTGATGATATAAAAATAGTAATCTGTACTCTTCCCTCCTCTGTTTTCGGAGAAAACCGCGAAGAGTTTATGTCAGGCGATATACTTATCTGCAGAAGCAATATTCCAGCCACCCTTGACACATCTGCGTTTTCGGATATCATAGTAATAACCGACAGGGAAAGAATATACCCGTTTCCCTTTATTTCATCCAAGGATTCGGATATAAAAATTACAGTAAAAGGAGATTCATATGCCATTCATTGATGAAGATGTTTTCGCTAAAATGCTGAAGGGCGAAATAAAAGAGAATATCTTTCTTTTTTCAGGTGATGACGATTATCTGAAGGAGCATTACTGTTCTCTGCTTACCGCGAAAACAGTAGACGAATCTCTGATGTTCTTCAATTTCCATAAATATGAAGACGATGAAACAGACCTTGAAACTATTTTTGCAGATGCGGAAAATCTTCCTCTCATGGCAGAAAAAACCTGCCTTCTTGTGAGGAACTACCCCCTTGACGGACTTTCATCAAAAGCTCTTACACAGTTTGAAGAAAAGCTCAAAAACATTCCGGACTCAACGGTAATGATATTTTATTTTTCAAGCGACACCCTTCCTTCGGGGAAAAATGCAAAATGGGATGCTGTCACAAAAATTTTTGATAAGCTCGGAGCAGTTATAAAAATCGAGCACCGCACCCCTGCAAAAACAGCGAAGCTCCTTGTGTCCCGTGCAAAGGACCGCGGTACCTCGATTGATTATGATACCGCTTTATATCTTGTTTCCTGTGTGGGAGAGGATCTTCAGACAATACTTAACGAATTCAACAAGGTCTGTGCCTACTCTCAGGGACAGCCCGTAACTCAGGAAATGATAGATGCCACCGCAGTCAAAAGTGTAGAAGCCTCGGTTTTTGATATCAGCACCAACATTTTCTCAGGAAATACGGATAAGGCTTATAAAATTCTCTCTGAGCTTATACGGCAGAAAATTCCCTCAAGCGCCATCATAGGTGCCCTTGCAAGTGCGTATGTCAACGCCTACAGACTTAAGCTCTCTTACAACGCGGATAAGCAGATAAGCGATTTTGCCACGGCTTTTCAGTACAAAGAAACAAAATATACCTTTTCAAAAATCTCTCCCTTCGTAAAGAAAAGCTCAGTTTCCTCCCTGCGTGCAGCACTTGATATTCTCTCGGAGGCAGACGTAAAAAGCAAAAGCAGCCGCATTTCCGATGAAATTCTTCTGACAGAGCTTATTTCAAAGCTTTCGTCTCTCGGAGGATAAATATGCTTCACACAACAAAAGCAATAATCACAGAGGGCCGTTATGACAAAGCCCGTCTCTCCACGGTAATTGACGGACTTATCATCACCACGGAGGGCTTCGGAATTTTTAACTCGAAGGAAAAGCAGATCTTTATTAAGAAGATAGCGCAGGAAAAGGGAATAATAATTCTTACAGACTCTGATGCGGCAGGCTTCAGAATAAGAAATTTCCTTAAAAACATAGTCCCCGAAAATCAGATAACCCATGCCTATATCCCCGATATTTACGGCAAGGAAAAAAGAAAAGATGCCCCTTCAAAGGAAGGTAAATTAGGTGTTGAGGGCATAGAAAATTCCATCATTGAAAAGGCTCTTTTTGACACGGGACTTTTTTCCGAAACAGAAGTAAAAAAAGAAGGCCTGCCCGTAACAACGGCAGATCTTTTTGAAGCGGGACTTACAGGCAGTGAAAACAGTGCCGACCGAAGACGGGCACTGCTTGCGGCAATGGGACTTCCCGCAAGGCTTACAGGAAAGAATCTTCTTTCAGTGCTCAATTCCTTTATGACACGGGAAGATTTTCAGAAAAAGGTTGCGGAAATATTTTCAGATTGACTTTTCTTCATTTATTACATAAAATATTGTCAGAAGGAGGCAGAGAAAAATGAAAAAGCGTAAATTGATTCTTACCCTGATATCTGTTTTTTTGCTGTCAGGTATTTTTATTACTGCAGTGGCTGTTTCAGGGCCGAAAAAGCCGGATGCAGCTTCCGGAAAAGCCGAAAATCTTATTGCAGACAGAATTGCCTTCTCCCTGGAAAATACAGAATTCACAATAAAAAAAGCTGATGAGAAAGCCGAAAAATACATTCTTACAATGTTCTTTGAAGCAAAAAAGACTCAGGGTGATTTCTATGCGGTAATCAACAGCCTTACACTGACGGGAATTGATTATGAAAGCATAGCATTTACGGCTCTTACGGATAAGGCAAAGGGGAAAACAACAGATGCACTTGTGCTTACCGCAACAAATGGTGAGCCAGATGTTTATCGCTGGAAGATAGAGATTAAACTTGACATCGCAAAAAAAGGTACCTTCTCCCCTGTGCTGAATTTTTCCTACACCTCAGGGACAAATAAAGACAGTGCAATGGAAAAGCTTACACAGCTCCCTCTTAAAATTACCGTTAAATAACTTTAAACCAAAAAATACCCCGTATCGGAGATTTTCTCAGATACGGGATTTTTTATTTGATTTATCCTGACAGTCTTATCAGAATACCGTCTTATCAAAAACTATTGTTGTGATGCTGCGTGCCGTAAGTGTATAGTCTGCACCGGAAATCCTGTCTGCAACATTTTCGCAGTTATGATCCTTGTCGGTCACATAAACAGAAGCGGACGGATACTTTTCAAGGAAGCTGATTTCCTTTTCATTTTCCGAATTATTCACTACAACAAGCACTGTTTTTTCGTTGTTTGTAAAAGCGACCTCCTGCAGATCTTCATCAAGTCCGATTTCATCAAAAACCTTAACTCTTGTCATACCGGGCTCAATAAACGAAGTGAACTGCTTGAATGCCCAGTAGCGGTTATACATCTTTATTTCTCCGTCCTCCTCATAGAGAAGTCCGTCACCGTTGAAGGCTGTCCAGCTCTGCCAGGAAACTGCGTCAAGAAGTGTCAGATCCTCAACAATTACATTCGCCATATAAAGACCGCTGTCTATTGTCTTTGAGTCAATCGTAAGAGGAAGCTCACACCATTCTGTCATTTCAAAAGCCTTATCAGGATATTTTTCTCTGAAGGTGTTTCCGAAATTGGTCTTTTCTGCCTTATTTCCGTCAAGCCAGTAGGAATGCCCCGCAAAGGTATCGCAGTAAGCATTAACAGCATCCTTTTCAAAGAACTTGAACATATAGTCATTATACCACCAGGAAAGCTGACCTGTCTCAACACCTGAAAGCTTATAGGGAGTATTTTTCTCCTGCATTTCTACGGCAAATTTTTCAAGAAGAGCTGCTGCCTCATCGGGCTCATAGTGGCAGCCCTCCTGGCCTACCCATTCACCGCCCCAGTCCCACTGAGGCTCATTTATGGGAGAGATGTATGTTACGGGATAACCCTCCTCAACAAACCAATCGGCAATTGTGAGAAGATAATCCACAAATTTATCATAATTCTCCGCAGGAAGATTTGATACCTTAGGCTCAAGTCCGCCGCTTGCCTGCCCTGAAACTGTCATGGAATAGTGAGGGCTGTTGCAGAAAAGAACAACCTCCTTTGCACCGTACTCAATAGCCTTATCAAGAACACGTCTTGCATTGCTGTCACGGGTAAAGTCATAGACATATTCACCCTTCTGAGCATCAAAAACATAAAAGCTTTCAGTGCGTCTTGAGGTATCCCATATTCTTGTATCAGGATTATCTGCTTCACCTGCGCCTATATTATAGCGGACAACATCAAGACCTAAGCCCTCATCGTCAGAAAACAGAGCCTTTGCTATTGCATCGGCCTTCTCCTCAGTATCAATAGTCTGCGCCCACCAGCAGGTTGAGGTACCGAATGAACGGAATGTTTGATATTCCGTAATATCAACAACATCATAATACTGCTTTGGTTCAGCACCGAAAATACCTGAAAAGCAAACAACTATAAATGCCATAAAATAAGCCAGCGCTTTGATAACCATATACTTTACCCTCCGGATAATATTTTCTCTATATTAGCACATTTCAGATAAAAAAGGCAATACCTCATATTACAAAAAGGGCTGCACCCGCAAGGGTACAGCCCCGAAAGACATTATCAGGAAATTACAACAGTTGTATCTGCAGAAATATTATCGATATTGAAAACAGCACTGTATGTTGTTTCACCTGTAATATTATTGTATGCAGGCTTCCATTCGGTCTGGTATACACCAACCTCATTACCGGGAGTCCAGAAAACATTTACAGTCTGATTAAGGCTCTTCTTTGTAACAACAAGTGAGATTCCGTCACCGCCGGTTACATTGAATTCGGAAGGAGTAACATCATCACTTGTAGAACGGATTACCTTATAGGTTACACCGTCAGGAGCCTGAGCACCGTCAATAGTAACAGTATGATATGCAGTAAGAGAATCAACAAAATCAAGCTTTATTCCGAGGAAGTCGAGAATAAGGCGGATAATTCTCTTGAAAATTGCCATAATTCCCACACTGCTTTCTTCCTGAACACCGGAAACGATAATTCTGCAGTCATCTGTGATATTTTCAATTCTGTAAAGACGGCAACCATCTGCATCCACACCGTAAGAAGTGAGGGTTTCCGCTCCGCCTATGAGACCTGTAATTGAATCCATATCCTCTTCATCAAGAAGACCGCTGAGGATTCCGGGACCTCTCTGAACACTTACCTTGATACCTGCTGCAGAATAACCTGAAAGAACCTTCACACGGAAATCAAAATAATCGCCGTAATAGCTTACATGATAGTATTCATCCTTAAGTGTAAGCACCTTGTAACCGTCACCTGAGGTGAGCTTTACATTGTAGTGATTTCTGAGCAGAATTTCTTCCGAGCCGGCTTTTTCAACTACACGGATATTAATGTCACCGTTAACGGCGATAGCATATTCATCCTGAGCATTACGTGACACGGGCACCTCATTAACCCTTACAACTGCGGTGCTTGCATTATATTTTTTAGAAGTTACAACCTTGAAGCTTATGGTATCGCCGTCAGCAACCTTTACGGTTCCTTCCCAGAGAACAGGGCTGAATCTTTCCTCTGTTACCTCTTCCTGATATTCGGAAATAAGCTCATCATAGCGGATATACATATTCTTGTATATGCAGTAAAGACCATTCTCATCGGGAACAAACTGAGGAACACCGTTGATGGATTTTACATAGATGTATGCATTGTCATATTCTCCGCCCGGAGTCGGGGGAGTAAATGTCACATTGTGATAAATTACTTCTTCTGTGCCTTCATTGCCTTCTGTGCCCTCTGTATCACCCTCTGCCGCAAAAGCAGGAACAAGAGTCATAAATACGCAAAGAATACTGAGAAAAATGCTTATTGCCTTTTTCATTGAAATTCCTCCTATAAAACATTATAAGTCAATGTAATTATATATTACCGTCCCAAAAAAGTCAATCAACAGAATGTACCGAAACAATCTGTTTTTATGTAAATTTTCACGAAAATATTGAAAAAGACCGCATTTTGGTATAGAATTATATTAAACTTTTGTTAAGAGGTGGATATATGTATTCCGACTATGACAGAGATCTTGAGCTTGTAAAAATCATACCGACCGAAAGACAGCTGCGCCATCAGCAGATGGAATTCTATGCTTTTGTGCATTTTACGGTAAATACATTTACCGACAAGGAATGGGGTGACGGAACCGAGGATCCCGGAATATTCAATCCGTCAAAGCTTGACTGCAATCAATGGGTAGAAGCAGTAAAAAGCGCAGGTATGACCGGCTTGATTCTTACAGCAAAGCACCATGACGGATTCTGCCTGTGGCCCAGCGCCTATACAGATCATTCCGTAAAAAATTCCCCCTATAAGGATGGCAAAGGCGATATCGTTAAGGAATGTGCCGAGGCCTGCAGAAAGGGAGGCATAAAATTCGGTATATATCTCTCTCCCTGGGACAGAAACTGTCCGCTTTACGGTCAGGGAAAGGCATATGACGACTATTACTGCAATCAGCTGACAGAGCTTCTTACAAATTACGGAGAGCTTTTCTGTGTATGGTTTGACGGAGCCTGCGGTGAAGGTCCCAACGGAAAAAAACAGGAATATGACTGGGAAAGATACTATTCCGTAATACGAGCTATTCAGCCCGATGCCTGCATTTCAATCAGCGGTCCCGATATACGTTGGTGCGGCAATGAAGCCGGTGACACAAGAATGAGTGAATGGAGTGTAATTACCAGAAAGCTTTGTGACGGCACGGAAATTGCCGAAACAGATGAAGACCTGGGAAGCCGCAAGCTGTTGAAAAATGCAGAAAGAATTCTCTGGCAGAGCGCTGAAGTTGACACATCAATCCGTCCCGGCTGGTTCTATCATAAAAATGAGGATTCCAAGGTCCGTTCTCTTAAGACTCTTACCGATATCTATTTCAGAAGTGTAGGCGGAAACTCCACTTTACTTCTCAACATCCCCCCCGACACAAACGGCCTTTTCAACAAAGCTGACATCAGAAGGCTCAATCAGCTGGGCGAAGTAATAAACAAAGCTTTTGCAGTCTGCCTTTCAGAGGATGCGGTTTTCTCCTCCGACAGAAGTGACGGCAAAAATCTCATTGAAAATGTAAAAACAGACACATATGACACCTATTTCAAGACGGAAGACGGTTGCAATACCGCTGTTATAACAATAACTCTCCCTGAAAAAAGAAAAATCAAAATGGCGGTAATAAAAGAAAACCTGCTTTTCAGTCAGAGAATAGAGAGCTTTACAATAGACTGCGCAAAACAAAAGGGCTTCAAACGGCTCTACAGCGGTACTACCGCAGGCTACAAAAAAATAGCCCGATTCCGTCCTACCGTTACAGATACAATAAGAATCACCATTACCGATTCCCGTGTGGCTCCCGTTATCTCACACATCGCAATTTATTAAAACAAATCCGTAAGCATTCTGATTTCAGGCTGCCCGGAATTTCCGTTCCGGAGGAAGTGAAATTTTACTCTGAAATCATTCTGAAATAAGAATTTAAAATGAATAAAGACCTTAAGCCGATTGGTTTAAGGTCTTTGTTTTATATCAGATTCCCGCGTTGATTATTTGTTGGTGTCAATAAAGCTCTTTACGGCAGCAACACCTGCGAACTTTTCTGCAACACCGTTCTTGTAAACTACAAGTGTGGGAGCCTGCTTCAGCTCAAGCTCTTTTGCAAGGTCGGGATTTTCCGAAACAAGAAGCTTTTCATAGGAAATACCTGCTTTGTCAAGCCACTGTACGGCAAGCTTGCAGTTAGGACAGGTCTCTGTTGTAAAAAGAAGCACCTTTTCTGCTTCGCTGCAGTCTGCAGCACACTCTGCAGCAGCTTCTTCTGCAACAGCACCGTCTCTCTTAAGAACAGATCTCTCAATATTGTAAACCTTTCTGTCCTTGAATTCCTGGCTCTTACCGTCATTCCAGTTCTTAACGGGACGGTAGTAACCGGTAATTCTCGAGTAAACCTCAGTTTCCTTTCCGCAAAGAGGACACTTGTACTGCTCACCGATAAGGTAGCCGTGCTCCTGACATACGGAATATGTGGGAGAGATTGAGTAGTAAGGAAGTCTGTAGTTTTCAGCAATCTTTCTTACAAGATTTGCAGCTGCCTTCCAGTCGGGAAGC
>JAZRNB010000037.1:0-25806 GCA_045647985.1 Acutalibacteraceae bacterium
CCTTTGGTCTTCGTATCAAAAAGATGAGTGAAAAAGAAATAAAAGAGACTGTTACTGAAATGCTTGCACTCGTTAATCTCAGCGGTTTTGAGAGACGAAACATCAATTCACTTTCAGGCGGTCAGCAGCAGCGTGTTGCAATTGCCCGTGCTCTTGCAGTTGATCCCAAGGTTCTTCTTCTTGACGAGCCTCTGGGTGCACTTGACCTTAAGCTGCGTAAGGATATGCAGAATGAGCTCAAGAAGATACAGCAGAGCCTTGATATCACATTCATTTATGTTACACACGACCAGGAAGAGGCTCTTTCCATGTCTGATACAATTGTTGTTATGGACAGCGGTAAAATCCAGCAGATAGGCTCTCCCACAGACATCTACAATGAGCCCAAGAATGCCTTTGTTGCAGACTTTATCGGTGAAAGTAATATTGTTGACGGTATTATGAAGCAGGATAAGGTTGTTGAATTTTCAGGTCATGTTTTCGACTGTCTTGACGGCGGATTCGGTAAAAATGAGCCCGTTGACGTTGTTGTTCGTCCTGAGGATGTTGATGTTGTACCCGTAAGCGAGGGAATGCTGACGGGTAAGGTTACTTCTGTTACCTTCAAGGGCGTGCATTATGAGATTATTGTTGATATCGGCGGCTTTTTGTGGATGATTCAGTCCACTGATATACAGTATGAGGGCTCAGAAATCGGTCTTGTTATCGAGCCTGATGCCATTCACATTATGAAAAAATCCGAGTATTCGGGTACCTTCGGTGATTTCTCCAGTTATTCTGACGAATTCGATGAATTGTCCGATGTAAATGCAGGAATTGATGCGGAGGGCTCGGACGATGAGTAAGACTGTTACTATAGGAAACAAGAAGGCGACAGTCACTCCCTTTTCCTCGTGGATGACTGTTTTTGTGCTTGTTCCCATGGCACTTGTTGTGTATTATGCATTCACAAATGCCGACGGAGCCTTCACCTTCGAGAATTTAAGGTGGATATTCACATACCGATCCACCATGCTGCTTTCTCTTCATCTTGCTTTTATTGCTACGGTAATCTGCCTTGTGCTTGCTTACCCCATAGCCTACAGCATGTCAAGGGCAAGCGAAAAGATTCAGAGAAATGCTACGCTTATAATAATGCTTCCCATGTGGATGAATTTTCTTGTAAGAACCTATTCATGGATGACAATTCTTGAAAACAACGGTCTTATAAATTCTGCCCTCAGAAGCATTGCAGGACTTTTCGGCAGTGAATTTGACGGCTTTCAGCTTATAAACAACCGCGGTGCAATAGTGCTGGGTATGGTTTATAATTTTCTGCCGTATATGATTCTGCCCATTTATACCTCTCTTACAAAAATTGACAATTCTCTTCTTGAAGCCGCAAGAGATCTTGGTTCAAACGGCTTTCACGTGTTCAAGCGAGTTATTCTTCCCCTCAGTGTGCCCGGTATTATTTCCGGAATAACAATGGTTTTTATCCCCTCAATCAGTACATTTATCATTTCGAGAATTCTCGGAGGCGGTAAGGATTTCCTTATAGGTGACCTTATTGAAGACTATTTCCTCGGAAACTCGGGTGTGGTAAATTATAATATCGGGGCTGCCCTTTCAATGGTGCTTATGATACTCATTCTTGTTGCAACCTTCTTTATGAATCACTTTGACAAGGATGCAAAAACCTCGGGAGGTGGCAGAATATGAAAAAATTCCTTAAGGCATATAATGCGCTCATTCTTGCGTTTTTGTATCTGCCGATTCTCGTTGTTGTTGTTTTTTCTTTTAATTCAGGCTCCTCCCGTGCGAAGTTTGAGGGATTTTCCCTGCAGTGGTATGCAGAGCTTTTCCAGGATGAGCTTATACTGCAGTCCCTTTACTATTCAATAATCATTGCCGTGCTGTCTGCTTTTATTGCAACGGTTATCGGCACTCTTGCGGCTGTCGGCATCAACTCAATGCGTGGCTGGAAAAAGTCGGCACTTTTAAGCATCAACAATATTCCCGTTGTAAATCCCGAAATAGTTACCGCTATTTCAATGATGATACTTTTTGTGTTTGTGCTTTCTCATTTTAACGGAATGGAAATGGGCTTCAGCACGTTGCTGATTTCTCACATTACATTCAATATTCCTTATGTTGTTCTGTCGGTGCTTCCGAAGCTCAAGGGGATGGATCAGAATATCTATTATGCGGCTCTGGACCTTGGATGTCCTCCCGTAAAGTCATTTATGAAGGTTGTAATTCCTCAGATTCTTCCCGGTATCATTTCGGGACTTATTATGGCATTTACTCTTTCACTTGATGACTTTGTTATCAGCTACTTCAACTCAGGTGCTACCTTCCAGACACTTCCCGTTACGATTTATTCAATGACGAAGAAGCCTTATTCACTGAAGCTCAATGCACTTTCAACACTTCTTTTTGCCGTGATTCTTGTGTTGATGCTTGTTTCAAACATCAAAAAGCCCGAGACCGGCAGAAGAGCAAAGAGATAAGGAGGTAATGACATGAAAAAGAGAATTATCTCCCTTAGCTGTGTTATTCTTCTGTTGTTTTCTCTTGCTGCCTGCGGTGACGGAGGCAACGGGGGAAATGCACAGTCAATAAATGTGTATAACTGGGGCGAATATATCGACCAGAGTGTGCTCGACGATTTTGAGGCAGAAACGGGCATCAAGGTGAATTACACCACCTATGCCAGCAATGAGGAAATGTATTCGAAGATTGTAAGCGGTGCTGCTTCCTATGATGTCATTATTCCCTCCGAATATATGATTTCAAAGATGATAAGCGAAGAAAAACTTGAACCTCTGAAATTTGACAGTATTCCCAATTATAAATACATCGGCGAAGAATACCGCGGTCTTTCCTATGACCCCGAAGAAAAGTACTCCGTGCCTTATACCTGGGGTACCGTGGTTATTGTTTACAATACAAAATACGTTGATGAAGAGGACGTTAAGGATGAAAGCATAAATCTTCTCTGGAACGAGAAATATGCAGGAAACATCCTTATGTTTGACAATCCCCGCGATGCCTTTGCTCTTGCACATATAAAGCTCGGTAATTCAATGAACACAACTAATCCCGATGATTGGTATGCAGCAGCTGAGGAGCTCAAAAAACAGAAGCCTCTTGTTCAGGCTTATGTTATGGATCAGATTTTTGACAAAATGCTCAACGAGGAAGCATATATTGCAGCCTACTATGCAGGCGATGCCATGACTATGATTGAGCAGAACGAGGATCTTGCCGCATATGTGCCCAGAGAAGGCGCAAATATGTTCTTTGATTCTATGTGTATATTAGAGGATGCACCTAACAAGGAGGGTGCTCATAAGTTCATCGATTTTATGTGCAGAACGGATATTGCAAAAAGAAATGCCGAAGAGGTATGGTATGCAATTCCCCATACTGCAGCATATGAGGCACTTGAGCCCGAGCAAAGGGACGATCCTCTCGTATATCCTTCTCAGGAAATACTCGACAAGTGCGAGGTGTTCATTAATCTTAACAAGGAAACTCTTGTGCTTCAGAGTGAATTGTGGATAAATCTCAAGACTCAGTATTAACTCAGAGAAACAAATAATTGCACAAAGAAAGCCACAGATCAGCTTGATGCTCATCTGTGGCTTTTGTTTATAGTTATTCAGAATGGCGGTTACAGGTCAACAGACTTGCAGATTTCCGGGATAATGAACTCAATTTCCGGATGGCGCTTTTTAAGCGTGTTTTTTAACCTTTTGACACTGACTTCACGAGTAAGAGGAGGAAATGCATCGTCAAAATGATCCACAAAGATTTTTTTCGGATGATACCTGTCAATGAAGCCTTTTGTTTTTTCGGGGATGAATACACTTCCTCCGTTAGCAAGAATCAAAAGATCAATATCTTCAGGATACTGCTCCGACGGATGCTCACGGAAGGAGCCGGTAAGGAAAATCTTTTTACCCTGCGCTTCAATCTCATAGGCGACAATTTCTCTTCCCTCCGGCATTTTCCGGTTTAGGGATACCTGACTGAACAGACGTGGAAGCATCAGCGCACATTTAGGTACAACAGAGAGAATGTAGACAGGGTCAAAAATAATGTGTCTGAATCGACGTGCTCTGATGGTATAATCACCAATCTGAAACACTTCATTTTCTTTAATCATTTTGATCCTGTTTTCGGCTACTCCCATTGTCATAAGTGTTTTCTTGGGAGCTTTGGTACAGTAAATCGGAACATTTTTATCAACTTCGGTTAATGCGGGGATGCTGTATATATGATCAAAGTGCCCGTGGGTGACCAGAACCGCGTCAAAACCTTTGAATCCTTCAATCGGTGTAGTTTCAATTCGCCTGTTCATCCGTACAAACGGATCAAAAAGCAGCTTGGTTTTTCCGTCATCTATTCCGATGGTTGCTGTTCCGTACCACGTAATTTTCATAATTATTTCTCTCTTGTGTCCTTATTGTTAAAAAAGTTTGTGTTTTCTGTGACTAATTATACAAGAAAATGTAGAAAAGTAAATAAGTTTAGGGAAATATGTTTAATTTTTTTCATCCTGTTTATATGTTGCTTATGTATGTCAAAGTTTTTTGTCGAATCGGGGGATTGTACATAATCCGCAGCTGACGGATTGTAATCAACACAAAGTGATTTATGTTATAATAAGTGTTGTTTTGGTATGTAAACACACCGAAAAGCAATTCTCTTTACGATGATATCATATATGGTTCATATGCTTGCATAAGCCTGACTGCGATTATATATCAATTTTTCGCATTGAATAAAAAAAGACGATTCCGTAGAATCGTCTTTTTTTTGGTGCCGGTGACCGGACTTGAACCGGTACGATGTTGCCACCGAGGGATTTTAAGTCCCTTGCGTCTGCCTATTCCGCCACACCGGCTGGTGCTTTGTGCTTTAATATTATAGCTATGATAACTTCATTTGTCAAGGTGTTTTATGTATCACTTGCAGAAATATTTGATTCCTGATGGTCTTTTTTACTAAAAGGGAAATAAACATTTGTTAAAAGAATCAATTGAATGAATTGACGAAAAGTGATATAAATAAAAGGATAAGATTGAAGGAGGATATTTTATGTCCGAAAACACTAAGAAAAAATATATGAAAAAATCCGAAATAATAACCTTTGGTATAGGTCTTTTCGGTATTGCGCTTCTTACGGGCTGGATGCCCGATTATACCGCAACATTTTTTGCAGATTTTGCATTCAAGGGCAAGAGCTTTGATCCTGATGTTATGTCAAATATGATATCGGTTGTATTTCTTGTTGCCGGTATTGTAGGTGCGGTATGTGAGCTTGTCATAGGCTATCTTGTTGATAATACGAGAACGAAATTCGGCAAGGTAAAGCCCTGGGTCGGCTTCGGAGTTATTCCGCTTGCTCTTATTTCAATGTTTGTTTTTGTGTCTCCCGATACAAATAATCAGACAATTGCTGTTATCTGGATGTTTGTGATTTATTCTGCATACACAATGGCATGCTGTGCGGTAGAAAGTCCTGCAAACTGCTTCGGTGCCCTGTGCTCACCTGATCCATCAGAGCGCTCAAGCGCCATTTCAATTGCTTCCTTCCTTAAATCTGTAGGACAGTCAGGCGGCATGGTTGTAATTCTTGTTGTCGGTCTTATTATGAAGGCGGTTATGGGACAGCAGCAGTTTAAAAATGCAGAGGGACAAGGACTTGATCTTGTTATTTCTACGGGAATATGCTGTCTCGGAATTATTCTGTTTACTATGATTTTCTTTGTAAACAACAAGGAAAGAGTACCCTTTACCCAGGAAAAGGTAAGCCTCAAGGATGCTGTGAAGGTTGTGTTTACCAATAAGAATCTTCTTATGGTGTCTCTTACCAAGCTTGCAGGCTTCGGCAGAGGAGTATACGGTACTGTTTCTCTTTATATCGCAATTTATCTTTTGGGCTCAAAGGATCTCAAGCTCGGATTGCTTCTTCCTATGGGTATCGGTACTGCAGTAGGTACACTGCTTGTAAACATTGTACTCAAAAAGTTTTCAACAAAACAGACCTTCATCCTTTTCAGCCTTTACGGGGCTTCCTCTCTTGCCATACTGTTTCTTGTGTCCAGAGGTATCGGCTTTAATGACGGGCTTATTATTCCCTTCCTTATTCTCAATTTCTTCTGTGGTCTTCAGCACGGAAACACCAATGTTACTCCCAATATTATGATTGCTGACTGCGTTGACGAGATTGAGTATAAGACAGGCAAGCGTCAGGAAGGACTTGCATATGCCGGCTACGGTCTTTTCTCTAAAATTGCATCCGCTTTTACCAAGGCTCTCGGTCCCTGGCTTCTTTACACATGGTCGGGATATCTTGTTTCAACTGATGTAAATGTTGCATATGCAGCTCAGACAGAATCAACCCTCAATAAGCTTCTTATGATTTACACTATCATTCCTGCAATATTCGTAGTTCTTCAGGCGGTGCCCATTTTCTTCTATGATATGGTAGGGGAGAAGAAGGATAATATTGTAAAAACTCTCATAGAGAGAAGAAATGCAGCTTCGGAAGAAGTATAAAGGGGAGGAGAGAGATTATGTCAAATAAAGAAAAAGGCTTCAATTTTAAGCTTTATGCCATAGCATCCTTTGTTGCTGTTGCCGTAATTCTTGTTGTTGTCTGCACTGCAACCTTCAGTGCAAAGTATATGGCCTTCCATCCTGAAAGACTTGCAGAGTTTTATGTTGATACAATAGTTCAGACCGGTGACGGATATAATGCTTATAAGAACACACTCGTCAGCAAGGAAATGAAATACGGTGACTTTATACGCCGGAATTACATTGATCTTTTTATAACAAAAGACGGAAACGATTATTCTGATGAATCCTTTAAGGGCGAAAAAACTCTTAATGATGACGGTACTCTGTCCGGAAAGCTTATTGAACGCATGTATCCTGTTTATAAAAAGCTTATTGATACATACGGCTGGGATGATTACAACAGTATTTTTATGGTATACATAAAATCCCTTATTGCTGAACGCAGGGAGATTTTCGGAGATGAATTTTTCAACGATGAGGTTTTCTTTACAGCATTTGAGGCGAATGTTTTTGCTTACGGAAAAGCTCTTACCGGTACTGAGGAGATTTATGATGAGAATTCAGGTGTGAAGCTCAGTGATAAGACAACAGGCTTATATACGGAAAAATTCGGCGAGGACTACAGGATTGTATGTAAGGCTGTCAGCACAGAGGAGGGGTATCCTTCAACCTGCAAGGGAACTGACTATTCCGGTATTTATGAAACCTACGGTGTTTCAGACTCGGAATTTGAAGAAGTGAAAACTGTGTGTGTTGAGGTGTCACTTGACGGCGGTGAAGCTCTTGCGGAATGTGAGGTTGCTCTCGTAAAAATCGGCATGTCCTGGTATGTGGATAACCTGAATACCAACACAAGAGAGCTTTTTATGATCTGCAAATAACAAGCTTTAGTATAAAACAGACATAAGACTGTCAGAGAGCAGTCTTATGTCTGTTTTTTTTTTTTTTGATAATATGCTGATATTTTTTAAATCAATTATTTCATTTTTGTAACCGGATATTAAGAAAAAAATGACAAATATGATGATTTTTGTCCAAAAATGTTTACTGCTGGCGGAAAAGGTAACAAAATGAGATGTTTTTTGTAAGATATTTGTTGTGTTTGGTTGACTTTATTCAAACGGTGTAGTAATATATAGATATTATAATACTCGTGTTATGTCTATTTTTATAAAAATACGATGTATGATAAAATAATTTTTCATCCGTGGGGTGAAAGAAAGATTTGTAAGGTGTTGTGTATGACTGAAAAACATTACGATTATCTTATTGTAGGAAGCGGACTTTTCGGCTCGGTTTTTGCTTATGAAGCAACAAAAAGAGGCAAAAAATGTCTTGTTATAGAAAAAAGAAATCACACCGGCGGAAACATTCATTGTGAAAACATTGAAGGTGTTACCGTACATAAATACGGAGCGCACATTTTTCACACAAGCATAAAACGCGTCTGGGAATATGTGAATTCTCTTTGTGAGTTTAACCGTTATACAAATTCTCCCATTGCAAATTACAAGGGTGAAATTTACAATATGCCTTTTAATATGAATACATTTGCAAAGCTCTGGGGAGTTGCTACTCCTGCTGAAGCTAAGGCTAAGATTCAGGAACAGAGCAGTAAGATTACAGGTGAGCCCAAAAACCTTGAAGAACAGGCAATAAGCCTTGTCGGTGAGGATCTCTACAGAAAGCTTGTCAAGGGCTACACCGAGAAGCAGTGGGGCAGAGATTGTACTGATCTTCCCGCATTTATCATCAAGAGACTTCCCGTAAGATATACTTATGACAATAACTATTTCAACGATCTTTATCAGGGTATCCCGATAGGTGGCTATAATGTAATCACAGACAAGCTTCTTGAGGGTATAGAGGTAATAACAGGTGTTGATTATACTCTTGAAAGAGAAAAGTATAATGCACTTGCGGATAAAATTGTCTACACGGGAACAATTGATTCCTTCTATGACTACAGACTCGGAAGACTCGAGTATAGAAGTCTCAGATTTGAAAGCGAAATTCTCAATGAGGAAAATTTCCAGGGTGTTGCGGTTGTGAATTATACTGACCGCGAAACTCCCTTTACAAGAATTATTGAGCATAAGCATTTCGAATTCGGCACTCAGGAAAAAACTGTTATTACAAGGGAATATCCTGCTGACTGGAAGGAAGGTATGGAGGCCTATTATCCCGTTAATAACGAAAAGAATCAGGCGCTTTATCTGAAATACAAGGCTCTTGCCGATAAGGAAGAGAATGTTATCTTCGGCGGAAGACTGGCGGAATATAAGTACTATGATATGGATAAGGTAATCGAATCAGCTCTTCTCAAAACAGAAGAAGTATTCGGTAAATAATCAGAGGGAGATTAAAGATATGGAGAATATAAAGGTTTCAATCATAATGCCTGTATACGGCGTTGAAAAATATGTAGGTAAGGCAATAGAAAGCATTCAGGCACAGACTCTTACGGAGTGGGAGCTTTTTGCTGTTGATGACGGCACAAAGGACCGCAGCGGAGAAATCTGTGATGAATATGCAGCAAAGGATCCGAGAATAAAGGTTATTCACAAGGAAAACGGAGGTGCTCCCTCCGCAAGAAATATGGCAATTCCCCAGGCTAAGGGTAAGTATATGTATTTTATGGATTCCGATGACTGGGCAGAGCCGACAATGCTTGAGGATATGTACAATATTGCGGAAGAAAACAATTCCCAGTATGTTGTAACAGGCTACTATATTGATACATATCATTCTGATACTGAATATGTTACTCAGGAGCAGTTCCAGCCTTCTCAGGTATTTAAGACTCAGCAGGAGTTCAGAGAGAATGCATACCGTCTTTTTGACTCAAATCTTCTTTATACTCCCTGGAACAAGCTTTTCCTTGCTTCTTATATTCACGAAAACGGACTTCTTTTCCCCAATACCTTCTGGGATGATTTCCCCTTTAACTTAAGTGTTATAAGAAATGTAGAAAGGGTTGCCGTTTCCTCTGAGAAGTATTATCACTTTATGAGAGCAAGAGCGGAAAGTGAAACCGCAAAGTATCGTCCCGAAATGTATGCAAAGCGTGAAGAAGAGCACGGCTGGATGGTTGATCTTTATAAGGGCTGGGGTATCGATGATGAAAACAGCCGTGAATTCCTTGCAAGAAGATACATTGAAAGATTTATCGGCTGTGTTGAAAACATTACTAATCCAGGCTGCAAGCTTTCAGTTAAAGAAAAAATGGCTGAAATTAAGAAAATGCTTAAGAACCCCAACGTAAAGTGGAGTCTCGGCAATGCCCGTGCCAATTCAATTTATATGAAGGTGATGCTTATTCCCTATAAGATGAAATCAGCATTGCTCATTTATCTTGAAAGCATGACAATAACCTTTGTTAAGAGAAGGTTTACAAAGCTCTTCACAAAGCTCAAGGCTGGCAGATAATTTTTTTGGAGTTGTTAATATGTTGAATTTGTTGAAAAAGGAATCCTTGTATTCCAATATCAGAATAGGCTACATAATTGTTCTGGTTATATACTCTCTTGCGAGACAGAACGTTACTGCATTGCAGCCCTATCTTATGAGTGATATTCTGAATCTGCTTGTTATCGCAGTTGCAGGGCTTCTTGTATGTTGGGATGTTTTCGTTTTCAGAAATATATGGAAAACGAAATATATCTGGATTCTTGCAGCTTTTGCAGGCTTCACGGTAATATCATCTGTGGCAGGCTTCAGGTTCGGATATGTGGAGAATATCAAAACACTTGCCAATATGTTTATTCAGTTCTGCCTTCTTTATGTTGTCGGCGTGAGCAAAGATCGCAAAGAGCTTGAAAAAGAGCTGAGAATTATTTCAACTACAGTAAGTGCCGTATGGCTTGTTGCCATAGTTATTTCACTTTATATGTTTTTTGCGGATATCTCCTATGAGCAGAACAGATATCTCTGGGGTGAGACAACAGTAATTCCTCAGGGCTTTGTTCACGAGCATATGGGTGCAGTGGTTATGCGTTTGTGGGGTGTTTTTGTTGACCCGAACTTTGCTTCCGCAATTTCAATCGCACTTATTGCGATGAGTCTGTTTGCTGTTTTCACTTCCGATAAAAAGGGACTTAAGATTTTCCACATTGTAAATATCGTATTCCAGTTCCTTTATATCATTCTCTCAAACTCCCGTATGGGACTTCTTTCCCTTTGCCTTTCCGCTGTTGCATGTGCATGGTATTATGCTTTTTTCCTCTTCAAGGGCAAGAAGATGCATATTGTAATAAAAGAGCTTTTGTCTATAGTTCTTGCTGTTGTCTGTGCAGGTGCCTGCTACGGCTCTGCACTCCTGACGAAAAATGTTCTTCCTTATATCCGTTACGGCATAGCTTATACTGTTGAATTTGTCGAAAATATGGCAGAGGAAAAAACAACGGCAGAGGAAATTACCACTGTTCCCGAAAAAACTACGGTTGAAAAGACAACCGAGGAAAAAACCACTGCAGAAAAAACAACTGAGGAAAAAACAACTGAGGAAAAAACAACTGCAGAAAAGACAACAGCTGAAGAAAAAACAACTGAGGAAAAAAACACTGCAGAAAAGACAACAGCCGAAGAAAAGACAACTGAGGAAAAAACCACTGCAGAAAAGACAACTGTTCCCGAAACAACAACAGAGCTGACTGTTAACAAGCTTGACAGAGAAGATGTTATGGCAAAGCCTGATGTTTCCAACGGCAGATTTGGTCTCTGGATGGAAGGCCTCAAGGCAGTATTCAAGGAGCATCCCGTTGTCGGTGTAGGTCCGAGAAATTACCATGCAGCAGCAAATGAATCTGATCCTTCACTGAGAATTTCTTCCGGTTACTCCATCCACAACAGCTATGTAGAGCTGCTTATGGGTAACGGTGTTGTCGGTACACTTGTACTCGTACTGTTCTTTGTTCTTTGTGCAAAGGATATCATTGTTGTAAGATACAAAGATCCCCGTAAAGCAAAGGCTACAGGCTTCATAGCTGCCGGTATTATCAATCTTCTTGCTTGCGGTATGTTTATTGCTTGCTTGTTCTATACCTTGTCAGGCGCTACCATTTTGTTGTTTACACTTCTCGGATATGCAATCAGACTTTGTTCTGCAAAGGATGAACAGATTTCAGAGACAAAATAAGGAGAGAGCTTTATGAATCCCATTTTATCGGTTGTTATGCCCGTATACAATGCAGAAAAAACAGTATCCAAAGCTATTGACAGTGTAATTTCTCAGACAAGAAAAGATATTGAAATTGTTATAGTAAATGACGGCAGTAAGGATTCTTCAGGGAAGATTATCGAAGAATATGCTAAGGCTGATTCCAGAATCATTTATATTGACAAGCCTCAGAATGAAGGTTTGAGTGCGGCACGTAACTCCGGACTTGAGGTTGTAAGCGGAGAGTATTTTACTTTTGTTGATTCTGATGATTGGATTGAGCCCGATTCCTATGAAAGACTTCTTGCAAATGCCAATGATGCAGATATTGTTATTTCCGGCTTTTACCATGATACCCTTGATGCGGAGGGTAATGTCAGTGTGTGTGTTGAAGATGCAACAGGTGAAACGGTAACTGTTGATGAACAGAATCTCATATTTGATAAAATTGCAGAGCTTGACAGAAAACGCCTTTTTGCTTTTACTTGCAATAAGCTTTATAAGAGAGAAGTTATTGCTTCTTTAGGTATTTATTTCAAGAATCAGACACTTATTGAAGACTATCAGTACAATTGTTATGTTTTTGATAAGGTAAAAAAGCTTTCCCTTGTAGACGGATGCTTTTACCATTACATAAAGTCATCAAATGAGGCACTGACTCAGAAATATCTGCCTGACTATTTTGAAATTATAGATAAGCGCTATGTTCTGATGAAGGAGCTTTTTGAAAAAAACCGTAAGTTTGACGGCGAAAACAGAGAAAAAATCTGTACAATGCATATAAAGCATGTTGTTTCAGGTATCATTAAAAACTGCAGTCAGAAATCCAATCTTTCAGCAAAAGAGCAGAAGGCTGTGATAAAAGGTCTGTTTTCTGATGCGAATTGTCTTGAAGCAATAAAATATGCAAAAGGACGCAGAAAACAAGAAATTGTATGCAATATTGTTTTCAGTACAAAATGGGTACTGCCGAATTATGTGCTTGCTAAAGTGTTATACAGATTACAGAATTCTAAAAACAGTATTTTTGACAGATTAAAATAAGTGTTATTTTGTATAAATCGGATTGGAGCAATTATTTTGGAAAAGATAAAGAATCTTTTGAAGAAAAATAAAGGTTTAGTACGTTTTTTGCTGTTGGTGAGAAGATTTTGTGTCCGCATCTGGATGCACATCTGTTGGAGAAAGCCCATAGAGAAGAACAAGGTTGTTTTTCTTAACTACTATGGACGCGGCTTCGGTGATAACGGCAAGCCCGTGGCATTGAAGCTTCGTGAAAAGTATCCTGATGCAGATATAGTCTGGGCAACAAAAAACGGCTCGGAAAAATCCTTGCCTCAGGGAATCAGAAGTGTTGAATATCAGTCTCTTGCTTTCTATAAAGAAATGGCAACTGCGGGTGTATGGCTGAATAATTGCCGTATCAGTGCCGAAATCTTAAAGAGAAAAGGACAGTTTTATATTCAGCTCTGGCACGGCGGTGTACCTCTCAAGAAAATTGAGAAGGATACCGAAAAGACTCTTGAAAAAACATATATCGAACACGCAAAGTACGATTCCGCTGTTTGTGATGAAAT
Organism: Acutalibacteraceae bacterium; assembly: GCA_045647985.1. GTDB lineage: Bacteria > Bacillota > Clostridia > Oscillospirales > Acutalibacteraceae > RUG806. The sequence continues at coordinate 13,312 of JAZRNB010000037.1, forward strand.
TATTTCCAACTGTGCCTATTTCACCGATATTATAAAAAATGCCTTCTGGTATGACGGAGAAATTCTCGAATGCGGCTCCCCGAGACTTGATCCTATTTTCTCAGTATCGGATGAAAAGGTTTCCGAAATCAGAAGGGCTGCAGGCTTACCTCTTGACAAAAAGGTTATTCTGTATGTGCCTACTTTCCGTGTTGATCTCAGAACAGATTGCTACAGAATAGATTTTGAGAATGTGCTCAGGGAATTAAAGAATAAGACAGGCGATGAATGGGTGTTTGCGGTGCGTCTTCATCCGAATGTTGCTTCAAAGGCTGATTTTATTGAATATTCCGACAGTATAATCAACGCAACCCGTTATCCGGACCTTTATGAGTTATTGCCTGCCAGCGATGCTGTTATAAGTGATTTCTCCAGTGTTATGTTTGAGGCAGGTATGATAGAAAAGCCTGTATTCCTTTTTGCAACGGATATTGAGGAATACAAAAAAGACAGAGAATTGTATTTTGATATGAAGGATCTGCCTTTTATTCTTGCAGAAAGCAATGCCGAGTTTGTTGACAGAATACGCAATTTTGATAAGGAAGAGTATTTGGCTTCGCTCAGAGAATTTAATGAAAAAATGAATTATTCCGAGAACGGCACGGCTTCCGAGGTTATTGCAGAAAGGATTATACAGCATATAAAAAATGGATAAAAGTAAAAATGCATTAATGAAAAATACGGTAATGCTGTATATCCTGACCTTTTCAAACTATCTGTTCGGATTTATAACAGTACCGTATCAGACCAGAATACTTGATCCCGATGTTTTCGGTGTTGTCAGCTTTGCGCAGGCTTTTTCCGTATACATTCAGCTTGTGCTTGATTTTGGTTTTATTCTTTCGGCAACTGAGGATGTTGCAAGAAACAGAGAAGATAAGCAAAAGCAGTCGCAGATTCTTTCAGCGGTAATATGGTGTAAGCTTATTCTCGGTGTGCTTTCATTTATTGTTGTTTCGGTGCTTTGCCTTAGTGTAGAGAAATTCAACCTGAATGCGCTTCTCTTTCAGTTGTTTTTCTTTGCTACACTTCTTAATTCGATGCTGCCCGATTTCCTTTACAGAGGAAATGAAAAAATGTCGGCAATTACATACAGAACAGTTGCAGTCAAGGCATTCTTTACCTTATGTATCTTTGTTTTTCTTAAGGACAAGAGCCAGAGCTTTGTAATTCCGCTTCTTAATGCGCTCGGTGCAATAGGCAGCTGTATCTGGACATATTTAGATGTTTACAAGAGACTCGGTGTCAGATTTGTAAAGGTGTCGCCTGCATATGTGTGGCAGACAATGAAGCGTTCTGCAGGTTTTTTTGTATCCCGTATTGCTTCAACCGTTTACGGTGCTGCAAATACACTTATTCTCGGCTTCTGGTTTCCCGAGGGAAGTGCTCTTCTCGGTTACTACACCGGCGCGGAAAAGCTTGTAACAACGGCTAAGAGTGCTTTTTCTCCTATAGCTGACTCCCTCTATCCTTATATGGTAAAGAACAAGAACTATAAGCTCGTCAAGAAAATTATGCTCGTGATTATGCCTGTAGTTTTTGTCGGTTGTGTGGTTCTCTGGATAATTGCAGAGCCCTTCTGTAAAATCTTCTTAGGTGAGGAATACGCTGCTTCAGCGGATATTCTGAGAGTGTTTATCCCTGTTATTCTGATAACTCTTCCCAACTACTTATTAGGATTCCCGGTTCTCAGTCCTATGGGACTTGCAAAATACGCTAATATTTCAGTTGTTTTCGGTGCTGTTGTTCATGCTGTTTTGCTGCTTATTCTTTTTGTAAGCGGAGCAATGGATGCAAAGACAGTAGGAATTGCAACCTGTATTACAGAGTTTATTATATTACTGTTCAGAATAGCTGTTGTGGTTATTCATAAGAAAAAAGAAAAAAAGACTGCGGCAGAAAATCTGCAGGGTTAATTTGCAGAAGCATAACAAAAAATTCATATTGAACAAAAATACCCCCGAAGGAACAATTAAGTTCTTCGGGGGAGCTTTTTTGATAAATAATGCGAAATGTATTTATATAAAGAAGTAAACGCCGGGTTGTAATGGGATAATTATGTCTGAGGAACCTGATCTACACCGTCAATGGTTTCCTGAAGCTGGAGATCATTTTTTATCTGAGTAGTAGATACACCGGGTGTTCTTTCAAGAAAAACCACTTCACAGTATTCCTTTAGGTAATCAAATTTGTCGCTGCCTGCCCAGTCGGAGCCCATAACACAGACATCTATTTTGTAATCTTTGATATCCTGAATCTTCTGCTCCCATGTTTCTTCGGGAATAACGAGGTCTACATAACGAATTGCTTCAAGCATTTTTTTACGGGTTTCATAATTGTGGTATGCCTTTTTGCCCTTTATTGCGTTGAACTCGTCAGTTGAAAGAGCAACAACAAGGTAGTCACCAAGCTCCTTTGCTCTTTTGAGAATATTTATATGACCGTAGTGAAGCAGATCGAATGTTCCGTATGTGAGAATTCTTTTCATTTTTGAAAAAATCCTTTCTGTATAAAAAATATTTCTTCCTGATAATAATACCATAAACCCGTATGATAGTCAATAAATACTTTATTCCGTCAGAAAGCCGCAAAAAATTCATTTTGATATTTTTGTTGCTTAAGTGCAAATTATATGTTATAGTAATAGCCGAAAACGCATTGTTAAGGGGAAAAGAATATGAAGCTTCCGTTTTTTGTTGAAAAATACGTAAAACAGTTCAGAGCAATGAATCCGAAATATGATATTATTTACACATTATCCGGAGATGAGCCCATTTCTTTTGAAAACAGCGAAGGAGTAAAAATGTCATTCGCTGCAATTGCAGATACACATCTTCCCAATCGAGAAAGTGCGGAAAAGAATCTCGAAAATGCATTTGTTGATGTTATGAGCGGTAAGGATAAGGTTGATGCACTGCTTCTTGCAGGTGATATTGCCGATTACGGGCTTAAAAATGAATACGAGAGATTCTTCAGGGTGTTCAATAAATATAAAAACGACCTTAAGCTTTTTGTTACAATGGGAAATCACGATGCGCGATTTTTCTACAAATCTGCATCCCGTGCAGTAAATTCGGGCATTGAAAATCTTATCGGAATCAAACTTAACGGCAAGCCTTATTATTCCTATGATATCAACGGATATACTTTTATTGTTCTTTGCACCGAAAAGGCAGTGCTTGAAAAGGCATATATCTCAAAGGAGCAGATCGAATTTTTAGATAAAGAGCTTTCCCGTGCAACAAAGGACGGTAAGCCCTGCTTTGTAATGTGTCATCAGCCTTTTGCTTTTACCCACGGTCTTCCTGAAGTCTGGAAAACAGGTGATATGGGTGAGCAGAACGATGAGGTAAGAGCCATTATGGAAAAATATAAGAATGTGTTTTTCATAAACGGACATCTTCACGGCGGCGTATGCGATTATGTAGAGGAAATTCTCAATAACGAAAATAATGTTGTATCTGTAAGCATTCCCGGCTACAGAAAAGAAAACAATTTCGGACAGACGGATGCAGGCGTAGGCTATATCTGTGAGGTTTATGACAATGAGGTTATTTTCAAGGCAAGAAATTTCCTTACAGGAAAGAATATGACGGGGGAATATACAGAGTTCCGTTATACCATCATAAAGTAAGAGGAAAAAACGATGAATATTCTTGTGATTGACGGTCAGGGCGGACAGCTCGGGTGCAGTCTTATAAAGGCTATATATGAAAAGCGCCCCGAATCAGATATTACCGCAGTAGGAACTAATGCCAATGCCACCGCTGCTATGGTGAAGGCAGGAGCTAAAAGAGCCGCCACGGGAGAAAATCCCGTAACGGTAGCTGCAAGAAAAGCAGATGTGATTATAGGTCCTATAGGAATTGTTGTTGCAGACTCAATGCTCGGTGAAATTACACCTGAGATGGCCTGTGCTGTCGGCAGCTCATCTGCTGTAAAGATTCTTATTCCTGTCAATAAGTGCGAAAACATAGTTGCAGGTGTTGCAGCTGTACCTGTTTCAGTATTGATTGATGATGCGGTAAAAAAGCTTTGCAGTATTATCTGATGTAAATGAAAAATACCTCAGAGGTAAAGGTACCTCTGAGGTAAAATTTTTAGTTAAGTCCGTTTTCGTCAAAATTAAATACCGCTTCAAGCGTGATATTAAGAACCTTTTCGATGCATTCGGGAATGATGATGTCGGGTGTATCAAGTCTTGTGTGGTAGTACTTTGCAGGAGCAGGATCCATTGCAACAAGCGCGGAAGCAGGGATGCCTTTCTGTGAGGCTGCTGCTGCATCTGTTGAGCCTAAGGGTATGGGCATAACGGGGATGCTGATGCCGTGCTTTTCACCTGCGCGTCTTAAAAGCTCGCAGACGCGGTTATCATTTTTTACCATACCGGTCATATCCTTGTTATAGATGGATATAAACTCTTCATCTCGGATGGTGTCAATGCTGATAAATACGGTTTCTATACCGTCATTCTGATATTCGGGGTGAGCTTCAAAAAATGCCTTTGAGCCTCTGATGCCTGCCTCTTCACCGCCTGCCATCATAGCAATTACCTCGGTGTTTTCAAAGGAGATATTGTTTTCGGTAAGATATTTAAGCACTGCAGATGCGATATAACAGCCTGTAAGATTGTCAATTGCACCTTCAACATATCTCTTGTTGTTTGTAAATTTATATAATGCACCGTAAGCAGGGAAGAATCCGAATTGACCCAGTGCCATTTTTTTAACTGCTTTTTTATTCTTTGAAAGAAGAGCAGCGACAGATGTGGCAGTTGTGTATGCAAGTCCTGCAAGGGCAGGTCCCGCTACGATAAATGAACCGTGGGAACCGAATTTATATGTATAAGTCCATTCCGGGGCAGAGTCGGTGTGACCGGCAAGGATGATTCTTCTTTTTGTTTCGCCCGTTGCCTTCTTTATTGCTATAACATTGCCTGATTCTTTTTCTTTAAAGAAGGGGTCATAAACCTTCTTATAGAGAAGGAATTCGCCAACCATACCGGCAACTCCTGCACCGATAATTGCAAGGGAGCCGAGGGCTGCCTTGGATTTTTTGTTGGCTGCCAGGACATTAAGACCTGCTGCAGCTGCACAGCATGTACCTGCAATGGGAACAAATGACATAAATGCATCGGGATTTACCTTGAAGGTTTCGCGCCTTACCTCATCAGAGAAGGGAATAAGCTCACTGAGCATTGTTTCCTGAGCTTTTTTCTCACTTTCCTCACCGCAGGGACGGGGACCGTATAGCTTACAGATATTGGTAATACCGTTAACGGTAAAGTCTGTACATTCTTTTACTGTTGTTTTTGCATTTTTAAGAGTATCCTGGAAATTCATTGTTATGCACCTTTTTGTTAAAAATATGTTTACATTTTATAATAAAAGCAACCTTCAATCAATTGACAATATGTTAAATTTTTGCCATTTTATTGTATTTTTTTGTATGCTGTGATAAAATATTATATTGGAGGTAGATAGTATGTTTGATGCAGTTAAGGTAAAAGATGCCTGTGTTTTATGGATAAGAGATTTTTTTGAGAAAAACGGCAAAGGCTGTAATGCTGTGCTTGGTATTTCGGGCGGCAAGGACAGCTCCGTTGCAGCTGCCTTGTGTGTTGAAGCATTAGGCAAGGACAGAGTAATAGGTGTGCTTATGCCCTCGGGTAAGCAGCATGATATTGATATGGCATATCTGCTTGTAAATCATCTTGGTATAAAGCATTATGAAATCAATATAAAGGGTGCGGTGGATGCAATTAAAGAAAGCATCGGTAAAGAGCTTGAGCTTTCTGTTCAGAGCAATACAAATCTGCCCCCCAGAATAAGAATGTCAACACTCTATGCAGTTTCCCAGAGTGTAAACGGCAGAGTGGTGAACACCTGCAATCTGTCTGAGGATTGGGTAGGCTATTCAACAAGATACGGTGATGCGGCAGGAGATTTTTCACCTATGAGCCTTCTTACCGTTCAGGAGGTAAAGGAAATAGGAAGAGTACTGGGCCTTCCCGATGAGCTTGTTGATAAGGTGCCTATAGACGGGCTTCAGGGAAAGACAGACGAGGATAATCTGGGCTTTACCTATGCTGTGCTTGACAGGTATATAAGAACAGGGGAGATAGATGACCCTGTCACAAAGGAAAGAATTGATTATCTTCACAGAATAAATCAGTTCAAGCTTCAGCTTATGCCTGCATTTGATCCACAAATAAATTGATAAAAATTTGGCTATTTTTAATATTTATCCTCAAAAAAGAATCTGCTATAATGTTTTTATAATTTCAGGGGAGGTTTCTTTATGAAAACACTTTCAAAAAACAGTAAAAAGATATTATCTGTAATTCTTTCTGCGGTTATTGTTATGCTTACAATGGTTCCCGTGTTCGCATTTGCAGATGAAAAGAATTACATCATTGTGAATCCTTATGAAGAAATTGACTGGGACAGTTGGGGAGATTATAAAACACAGCTTCACTGTCATACAAATGCTTCTGACGGATTCCTTCCTATTGATGAATTTGTGCGTATTCATTATGCCGCAGACTTTGATATTGTTGCTTTAACAGACCACGGCACAATAAATCAGGGTTGGAATAATGAGCCTGAGCTTGTTCCTCTGATGCGTTTTATCAAGAAGGACAGAACAAATATGTCAGATGTTATTCCCATTCCTCAGGATGAGTATGAGGCATACCTTGACGGCACAAATGACAATGTGACATATACCACAAAGGATGGCTATACACTTACAAGAACACACGAAAACGGTATGCTTGATATCCCCAAGGGTATAGAGCTTAATATGGCAACACCCATTGCAGACTGCCATCTTACAGGATATTTCTCTGATTACGGTCAGGGGCTTGCAGGTGTTTTCGGTGACTATGAAACTCCCTCAAAGGGTGTTAAGGAAGCAGGCGGTATTTCATATCTTTCCCATGTCGGCGAATATGTTTATACCGATAAGGATTCAGAAAAGTATGTAGGTCTTCCTGTTGATGATTATTATGCAAATAAGTTTGCAAGAGTATTTATGGATAATGCCGGATCATCTCTCGGTATGGGTATAAACTCTGCAACGGATGCACATACCCGCTGTGACAGAATTCTTTATGACCAGGTGCTTCAGAAGACAATTCCCAACGGTGTTGTTCCCTGGGGTAATACCTTTGCAGATTCTCATAATGAAAATGCTGTAAACGATGCTTATACAATGTGCTGGATGCCTGAGCTTACAGTTGAAGCTTTCAGAGAGTGTCAGGAAAAGGGTCAGTTCTTCTCTATTTCACACTATTCAAACGGTGTTGAGCTTAACGGTATGGAAGAAATGCCCGGTTTTGTTGAACAGGATGTTTATGATACAAAGTCTTATTGGCTTGACAATACTCCTGCAGTTACAAGAATTACTGTAAATCAGGAAGCTGATACAATTACCGTTGAAGGAACAAATGCGAACATCATTACCTGGGTTTCTGACGGTAATGTTATAAAGAGAGAAGAGCTCAAGGACGGAAAGGCTACTCTTGATCTTCATAACGATGAGCTTCTCGATAATCCTTACCTTTATGTAAGATTTTATCTTTCGGGAGATAACGGAATCTGTTATGCTCAGCCTATGGTGCTGAATGTTGAGGGTGAGGAATTTGCCCCTGTAACAGTACCCGAAACACGTGATATTTCCACATTCTTAAGAAGCTTTGTAACTGTAGTCGATGCTTTCTTCTTTAAGTTTAATCCTCTTATCTGGATGTTCAAATACTTCGGTCTCGGATATAATCCGATTGAAAGACTGTAAGTTATATTTACCGGAGCTGTGTAAACAGCTCCTTTTTTTCAGGCTGTTGACATTAATGCAATTTAGCATTATAATCATTTACGGTTAGTTGATGCTAACTATTGGTTCGGAAGGAGTGATTTTATGAAACAGTTTGAGGTTACGGGGATGACCTGTGCTGCTTGCTCAGCGAGAGTTGAAAAGGCAGTAAGTGCAGTTGACGGAGTTTCCTCCTGCAGTGTCAGTCTTCTTACCAATTCGATGACTGTTGATGGGGATGCTTCTGATGATGCAATTGTAAAGGCCGTTGTAAAAGCAGGTTATAATGCAAGGAATAAGAGTGATTCCGAAGCTGCCGATAAGGATGAAGCATTTTCTGACAGCGATGAGAAGAAATTGAGAAAGTGCCTTATAGCCTCAGCTGCCTTTCTTTTTATCCTTATGTATTTTTCCATGGGGCATACGATGTGGGGCTTTCCCGTGCCCTCATTCCTGCAGGAAAACTATGTCGGAACAGGTATTCTGCAGATGACGCTGGCGCTTGTGGTTCTTATTATAAACCGTCGTTTTTTCATAAACGGAGTCAAGGGAGTAATCAATAAAGCACCTAATATGGATACTCTTGTTGCAATGGGATCAGGTGTTTCATTTGTATATTCTGTGTTTGTTCTGCTTGAGGCAATATATAATTCACCTCCCGTATCATCCGATTACCATAACGGACTGCTTCACAGCCTTTACTTTGAATCAGCAGCTATGATTGTAACACTTATTACCGTAGGAAAAATGCTTGAAGCCCGTTCAAAGGGAAAAACTACGGATGCACTTAAAAAGCTTATTAAGCTTGCTCCCGATAAAGCAGTGATTATAAAAGACGGGGAAGAAATTACCGTAAAAGCATCGGAGCTTAAAAAAGATGATATTTTTATTGTCCGCTCGGGGGACAGAATACCTGCTGACGGAATCGTGGATGAAGGTACAGGTTCTGTTGATGAATCTGCTTTAACCGGTGAGAGTATTCCCGTTGATAAGGTGTCCGGAGATGAAGTCAGGGCAGGAACCATAAATTTTTCGGGAATGTTCAGGTGCCGTGTTATAAAAAGCGGAAATGACACAATGCTTTCAGGAATAATCAAAATGGTTACGGAGGCTGCCGCTACAAAAGCCCCTGTTTCAAAAACTGCAGACAAGGTTGCCGGAATTTTTGTACCTGCGGTTGTGTTGATTGCTCTGATTACTGCAGTTATATGGCTTATTCTCGGTGAAAGCTTTGCCTTTGCGCTTCAGAGAGGTATTTCCGTACTTGTAATCAGCTGTCCTTGTGCATTGGGACTTGCTACCCCCGTTGCAATAATGGTAGGAAGCGGCAAGGGTGCCGTAAGCGGCATACTTTTTAAAAATGCCGCAAGTCTTGAAAATGCAGGTAAAATAAAAATTGTTGCTCTTGATAAAACCGGAACAATCACAACAGGAAAGCCTTCTGTAACGGATATTATTCCCTCAGAGGGAATAACAGAAGAAGAGTTTTTGCGTCTGACTTATTCTCTTGAGTATGCAAGTGAGCATCCGTTGGGAAAAGCAGTCTGCGAAAAGGCAGTCATGCAGGGAATCAGCAGGATAAATGCAGAGAATGTCAGAGTTTTTCCCGGCAGCGGAATCAGCGGAGAAATTGCAGGAAAAACTGTGACAGGCGGAAATATCAGGCTTATTGAGAAAAGTGTCAGCATTTCCGAGAATATCAGAAATACTGTCTATAAACTGGCAAATGAAGGAAAAACTCCGTTGATGTTTGCCTGCGATAATGCTTTTATCGGTGTCATTGCAGTTGCCGATGTTATAAGAGAGGATTCCCGTAAGGCTATACAGGAAATGAAGCATATGGGGCTTTATACCGTAATGCTGACGGGAGATAATAAGTTGACAGCCGAGGCAATTGGCAGTCAGGCAGGTGTTGACAAGGTTATATCAGGTGTGCTTCCTGCTAAAAAACAGGCTGTTATCGCTTCCTTGCAGAAAAACGGACTTACAGCTATGGTGGGCGACGGCATAAATGACGCTCCCGCGCTTACAAAAGCTGATGTGGGAATTGCAATAGGAAGCGGAACTGACATAGCAATAGATTCTGCAGATATTGTTCTTATAAACAGCAATCTTTCCGATACAGTTAAGGCAATAAATCTCGGAAGAGAAGTTCTGAAAACCATATATGAAAACCTTTTCTGGGCATTCGGGTACAATATTATAGGAATACCGCTTGCTGCAGGTGTTTTTACAGATATTCTCGGATGGAGTATGAATCCTATGTTCGGAGCTGCTGCAATGAGTGTTTCAAGCTTTCTTGTGGTAACCAATGCATTGAGACTTAACTTCAGAAATATTAATCATTCCCGAAAGGGTAAGGGACTTAAACAGATTGAAATTACGGAGGAAAAAGAAATGACAAAAACAATGAAAATTGAAGGTATGATGTGTATGCACTGCGAAGCAAGGGTAAAGAAAACTCTTGAAGCACTTGACGGTGTGATTTCTGCAGAGGTCAGCCATGAAAAGGGAACTGCAGTTCTTACACTTTCTGCTGACATCAGTGATGATGTGCTTATCGAAGCTGTTACGGCTCAGGACTATACGGTTCTCGGTATAGAATAATCAGATTTATCAACAACAGGAATCAGCTCTTCGGCTGATTCCTATTTTTTTTGTTGTTGTATAAATCTTAATATGACTTTAACATTAATGTGGTATAAAATGTACAATGTGTCGGAAAAATAGCTGATTAGTCATCGGTTTGTCAGAAACATGTGTATTTATGAACAAAATATGACTATTTGTATCTTGAAAGAGAACTTCCGTTGTGGTAGAATTTATATGTAAAATTATTTATTACAAAGAGGTAATTATGATGGGTAATTATTATGATCTTATTCCCTCGCAGGATACAATGTATCTGATGCAGAAATACACGTTTCATAAACAGATAGTACAGATTCCTACTTCTTTTATGGTTGATTCTGATATAGACTTCAATGTTCTTACGCAAGCACTTAATATTGAAATTGAACGGAACGACTCTATGCGACTTCGTTTTAAGAAGGAAGGCAAGAAGGTAAAACAGTATTTTCTTGACAGCTATAAGATTGATTCTGTCAAGGTGCTTTCCTTCAGAACAGAGGATGAACAGAATAGATTCTTTACAAAGGATGCTCAGACTCCCGTAAGATTCCTTAAGGATGAATGCTACAGAATTTATTTCTTTAATGCCTACAACGGCTATAAGGGAATATATATCAATGCAAGCCATATGGTAATGGATGCTATCGGCATTCTCGTATTCTATCTTGATCTTCTCGGTGTTTACAAATCCTTGAAAAAAGGTACTGAGCTTCCCGAACCTCTTTTTAAATATGAGGACTACATTATAAAGGAACACGAAAGATGCAGTAACGAAGCACGTTTTGAAAAGGGCAGAAAGTTCTATGATGAGTACTTCAGAAGCTGCGGTGAGCCTACCTATAGCGGTGTTCACGGTCCTGCATTCCTTGAAAAGGAGCGTAAAAAGAAAAAGGATCCTGATCTGAAGATTCCTTCTGCCTACAGCCCGCTTCTTGATAAAGCAGCTGTAATAGGAAAGAAAATTGATCCTGAGCTTTCTGCAAAAATTATCAGCTTCTGCAAAGATCGCTCTGTTGCTCCCGAAAGCATTATGCTTCTTGCTATGAGAACCCATCTGTCCGCGCTTCATAACAGAGATCCCTTTGGTATGCAGCTTCTTATGTGCAGCAAGAGAATAACCTATAAGGATCAGAAAACCGGCGGATGTATGGCACAGCCACTTCAGGTGCTTACCTATATTGAAGAGGACAAGACCTTCTCTGAGGCACTTGATGATTTCCTTCATGTAAGAACCTCTCTTTACAGACATCTTTCCTATCCCTATACTACAGCACGAGACCAGTTCAGAGAGATGTATAATTACTCTCTTATTCAGGGGCCTGCCTCCCTTATGTTCTCCTGGCTTCCTGTTCCCGTAACAGAATTCAAGGAGTACAAGTTCGATTTCAGAACATATAATCTCGGCAGATATTTCAGCCCCCTTTATGCTATCTGTTATCCTGATCCTCAGACAGGAGCTCTGGCACTCCATTATATGTACAGAGAAAAGCTTATAACTCCTGCGGATCTTGAAAACTTGCATAATAATACTGTTAAGATACTTGAACAGGGTATAGCAAATCCGGATATCACCATAGGTGAGCTTCTTGACAGTCTTAAATAAAAAATTCCCTGAGGTGTATTATGGATCCCAAAGACAAGAAATACTTAGATGACCTTCGCCATAAGGTGCATATGATGGGTGAGCTTCTCACTCTCAAGATGCTTTTTGACCGTATGGAAGCATACGGTGAAAGAGTATGTATGGTTGACAAGAAAAAGGATGTTGTGACGGAATATACCGTCAAGCGTTTCAGAGAGGACGTGTGCGCACTCGGTACTGCACTTAAGTCTATGGGACTTATGGGCAAGCACATCGGTATTCTCAGTGAGAACTCATATCAGTGGGTAACTACCTTCTTCGCAACCGTTTGCGGCGGCGGTGTTGCGGTTCCCGTTGACAAGGAGCTCACAGATGCAGATATAAGCGCTCTTTTTACAAAGGCTGATGTTGATGCAATATTCTTCTCC
>JAZRNB010000038.1:0-7588 GCA_045647985.1 Acutalibacteraceae bacterium
TAACCAATGTTTCCCACGATCTGAAAACTCCCCTTACATCTATTGTAAATTACATTGATTTACTGAAAAAGACTGATGTAAAGGATGAAAAAGCGAAGGAATATATTGAGGTTATTGACCGTCTGTCACAGCGGCTTAAAAAGCTTACAATTGACATTGTCGAAGCCTCTAAAGCGGCAACAGGCAATGTTGAGGTAAACTGTGAAAACACGGCACTCAATGTAATACTTCTGCAGACTAACGGTGAATATATTGAAAAGCTTGAAGCGAAGCAACTGACTCTTGTACAGGATATCCCCGATGATGAAATATGTATTTCAACCGACGGAAGGCTTTTATGGAGAGTAATTGATAATCTTATGAATAATATCTGCAAATACTCAATGCCCGGTACCCGTGTGTATCTTACACTCTGGGAAAACAACGGCAGAGCCTTCATCTCCTTCAGAAATATTTCACGAAACAAGCTGAACATCACGCCCGAAACACTTACAGAGCGCTTTGTAAGAGGTGATTCCTCACGAAACACCGAGGGCTCGGGACTGGGCCTTTCAATTGCAAACTCTCTTACTGAAATTCTCGGTGGCAAGCTCTCAATCATTATCGACGGTGATCTGTTCAAAGTAACTCTGTCATTTCCGACCACAGCAGATTAAATCATATTTAAGCATAATTTTAACGGGTATCAACCGATTTTGGCTGATACCCGTTGCACTTATTAATCAAGCTCCGCAATTACTTCAATCTCAGCAAGAACATTTTTAGGCAATGTCTTTACTGCAACACAGCTTCTTGCAGGCTTTGAAACAAAATACTTTGCATACACCTCATTGAATTTCCCGAAATCTGCCATATCACTGAGGAAGCAGGTTGTTTTTACAACCTTTGTAAAATCCGCACCTGCTGCTTCAAGAACAGCCTTCAGATTTTCACAGATTCTTACTGTCTGTTCTTCAATTTCCGTTCCGTTAATTTCACCGCTTTCGGGATCAAGGGGTATCTGTCCCGAGGTAAAAAGTAAATTCCCGACCTTCACAGCCTGAGAATAAGGGCCAATTGCACCGGGAGCATTCTTCGTGCTGATATATTCCATAATAAGCTCTCCTTTCATTTTAACTGAGTATAACATTTATGAAGGGATAAATCAATACACTCTCCCGATTCTGTTTTCAACAAAACACTACATGTTGTGCTTTTTGTTTTTCTCGCACAAAAATTTCAACAATTATTTTCTTACTTTCTGTCAAAATGTTATTGACAAGATATTACAAAAAGTTTTACAATAAGCCGTATTCAATTGAATGGAAAATATCGGCCGTTCAGTTGAATTATTTATTTTTTTCTTATTTTTTATTGATTTCCCTTTATTTATGCGATATAATACAGTGTATTATCTTTGTACGCAAATCCGAGCCCTTTGTGGCATAACGAAAGGAACATATATTTATGGAAAACATCAGATTAGTAGGTACTGTTTCAAGGGGTATCCGCTGTCCCATCATCCGTGAAGGCGATGACCTTGCAAAGATTGTTGCAGACAGTGTACTTGCTGCTGCTGAAAGTGACGGTTTTTCTCTCAGAGACCGTGACGTTATTTCTCTTACAGAGTCAATTGTTGCCCGTGCTCAGGGAAACTATGCTTCTGTTGAAGATATTGCGAATGACGTAAAAGAGAAGCTCGGCGGCGGAACCGTAGGTGTAATATTCCCCATTCTTTCAAGAAACCGCTTTGCAATCTGCCTTAAGGGCATTGCTATGGGCGCAAAGAAGGTTGTTCTTATGCTCTCCTACCCCTCAGACGAGGTGGGTAATGAGCTTGTTTCTCTTGATAAAATTGACGAAGCAGGTGTTAACCCTTATTCAGATGTTCTCTCTCTTACAAAGTACAGAGAGCTTTTCGGCACAAATCTTCACCCCTTCACAGGTGTTGATTATGTTGACTACTATGCTTCCATCGTAAAGGAAGCAGGTGCCGAGGTTGAAATCATTTTCGCAAATCAGGCAAAAGCCATTCTTGATTATACAGACTGTGTTCTTACCTGCGACATTCATACCCGTGCACGCACAAAGAGAATTCTCAAAGCTGCAGGTGCAAAGGCAGTATGCGGTCTTGATGATATTCTTACAACTCCCGGCAAAAAGGGCGGCTGTAACGAAAACTACGGCCTTCTCGGCTCAAACAAGTCCACAGAAGACACAATAAAGCTTTTCCCCAGAGAGTGCAAGTCCCTCGTTCTTGACATTCAGCAGAGAATTCTTGAGGCAACCGGCAAGCACGTTGAGGTTATGGTTTACGGTGACGGTGCATTCAAGGATCCTCAGGGTAAAATCTGGGAGCTTGCTGACCCCGTTGTTTCCCCTGCATTCACTGACGGTCTTATCGGCACTCCCAACGAGCTTAAGCTTAAATATCTTGCTGACAATGACTTCAAGGATCTTTCCGGTGAAGAGCTCAAGGCTGCAATTTCCGCATCAATCAAGGCAAAGGGTGACAATCTCGTAGGCAATATGGCTTCCCAGGGCACAACTCCCCGTCAGCTTACCGACCTTATCGGCTCACTCTGCGACCTTACAAGCGGCTCCGGCGACAAGGGTACTCCCGTTGTTCTCGTACAGGGATATTTCGACAACTATACAAACTAAAAAAACTGCAAACGGGTGACTGATTGTGTTACCCGTTTTTCGGATATTAAATTTAACTTAAGGAGGAATATATTTATGGATTCAAACAAAAGACCCGACACAATGGAAAGAATCACCACAAGAGAGCTTGCTCTCGCATTCATTGACGAGCAGGTAAAGGCTGTAAGAGAACAGGTAGGCGATAAAAAGGTTCTGCTTGCACTTTCAGGCGGTGTTGACTCATCCGTTGTTGCGGCACTTCTTATAAAAGCTATCGGCAAGCAGCTTGTATGCGTACATGTAAACCACGGTCTTATGCGCAAAGGCGAAAGCGAGAATGTTATCGAGGTTTTCAGAAACGGTCTCGATGCCAATCTTATTTATGTAGATGCAACCGACCGCTTCCTCGGACTTCTTGAGGGCGTTTCCGATCCCGAAGCAAAGCGTAAAATTATCGGCGCTGAATTTATCAATGTATTTGATGAAGAAGCAGCAAAGCTCGACGGAATTTCTTTCCTTGCCCAGGGTACAATCTACCCCGACATCCTCGAAAGCATCAAGCAGGCAGAGGGCAAAAAGGCTGTAAAATCGCACCACAACGTAGGCGGACTTCCCGAGGATATGGAAATGCAGCTTGTTGAGCCCATTAAGCTCCTCTTCAAGGACGAAGTAAGAGTTGTCGGCGAAGCTCTCGGTCTTCCCCACGCAATGGTTTACCGTCAGCCCTTCCCCGGCCCCGGACTCGGTGTAAGATGCCTCGGAGCTATCACAAGAGACAGACTTCATGCTCTCAGAGAAGCAGATGCAATTCTCCGTGAAGAATTTGACCTGAACGGTCTCGCAGAAAAGGTATGGCAGTATTTCGTTGTCGTCCCCGATATGAAGAGTGTAGGCGTAAAGGATGACAGCCGTTATGAGGGCTGGCCCGCAATCATCAGAGCTGTCAACACTCAGGACGCAATGACAGCTACAATTGAAGAAATCCCCTATGCTGTACTTCACAAAATAACAGCAAGAATCACAGCTGAGGTAGACGGAATCAACCGCGTCCTCTATGACATCACCCCCAAGCCCACCGGCACAATCGAGTGGGAATAAGACCTATAAACCCCGGAAGCCTTATATATCAAGGCTTTCCGGGATTTTTATTTTCGCAGCGTACTAAAAACGTACTATTTTTCATTTTCACATCAATTTTTCAAGCTTTTTGGCGGTATCGCTATGCTTATTCGGATACAGGTGGGTGTAGGTCTCAAGTGTTGTTTTTATGTCTTCGTGACCGAGTCGTTCGCTGATTTCAAGCATCGTTACTCCCATCTGAAGAAGCAAGGATGCGTGTGAATGACGGATATCGTGAATATGTATTTTTTCAACACCGGAGAGCTCACAGCCTCTTTCCATTTCATTCAGCAGAACCTTTTTATTTACCGGAAACAGCCTCTGTTTCGGCTTATAATCATATAATGTCTTACTGTATTCCTGTATCATATTCATTACAGATTCGGGCATATATACCTTTCTTTTACTCTTTTCTGTTTTAGGCGGCATAATCAGATCCTTACCGTTTAATCTTGCATAAGATTTGCTTACATTGATTATATTGTTTTTGAAATCCAGATCTTTGAGCGTGAGAGCCAACAATTCACCTTCGCGTAAACCACTGTAAAACAAAACCGTAAACATAACCTTTGACATTTCCTTATCTGAAACGGCTTCAATAAACTTTTCAAAATCATCTTTTTGCCAGATTTGGCATCTGTTTGATTTTTTCTTGCCTATTGCACCGGCTTCTCGTGAAGGATTCTTGGGCAAATCATAATTATCAATTGCATAATTGAATATGGCATTCAGCTGGCTGTGCAGGTTCCTGAGATATGTTGCAGAATAACCGTTTTCAGGATCCATCATCTCAAGCTGCCATTCCTTGACATGACGCTTTGTTATTTCATTCAAAGGCATATCACCGAAAAACGGGATAAACTTGCAATTAACCATACATTCCTTATTGTAGTATGTAGTCGGCTTCAGTTCAACCTTGCACTCCTTCAGATATTCTTCAGACAAACTTGCAAAGGTCATTGTAACAGAGCCACTTGCCTTATTCTTGAATTCAGTAACATACGCCTCGGCTTCAGATTTGGTTCTGAAGCCTTCTTTTTTCTTCTGACGATTTACACCGTACATATCCTTATAATAAAATTTGCAATACCATTTACCCGTCTTGGGATTCTTTTTAACTGTCATAATATTTTTTCTCCTTATTTGTTTTTATATCTAAATCAGCAATAGAACTTTTCGTTAAAATACTTCTTAGGGATTCTGCCACTGAATATCATATATCCCTGTGACTGTAATTCCTTGTTTAATTCACGTATAATCTCATAGGACTTATTACGGGAAACAGATAATATTTTACAAACGTCTTCCATTGTATAAAACAGATCAGTATTCTTCATTTATTTGTACCTCTTTTCTTAATATTTTTTATATGATATAAATGATGAATTATATTTTCACCATAATTATTTTCCGGCTTTTTCGTTTTGTTTTATATATTTCATAAACGATACGCCCTTTCTGTTCAATATTCCGCTGCATATTCTCCATTTGTCTATTCAGCTAATAATATAATGACAGATCGGACGTACCGTTATCTGTAAAAATCAAGTCATCAGACTGAACAAGTTATCCGAGTTTATTTAATTGTGTTTCTTTTCAGCTATTGTAATTTAAGTTTTTTTGCTTCACAGGTTATCTATCAGTTAATCAGGAATCAGCTTGTTATATAATTTCAGGTCCTTCAAGGAATGTGTCGCCGTAAACTGTCTTATAGGCATCTATATTGGCAAATATATTATAGTTGACTGATGTATCCTTTTCCCAAACATACATCAGGGTTTTCGTACTGCAATCTTTATGATAAAGATAAAATTCCATTCCATCCATAAAATTATATGCATCAACAATGAATCCATCGCCCAGCTCATATGTACTGAACGCCTGCTCAAATCTGTTGATAAAATAATATTCTTCTGCATCCTGTTCTGTATCCTGATTAAGGAATGACGACTTATAATACTCAATGTGATTTAGTATTTTCTCAAGCAGCATTTCCACATCATTGAAATCAGATTCTTCAATATCAGGCATATATGATTTAATACTACCTTTACTATGTTGAAGATAACATTCTATCCTGTCGCCATTCTCTATAGCCTCAACAGTAAAATCTCCGGTCAACTTAAATAATACGGCAGTACGGTCATACACATTTATATAATGGTTTATATAAAGCTCTTCAGTCGGCAACATCTGATGACAAAAGCTTGATTAACAACCCTCTTCATCAGGGAAGATATTATTGGCATCAGGGACTATCACACGAAGAACATCTCGTCCAGTTTCTTCAAAAGCGTCAAGACGGACATCACAGTCAAAGAATATTCCCTTAACATAGTCGCCGGCTTTGAATTTCTCACCGTTGCTGACACGCTCACCGAGAGCATTAAGGATATCTGCGGCTGTTCCTAAATCATAATCAAGCACAAGCTGAAAATCAGGATGATTGTACTGTTCAAGACCGTGTGTGTGGAAATTTGCGGCACCGGGAATCATCTCAAAGATATATTCGCCGTCGTTAGCACACTCGCATCCGTTTTTTATAGCATGTATCTGCCAGTTTATTGTATTTTCCATATTTGAAACTCCTTTAAGTTAATTGTTTTTACTTTTTAATCATTGCACATTCGTGCCCGATACCGTATCAGAACGATAAGAACTGTCATGAAAACTTATGCGATTCACGACCTCGCATTCGGAGCCGTTATAATATTCAGTTTTCAAGGTACAAGCAACCGTACCACTGAATATGAACAACAAAAAAGACCTAACGATCATTTTCGTTAGGTCTTTATAATCCCTGAATTAACCGTAATGAGAAAAAGGCATAACGAAAACAACAGGAGTAAAAAGGATATAATTATCCTATTACAGTCTGCTTTTTTGTTACCCGGATTTTTCTGTACCTTACTGCTGGAATGTCCGCTATCTATCTTCGTTCACAGTCAGTCATCTCCCCATCAATGGAGCATCATCGTAAAGATGATTTCGTCATTGGGTGGCCTGCTTCTTCTCGCTTCCACCGATGATACGGTATATTCATATTCAATTGTTTTGGTTCACACCTATATGATATGTGATTTTCGTCAAAAGTCAAGAGCCCCTTCTTATTCATGTCAAAAGCCGATTATTTAAACTGCACAAATTCACATAATCAAAAATGGCCCTTTTTTCACCATAAGTTTTTTTCATCTTTTTTGGACGACTTTTTTGTGCATTTTCAACGAATATCACTTTTTGAAAAATTTATTTCACGATTTATATTTATTCAACACTTTTTCTTGTTCTGTTTGATTTTTGTCACCCAAATATGCCCGTCTTTAATTATTTTCACCCAAATGTCCTTATAATTCCCCGTAAAGCCCTCCGCAGGAGCCCGCTCTAATAAATGCAATTTATTGCTTTTATTAGTGTAGTGGGTTACCCTTTTAATTTTTCGGTTGAAGACACAGCTCAAAATACATACTGTTAATGAGAGAAAAATGAAAGGGGTGATAAATATGAACTACGCAATCATGAGGTTCTGCAAATACCATTCAATAAAAGAAGTCAATAACGCCATCTCTCATTGTCGCAGAGAATTTCCGATACCGACACTCTCGCATCCGGAAGCAAAGAATGTCAACATTTATACCCGCACTATGCTTGCCGAAAACTATGATAAAAGAAGCTTTGAGGAAGTGCTTAATGAGAGACTAAACGGAAATAAAATCAGAAAAAATAACGTAATTTGCGTTGAATACGTAATGAGCTTTACGCCCGGTGCAATTGAAGAGGAAAAACACGCTGATTGGTCTAAAGCATGCGTCAAATGGTTGAAAAATATTTATGGTGAAGAAAATATCTA
>JAZRNB010000039.1:0-19934 GCA_045647985.1 Acutalibacteraceae bacterium
CCTGAAACAACCAATGATTTTTTCATATTACTTCACCTCATCCTTATATTTATCTTTGTAAACACCGGGTACGAAATAAGGAATGGTGTTGCTTTCCATATAATCAAGTGTCTGTAAGGGAGAAAGTCCCCAGTTTGTGGGGCAGTTACCGAGAAGCTCGATAAATGTGAAGCCCTTACCTGCCATCTGAATATCAAATGCCTTTCTTATTGCCTTCTTTGCATCTCTGCAGCCCTTGGGGGTATTAAGAGCATAGCGGGCAACAAAAGCAGGTGCTTCGAGAGTAGAGATGAGCTCACACATCTTCATGGGATAACCCGTTGTTTCGGGATCTCTGCCCATTCTTGTTGTTGTGGTCTTCTGACCGATAAGTGTAGTGGGAGCCATCTGACCGCCTGTCATACCGTAGGTCTGGTTATTGAAGAAAATTACAGTGAAGTTTTCGCCTCTGTTTGCAGCACCCATGATTTCTGCAAGACCGATAGCAGCAAGGTCACCGTCGCCCTGATATGCAAAAACAAGTCTGTCAGGATTTGAACGCTTGAAGCCTGTTGCAACAGCAGGAGCTCTGCCGTGTGCCGCACCGAGTACGTCGCCCTGCCAGTAAGCAAGGTTAAGAGTTGAACAACCGACGGGAACGATGTGAAGACAGTTATCAACCTGTCCCATTTCACCGACAACCACAGCAATAAGCTTTGTTGCAAGAGAATGCATACAGCCGGGACAGAAGCCGCTGGGAGTCTTCTTAAGAGAATCGGGTCTTTTGTATTCAGCCATTAGTTTGCACCTCCGTCAAGAATCTTTTTGACAGCGGCATAAACACCGTCATCATCAAAGAGAAGTCCGCCTGAACGGCAGTATTCATAAATGGGAGCACGGTCCTTTACCTCAAGAGCAATATCATCGTGCATCTGTGCAGGAATAGCAAGCTCTACATCAATAAAGCCCTTAACCTGGTCATAATTGAGCTTTTGGAAGCTTTCCTTGGGGAAGGGGTAGAGAGTGATGGGTCTTATCATACCTACCTTGTAGCCTTCCTCGCGAAGTCTTAAAATTGCTTCCTTTGAAACACGGGCAGAAATACCGTAAGCTACGATAATATATTCTGCATCCTCTGTCATAAATTCTTCAACCTTAACATCATTCTGTGCCCAACGCTCGTTCATCTTCTTCTGGGAAGTGTTCTTGAGCTCAAGAATAGCTTCGGGGAAGTAAGGAGTGAGAAGACGAGCCTTTCTGTCGTCGCCTTCTTTTCTGTTAAGGTCCCATGCCTTTGTTCCGGCACGGTCGGGCTCTTTCATTTCGGGGAATTCAACAAGCTCCATAATTGCACCGAGACAGCCGTCCATAAGGATCATAACGGGGTTACGGTCTCTTTCGGCATAATCCCATGCGTTGTATGTAAGGTCAACAGCTTCCTGAAGTGTAGCAGGAGCAAATACCATAGCTCTGAAGCCGCCGTGTCCGAGAGCTTTTGTTGCCTGAAGATAGTCCTGCTGAGCAGGCTGGATTGAACCGAGACCGGGACCACCGCGGCTGATATTTACGATAACAGCAGGAAGACCTGTACCTGCAAGATAGGAAATGCCTTCTGCCTTAAGGCTGATGCCGGGGCCTGATGAGCTGGTCATTGCACGACAGCCTGATGCTGCAGCACCGTAAACCATATTAACGGATGCAACTTCACTTTCGCCCTGTACGAAGACACCGCCGACTTCGGGAAGTCTCCATGAAAGGTACTCGGGTATTTCATTCTGAGGTGTGATGGGATAGCCTGCGAAGAAACGGCAGCCTGCTCTTACGGCAGCTTCTGCAATAGCTTCACAGCCCTTCATAAGCACTTTAGCCATTATTCGTTTCCTCCTTTGTTATTTCGATAGCACCCTCGGGACAGATAGTCGCACACATAGCACAGGCTATGCAGGAATCTTCATCTGTAATGAGAGGGAAAAAATGACCGTGGTTATTGCGTTCCGTTCCAAGCTCAAGTATCTTCTTGGGACAGAATTTGATGCAATAAGAACAACCCTTACACAAGGAAGTGTTGATTTTAAGCATATTTCTATTCCTCCAATAATTATTCCTACGGTAATTATTATAAATATAATAATACAAACTATATAATAGCACCCGTATAAACTGATTTCAAGACAAAATTGCTAAAAATTTTTTAAGACAGCTGTTATTTTTTGTATGCGTGTGTTTTAACGGACAAAAGTGAACAAAATGTCGGAAATGGCGGAAATAAATTTTCTTGTAAGCATTTTTATTTTGTGGTAGAATCTGACATAGAGAGAGGAGGGACACATATGGACAGAGTGATTTTTCACTGTGACTGCAACTCATTTTATGCTTCCTGTGAGGAGTTGCTTGACCCTGCATTAAAGGATGTACCTATGGCGGTAACGGGAGATCCCGAAAGCCGTCACGGAATAATTCTTGCAAAAAATCAGAAGGCAAAAAAATACGGAATTAACACCGCAGAACCCGTTGTTTATGCACTTCGTAAGTGTCCGAGGCTTGTATGTGTCCTTGCTCATCACGATTTTTATGAAGAAGTCTGTATAAAAATCAACGATATTTACCTGCAGTATACAGATCTTGTGGAAAAGGCAAGTATAGACGAATCCTACCTTGATGTTACAAACTCATTGCATCTTTTCGGCGGTAGCCCGAAAGCTCTTGCTGACAGTATAAGAGAGCGGATAAAAAGTGAAATCGGCATTACAATTTCTGTCGGAGTAAGCTTCTGTAAGACTGTTGCAAAATTCGGCAGCGACTATAAAAAGCCCGATGCCACAACAGTTATTACCCGTGAAAATATGAAGGATATTTTCTATCCAGCAGATATATCCGAGCTTTTTCTTGCAGGAAAGAAAACTACGGAGAAGCTTCGCACCCTGGGTATTTATACAATCGGCGACCTTGCACGATATGATAAAATGAAGCTTTGTGAAATATTCGGAAAACAGGGGCTTGCTTTATGGGACAATGCCAACGGAAATGATAATTCTCCCGTGGTATCCTTTTATGACAAGCAGGAGGCAAAGTCCATCGGTAATGCAATGACCTTCCGAAGAGATCTTATAGGCTATGAGGAGATAAAATCAGGAATATCATTTTTATCCGATTCCGTTGCCTGCCGTCTTCGTAAGGATAAGAAAAAATGTACGGTGGTGCAGGTGGCAATAAAGGATCCGGAATTTCGCACAATGCAAAGGCAGATAACTATTAAAAAAGCGACGGCACTTCAAAGAGAAATAACCGAAGTGGCAATGGCCCTTATCAAAGGTAACTGGAGCCCCACACAGCCTGTAAGACTGCTTTCTGTAACCGCATCGGGTCTTGTGGGAGAGGATGAAGAATTTTCACAGATGAATTTTCTTGAAAGCATTGAGAATAACAATGAAAAGCAGGAGAAAATTGAAAGCACTCTTGACGATATCAGACGAAAATTCGGCATGGACGCAATAAAATTCGGCTATTTTAAGAACGATGAAACAGGTATAAAATAACACCTTGCTCCATATAAGGAACAAGGTGTATTTTTTTTACTTTACTACAATATTCACAAGTCTGCCCTTTACATAGAGCTCCTTGATAATTGTCTTTCCGTCAATTGCAGACTTAACGTCTTCGTTATCTTTAGCTGCAGCTACTGCATCTTCCTGAGAAATCTCGGTTGCAACCATAATTCTTGCCTTGATTTTGCCGTTAACCTGAACTGCAATTTCAATTTCGTCATCAACGCACTTTGCTTCATCGTATGAGGGCCATTCACCGTTTGCGAGCATTCCTCCGAAGCCCTGAGCCTCATTGATTTCCTCTGTTATGTGAGGTGCAAAGGGATTGAGAAGAGTGATGAAGGTCTTAAGCTCTGCCTTTGTAACCTCGCCTGCATCGTAAATCTCATTGATAAGAGTCATAAGAGCAGCAATGGCTGTGTTGTACTTAAGATTTTCGATATCCTCGGATACCTTCTTGATTGTCTTATGGAAGGATGTTTCAAGCTTCTTTGAATATCCGTCACCGTCAACAACGATTTCCTGAAGATTCCATACACGGTCAATGAATCTCTTGCAGCCCTTAAGGGAGTTCTGTGACCAGGGAGCAGCCTTTTCATAGTCGCCCATAAAGAGTACGTAGCTACGAAGAACGTCTGCACCGTAAATGTCAACTACATCATTGGGGTCAACAACATTACCCTTTGACTTTGACATCTTTTCGCCGTCAGGACCGAGAATAAGTCCCTGAGCGGTTCTCTTTGCATAAGGCTCTGCGCAGGGAACCTCACCGAGGTCATAAAGGAACTTGTGCCAGAAACGGGAGTAAATCATATGACGGGTAACGTGCTCCATACCGCCGTTGTACCAGTCAACCTGACCCCAGTATGCGAGCTTGTCTTTATCAGCAAAGCACTTGTCATTGTTGGGATCGATATATCTTAAGAAATACCAGGATGAGCCTGCCCACTGAGGCATTGTATCTGTTTCTCTTTTTGCAGCCTTGCCGCACTTGGGACAGGTGCAGTTTACATATTCTTCAATCTTTGCAAGGGGGCTTTCGCCGTCTGTGCCGGGTTCGAAGTTTTCAACAGTGGGAAGACGTAAAGGAAGCTCTTCATAGGGAACAGCTACCATACCGCAATCGGGGCAATGAACAATCGGAATGGGTTCACCCCAGTATCTCTGACGGTTGAATGCCCAGTCCTTCATCTTATACTGAACACCTGCTTCACCGATGCCCTTTGCTTCTAAAACTTCAAGCATCTTTGCAATGGATGACTTTTTATCGGTAAAACCGTTAAGGAAATCGGAATTTACCATTTCGCCGTCGCCTGCATATGCTTCCTTTGTGATATCTCCGCCCTTGATAACCTCGATGATATCAACACCGAACTTTGTTGCAAATTCGAAGTCACGCTGGTCGTGCGCAGGAACAGCCATAATAGCGCCTGTGCCGTATCCCATCATAACGTAGTCGGAAATAAAAATGGGAATTTCCTTACCGTTTACGGGATTTATTGCAGAGAAGCCTGAAAGCTTTACACCTGTCTTTTCCTTAACAAGCTGAGTTCTTTCAAACTCTGTCTTCTTTGCACATTCTGTTCTGTAGGCTTCAACGTCTGCAAAGTTTGTAATCTTATCCTTGTACTTGTCAAGCATAGGATGCTCGGGCGCCATTACCATAAATGTAACACCGAAAAGTGTGTCGGGACGCGTAGTGTAAATACGGAGTGTTTCATCGGTATCCTTTACGGAGAAATTAACAAAAGCGCCTGTGGATTTACCGATCCAGTTTTCCTGCTGAAGACGTACATTGGGAAGATAGTCAACAGTATCAAGTCCCTGGAGGAGCTTATCTGCATACTTTGTTATACGAAGATACCATACGTCTTTTGATTTCTGTACAATATCGCTGTGGCAGATGTCGCACTTACCGCCCTGGGAGTCCTCGTTTGAAAGAACAACCTTACAGGAGGGACAATAGTTAACAAGAGTCTTATCTCTGAAAGCAAGACCGTTTTCGAACATCTTAAGGAATATCCACTGTGTCCACTTGTAATAGCCCTCTTCAGTTGTATCAACAACTCTGTTCCAGTCAAAAGAGAAGCCGACTCTCTTTAACTGAGAAGAGAACTTTTCGATATTCATATCAGTAACCTTTCTGGGATGAATACCTGTCTTTATTGCGTAGTTTTCTGTGGGAAGTCCGTAAGCATCGAAGCCGATAGGGAAGAGTACATTATAGCCTTCCATTCTTCTTTTACGGGATACTACTTCAAGTCCCGAATAAGCCTTGATGTGACCTACGTGCATACCTGCTCCGCTGGGGTAGGGGAATTCTACAAGTGCGTAGAATTTCTTCTTTTCCGAGCCGTCAACTGCATGGAAAACACCTGTGTCTTCCCATTTCTGCTGCCATTTAAGCTCGGTATTCTTAAAATCGTAATTCATTGGGATTACCTCCAAAATTAATACATAATAAAACAAAAATCGTCCTTGAGGAAATTTCCTCAGGGACGAATAAAATCCGCGGTACCACCCTGCTTGTCAGATAAAACTGACCTCTTGGATCCATATAACGGTGGAAACCGTATTCTCCTATAAACCCATGGGTGTTGAGAGAATAAACTCGGGAGTGAGACCGATTATTGTTTCCCTGACAGCTCGCACCAACCGCCGTCTCTCTTGAAGTTTCACAATAACCGTAATTCCGTCACAGCTTTTAACTTTATCATTATACCATATAAAAAACGTATGTCAATATATAAATCATTATTAAAAATTTTATTCACTATTTGACTTTTTGGTTCAGGGATGATATACTTTAATTGCGACACAACTTAATTATGCGACCAGAAGAGATTGTTCTTTTTACTTCGGTAAAAATGCTTTCTCTACTTTGGCTATCTCTTGTGGTGGCTTTAAGTTGTGTCGCAGCAATCGGAGATGCATTTTTCGTGTGTGCATGCTCCGGTATGCACACATTTTTGTTTTTAGGAGGAAAATGTAATGAAAAGGTTAAGAAATGTTCTGCTGACAGTGGCTGTAATTGCCATGGTATTCTGCATTGCCTCAGTACAGTCCTTTGCTGCAGAGGAAAAGACGTACGGTGATTTTACCTACACTGTTACAGATGGAAAGGTAACCATTACCGGATACACCGGTACTTCCTACGATGCGGAAATTCCCTCGGCAATCGGAGGAAAGCCTGTTACTACCATAGGAAAGTGGGCATTTGACA
Organism: Acutalibacteraceae bacterium; assembly: GCA_045647985.1. Lineage (GTDB taxonomy): Bacteria > Bacillota > Clostridia > Oscillospirales > Acutalibacteraceae > RUG806. The sequence continues at coordinate 6,748 of JAZRNB010000039.1, forward strand.
GATGCGAGATTAAAAGTATAACTATTCCCGATTCTGTGACAAAATTTGAGGAATTTGCTTTTGCCGACTGTACAATGCTTGAAAGGGTTAATGTTTCAAGTCTTGCCGAATGGTGCTCTATTGATATTGTGGATTCAGTTTCAAATCCATTATATTTTAACGCGGCTCTTTATGTCGACGGAAAAAAAGTGACCGATCTTGTAATTCCTGAAAGTGTTACCAGAATAAAGAGCTGTACCTTTATGAGTTGTGACAGTATAGAAACGGTAACAATTCCGTCAACGGTCAAAGTTATTGAAGACTATGCCTTTTATTGGTGTAAAGGGCTGAAGTCCGTGACAATTGAGAAAGGGCTTACCGCTATTCCGGCAGGTGCTTTTGCGGATTGTGCGGCGCTTCAGAAGATTAATCTTCCGGACAGCATTGTTACTATAAATGATTCGGCATTTTCAGGTTGTTCTTCTCTGAAGGAGATTAAAATTCCTGATAGTGTTACTTCATTAGGCGCAAATGCTTTCAGAAACTGCGCCTCCCTTAAAAGCATTACTGTTCCCGAAAAGGTGAAGAGTGTAGGAGCAGATGCCTTTTCTTATTGTACTGCTTTAACCGATATTTACTGGAATGCTCAGGCTGTTAATGATTTTGATTACAGTTATGAAATCTTTACAGGCTCGGGTAATAAGAGCAAGGGTGTAAATATTACATTCGGAGAAACAGCAAAGGTTATTCCCGAATATTTTTGCGGTGGTCAGAGCGGAAAAGGCTTCTCTGTGAATGTGGTCAAATTCGAAGGTAAAGGTCTTACACGGATTGGTTGGGATGCATTTATTGCCTGCTCCAAAATAAAAAAGCTTGAAATTGCGGATATCGGTCATTGGAATTCCGTTGTTTTTTCAGGATACTATTCAAATCCCTTGTGTAAGGGTGGTGATTTATATGTTAACGGCGAAAAACAGACTAAGCTTGAAATTCCTGAGGGTGTAAAGAGGATAAGTGCATTTGCTTTTTACAATCTTAACGGAATTACAGAGGTTACTCTTCCGAAGAGTCTTGAAAGCATAGGTGAAAGCTTTTTATCAGAAAACACGAAGCTTGAGAAGGTTCATATAAAAGATCTTGAACGCTGGTTATATATTGATTTTATGCATGAAACAGCAAATCCTCTTCGTCTCGGTGCAGATTTGTATGTTAACGGTAAAAAGGTAACGGAAGTTGTTACACCTGACGGAATCACAAAGCTTAACAACTTTGTATTTTTCGGCTATAAGTCTCTTGAATCTGTTGAATTATCTGATGGAGTTACCCGAATCGGAGATTATGCCTTCTGCGGATGCTTCAATCTTAAAGATATCGACATTGCCTCAACTGTAAGTGAAATCGGCGGTAATGCATTTGACGGCTGCAGGCTTCTTGAAAGCGTGAGAATCCCCTATTCTGTTACATTGATTGAGGGAAGTGCATTTAAGGATTGTGAAGGCATTAAGGATGTTTACTGTCATTTAGAGGAAACTGAATTTGCCGGAATTGTAGTAGAGTATGAAAATGACTACCTTCTTAATGCGGAAATTCATTATCTCTGTCCCCATAATGAAACGAAGAATACCGAAGCTGTCGCTCCTACCTGTTCATCCCTCGGTTACACTGCGGGTGTGCACTGCAGTAAATGCTTAGAGTTTATAAGCGGTCATAAAGAAATTGCGAAGAATACTTCAAATCATATAAATACGAAGCAGGTAGCAGAAGTTCCTGCAACAATCGAAAGTGTTGGCTACACGGCAGGTGTATATTGTAACGATTGCAAAAAATACATCAGCGGCCACGAAGAAATTCCCGTGCTTTGCATGCCGGGAGATATTGATGCGGATGGAGTAATTTCTGCAGCGGATGCGAGATTGGCTCTCCGTGCGGCTGTCGGACTTGAAAGCTTTGATGAAGCAAAGAAGAAGACTTCCGATGCTGACTGCGACGGCAGCATTACTGCTTCAGATGCAAGAATGATTCTCCGCGCATCAGTAGGTCTTGAAGATCCGAAAAAATGGCTTAATAAATAAAGGCTCAATGTATAAAAAATGAGAGAAGCCCGTGAGGGCTTCTCTCTTAGTTTTTGGTCGGTTACTTCCAATCGTATTCTACGATTTCACCGTCGATTTTCCATTTCGTGGGAATTTTTTCTTCATAGATGCCAAGGGGCTCGATTTCGTGGGGGGTGTCCCGATTGAAAACCTGGTATGCTTCTCTTAAGTCTGCTTTGCATTCCTCGGGGATTTCATCGGTACAGGACACAAAAAGGGGAGAGTTTGAATAAGAGAGAAGATGAAGCCACTGCTTGTTTTTCTCCCAGGGCGTCAGGTGATTAAGAATACCTACACAGTCTGCATCAACCATATAAAATGCTTCATTCTGCGGAAGTCTGAATGCAAGGGTGTTTACCCCCATTTTGGGTGTTCTTTCCCATTCTCTTGCACTGGTGTCATCACCGGTTCTTGCAAGCTCAAAAATACCGGCACCGAGATGTGAAACGGTATTGCAGCCGATTATCAGCATATCTCCCGCAGCCTCACGGAGAAGTCTGTAAAAATCAAGGACAATTTCGGCATTAGTTTTTGTTTTATCGTAAAAATGCCAGTTCTTTATGTTTGTAATGGTTGCAGTAAGGTTAGCGCCGTAATCGCCGAACAGGTCAACGGTGGAGAAATCGTGCTTTATAAGCTCATATCCCCAATCCTTTATTCTTTCGATATCTGCTCTTAAGTATTTCTGAACTTCAGGATGTGTGGGGTCAAGGTACAGCCTTTCGTCTTCACGGAGAATTCTCATTTCATCGGTAACAGCTTCATCCTTGTTGTGAAGTGGACGGAGCCATATACCGGGACGAGCACCCAGCTCCTTTATTTCTGTCGCCAGCTTTTTCATATCCCTGAATTTTTCGTTAGGATACCAGGGACCTTCTGTATCATTAACCGACCAGCAATCATCAACAACCTCGAAGGGCTTGTTGTCAATGCCTTTTGCTAATTCTGCCTGAAGTCTTGCATCAGAAATAATCTGTTCGTAACAGCTGTCACCGTATGCATAGTACCAGTTGTTGCCTCCGTATATTTTTTCCTTCGGAAGTCGGGGCGAGGGACACATTTTCTTACAGAAATCGTGAAGATTTGCCATAATATCGGCAGTGCCGTATTCCTCATAAATAAATGAAGCCGCAAGAAGCTGTCTTCCGCCAAGATGCACACCGCTTCCGCCGTTTCTTACGTCAACCAGAGCCGTAATTCCGGTCTTATCATAACGGAAGCTGACAAAGGAATTCGTTCCCGTTTTTACACCGAGACAAAAGCAGTTTTTCTTGTTTGTTGCAATGAAATACCAGGGCATATATCTGTCATTTCCGGAAAGGGGCTTAAATTCAAGGTCTCCGTAGCTTCTTTCCCATACATCACCGAGGACAAAAATTTCATCATCTGCAGGTGCCGGCCAGTGAAGCTCAATAAATTCAGGTGTGTCTTCTGTTGCCTTTACATATAAATCGAAGCCATTTTCGCAGAAAACGGTATCTGTAACCGTATCTCTGACGCCGTTTTCGCAAATGATTTTCACCGAAAACTTACTAATATCAATCCTCATAAAATCACTCCGTTCAGACTGTCTTTATATCTGTTATTATGCACCATGAACGGAGTTTTTGCAAGTGATTTACCGGGTATAATTTTTTGATTACAAAAAGTAAATATCTGTTGACATTTACGGGGAATATTAATATTATATATTAGTTAAAGGATATTTGTATTTTGTACTTCAAGAAAAGGTGAAAACTTTGTTCGATATAGATAAATTATTGGAAACCGTTAAAAGAATTCATTTTATCGGTATAGGCGGAGCAGGTATGTGTCCTCTCGCTGAAATTCTGCATTCAAAGGGCTATCAGCTTTCAGGCTCGGATAATAACGAAACGGATACCCTTCAGAGAATAAGAAATCTCGGTATTCCCGTGGTTCTCGGACAGAAGGCAGAGAACATAGGTGATGCTGAAATGGTTATTTTTACGGCAGCACTTCTCCCAGACAATCCCGAGCTCGTTGCTGCACGTGAGATGGGTGTGCCTACCTTTGAGCGTTCAAAGCTTTTTGGTGCAATTACGAGAAAATTCGGTAGCTGCGTAGGTGTTTGCGGAACTCACGGCAAGACCACGGCTACGTCTATGCTGACACATATGCTTCTCAAGTGTGATATTGATACATCAGCAGTTATAGGAGGAAAGCTTCCACTTATAGGTGCAAACGGCAGAGTAGGAAAAGAGGATCTTCTGATTTGCGAGGCTTGTGAGTTTGCTAATACCTTCCTTGATCTTTCTCCCTCTGTTGCACTTCTCCTTAATGTTGATGCCGACCATCTTGAGTTTTTCAAGACAATGGATAATCTTATTTCTGCATTCGGTAAATTCTGTTCGCTTGCAAGAGATGTTGTAATTTTTAACGGTGATGATGAAAAATCCCGTATTGCCGTAGCTCAGGCAGGAGCTAAGAAACTTGTTACCTTCGGTTTTTCCGATACCAACGACTGGTATCCCGAGGATATTTCATTTAACCGCGGTGCATTTCCCTGCTTCAATCTTATGCATAACGGTGAAAATCTCGGAAGAGTTAATCTTTCCGTACCGGGTGAGCACAATATTGTAAATGCTCTTGCTGCTCTTTCAACTGCCCAATATCTCGGTGCAGATATAGGAACGGCAATTGCTGCGATTGCATCCTTCGGGGGGGCAGGCAGACGCTTTGAAATTCTCGGAGAGCATAACGGTATTACAATTGCCGATGACTATGCACATCATCCTGCAGAGCTGAAGGTTACACTTGATGCCGCGATGAAGATGGAATATAACAATGTGTGGGCAGTTTTCCAGCCGTTTACATTCTCAAGAACTTATATGCTTCTTGATGATTTTGCTCAGGTGCTGAAGGCTGCAGACAAGGTTGTTCTGACGGAAATTATGGGTTCGAGAGAGGTCAATACCTATGATGTTCATACAGAACAGTTGGCGGAAAAGATACCGGGATCTGTATGGTTCCCCGGCTTTGATACAATAGCACAGTATCTCTATGATAATGTTAAGCCCGGCGATCTTGTAATCACACTCGGCTGCGGAGATGTTTATAAAATCGCAAAAAAGCTGATAAGCTTATATGAAAACGAATAATGTAAAAACGGTCAGTCCGGATTGCGGCTGACCGTTTTTTTGCGTTAAAACTATCAACAAAATACATTTGTCCGATAATATGAAAATGAGAGCTTGATATCGGAGGTGATTGTTTTTTGTTGTTTCTGACTATGAGGGGAATTCTGTATCCCTTTCTCGGTACGATGCTGGGAAGCTCTTTTGCGGTGTTTATGAAGTGTCCGCCTTCTCAGCGGCTTATGGCTGTGCTTGACAGTCTTGCAGCAGGAATTATGTGTGCTGCCTCTTTTTTCAGTCTTATTCTTCCGGCTCTGTCTCAGGCAGAATCTGACGGTGCACAGGCAATGCTATCCTGCAGTGCGGGCTTTTTTGCGGGGATAATTTTCTTTGTTGTGATAAACAGATTTCTTGCAGCATCACTTTCGGGCAAGGATATGACAGGTAATATGCTGATGCTCAGCGTGACCCTTCATAATATACCCGAAGGTATGGCTGTCGGAGTTGTTTATGCGGGGCTTCTTTCGGGGAATTCTGCTATAGGTGCAGCAGGGGCTCTTTCATTGTCTTTCGGTATTGCTATGCAGAATATCCCTGAGGGGGCAATTATTTCTCTGCCGCTTACCGCAAGAGGCAAAAGCAGGACAAAGGCATTTTTGTGGGGAATTGTGTCGGGCGTTGCCGAGCTTGCCGCAGGTGCTGTTACCTTGTTGTTTTCGCCGTTTATATATTCTGTTCTGCCTTTTTCCCTGTGCTTTGCAGCAGGAGCTATGTTTTATGTTGTTATGGCAGAGCTGTCCTGCAGCTTTCATAATAAGAAAAATTCGGATATATCCCTTTGTTTTTTTGCCGTTGGTTTTGTTGTTATGATGCTTCTTGATACATTTCTCGGTTGATTATTTATACATATTGATTTTCAGCTTCAGCCGCCCCTTTTTTGTTGTTGATGTTTCTTCTTCAAAAATGAATTTTCCGAATCCTCTTACGGATACTGTATCCGAGGGTTTCAGCTGCTTTGAAGGGTTTTCGAGAAGAGCAGAATTAAGATAAACCTTTTTGCCGGCAAAAAGGCTGTCAGTTGTACTTCTCGACAGATTGTAAACTGCGGCAATGATACAGTCCGCACGAAGTGAAGACGAGATAACATCCTTTTCTTCAAGAGTAAAAAGACTGTCTGTTGCAATAAACTCACTTTTTTCACATCTGACAGATGTATGTCTTATTCTTGTAAGATTTTCGCAGATAAAGTTGCTCATTTTTTTTGTTACGAAAACAAATACAGTGTTTTCCTTTATTACAATGTCGCCGATGTGCTCTCTTTCTATTGACAGGTTCATTATTGAACCCAGAACGTCACGATGCGAGAGTACTTCGGCGAATTTTACATTCAGCGGTTCAATTTTTATACAGTCAATAGGGTAGTCCTCACTGTAACAGAGCTCTTCTTCATCACCGAAGCGTACCATCTGTCTTTCGCAGCCGTCGGTGCCTCCGAAAAGCTCAAAGTGTGTGAAAATATTTCTGTGAGCATTCAGTTCACTTATTTCCTCGCCGTTAAGAAAATTGGAAAATGTAAAAATGCACTTGACCTCACTTCTTTTGGCAAGGTCTTTCATGTGATCAATAAAAAAGCTGTCCATATGTTTTCTCCGTTAATCTGATGCTCCTATGATAACATAAAAATAAGTAAAATCAATTATTAATTAGTTTGATGCATAAATGCATTTTTGTAATTGACTTCAACACTTTAGTATGCTAAAATGATGAAAAATTTGTTAAAAGAGTGAAGTTTTATGAATAATGACCATCACCTTCGTGCAAGTGAGCTTTATAAGGCTATATTAAGTCTTGAAACAGAGGAAGAGTGCGCAGCTTTTTTCAGCGATATCTGTACGATTCAGGAGCTTGAGGCTTTAAGTCAGCGGCTTGAGGTGGCGAAGCAGCTGATAAACGGAAATAATTATAATGATATTTCAAAATCGGTCGGCACCAGTACGGCAACAATATGCCGTGTAGCAAAATGTATAAAATACGGAGACGGAGGTTACAGCACCGTCTTATCACGAATTAGCGGCGGAGAAGAAAAATGATAAACGAAGCATTACTTAAAAATGAAGAGCTTGCAGTTTACAGACTGCGTTCCCTTTATTCGGGATTCGGATATACGCAGTACAAAATGAGCAAGTTTGAAGAATATGACCTTTATGTGAGAAATAAGGATTTTCTTATTTCCGACAGAGTAATAACATTTACCGATACAAACGGCAAGCTTCTTGCATTGAAGCCTGTCGTTACTCTTTCTATTATAAATAATCTCGGTAAAGGCATCGAGGGTATACACAAAATGTATTACAATGAGAATGTTTACCGCGTATCGGGTGCTACGGGAAAATTCAAGGAAATTATGCAGACGGGACTCGAATGCATAGGCGATATAGGGCTTTACGAAACAGCTGAGGTGCTTTACCTTGCAATAAAGAGCCTTTCGCTTATTGACGGTAATTTCAGGCTTGAAATATCACATGCATCTCTTATGTCGGAGCTTCTTAAAGGGAACGGGATTGATGACGCGGTGCTCTGTGATGTTCTTGAAGCAATAAGAATAAAAAGCTCGGGACTTATTGAAGAGCTTCTGAATTCGGATAAAATTAATTCCCGTCAGGCTCAGCTGATAACCCTTCTGTGCCGCAATTTTTCTGATTTTTCTTCTTTTTCAGATGTGATATCTCCCTTTGTTAAAGAAGGGGAGTGTAAAAAGCTTTTCTTACAGTTCAGCGACATCGTTACTTCCTGTGAAAATGATGAAACAAAAGGAAAGATAGGTGTTAACTTCTCTCTTTCCAGTGACGCAGGTTATTACAGCGGTATTGTTTTTAAGGGCTTTATAAACGGAATTCCTCAGAGTGTGCTTTCGGGCGGTCAGTATGATACATTGCTCCGTAAACTGGGAAGCAAGGGCGGTGCCGTGGGCTTTGCAGTTTATCTTGACAGCTTTGAAAGATTTGGTGAAAAAGCAAATGAATATGATGTTGATACCGTGCTTATCGTAAAAGAATGCGATTCTCCCCGTGATATACTGAATGTTGCAGAAAAAATAAGAAGTGTCGGGGAAAGTGTATGCGTATGTACGGAAATTCCCCAAGACTTGAGATATCGCCGTGCGGTGTATACGGAGGGTGAATGATGGAATGGATTAATGTTGCCCTGCCCAAGGGCAGACTCGGAGAAAAGGTTTACGATATATTTGAAAAGGCAGGCTTCGAATGTCCTGCAATAAAGGAAAATAACAGAAAGCTTACTTTTGAAAATCCGGAAAAGAAAATAAGATATTTCTGGGTAAAGCCCTCTGATGTTGCAATTTATGTTGAAAGAGGAGCCGCGGATATCGGTGTGGCAGGAAAGGATATCCTGCTTGAATATGAGCCCGATGTGTACGAGCTTTCCGACCTTAAAATGGGTGTATGCCGTATGGCCGTTGCCGCTCCCGAAAATTTTCGTGACGACAAGTCAAAGACTCTTAAGGTTGCTACAAAATTTTCAAATATTGCTTCGGAATACTATGCTTCAAAATGTCGTGATATTGACATAATTCACCTTAACGGATCAATTGAGCTTGCTCCCATTCTCGGACTTTCCGATGTTATTGTGGATATTGTTGAAACAGGAAAAACCTTAATTGAAAACGGACTGGTGCCTTATGAAACAATTGTGCCTATAAGTGCAAGACTTATTTCTAATAAGGCAAGCTATACATTCAAAACGGAAAAAATAAATCAGATAAAAAATGCGATGGAAGAATATGTGAGGAACCGTAATGATTAAAATATACGAATATTCGGCACTTAATAACGATGAGATTTTTGAACGTGCTGACCCTACCGGAGATGTTTCGGGAATTGTAGCCGATATAATTGAAGATGTAAAAAACAACGGAGATGAAGCGCTTTTCAGATATTGTGAAAAGTTCGATAAGGCAAAGCTTTCTTCACTTGAGGTTACAAACGAAGAAATCGAAGAAGCCTTTGCCGCAGTTGAACCCGAATTTATAAGAATAATCGAAAAAGCAGCAGAGAATATAAGAGAGTTTCATATTCTCCAGAAAAGAAACAGCTTTGTGGTAAATACAGAGAGAACGGGTGTTGTGATAGGACAGAAGGTAATACCCGTTGAAAAAGCAGGTCTTTATGTGCCCGGCGGTACGGCAGCTTATCCCTCTACCGTTTTAATGGATTCCATTCCTGCTAAAATTGCAGGCTGTAAGGAAATATGTATATGTACTCCTCCTTCTGCTGACGGTAAAATAAATCCCGTAATTCTCGCAGCCGCAAAAATTGCAGGTGTTGATCGCATTTTCAAGGTAGGCGGTGCTCAGGCAATAGCAGCCCTTGCATACGGCACCGAGACTGTATCAAAGGTCGATAAGATTGTAGGTCCCGGCAATGCTTTTGTTGCAGAAGCAAAGCGTCAGGTTTACGGTATGGTTTCCATTGATATGATAGCGGGACCCAGTGAAATTCTCGTAATTGCGGATAAAAACTCAAATCCCGGATATGTTGCTGCTGACCTTCTTTCACAGGCAGAGCACGACAAAAATGCAAGTGCCGTGCTTGTTACCGAATCAAAGGAGCTCGCAGAGGCTGTGGCACGGGAGCTTGAAAGACAGATCCCTCTCTTGCAAAGAGAAGAAATTGCAAGGACCTCAATTGACAATAACGGAAAAATTATTGTTGCTCCCGATATTGAAACGGGTATTAAAATTGCAAATGAAATCGCTCCCGAGCATCTCGAATTATGTCTTGACGATCCCTTCGAATATCTTGATTCTATTAAAAATGCGGGCAGCATTTTTATGGGAAGATATTGTCCCGAAGCATTAGGTGATTATTTTGCAGGTCCCAACCATACACTTCCCACAAGCGGAACGGCAAGGTTTTCGAGCCCTCTTTCCGTGGATGATTTTGTAAAGAAAACTCAGTTTACATATTACACAAAGGATGCCCTTAAGGAAGTTTATAAGGATGTGGCATATTTTGCCGAAAAAGAAGGGCTTGAAGCACACGCAAAGAGTGCAACTGTCAGATTCGAGGAGATAAAATGAGTAAATTTTTAAGCAGTTTATACGCTTCACTTAAGGAATATGTCCCCGGTGAACAGCCGCAGGATAAAAAATATGTAAAGCTTAATACCAATGAATCACCCTTTCCTCCGTCGCCAGGTGTTATAAAAGCCGTAACGGATGAAAAAATAGAAAAGCTCTGTCTTTACTGCGATCCCGAAAGTAAGCTTCTTAAAGCAAAGCTTGCACAGACTTACTCACTTGAGAGTGAAAATGTTTTTGTCGCAAATGGTTCGGATGATATTCTGAATTTTGCATTTATGGCATTTGCTCGTGAAAATGGAGCGGCTTTCCCGGATATTTCATACGGATTTTATCCCGTTTTTGCAGATTTATATAATGTTGATGCAAAAATTATTCCTCTTAAGCAAGATTTTTCAATAGATATCAATGACTATATTGCCTGCGGAAAAATGGTGGTTATCGCGAACCCCAATGCTCCCACGGGAAAGGTGCTGACCAAGGATGAAGTTGAAAGGATAATTGCTTCAAATCCTGATAATGTAGTACTTATTGATGAGGCTTATGTTGATTTCGGTGCCGAGAGCGTTGTTGATTTTGTAAAGAAATATGACAACCTTCTTGTGGTGCAGACCTTTTCAAAATCCCGTTCAATGGCAGGCGCAAGATTGGGCTTTGCTTTTGCTGATAAGGAAATAATAAAGGATCTTGAGAAAATCAAGTATTCAACAAATCCCTATAATATCAACAGCCTTACTCAGCTTATGGGGGTAAAGGCTCTTGAGGAGCAGGAATATTATGACATAAATTGCAAAATTATTGCAGAAAACCGTGAGTTCACTGTGGGTGAGCTTGAAAAAATCGGCTTCTCGGTGATTCCCTCAAAGGCAAACTTCATTTTTGCAAGGCACAAAAGTATAAGCGGTGAAAAGGTTTATGTGAGACTCAAGGATAAGGGCGTTCTTATAAGACACTTTACTGCTGAGAGAATAAAGGACCATAACAGAATTACCGTGGGCACAAAGCAGCAGATGGAAACTCTTATAGAAAAGCTTAAAGAAATTATTAAGGAGGAAGAACAATGAGAACGGCAGAAATAATAAGAAAAACCGCCGAAACCGATATTGAATTAAAGCTTTCTCTTGACGGCAGAGGCAGCAGTGAGATACACACCGGCTGCGGCTTTCTTGATCATATGCTTACTCTTTTTGCAAAGCACGGCAGATTTGATCTGTCAGTTTCCTGTAAGGGAGATACAGAGGTGGATTATCACCATTCCGCAGAGGATATCGGCATCGCTCTCGGCGCTGCTTTCTCTGAGGCTCTTTCAGATATGAAGGGGATAAAGAGATATTCTGACATTATTCTTCCTATGGATGAAGCATTGATACTTGAGGCTATTGATGTTTCGGGCAGAAGCTATCTCTCCTTTGATGTGGAGATTCCTACAGCTAAGGTCGGGGATTTTGATACTGAGCTTGTAGAGGAGTTTTTTCTGGCCTTTGTGAGAAAAGCAGGGGTTACTCTTCACATAAAAATGCTTTCGGGTAAAAATTCTCATCATATAATTGAGGGAATTTTCAAGGCATTCGGCAGAGTGATGAATGAGGCTACTGCAATAGATGAAAAATATAAGGACGAAATTCCTTCAACTAAAGGAATGTTGGTTTAATTATGATAGCAATTGTAGATTACGGAGTGGGAAATCTGTTTTCCCTGCGCTCATCCTTTAAAGCAATCGGTGCGGATGCTGTGTTTACCTCCGAAGAAAAAATAATAAAAAGTGCTGATAAAATCCTTCTTCCCGGTGTGGGGGCCTTTGAGGATGCTGCTAAGAAGCTTAAGGAAACAGGTCTCGGTGAAGTGGTTGTGTCTCAGGTAAAAGAGGGGAAACCCCTTCTTGGTATCTGTCTCGGTATGCAGCTTCTTTTTGAAAGAAGCTTTGAGTTCGGCTGTCATGAGGGACTTGGACTTATTCCCGGAGATATTGTTTCATTTGAAGGTAAAATTGATAAATCCCTTAAGATTCCCGAAATCGGCTGGAATCAGCTGATATTTAATAAGCCTTCTCCCTTGTATAAGGATTTTGCGGGCGGAGAATTTGTTTATTTTGTCCATTCCTATTATGCAGAGTGTGACCAAAACTATGTTTCCGCGTTTTCCGAATATGATGTTGTTTTTCCTGCATCCGTTGAATATGAAAATGTTTTCGGTTGTCAGTTCCATCCCGAGAAAAGCGGTAAAACGGGACTTAAGATTCTTGAAAATTTCTGTAAGGCTGGGAATATGTTATGATAATTTTACCTGCAATTGATTTATATGATAAAAAAGCGGTCCGTCTTTATAAGGGAGACTATTCACAGATGACCGTGTATTCGGAAAATCCTGTGGAAATTGCAGTTGATTTCAAAAATAAGGGAGCTCAGTTTATTCACCTTGTTGACCTTGAGGGGGCAAAGGACGGTACGACTCCCAATCTGAGCGTTGTTAAAAAAATTGTAGAAGAAACGGGACTTAAAGCGGAAATCGGTGGCGGTATCAGAAGCCGTGAAACTCTTGAAAAATATATGGATGCAGGTGTTGCCCGAGTAATTTTAGGAACTGCAGCGGTTACTGACCGAGAATTTCTTTTGTGGGCAGTTGAAAATTACGGCGAAAGAATTGCCGTAGGGGCCGATATCAAGGACGGTTATGTTGCTATAAAGGGTTGGATTGAAAAATCAGAGATTTCCTGTGATGACTTTTTCGCAGATATGCAAAGCATTGGTGTAAAGACAATAATTTGTACCGATATTTCCAAGGACGGCGCAATGCAGGGCACTAATCGTGAGCTTTATAAGAAGCTTTCTGAAAAATTCAGTATAAATATTGTGGCTTCGGGCGGTGTCAGCTCTCTCGATGACATAAGAGCGCTTCGTGAAATGGAGCTTTACGGTGCAATTG
>JAZRNB010000040.1:0-87094 GCA_045647985.1 Acutalibacteraceae bacterium
CCCGAAGAAACTACTACAGCGCCCGAGGAGACTACTGCGGCTCCCGAAGAAACTACCACAGCTCCCGAAGAAACTACCACAGCGCCCGAGGAGATTCCAACAGCTCCCGTTGAGCCCGGAACACCAGATGCTCCCTCAGGAGGAGGCGGTGTTACAGACGGAACAGAGGATGACTTCAGGCTTCATGTAGTTTTCGGAAAGACTGACGGAATCGGCTGGTACTATGTTTCTCAGGACGGCGGTGTAACCTATCAGACCGTTTTCGGTAACTCTACCTTAGAGGTTATTCCCGGCACACAGCTGATTATCAAGGTTGGTGATATTAAGGGTGACAGCTTTGTTTTCTATGTAAACGGAGAAAAGGTGAGTCCCGATAATGATGGTAAAATTGTTGTAACAGTTGATAATTATATGCTGATCGGTGCTCTCAGCTCCGGCTTTGAGGCCCCCGATGTTGAAGAATCGCTTAATTTCTTCCAGAAGCTTATAAAGGCAATTCAGGCATTCTTTGATATGATTGCAAGCTGGTTCAGATAATTTATCAAGATCAATCAGACCAACATAAAAGACCTGCTTACAGAGGTATGTAAGCAGGTCTTTTTATTCTGAAAACTTTATATGCGGAATGCTTTAATTTTTTCGGCTACGGTTTTAGCCATATTATACTGCTGCACTTATTTTTCAACACTTACGGGGAACTGTGTTTCATCAAAGCCGAGAACAGCAGCTATTCTTTGAGGAATCACACAGTTATCAACTGTTTCTCCGTCTTCAATAATCTCATCACTACCGTACACAAGAACCGGAACATCAGCAGCGCTATGGCCTGTTGTGGTATAGATATAGTCTTCTCTATCAAGTATAATTCCGCCTGTTTCGTGATCGGCTGTAACTACGACAAGTGTTTCACCGTCTTTTTTTGCATATTCAAGCATTGCTTCAATTGTTTTATCAAATTCAATAAGAGCTTCCGCCATATTTTCGGCATCATTGTCATGTGAATGCTTATCTATGTGCGCACCTTCAATCATAAGGAAGAAGCCCTCTTTTGTGTCATCAAGAATGTCAACAGCCTTGAGCGCCATCTGCTCAAGATTCGGAGTGTGATCATTTACCTGCTTTGTTTTCCACAGCGAGCTTGTAAACTGTCCGAAGCTTTTGCTGCCTTCTCTGAGATCCATCATTTCATCATATGTATCAATATATTCATATCCGTTTTCTTCAGCAGCGCTTGCTGTTACAGCCCCTTCTGACTTGCCCCAGATAAGATCAATATCCGATAAAAGCTGGTCATTGGAGATATCTTCATCATTGCCTCTGTCAGAGGAATGTGCAGAGAAGGATGCAGGGGTTGCACCTGCGGTTGAATCAGTTGTTATAATACCTGTCATCATACCTTTGTCACGGCAAAGCTCGGTGATGTTTTTCGGATAAGATATTTCGGCATTCTTATCATCGTAATATACACCGATCATACGATTACCGGTACGTACGCCTGTTGCAAGAGCAGTTCCGCCTGCGGCACTGTCTGTAACAGGGCTTGAAAGGGATTCTGTTCTGGAGCTGCCGATTATTTCAAAGCTGTCCATAACCAGAACTGCACCTGTTTCATCTTTTACCTTTTCAAGATGATTATATCCCATGCCGTCGCCGATAAGGTAGATGACATTCTTTATTTCCTTGGGTTGATCAAACCATGCTGAAATACCGAAGAAATTGCTGATTGTGAGCAGAATACTCATAAAAAATGCTATAATTTTTTCGAAAAATACATTATCCATTTTATGTCCCTCCAATGATTTATATTTTAATTTTACATCAGATCTTCTGAAAAAGCAATAAAAAATGATCCGTGTCTTATACTTTTTGTTGCGGCTCCACTATTCGTAGGTTGCGGTTTTTTTTGCCGTGATATAGAATATCCGTAAAGGAGACGGATTTTTATGGACAATTATATTACATCAGCAACAATAAAACGCATAAGAGAGGAAAAAGGATATACGCAGGCACAGCTTGCCGAAAAAATCGGTGTCAGCAGTAAAGCAGTATCAAAGTGGGAAACTGCAAAAGGACTTCCGGATATTACTCTTATTGAGCCTCTTGCGCAGGCTCTCGGAGTTTGCATACAGGAGCTTATGTCCGGGGAAACGGCTGTAAACAAAAATATTGCTTCGAATATGCTGCGTTCGGAATTCTATGCTTGTCCGTTATGCGGAAATATCATAAGAGCAACAGGGGAGACATTTGTCAGCTGCTGCGGAATAACACTTCCTGCCCTTGATGCCGAGGATACGGATGATGCACATGAAATAACAATCGAAAGGGTTGAAGATGAATATTTTGTCTGTGTAAAGCACGAGATGACAAAAACGCATTTTATATCATTTATCGCACACATAACAACAGATTGGATTCATTTTCATAAGCTTTATCCCGAAGAAAACGCCGAAGCAAGATTCAGCCTGCGCGGAAGAGGATATCTCTATATTTATTGTAACAGACACGGCCTTATGAAAAAGAAAATATGAAGTTGATGTTGTCCTCCGTATATGTTATACTCATCATATAACATATACGGAGGGAAGCTTATGAATAAATATGATATTGCAGCATTTATATGGCCTTCTTATACGGGAGATGAGCCCCGTACACGCATATTCTGGCCTGAGGGATACGGAGAATGGCAGACGGTAAAGGCTATGACCGACAAGGGCTATAAAGGGTGCCGCTGGCCGAGAATTCCCATCTGGGGATATGTCAATGAGGCTGACAGCCGTGTTATGGAAATGCAGATAGATTGTGCAATTTCCCACGGAGTAAACGTATTTATTTATGACTGGTACTGGTACGATAACCGTCCGTTTCTCGAGAATTGCCTTAATGACGGATTTCTTAAGGCAAGAAACAATAAGGATATGAAATTCTACCTTATGTGGGCAAATCACGATGCCACACATCTGTGGGATAAAAGAAATTCCGACAGGGATCTTGCTACTGTTATATGGAGCGGAGTTGTAAATCCCGATATTTTCAGCAATATCTGTGACAGGACTATCGAAAGATATTTCAAAAAAAATAATTATTATCAGATTGACGGCTGTCCTGTTTATATGATTTTTGACTTTGATAATTTTATACGATCTTTCGGAACAACCGAGGAATGCAGAAAGGGTATTGAGTTATTCAGAAAAAAGACAGTTGATGCTGGCTTTGGGGGACTGCATTTTCAGGTAGTGCATTGGGGAGATAGGGTATATGACTGGCTTCCTGATAACGATATAAATAAGGGTGTAACTGCATTTGATCTTTATGAATATCTCGGTGTTGATTCTGTAACAAGCTATAACTGGGGTTGCAGCGTTAATTTTGACGGAGACTACAGAGAGCTTACAAATGCCTACACTGAAAAGATTACAAAGGATTCGGAAAAGCTTAATATTCCGTTTTATCCCAATATTTCTGTGGGTTGGGACAATAATGTAAGATTTTATGAATTCAGGGAAGGGGTGGTTGAAAATAACACTCCCGAAAATTTCAGAGTTGCTTGTGAAACAATAAAAGCCTTTGCTGATAAGTCAATAAAAAAGGGTATTATGAAAGCTCCGCTCATTACTGTAAACAGCTGGAATGAATGGACAGAAACAAGCTATCTGCAGCCTGATGACCTTTACGGCTACGGTTATCTTGAGGCAATAAAAAAAGTTTTTCAGGATTAATCATATACAACAGGGACTGTTTCATATCCGGAGGCAGTCCTTGTTTACATTATTACGGAAAAAATAATAATTGTTGACATAATTTTTAAAAAGCATTATGATTGAATTAACATAAATTATATTTTTCTGAGGGTGATGAATTTGAAAAAATTTCTGAAGACAGTTATTGGTACAATAGCAGGTGCTTTCGGACTTATTATGTGGATTGCCGTTTTATTGTGCCTTGTAACTTTCGGTTGGTCTTGTGTGCAGATGTCAAAAGGTACGGTTACGGATACTCTGCCTGTTACACCTGAGGATTTTGTCCCTGAGGTCAGAATTATTACCTTTACCGATACTCATAATGAAAATGAAAATGTCATTGATGCGGTATATACTGCCTATGAGCTTTTTGATTATGATGAGGTATATCCGGGTGTTGATGCCTTCTTCGGCTTAGGTGATTTCACCTCTGTAGGTGGTGAGCAGGATTTTGAAGCATATAAGGCTGCTCTGGATGAGTGCGTGAGGGAAGAGACGGTTATTATCAATGTTCTCGGAAATCACGAAATGAAGAACCCTATGGCAGAAGAGTATTTTGTTAATTATTTTGAGCACGAATTAAACACTGTAACAGATGTAAAAGGCTTTACCTGTATTGCTTTTTCGGGCTCCCGCTGGCTTACTGAGTGGACAGTTTCTGCAGATGATCTTATATGGCTCAATGATGAAATAGAAAAGGCTGAAGAAAAAGCAGGAGATAAGCCGATTTTTGTTTTTCAACACCCCCATCCCTTCGGTACTGTTTACGGAAGTACAATATGGTGCAATCCTCAGCTGAATCCTGTTTTTGCAGGTCACAACAAGGTTATTAACTTCTCCGGACACTCACACTTCCCCATGAATGATCCCAGAAGCATTAATCAGACAACATACACCTCTGTAGGTGTTGGTGCAATGGCAAGATTTGAGCTTGATAAGAATTATATGATCGGACAGCATCCGGAAGGATACGAGGATGCTGTACAGTTTGCCGTTATTGAGGCTGACAGCAAAGGAAGAGTCAGAATAAGAGGCTTTGATGTTCTTTCAGAAACCTATTTCTGTGATTATTTTATTGAAGATATAAATAATACCGACACGTATGCCTATACATATAAGAATCTCAAGGCTCACGACGAGGCACCTGCTTTCCCCGAGAATATTATCGTTTCTGCACTGGAGAATGATGAGGGAAATTATGAGTTGTCCTTCAGTGAAGCAGTTGCAAATGCAGGCTTTGTTGTTCATAATTACCGTATAAATATAAGCAATTCTTCCGGAGAAGAAATCTATAAGGATCAGTTTGTTAATGATTATTATATAATTGATGACGACAGTACTGCAGAGCTTATAATACCCGCAGGTGTTCTTGTTGACGGAGAAAAATACAGCATTAATATAACTGCCGAAAGTGCATATCATAAGAAGCAGGAATCAGGAGTAATCTCTTTTGTTGCAGGTGAAGAGCCTGAGGTTATTGAAGAGGAAGAAAATGATTACTCCGATTGGGAGAGTGAGTACTGATAAAACAGCTTGCTGCCCGATAATGCTTAAGAGGTGAGCAGATGCCTTTAAAGATTTTAAGACAGGATATAACCTTGATGGAGGTTGATGCCATTGTAAATACCACTAATGAAGAGATGGTGGGGTATAGTGGTATTGATTTTGCCGTACATAAAAAAGCAGGCAAGGGGCTTGACGATGAATGCCGCAGTATTGCTCCTTTGGGGTTGGGAGAAGCAAAGCTTACAAAGGGATACAATCTTCCTGCAAGGTATGTTATTCATACTTCAGGTCCTGTATGGCAGGGAGGTCTTTGCGGAGAAAGCATTATTCTTAAATCCTGTTATCTGGAATCTCTGAAGCTTGCAGCAGCATACAAGCTGAAGTCTGTTGCATTTCCCCTTATATCCTCAGGTGCTTACGGTTATCCTAAGGATAAGGTGCTGAGGTTTGCTGTAGATATAATATCGGAGTTTTTGTTTGATCACGAGCTTGATGTGTATCTGTGCGTTTTTGATAGGGCTTCGTATGAATTTAGTAAAACACTTTTCCGTGAAATCAGTGATTTTATTGAAAGCACGGAGGATGAGTATTCCGACTATAGTGAATTATCGGCTTCTGTTTGCAGTGTGAGAGCACCGTCTCCTGACTTTGTTGAATCCTCGTGCAGTATTTTTAAGTCCAAAAGAAACGAAGTCTGTTCGAAGGAAAGTGCCTCAGAATCTCTCCTGGATTATATGAAAAATATGGATAAACCATTTGCATATAAGCTTTTTGAGTTTATTGATGAGCGTGGAATGACGGATGTTGAGTGCTACAAAAAGGCTAATGTTGATAAAAAGACCTTTTCAAAAATTAAATGCCATCCGGATACATATAAGCCTTCAAAGCAGACCGCTGTTGCTTTTGCAATTGCTCTGAGGCTGGATCTTGACGAAACACAGGAGCTTCTGGCAACTGCAGGGCTTACATTATCAAAGAGCTTTACTTTTGATAAAATAATACGGTACTTTATTCATAAGGGTATTTATGATATTTTTGAAATAAATGAGGCTCTTTTTGAATTTGATCAGGTGCTTCTCGGATGTTGATATGAAAAACGGCAGCAAGAATCCGATGTTTCTTTGCTGTCGCTTTTTTATTATATAGGAAATTGCTCGCGTAGTGAGCAGTTTAGCTTATAACAAGAAACACCTACAGCCCTCAAGAATGGGGGTAGGGGGTTGATAAATTGTATGATTTTTTCTTGCTTTATAGAAAAATCCTTTCTGTAAGGTAAAAAAATTATATGTCCCTGAGAACACAAAGTAAGCCTACCTCGGAGACGGACTATTCAAAAACGGTCACCATATGTGTTCAGCGAAGCCGTTTTTTTGAGCTATAGTTCTTTTTCGGAAAAACTGTTATAATATTAGTGTTAAAATACAGTGTATGAATAAATATTCACAGAAAGGTGATAAATATGAAAAAACCATTACCTAAAAGCAAAATGTACCGTTATTGTCTTGCTGATATAGCAAAGGGTTTGTTCAACGGTATGATAGGTAACTATCTGCTTTATTTCTTTCAGCCTACTGTAAAAAGCGGGCTTCCGTTGCTGCTTCCTGAGAATAAGCTTCTCGGATTTATCACAATAATGGCACTCATTACTGCCATAGGAAAAATTGTCGATGCAGTAACTGATCCTATTGTTGCATCCTTATCCGATAAATGTAAGCACAAGGCAGGCAGAAGAATGCCGTTTTTGCGTTATGCAGCAATTCCATATGCGCTGTCAGTGCTTCTTATTTTCTTTGCACCGTTCAAGGAAGGCTCTGTGCTTAATGCCGTATGGGTAGGCTTCTTCCTGGTTACATACTACACATCATACACATTCTACTTTATTCCGAAGAATGCACTTGTCCCCGAGATTATTCCCGATGCAAAGGTAAGAGTCGGATATTACGGGGTAAGTACCGTATTTTTTATGGGATCAAGCTCATTTATGTACGCTGCCACCCTGTTTGTTGATATGCTTAAAAATGCAGGCTTTTCTCCTCTTTGGGCATGGAGAACAGTATTTACCGTGTTTGCTGCAATCGGACTTATCTGTGTACTTTTAAGTGCCTATGCTTTTAATGAAAAGGATTATGTTACGGAAAACACAAAACCTAAGGAATCAATGCTTAAGTCCTTTGTACTTGTTTTCAGAAATAAGAATTTTGTTATTTTCAGCCTGGGTGATTTGTTCAGCGGTGTATCAATGGCATTTTTCCAGACTGCAATGCTTTACTACATAACAATGCTTCTGAATGTACCCGAATCCCAGTCGTTTCTTGTTATGCTGTCAGCCATTGCAGTTGCAATATGCTTATTCCCGGTAATTATAAAAATGAGCAGAAAATACAATAAAAAGCTTCCTCTTATAATTGCCAGTGTTATTTTTACCGTGGTTTTCGGACTTATATACTTCGGTGACAAAATTGCTGCACTTGCTCCCGGAAATGAGCTTTTCATAGGTCTTGCTATGGGGGTTATAGTGTCATTCCCCTTTGCTGCCATAAATATCCTGCCTCAGTCTGTTGTTTCGGATATAATTCAGTGTGACTCTCTTGTCAGCGGTGTAAACCGTGAAGGAATATTCTCTGCCGTTAAGACATTTATTGAAAAAATCTGTTCCGCAATTGCTATGATGGGTGTTTCAAGTATTCTTGCTGTCGGTGCACTTGAAGGTGAATCTGTAGGACTTCAGGGAGTAAAGCTTACCGGTGTTTTTGCAGGAATATTCAGCCTTCTTTCTCTTGTTATATTTATTTTCTATAATGATAAAAAGGTTACCTCAACAATTGAAAAATACAGAGGTGAAAATAAGTGATAAAAAAAAGAATTTTATCTGGCGAAGAAAAACGTAAAAATGTAACGCCTGAAAAAAACAATGAGTATGCACAAAAGCTCAAGCAAATGATTGATTGTAAAACTGTATTTACAAGAGACGGTGAGAATAAGGCAGAGTATGAAAGGTTCAATTCTGTTATAGAGAAAAATTTTCCGAATCTGATAAATAAAGCCCAAAAGCTTGTTTTCGGAAGCGGCTGCTTCGTTTATGTGATAAAAGGCAGAAATGCAGATAAGAACATAATGCTTATGTCCCATCACGATGTGGTTGAAGGGGATGATACATGGAAAACCGATCCCTTCAATGCAGTTATAAAGGATGGTGCTATGTGGGGCAGAGGTACTATTGACACCAAAACTCCGCTTTTTGCACAGCTTCAGGCTTGTGAAGAATTGATTTCCGAGGGATTCTCTTTTGACGGAATTAATCTGTATATCGGCTCCTCTGACAATGAAGAGGTATGCGGTGACGGAATGGTGCTTGCAACCGGATATTTCAAGGAAAACGGTATACACTTTGATGTTGTTCTTGATGAAGGCGGTGCAATTACTGAGGGCATGATTCCCGGTGTAAAGAATAAGAGTGCGATGGTGGCCGTTCACGAAAAAAGCCGTCATTTGTACAGAGTGAAAACAAAAGGAATCACAAAAGGTCACGGCGGACTGAATCCTTCAGATGACAGTGCAATTTTAAGACTTAACGGTTTTATAAATGAAGTAAGTAAGAAAAAAATATATAAGGGTGCTTTTCATCCCGAGGTTAAAGCAACCTTTGAAACACATGCACCTTATATGCCCTTGCCCTTAAGTCTGCTATTCGGAAATCTTACGTTTTTTTCTCCTTTGGTTAAGAAAATTATGTCATTCATTCCGCAGACAAAGGCAATGCTCTCGACAAGCATTACTTTTACAAACTTCTTTGCAGGTACAAAGGAGGATCCTCAGATTAAGGCAAAAGAGGCTGAGGCAACAATGTTTCTTCGATGTATCCGTGAGGATGATTTGCTTAAAGGTCTTGAAAAAATCAAGAGAATTGCAAAGAAATACAGCGTCGAAATAGAGGAAATTGAAAGGGACTACTGTCAGCCATCAACCTTTGACAGTAAGCCTTATAAGCTGTTAGAGCAGATAATGAATGAAAATTTTCCTGATGTTATTGTTTCGCCGTTCCTTCTTACTGCCGGTACTGATGCAAGAAGATTTACAGATGTTGCTGACAGTATTCTTCGTTTCGCTCCTATCGATCTTGACAAAAAGCAGTTTGCTTCAATTCACAGCGGTAATGAGCATATAAAGATAAAAAATATCGGTGAATGTGTCTGTTTCTATAAGGATTTTGTGAAAAAGTATAATTGAAAAAAGTCTCCCGGCAAGCGACCATTCTGATTCCGGAAAAATGTATAATGTGATTGTAAGGTAAGAAAACCTGCAATCACATTATTTTTTTCAGGAGGAAAACAAAATGGAAAAAAAGAGAAATAATATTACAGAGCTTGTATTTATTCTTGACAGAAGCGGTTCTATGGCAGGACTTGAGAAGGATACAATAGGAGGCTTCAATGCAATGATAGAAAAGCAGAAAAAGGAAGAGGGGATATGCTATATTTCAACTGTCCTTTTTGACGGTGAGTCAGAAGTTCTTCATGACAGAGTAAATCTTTCCGATATAAAGCCTATGACAGATAATGACTATACCGTAAGAGGCTGCACCGCATTGCTGGATGCAATAGGGGGTGCTGTTCATCATATCGGAAATGTGCATAAATATGCCCGCCGTGAGGATGTCCCCGACAGCACAATGTTTGTAATAACCACGGACGGAATGGAAAATGCAAGTCATTATTATTCAGCAGACAAGATTAAAATGATGATTGAAAGACAGAAGGAAAAATACGGTTGGGAATTCCTTTTCATTGGTGCAAATATTGATGCTGTAGAGACAGCGTCACGTTACGGTATATCAAAAGATCGTGCCGTTAATTATATGGCAGACAGGGAAGGAACGGAAATTCTTTATGATACAGTTTCTTCTGCAGTGGTTGATGTACGGGCAAAAAGAAAGCTTGACAAAAACTGGAGCAGCCGTATTGATGAGAATTACAGAAGAAGAAGAGAAAAATAAAGAAATAGCCATTTTTGTTATCAGTTTCCGTATCTTCTTTTTTCAGATAATACCGATAAGATAGCTCAGTGCCAAAAATTCGCATAAAAAAGCGCGTCTTCCCTCGGGAAGACGCTTTTCTTTATATCAGATGTTTGTTACATCACAGTATTTGCCGAGTGCAAATTTAAGTGCCGGGAAAATAACCTTTCTTCCGCAGACCTTAACATTGTCAAGGGTTACCTGTACAGTGTTTGTATTACTGTCGTTACCTGCAATCTGTGACGGGAGATATGATGTGTAAGAAATATCCTTGAATACTACATTTTTTATTTCAAAGTTCTGTGCATTCTCGTCATATATCTTTACGAGAATTGCTCTGCCCTCATCACGGAAAATCTCAATGTTTTCAAACAGTATTCCGTCAATGCTGCCCTCGCACTGTTCAGCCACAACAACGAGAGAACCGATTCTGTCGTTGTCCCATACTCCGTCTCGATAGATTACTGCACAGTCACGGAATGTTACATCGGATATCATTTTGTTGACCTCGCCTGTGATACCAAAGCACCGTGCGTAGCCGCCCCAGGCGATACAGTCTGAGAAAGTAATATGTCTGCTGTCCATATTACCGCCAAGTGCCTTTACCTCAAATGTATCATCAGCCACTCTTGCAAAGCAATCATTTACGCTTACATTATGGCTGTTACAGATTGCAAAGCCGTCACAGTTACCGCGGTTGCCTATAATATCAACCTGATCAATATTGACACCTGTGCAACAGTAAGAAATAAATGACCATTCAGGTGAATTGATAATTTTGATACCGCTTACGGTGATGTTGGAGCAATTTGTGAATACCACGCCGCGTCTTTCACGTCTGTCAAGGCGTGTCAGATCTATTACGCCTCTGCCTGTAAGGGTAATGTTGTTGCAGTTGAAAAAATTCAGGAACGGATATCTTGTCAGTCCGACGGAATTGTGCTGACAAGCATCAGCTTCGATATATTTATTCTCATCCTCAGCGCTCTCTATATCATAAAGGTGATTTGCAATAACATATGCACCTTCTCTCAGGTAAATCACCTGATTGCTCTGTGCAACAAAATTCACATAATCGTATTCATAAACACCTTTGTCAAGGACAATGACATTTTCTTCTCCGTACTGAGCAATATAGTTTGCTATTTCTGCATTTTCATCAATTTTTTCACGTACAAAAAGAGTGTAACCGTAATACTGGTTTGCCCCGTTGAAAAGGAAGGTATAAATACCGGGTTTGCTGATTGATGCAGTTACGGTGCCGTCCTTGCATACCGCGCCTACGCCGTGAGATGCAGGAAGCACAATTGCATTTTTAAGCTGAACTGATTTTCCTGTAATAGAAATATTAAAAGAGAACTCACTGTCAGCATCGACATAAACCTCAGAGAATGAATGAAGTGTTCCCGTATCATCAACACGGATAAATACGACAGAAGCATAAACAGGTATATCTGTATCGCTGATCTGAGCAGTATAATAAGGAGAAACGGTAATTCCGTTTATATCATCATAACCGCCGGATTGTACATATTCGGGAAGAGTAGCCGAAGCTCTGTTCACAAGCTCTTCTTCGGATAAACCTGCCTCCTCAAGGGTTATGATTGCTTCTTCGGGATAAGAAAGATAAGAGAAATCAAAGTTTTCACTTTCGGGATAAATCTGTGCCGGACAAAGCAGATTTGACAGAAAAACAGATATAACGGTAAATACAGTAAAAAATGGTTTAACTAGTGTGTTCATACTTAACTCCTTTTTTGATAGTATTTTTCGTGTTGATTAATTTTCCTTTTGAGATTTTACTTGGTTTTTGTGATTTATTAAAAATCTGATGTGAGTCATATTGACCACATACTGTCAGCAAATCGTGTGGTCCTATGAGGAAATGCTCTGAAAAATCCCTCTGTATTACCGTTTAATTCAACACCGTTTATGTAAATTGCCGTTTCTTTGGTGAGTCCTTCACCTGCAAGAAGCAGTCTTGCTGCAGCAGGGGCGGTCAGTGAAATATCATAGTCACCGTCAGACTTATAAGTAACCTCAGCTCTTCCGTGCTGATATTCTACCTCAAAAATTCCGTTATTCTGAGGTAAGTCATCAATGCTTTTTATGCGAAATCGACCGTATTGCTCTGGGTAGGTGTTGTTTTCAAGAATTGTCTTAAGGTTATATATTCTTCCGGCTGCACCGCTGCAGTGTTCATAAATGACGCCGTCAATCCCGTCGGCAATTATTGCAAAGGGCGAGCCCGGATACTGATTTTTTACAAGAATATCCTTTACAAGACCGTCATAATTTCTGAGGAAACCGATAAGTCCGTAAAGTGCCTCGGGGGTAAGTGTATATAATTCCTCCACCGTCAGTACGTCAGGTCTTTTTACGGTAAAACGGATGTAACCGTCGGCAACCCCATTTTTATCGCGGCGGAAATATGTGTAATCAGATTTCTCAAGGGGAGTGTCACAAAAGTGCTTTTTATCCTCGCGCAGTGTCATAAGGTTTTCTTTGAGGGCGCATCTGTTATGAAGAGTACACAGCTCCTCGGTCTGCTCACCTGTATAAAGAATAACATCAGTATTACGGGGGATGTTTTTCAGCTTTTCAAAGGGTACTCTGACGGTAAGCATACGATTAAGGTTTGCGTAGCCGAATTTTTCATAGTATTCGATTGAAAAAGGATGAAGAAAGCCTGCTGCCCAATTGTTTTCTGGTGCAGCTTTTCCGATTTCATTGAAGATTTCCCTTATTCCGCCCATACGCCTGTATTCGGGCTGTGAGCAGACTCCGCTGACAACAACGGAATCCAGTATATTTCCGCAGTAATTGAACCTGAAATCAAATATTTCGGCACCTGCAATAAGTCTTCCTTCGTGAAAAGCCCCCAGAACGGGCATATCTACATGAGTATCTTCATCTTTATTAAAATTCCAGATAAAGGAAGTAGAGGAGACTTTAAGATAATCTACTCCTTCATCATTGTTTATGTATCGTACTTCCATAATTTTCTCACGTCTTACGGTAAATCATTTTTTTGCATCAATCATAATCTGTTCATTTGCCAGGGCTTCAAGTTCATCCGGGTTGCTGCTTTCCACTGCCTTTGACATCATCATACGGCGTGCGAGAAGCTCCTTGTACATTGCTTCCTTCTTTTCGTTATTAAGATCATAGAAAAGCATAGGAATAATACCCAGTGAGCCTGTAACAGCAGGAATAATGGTAAACATTGCGAACAGATAGAATTTAACCTTGTCGGTTTGTTCCGTTCCCTTGCGGAATGCATTAACCTCATAGCCAATCATCTTTTTGATCGCGGTTGTAACAACATTACTTGTGTTTGCGGATATTTTTGCTGCAATATCCTTTGTAACGGAAGCCATAGCCTCTGTACGGTAGCCGTTTTTCCATTCACAATAGTCCATAGCCTCGTTGTACATTTCTGTACCGATAACGGATTTAAGACCGAAGAATAAGGTCCAGATAATTTCCCAGAGAGCCATTGCAACGCCCATAGGCGCAATTTTCTGATACATGCCGCCCGAGAAATCCTTCTTCATACCGATACATCCGAAGAAGAAAACGGGGATGTAGAGAATGTTTCCTATTTCTTTTGCAAGAATATAAAGCAGACGGCTGGAGAAATGTCTTCTCATCCAGGGGACCCATGCATAGCTGGCGGGACTTATTGGTGCTGCAGGAATACCCGCAACAAGTGTCATAGATGAAAAATGAAGAACATCAGTGTAATAGTCATCCTGACTGCCCTTGATTGCAAATCCGCTTAAGAAGTCAGACAGAGTAATGAGAAGCAGAGGCTTATTATTTATAACTGATTTTACGGACATAAGGATACCCGGGGATTTGATTGACTGCATAACTCTTTCCTTGGACATGCTGAAGAACCAGAAGGAGGCTGCACTTGAGCAGAACGTTGTGAATACTCCCATACCTGAAAACAATCCTGTATACGCTTTTGACAGCTGTTCGGAATTATTAAGGTATTTACTTCTCAGCACATCAATGAGGATTGTTACAGCCTGTTCGGGCAGTTTTTCGCCAAAAAATCCCGAAGCAAAGTTTGCCATTGTGATAAGCCTTGTTCTGTCATTCGGGTGCGGTGTTATGGTTGACATAAGTCCTGTCCTGGAAATTGTCTGGAACGTTGTTACACCTTCACGGATAACAGTCAGAAAGAGGTAAAATGCAAATTTTACCATATTGGTCTGTGTTGTGCCGGCAAAGAAGTAGGGCATCAGCCAATACATAGATGTAAGTATACATCCGGGTACTGCTAGAAACAGCAGATATGGTCTGAATTTACCCCAGCGGGTACGTGTTTTATCAACAATTGCTCCGAAGAAAATATCATTTATGATGTCCCATATACTGTTTATTGAATTGACAAGTGTCTGAAGTCCCAGGTCAACACCCAGTATGCTTGTGATAAAACGGGTTGAGTAAGTGTTGATATTGAAGCTTTGTGCAGCATCCCAGATAACAAAACCGAGAGTTTCTTTAGCGCCTACATAACGGCGATCCTGAGTTTTCCCCACATAATTCTGTTCATCTCTGAGTCGTAGCTGTTCAAAAGATTTTGCGTTTGAATCTGAATTATTATCCATAATATATCTCCTCTGAATAAACTGTTAATTTTATGTTAGCAGATGTTGCTTCCGATTACAATAGAAATAATGCTTCCGACTGTTTATTTTCTGCTGTCGAGCAGCTTTTTTACGTCATTTTTATACTTTCGCCTGTGATTAAGGCTTCGTAAGATGTAATATCCCTCATCCATAGCATATTTATTGTGGAAATCTCCCAGCTTTATATAAAGTGAGAATGTTCTGTCTATGAAGCGGTCGAGGAATCTTTCAATTTTATTGGGGTACATCAGCTTTTTTGCGTATTCTGAAAATTCATAGTCAAAGCTGCGCTTTTCCAGTCTGTCAAAATGCTCGTCTCCCTTAGTAAAGGTTATATTGTCTGTTGCTGCTGTTGCGGCAAAAATAACTATATCCTTATCATCGGGAAGTGTCACTTCATTATTACCGGCAAGAGGAATTTCAGCATGAAAAAGATAAAGCTGCTTTGCAACCATATTGCCGTCTTTTTTATGAGAATGTGTAAAAGTATGTGCCTGGGGAACGGGGTTAATATAACCTGTAAGACCCTGCTGCATAAGATCCCAATGACCGAGAGCTTTGAAGCAATCGGGGACGGTAATTGTAATTTCTTTTTTACCGCAGATGAATTTTACTCTTTTTTCTCCCGAAAGAGAAGTAAGGAGAAGATGTATACTGTTGCCATCTGCGGATATTTTACTGCCGTCACATACAAGACAGTTCATTTTTTCCTTTGAAAAATTATATTTTACTCCTGCAAATGTAAGAGTATCGGGCGTGATTTCCGTCGGTACCGATATTCCGTCAGCAAGTGAGGAGCTTTCTGTGTCGGTATCAGACGTGATTCCTCGTGCGTTGAAGCTGAGTTGCAGGGGAGTGGTGCTGTCGGTATACTTTTTCTGACCGTCAAACACAAGAGCAAAGCTTCTTATTGAATTTCCTTCAATATCAAAAGAGAGCTTTCCGTCAGTTACGGGATAAGGCTTCAGCTCAATTTCGTCACCTCTTACTTCAAACGCTTCCTTTACGGGTAAGGGGAATGATGCTTTAACATTTTCTGCCCTTTGTCCCGAGGACTCCGTTACACGGAAAATAATTCTGTCGGATTCCTGAGCCTTTTTCAATGCAGAGATTCTTACCTTGTCATTGTCAAGCTGTGCAGCAGAGAAGGTATTTTCAGCAGTTCCTTCGTGAATATCCGTAATAAATGTATGCATAGGCTGACAGAAGCAGTCTGCATCAGTCTGTATACTGCCGGGATTACCTTTGTGTCCCATTATTGCGAAGGAATAGCGGTTAATTCCCATATCCATAATGTGCTGTGAGCATTCCCAACGGTAATTGCACATAGGTGTATGGACTATTGTCAGGCGGAGTGTCGAATTGTCAGGCTTGTCCCAGCCGGTTCTTGAATCACTGAAAACAGAAACACCGAAGTCCTCTTTTTCATCTGTGATATCCGCCCATTTCTGAGCAGGTACCTCATAAAGCTTTTCAGTATTTGTCGGACGCTTTACATATCCTGTACCGATATCGTAATTTGCATTTTCGTTCTTTGCAGTAAAGCAGAATTGTGCCTTGAGAAGGGAAGCCTCCTCTCTCCAGTCTGTTTCGTTATAAACAGAAACATATCTGCTGTCGGAATCAACAGAAACTATCTGAGTAAATCTTGTTTTTCCTGCAGTTTTTGTAATTTCAAGAGAAATAAGGGCAGGACCGCAGTCCTTGATGCTTATTGTCGGTGCTGTGGCATACATATAAGGCTTTTTGCTGCAGTCCTCATATTTTATTTCCCAGGCGGGCCAGTCGAAGCTGTGTGTATTGCTGAGAACAGAGAGTTTTACGGGGCTTTTCAGCAGTTCTTTGCCGAGTGTCTTATCAAAAATCCCTGAAATATCTCCGTTGCTGTCAATTTTTACGGAAATATATTTGTTTTCAAGACAGTTTTCAGAAAGTGAAAGTCCGGTATCAATATTACAGTCACATTCGGCTTCTCTTATATCAAAAACCGAAAGTCCGCAGGAGGGGACTGCAGCAGTAAATGTAATTGATCTGCGGTTTTCTGAGATAATTTTGACCTGAGAGGGAAGCTCATTACCGTTTCTGTCAAAGACTGAGAAAAAAGCCTTATCGGAATTTATTGTTACACTGACGGCTTCTTTTCTGTCGCTTATCCCTTGTACGGGATTTGATACCACAACGGGAATACCCTTGCAGAAGGATGTGTCAAGCTGAGAAGACAGTGCCTTACAGGCTGCGGTGTATTCCTCCGAAAAGGTGTTCAAGGACTGTATATAATCATTGTGATTTCTGTTGTAGCACTTTTCGAATGATGTTCCTGTTATATCATCATGGAAATGATGGGCAATCACACGCTTCCATGCGTTGTCAAGGCTTTCAGAAGGATAATCTGCCAGACCTTTTATATATGCGGCTGTTGAATATCTTTCTGCTGCATCTGCAAGAAGCTCACATCTTCTGTTCCATCTTTTTGTAACTGTTCGTGAGGTATAGCTTCCTGCTCCGTGAGCGGTTAGAAGAAATTCTCCGTTATATACGGGCATATTTTCCTTTTTCGCATCACTCATATTTTCGAGCATCTGAAAATATTCCTTTGTTGTTGCTGAGTAAACCTCTGTTTCGGCGGTATTGTTGCTTCTTTGCGCCTTAATCACGTTTTTTACCGAAGATGTGTGGGGAGAACCGCCTCGGTCACCGACTCCGTGATATACGAAGGTGAAGTCGGGAAGCTTCTTCTTTCTGTTCTCCTCCATTTTTTCAAGTATCCTTTTTGCTTTGTGCATCGGACCGAAGGCTGTTGTATATGCAAAGGGCATAATTGCAGCCCATACTCCTTTTCCATCTGCACCTGTCCATTTTCCAGTGTCAAAGGGAACGGGGACGGAGCTTCCCCACAAAAGCTTACCCGTAGAAAAGCCCGTAAGTCCCGAATGAGCAGCAACTGTCGGAAGAGCTTTGCCGAAGCCGAAGCAGTCCGGCAAAAATATGTCATTTGATTCTGTGCCGAATTCCTTTCTGAAATATCCGTTGCCGTACATAATATTTCTTGTAAGAGCCTCAGGGGAAGGAATATTTACGTCGCCGTTTTCATAACAGGCACCGTTAGGATTCCATCTTCCGTTTTTTATGTATTTTTTCAGTTTTTCGTATTCCTCTGGATAGTATTCTTTTATAAGCTCATATCTGAGACTGCCCTCAAAATTGAATTTATATTCGGGATAGGCTTCAAGCAGACTGAAATTCCGTTTCAGTGTATCGGGAATGTATTCAGTTATTGTCTGTTCAAGTGTCCACAGCCAGGAGGTATCAAGATGTGCGGTTGCGATTGTAAAAATCTGCGGTTTATTCTTTTCCATATATTTTCTCCCCGTGTTAATAACTATTATACTAAATCTATCATAAATAAAATAATTTGTCTATATATACTGCACATTTTTGGTTTTTACTTGTATTATAAGAAAAAAAACTGTATAATTGATATGAATAACTATATTTGTCGGACGGAGACAAGAAAAATGACGGTAAACGAATATCTGAAGCTCATTGATGAGGTTAATGAAAACGGAAAGTATAAGCCCCGTTGGGATTCCCTTTCGCATCATAATGTACCCTCCTGGTATATGAATGACAAGGTCGGTGTATTTATCCATTGGGGTGTTTATTCTGTGCCTGCATACGGAAATGAATGGTATTCAAGAAATATGTACGGAAAAGAATCTCCCGAATATGAGCATCATATAAAAACTTACGGTGCTCATAAGAATTTCGGTTACAAGGATTTTATTCCTATGTTCAAGGCAGAAAAATTTGATGCCGCCGAATGGATAGATCTTTTCAGAAGGGCAGGCATAAAATATGTTATGCCTGTAGCAGAGCATCACGACGGATTTGCTATGTACGATACAGAGTTTAACCATTGGAATTCCGTGAATATGGGTCCCTGCCGTGATGTTACGGGAGAATTGAAGGCAGAGTGCGAAAAAAACGGTCTTACCTTCTGTGCATCAACCCACAGAGCAGAGCATTATTTCTTTATGAATATGGGAAGAACCATAGACAGTGATGTAAATGATGAAGAATACCGTGATTTCTATGGTCCCGCAGTTTACTGTGATCAGTTTGACTCAAGAGTTCTCGGTGAAACAACGGAAAACCCCCACACCGTAGGTGCAAGTAAGGAATGGCTTGAGGACTGGCTTGTCCGCACCTGTGAGCTTGTTGACAGATATCAGCCCTCTGTGCTTTATTTTGACTGGTGGATTCATAACCATTCCTTCAAGCCTTATCTTAAGAAGCTTGCTGCGTATTACTATAACCGCGCAGAGGAATGGGGTAAAGAGGTTACAATAAACTACAAGCATCAGGCATTTCCTCCTACGGTTGCAGTTTTTGATGTTGAACGAGGAGCGCTTACAGATATTTCGCCTTTGTACTGGCAGACGGATACTGCTATCGGTAAGTATTCCTGGGGCTACAGAAAGGACAATAAGTATAAAAGTGCACGTCAGGTAATCTGCGATCTTGTAGACATTGTTTCAAAAAACGGCAATCTGCTTATCAATATAGGTCCCCGTGCAGACGGAACAATTACCGAAGAAGAAACAGAGGTACTTCTTACAATGGGTAAGTGGCTCAGTATAAACGGCGAAGGCATTTACGGTACAACCTTCTGGAAGCGGTTCGGCGAAGGAAGTGTCAATGCCGAGGCAGGTTTTTTCAAGGACGGAGACGAAAAGCAGTTTACCTCCGAGGATTTCAGATTTACATATAAAAACGGATATCTTTATGCTTTCCAGATGCGTCCTTCAAGGAATGTAAAAATAAAGACACTTAAAAAGCAGGGAATGCACGATTATTTTATTGAAAGTATTACACTTCTCGGAAGTGATGAGGAGATTGATTTCGTCAGAAATGAAGATTGGCTGGAGATTAACTTAAAGAGTGTAATTGAAACAGATTTACCGATTTGCTTCAGAATGGAAATCGGGTGAAATATAAAGATTAAGGATGATTATTCGTGATTGATATAAAAGGTTACCTGCTTTCGGGATACGGCGGATTTGTAGGTGTATGCGAGCATATAAAACTGAATATATATTCCCGCAGAGGACTTAAAATGCAGGAGAAAACCGTAAGAAGGCTTATGCGCTGGAATAAGTCAACCGTATACGGGAAGCTGAATAATTTTGATAAGGTAAAATCAATTGCAGACTATCAGAGAATAGTTCCCCTTTCAACCTATGCCGATTATGATGAATATGTATGGCGTATGGCAGACGGAGAGAAAGGTCTTATTACAAATCTTCCCGTAAGACGTTTTACAGAAAGCTCGGGCAGTACGGGAAAATCAAAGCTCGTACCTTTGTCATTCTGGGCAGAGTGGGTAGCACAGTGCTTCGGCTTTTCCGCCCCTATAGGCTGTGCAGTAAAATGGTTTTTCAGGAAGGGAAGAGCTCTTCCTCCCCAGAAGGGACTTCTGACTGCGGAAACCTCCTGGCGTAAGGTAAAGGGAGGAACAATCAGCTGCCTTTCTTCTGTGCCGCTTCTTAATATACGTCCTCTGGTGCCTCTCTTCGCAACTTCCCCCAAGGAGGTGCTTTTCCCCGACGGCTCGGATATGGATATGCACTACTTAAAGCTGAGATTTGCTCTTATAAATAAAAAAACAAGCTATCTCGGAACAATTTTTATTACTACGCTTGAGTCAATGTTCTTTTATATGGAAGAAAACTGGGAAATGCTTTGTGATGATATTGAAAAGGGCATAATAAACGAGAATGTGAATGTGCCTGATCATATCAGAAAGAAGCTTAACAAAAAATTAAAGCCTATGCCGAAAAGAGCTGAAGAGCTTCGTGCTGAATTCAGAAAGGGCTTTGATGAATCCCCCATAATTCCGAGAATTTTGCCTAAGGTTCAATGGCTTTACGGAATGGGAACAGGTGCGCTTTCTCTTTATTCTAAGAAGCTTCGCAGGTACATAGGTGAGGATATGCCTATCCATTACCTTGGTTATACTGCAACAGAGGCATTTATGGCGGTGCCTATGGAGCTCAATTCCTTTGAGTATGTTATGCTTCCGCAGAACGGTTTTTACGAATTCCGTCCGATAGAGCAGGAGGGCTATGACAATTTACTTACAATAAAGGATCTTGAGCCCGGCAAAGAGTATGAATTGATTCTTACAAATATGAGCGGCTTTTACCGTTACAGAATTGAAGATGTGGTAAAATGTACAGGATATTACTATCAGGTGCCGAAAATTACCTTCTGTTACCGACTTAATCAGATTGCCAACATAAGCGGTGAAAAAATCAGTCAGATGGCATTTGATGAAATTGTGGAGAATCTTTCAGAGGCTATGGATGATTTGTATATAGGCTATAGTATTTATCCCGATCGCTCAACCTCTCCCGGACATTATGTGCTTCTTGTGGAAACCGCAACTCCTGTTACGGATGAAAAGAAGGCCGTTTATAATGAAACCTTCGAGAAGATGCTCTGTAAGGGTAATGTTTCCGTAGAGCCTCTTATAAAAAGCGGAGCTTTGGGACATCCTGTGGTAAAATTCCTCCGCCGCGGTACTTATGATGATTACAGAGAGGTGCTCAGAAAACGCGGTGCAAACTTAAACCAGGTAAAGCCTATTAAGGTTATTGATAATGATGAGAAGAAGGAGTTCTTTTTCTCTCATATTGAAGAATGACGGAGTATACATATGGATTTTGAATCACTGCGGGAATACCTTTTATCAAAGGGGATTTCTGATGAAAAGGTAATTGCTGATCTTTTTGAATATAAAAGCTTGCATCCCGTTACATACAGCAAAAGGCTTCCTGCCGAGATGTATGATAAGGTTAATCTTATGTGCAGGAATTATATGGACAGACTTGCCCGTTTTGAAATGGACTACGATTTTGTTGTAGATGCTGAAAAGTTTAAAACTGTTGCACTCTGCTGTCTTGAAACTGTGCTTATTCTTCGCTCTCAGGTAATAAATCATCCTGTTGCTCCTTATTGGAGAGTTTCCGACTATGATATTTCTGATTTCATAATCGAAAAAGAGGTTGAAGATATAGCTGCTGCCCGTGAAGAGTTTTTCTCACGGCAGATTCCTCTTGAAAGCAATGTTCAGATGAATATAGGACTTTTTTACTGTAAGGGTAAAACTTATGTTCTTTTTATCTGGAATCATATGTGCTTCGACGGCGGCGGATTTAAAATGTTCTGGAGTGATTTCTGCAGAAATTATACAGATTATAACCTTTACGGTATTTCACCTGTCAAGTTTTCTGTCGGTTCCCGTATGTATACCGAGGTGTACAAGGATTTTGATAAGAAAACCTTAAAGCGTGCAAAATCGCAGCTTGCAAATGTTTCTCCGCGGGTAAAGCACAGATTTCCTTTTACTCCCGTAAGCGGTGACGAAAAGGTTATTATTGTGTCACGAAAAATTGAGGCTCAGTATTTTGAAAAAGCAAAGGCTTATCTGAAAACCGTCGGGGCAACGGTAACCGATCTTCTTCTTGCTTCTTATATTGATGCTCTCGGAAAGATTTCGGGGCTTACAGACTCCGACAGCATAAGTGTTGCCTGCGCAACAGATTTAAGGCGTCATATGAAGGATCTGTATGATATCGGTTACACGAACCATGTGTCATTTATGCACTGTGCAATTGATAAAAAGGGGAGAGATCTCAGGGAGACACTTGTGCTTGTAAGGGATAAAACAAGGGAACTGAAGAATGATGAATTTATTGGTCTTCATGGTCTTCCTCTTCTGAATGCGGCATATAAATCAATGTTTTATTTCCAGGCAGAAGCAATTGTAAAGCTTTTTTACAATAACCCTGTTTTATCGGTAAGTAATGTGGGACTTATTAATCCTTCTCAGTTTCCGTTGGGAGAAAACGGTCCCTTTGATGCCTTTGTTGCAGGAGCTGCTAAGAATAAGCCCTGTGCTGTTATGACCGCTCTTTCAATCGGCGGAAATCTTTCTGCCTCAATGTGTCTTCGCGGTAATGAAAAGGACCGAGAAATTCTTGAGAAATTTTTCACTGAATTTGAAAGAAATATAAAATCATTCACATGAAAAGACCGCCCCTCAAAAAGTGGGGCGGTGATCTTTTATATGTTCAGCAGTATGAGTGAAATGATTATGAGGCTTAATGCAAGCCACTGTATTTTTGTTAATTTTTCTTTGAATGCCATAACACCCACCAATGTTACCATGAGAATAGTTGCAACCGAGAATGTCGGATATATAACAACTGCGGGGATGGCTGTGAGAGCTGAAATCAGGAATTTTGATGAGAAGAAATTCGGTATTCCAATTAAGGCGCCGAATAAAACATCTTTTATTGCGGGCTTTTCTTTTTTTAGTATGATAATAGTTAAACAAATGATGAATGAGGTTGCAAAAGTATAAAATAAGAACTGATTGGTAAGTGATTCAGGCCCCCAATATTCATAAACCTTAGACATCGCATCAGCACTGCCTCCGAAAAGAAGCAAAAGAATGAGGCTTATGCTGAAATTTTTAATTGAACTGCCTTTTTTCAGATTTATAAGAATAATTGCGATAACCGCAATAACAAATCCTGCAATCTGAATTGCAGAGGGGATTTCACTGAAAAACAGTACGGAAAGCACAATGGGTACTAAAAGTCCTAATTTCATAAAAATTGAAGAAAGTACAATTCCGTGCTTTGCTGTATTTAACTGCAAAAGCAAAAAGCTTACAAGATAAAGCACACCGTTTATTAAACCAAAGCCTAATACTTTTCCGGCATCGTTTGCAATCGGTATTATGTTAAAACCGGTGTATATTGCACCGCATAAGGTACAAACAGAATAATTCGCTGCAAGCATTGAAAGCCTACCTTTAACATTATCTGAACTTATTCGCATTATTATTGAGATAAGGGAACTGCAAAGTATTGCAAGAATTAAAAATACCATATGCTACTCCAAACCTTTTTTTGACTTAAATTATAACAGAACTATTTATGTTTTTCTACTGTAAGTTTGATATTCCATATTTACAGTTTTTTTTATTTGTGGTATATTTTTTGTAGTTTTATGAATGGACGATAAATTATGGGGTGCAGAAAATTTGGTTTAACCAATAATCAATTGAAGATAATTGCGGTAATAGCAATGCTTTGTGACCATATCGGTAAGGAGCTTCTTGTTCAATTTGAATTTTTACAGGTTATCGGAAGAATAGCTTTGCCTATATTTGCTTATATGATTGCTGAGGGGTGCTTATATACCCGTAACCGTAAGCAATATATTATGAAAATTGCTTTATTTGCATTGGGATGCCAGCTTGTGTATTTTATTGCGGAGAGGTCATTATATCAGAATATTCTCGTGACATTTTCCCTTTCTGTGTTAACGGTATTCGCAATTGATAATTTCAGAAAAAGAAAAGATATTTTATCTGCTGTTCTGATGACCACAGAATTGGCTATTGTAGTTTTTTTATGTATAGGCTTGCAGAAATTACCTGCATTTGCCGGTTTTCGTATCGATTACGGTATATTCGGCGTTTTGCTGCCTGTATCGGTGTATTTTGCTCCGAATAAGCAATTAAAGATAATTGCTGCTACTGTCATATTAATCGCTCTCGCA
The DNA here is from genome assembly GCA_045647985.1 of Acutalibacteraceae bacterium. Lineage (GTDB taxonomy): Bacteria > Bacillota > Clostridia > Oscillospirales > Acutalibacteraceae > RUG806. The sequence goes on from JAZRNB010000040.1 coordinate 24,537, forward strand.
TTTGATATGGGCGGTGTGCAATGGTTTTCCTTGGCTGCTGTGCCGTTGATTATGTTGTATAACCAAAAAAGAGGAAAATTTAATCTTAAGTATTTGTTTTACATATTTTATCCGTCACATCTTGCCGTCATTTATTTAATAAAGCTATTGCTGCAGAGCTTTAATATATTGTAAAAATCAGCCGCTCCCAAAAAAAAGGGAGCGGCTTGATAATTATCCGATGATGAAAGTTGTTATACTGTTGCCTTTAAGATTTGTAGTAAATGAATTATCAGCTACTTCAATTTCAGAAAGCCTTGCCCAATGCTCCCCATTTTTCATATCACCGCTTGTTCTGATTACATTTACCGTTTCATTTTTATGCGGGATATCCTTAAGTGTAAACGAAACTTTGTCGTCAGTATGATGCGTATTAACCGCAACAATAACAGTCTTTCCGTTGCTCTTATCATATGCGGCAAGAGTATTGCTGTCACCGGTGTGAATAATTGTCATACCGGGTCTAATGTATCTTGAAAACTGACCGAAGGCAAAATATTTCTGTGTAAGATAAATTTCCTCGTTGTCAATATCTGCAAAGGCCGTACCCCAGTAGCCTTTTGTAAGGTCGGGAATTCCGGGCATATCAAGCCGGCCTTTTTCATCGGGAATTTTTGAAATATATGCTGCTACTATCTGCCATATTACCCAGGCAGAAGGGGAGAGTGTGTTCATATCCTCTATGATTTTTTCCGCAAGCCACAATGCAGGCCCCATTTCTCCCGGATTTTCTCCGCTGACACTGCTCCAGTCGCTTTCATCCATCCATATATTTTTATTGAGATCTCTTGCCAGCTTTCCTATCTGCGGTGTTGCCTTCATATAAGTGTGGGTGCTGATTCTTCCTACCTCGGCTAAAGCTTGCTTCGAGAGCATTCTGGTGGCAACATATTGTGCAACGGTATTTGTTTCATCGCTTGCCGTAACAACAATATCGTGAAGCCCCTTTTCTCTCAGAGCCTCTGCAGTTGCAATTATAATACTGCTCTGCATTTTTCCGGGAGAGACAAAGCATCCCTCCTGCTTTTCCGAATATGCTCTCCAGAAGTTAGTGAAAGGCTCATTCATAGCCGCAAGGCTTCTTATTCTTATACCTGAGCTTTTCTGAATATAATCACACACATTTGCAAGATATTCAGCAAAGGGGCGGATGCAGACCTTTTTCAGATTGTTGGATATTGCATTCTGACTTCCCGAGCTGCAGCCGCTTACCGTCATATAGTAAGGCGGTGAATTTGAAAAAGCCTCAACATAAGCATTTTTTCCTGCCTTTTTATAGCATTCGGAAAGCACGGCAAGCTGATTAGAGTCGGTATCGGCATTAAAAACAAATTCATTTTTATTTTCATCAAATTTCCACCAACCGGGCATTTCTGAATCTGTTCTTTTTATGTGATTATGTGACGGGTCATCTCCGCCTCCGATGTTATATCTCATAATGTTGAGGTTAAGACCTTCATCGGAATAGAAAAGACGGGCACTGTTTTCAATCATTTTTGCACTGAAGCCCACTCTGTTTGCCCACCAGCAAAGACTGGTGCCCCAGCCTTCAAAGAAGCCGTTATTTGTATGGGAGGCATTATTGACCGAAACTGTAATCTTTCTCATAACATCACCTGCTTACTTGTAATGAATAGATCAGAATAATTTTGCCAAATTTCCGATAATTGTAAGTATGATTGCTGTAAGTAATTCTATAAGTGAATCGGCATTTTCTATATTTACATCAAAGGGATTTCCCGTAATCTCTGTTTCGGGACCGAATGAAATGTTATCTATGCTGATTGAAGCTGTGCTGTTATCTTTTGAGGAAAAAGTAAATTGTATATCGCGTATTTTATTGAGCTTTTCATTATCGTAAGATAATGAGCACTCGTTGCCAAGGTGATATAGTTTGTTAAGATTAAGGGTGATGTAATGCCAGCTGCCGTCTGCGGGAATAATTGCTGAAACATCGAGAGTTCCTGTTATTTCTGGGGAATACCACATTACGGGATTTATGATAAATTTTGCTCCCTCGAAAACCACATCTGCCGTGCCGTTGTTTTTAGCATAGAAACTTATACTTCCGTAAGATGAATAATCAGTTTCTGTATCTCTGAAATTTTTTGTTGTAGTGTTTTCTTTGTAAGAAGTAACAGGGGAGATATAAAATGATTTTTTTGCGGAAGCAATATTCAACCCTGATGTGCTATCAATGCTGTCATTTCCTGAAAATGAAATTTCCGCATTGTTGCTGTTCCATGTATTGTAATAGCCTGAGAATTTATCATCTTCTGTGTGCCATGTTAATTCGTCATCGCACTGAGTCCAGGTTTTTTCCTTCCAGAATTTTTCTGCGTAATTGTAATCCGTTATAAACGGGGCAACGGGAAGGGCAAGTTCTTTGTTATCGGTGGTATAAAGATTTGCAGTCTGATTAGCTACACAGTATGCGTATGTTACGGATTTGGGATTATCGATCAAATCGGAATATACTTTTATTGTATCTGCAGATACAATTTCTGCTGTTGCATTTACATACACACCGTCTTTACCGCAGATCGCAAAGCCTTTTGCTGTTTTTCCGTTTATTGTAAGTCCGTTGCCGACATTGTTAAATGAAACATAAATCTCGTTGTCGGTAATTTCAACCTTGCTGACGGTTGCTGCTGTATATGAATCGTTTCTGTTATACACAAGGCCGTAGGCTGCATCGGCCATTCTTTGGCCTACTTCTTCCTTTCTTTCGGGATGTATGAGACCTGCATCGGGAAGATACGTAAGCGGAATGTCATATATGGTAATCAAAGCTCTTGAAGAGGCTTTCTGCTGCTGCATTTTTGTATATTCATAGTTCCAGTTGTTCAGAAGTGATTCGTCTTCGGAATAGTTGTAAGAAGCTATCTGTGTGAATACCAGAGGAAGAAGTCCGCTTTTGTATGAGAAAACATCGGTGTAGGAACTCTGAAGTAAATTCAGCATTTCAGCATACTCTGTGTTGCCTGTCATAAGGTCCGTTTCTCCCTGATACCACAGCATGCCTGAAATTCTGAAGTTCTTTAACGGAGCAATTTTCTGGTTGAAATTGGCTGTCATATCAAAATATACACTCTGCTCAGCTTCATTCCAGTCAGAAAGAGAAAAATATTCACCTTTACCGATAAGATAATTTTTAATTTTTTCATTGCCGTCTATAGCTTCTCTTGATAACCAGGAGCGGATTGATGAGCCGCCGAGCGAGGAATTGAGAATGCCGACAGGCATACCGAGCTTATCCATCATATCTTCTGCAAAGAAATAGGCTACTGCACTCATGTTGAATATATCCGACAATTCACCGTTTACCCACACTGCGTCAGATAAATCATTCTGTGGCTCGGCAGGAATAAGAGATGTCGAGTTTTTGTACTCAGGATAAGCAGGTACCATAAGCACTCGGAGCCATTTGCTGAATTTTTCGGAATTATTAAATTTCTCTGCACCTGTTTTAGTCTGGATGAGAGGGTATTGCATATTGCTCTGACCGCTTGCAAGCCACAATTCGCCGAAAACCACATTGCTGAGGGTTTCAAAGCTTTTACCGTTTTCTGAAAGCGTGATAGTATACTCACTGAAGCTGCCGGCAGGTGCAGGAAATGTTACGGCAAATGTGCCGTCTGATGCCGTTGTTGAGTTGCCTGTTGCTATAACGGTATTATTCTTATCGTAAAGTGAAAGTGTGATTTTACTTCCCGGATTGCCTTTACCTTCAATTACAGCCTCTGAATTCTGAAGGAACAGCATTCCGTCAGAATAAATATTCAGTATTTTTGCTGTTTCTTCAGTTGCTGAAATCATAAAAGCAAACGAAAACAGCATAGCTGAAGCGAGTATTGCTGCAAGAATTCTTTTAGTGTTTTTCATAGAATCAACTCCCTGAATTTTATAGTTAAATATTAACACAATCTTTTGTTTCCGTCAACAAAACTATTGACTTCAGGTTTAAACTGTTTACTTTATTCTGCCGGTGCTGTATACTGTAGATATATACAGGACGGAGAATGAATTATGAAAAATGTCAGCTTAAGATATGCCTGTGCAGAGGATGCAGAGCCTTTACTTGAAATATACTCATATTATGTAAGCAATACGGCAATTTCATATGAATATGATGTGCCATCTGTTGAAGAGTTCAGAAGAAGGATAGTTACAACACTTGAAAAGTATCCTTATTTTGTTCTTGAGGAAAACGGTGTTGTTGTCGGTTATTCGTATGCAGGGCCTTTTAAGGTAAGGGAAGCCTACAGATATTCTGTTGAAACCACCATTTATCTGAAGCACGGCTTTCAGAAAAAGGGCTACGGCAGAATCCTTCTTACAGCTCTCGAAACAGAGCTTTCGGAAAGAGGATTTACAAATGCCAATGCCTGTATTGCGTTCACTGAAACAGACGATGAGTATCTGAATAAAAACAGTATGGCTTTTCACTCTGCTATGGGTTACACTCTTGTCGGAAGATTTCATAAATGTGCATATAAATTCGGCAGATGGTACGATATGATATGGATGGAGAAGTTTATCGGTGAGCACAAATAAAATATACAATATATGAAAAATATGTAATTGAAATGTAAACAAATTTGTGATACCATTATAGTATTGTTATATAGGAGTGATATTATGGCAGTATCAAATATAGGTGTTTTTCTCGGAAACATAGTTTATACCGGATTTAAGCACTTTACTTCAATTCCCATGGAAACACAGCAGAAAACTCTTGAAACAATAATGAAAAGGAATAAGGACTGTGAGCTGGGTAAAAAATACGGTTTTTCGGAAATCCGCACACTTCGTGATTTTCAGGACAAGGTTCCTCTTTCTACATTTGAAGATTACTTTCCTCTTATAAACCGTATGATTGATAATAATGAGGAAAATATCATTACAGGCAGCAAGATTATCAGATACTGCTCTTCCTCGGGCAGTGTAGGTGTTCCGAAGCTGCAGCCCAAAACTGCAAGAGATCTTTTTAATATGCAGTCAATGGGCTTTGCAGCAACACCTGCCTGTGCTGCCAATTATTTTAAGGAGAAGGGTATATATAAAAAGCTTCCTGCCCAGATGGGACCGTTACTTCTGTCTCTTAACGGGCATCCTCTTAAAAACGGTATGCGCTGTAACGGTGCAGGACAGATACCTTTTACTTATCTTCTGCCCCTTATTCCGTTTTTTTCAACAACTCCTCTTGATATTCTCTTTCCCGAGGATGAAGAGAATACCGATATCTCATATTTCCAGTTAAGATTTGCTCTTACCAACCGAAAGGTTACTTATCTCGGTTCAATGGTAATCACTCTTATGCTTACTATGTTTGAATATCTTGAAGCCAACTGGGAAATGATTTGTAATGATATAGAAAATGGAACAATTGATCCTTCGGTCAGATGTCCTGAATCTCTGCGTAAAAAATACGAAAAATTAAAGCCTGATCCCAAGAGAGCTAAGGAGCTTCGCACGGAATTTGAAAAGGGCTTTGATACGGAAATACCTATAGCAAAGAGAATATGGCCCAAGGTTTGCTGGGGATACGGAATGATAAGCTCAACTCTTTCAGTTTATGTTGAAAAGCTTAATCGCTATATCGGTGATATGCCCCTTCACAATATGGGATATGCGGCATCGGAGGGATATATGGCAATGCCCATTACCCTTAATGCCAATGACTATGTGCTTCTTCCCAGGAGTATCATATATGAGTTTTTACCTGTTGATGCTCCCGACGGCACAAGACCTCTTTTTATGGATGAGGTTGAGGTTGGTAAGGAATACGAGATAATTGTCACAAATTTCTCTGGACTTTACAGATACCGTATTCTTGATATTGTAAAAATTACGGGTATGCACAATAAGACTCCTAAAATTGAATTCCTTTACCGTTCAAATATGGGACTTAATGTAGCTAACGAAAAAACAACCACCCAGATGCTTGATTATGTGGCAAATAAGGTTCAGAAAGAGTTTGATATTTCATTTAACGGATATAGCTTCTACGGTGATACTGATGAGACAGGTGCACTTCCCAGATATGCCTTTATGTGTGATACATCTTCCGATATCCCGACTGTAAGGAATGATGAGCTTGTTCATTTTATTGATGAGGCATTCAGAGAGTGCAACGAAAAGTACGATAAATACAGAAGATGGGGTATGCTCCGTGAGCCGATTGTTTATCAGCTGGAAACAGGTGCATATGCCGCATACAAGTCTTCTCTTGTTGCTCAGGGCAGAGTTCTTAATCAGATAAAGCCCGTTGTTGTAATCAATACACCCGAAAGAAAAGATTTCTTCTTTTCAAAGATTATAAGTAAATAACTGGTTGCAGTTCATAATAACGGAGGAAAATTATGGAAAAGAAACTTACAAAAAAGACCTGGTTTAACATAATCCTTTTCAGCTTAACGGGTCAGCTTGCATGGAACGTTGAAAATATGTGCTTTAACGTATTTATGTATAATTCAATTTATGCTGATGCTACCCAGGAAGCAGCTTCAAAATTTGAAGCTATGTCTGCCGTTAACGTAATGGTTGCCTGTTCTGCTGTAGTAGCTGTACTTACAACCTTCATTATGGGTAATCTCAGCGATAAGTTCAGAAACAGACGTTTGTTTATCTCTGTCGGTTATATTGCTTGGGGTATTGTTACCGGTCTTTTCGGTTTTATCACAAAGGACAACATTGCTTCTCTTACGGGCATTTCAGATGAGGTGAGCCTTCTTCTTGCAAGTGTATGGGCAGTTATTATTATGGACTGTATTATGACCGCAATGGGCTCAACCAGTAATGACTCTGCATTCAATGCATGGGTAACGGATATAACAACACCTTCTGTAAGGCCCAAGGTTGAAACACTTCTTGCTGTTATTCCTCTTGTTGCAACAGTTGTGGTTCTCGGTTTTAATACTCTCGCTCAGTCAGGCACAATTTCCTACACAACATTCTTTATAGGGCTCGGTGCATTTGTTATTCTCTGCGGTGTGCTCGGCTTATTTATTCTTGAAGAACCTAAGTCTAAGAGTCCTGAAAATGAGAAGATTCCTTATTTTAAGAATCTTGTATATACCTTCCGTCCTTCTGTTATCAAGGAAAACAGCCGTCTATATATGGCACTTGCCGCTATTTGCTGTATAAGTGTTGCTTTCCAGACCTTCTTCCCCTATTTCTTCATTTATATCCAGCACGCACTTCTTCCCGGACTTGAAACAATTAAGATCGGTGTGCTTCCCATTGCTGCAGTTGTTCTTGGTCTTGCTGCTTCTGTTGCTGTTGCTGTTCTCTTTATGAAAATGGCAGCAAAGGACAAGAAATCTATCTTTGTTCCCAGTATTGTTATTCTTTTTGCAGGACTGATGGGTGCATCATTTGCAGGAAATAATATTTTCTACTTTATTGCATTTGCGCTGCCCGCAGTGGTTGCATATTTCATTTTCTCTATTCAGCTTAATGCTCTTATAAGGGACTTTACTCCCGAAGGCAAGGCTGGTCTTTTCCAGGGTGTCAGAATGATTTTCGTGGTTCTTATTCCTATGGTTATCGGTCCCAAGCTCGGCGAAATTGCAAGTAAGGGCTCACAGATTTATTATGAAAACGAAGTTCATGTGCAGAAGCTTCTTCCCTCGGCAAGTATGTTTGCATATGCCGCGGTTGCTGCCGCTGTAGCACTTATTCCCCTTATCATCCTTATGAAAAAGGGTATTGAATTAAAAAAAGAACAGAAATAAGAGAATAATCACAGGCATCCCCGATAAAACGGAGATGCCTTGATTTTTAGGAACAGAAAATGAAAAAAGTAATTGTAATAGGCTGTCCCGGATCGGGAAAAAGTACATTTTCAAGAGCATTACACGAGTTGATAGGTTTACCCTTATATCATCTTGATTTATTATACTGGAACAGCGACAGAACAATTGTCAGCAAAGAGATTTTCCGTGAAAGACTGCAAAATGTTCTTGTTTTTGACAGGTGGATAATTGACGGTAATTACGGCTCCACAATGGAAATGAGAATGGCAGAATGTGATACGGTTTTCTTTCTTGATTATCCTTTGGAAGTCTGCATTGAGGGCATTCGGCAACGGCAAGGGAAACCACGTCCTGATATGCCTTGGATAGAAACAGAAGACGACGAAGAATTTATGGAATTTATTAAAAATTTTGAAAAAGAAAGTAAGCCGAAAATACTCCGGTTGTTGCAAAAGTACAAAGAAAAGAATATTATTATACTAAAAAGCCGTGAAGAGGCTGATAAACTTATAAATAATTTAGTAAAAGTTACTTGAGGGAGAAATAATATGCCTGTTTTTTCTATAATGTTTTGTGTAATCATTTTAATTGTTTATATTTTTGATAATTTTATAATAATTCCGAAAACAGAAAACATAACACTTAAAGAAAAACTGTTGTCAGGACACAACAAAGGTTACATAAACCACGCACTGTATCTGTCTGAAAATAAAATCAAAAAAGGGCAATTATGGCGTCTTGTTTCGTCATCACTTCTTCATGTCGGTATAGTGCATATCGCTTTTAATATAACAGCAATTCTCATTGTAGGATGGGCAGTTGAATCCCGGCTTGGTTCAGTAAAAACCGCACTTTGTTTTATTGTAACCACTTTAGTATCAGGTTTATTCATGGCTTTTGTGTATAAGCTCCAGGAGGGCGAGGGTGCATCACCGGGAATTTACGGTCTTGTTGCGGTATTTGTTATGCTCGCTGTCAAAAACGGTACTGTTTTCTTTTCTCCCGTACCGTGGGGAGCATTGATAGTTTTAGCAATTTATACGGTCAGCGGAATGTTTATGGGTAAGACAACCGCTTTTGAACATATATCCGGCTTTGTCGGCGGTCTTTTGGTTGGAATTGTGTTGATATAATCTGAGATGGTAAGCTTTACAAACAATTTGAAACAAGGTAAAGACAGTCCTTTTGTTGGCTGTAATACGTGGGGTAACGTTCCGTGCCGGTATACTCATTGTGAGATTAAGATAAGGAGAAATTGAATGCTCAGAAGTCATATTGAATACAGTAACGGAATTCCGTATGTGTCCATAAATAATGAATTGCATTATCCTCTTGCATATACCTCATACTTTGAGGAATGTGGGGAGTTTTCCGATTTCATAAAAAGCGGATACAGAATGTTTTTTATAAATGTTTCGTTTTCAGATTTGCCCATTAATAACGGCACAGGATTCAGTCCATTTCTTACGGGTGTGTTTGAGGATGAAGCTCCCGATTACAGTGAATTTGACAGCCGTGTAAGAGAAATTTTAACCATTTGCCCTGAGGCTTTGATTTTTCCGAGAATCAATATTGCAATGCCACGGAAGTGGATACGGGAAAATAAAGATGAATGTGTGGAAACTCCTTCGGGAATGAGAGAATCCCTTTACTCTGATAAATTTCTTCGTGACGGCAGAGAGCTCCTGCTGACGTTGGTTTCTCATATAAGAAATTCAACCTATTCACACTCTGTTGCAGGATATCAGCTTTGCGGCGGTACAACGCAGGAATGGTTTCATCATGATCTTTCAGGTTCATTTTCAAAAAAGAGTATCGGAAAATTCCGTTTGTGGATGGAAGAGAGATATGATGCACATGACGTTCCGGAATTTATTAAGGAAGATTTTGTAAGAGAAGAGTTTCGGGAAAACGTGAACCGTTTCGGGGAATTTTCTTGTGAAATGGCAGCAAAAACAGCAGAGTATTTTTCAAAAGTGTTGAAGGAATATATCTATGGTGAACAGATTGTCGGTATTTTTTACGGCTATAATGTTTTTCTGAACGATGTTCTGTGGGGGCATCACGGCTTGAGATTTATTGTTGATTCTCCTTATATAGATTTCTTTTCTTCTCCCTGCGGATATGATGACGGCAGACGGCTCGGTATTGACTGGAGTGATATGCTCCCTACGGCTTCTCTTAAAGCACATAATAAGCTTTATTTTGTTGAGTGTGATATAAGAACTTATCTAACCCGAAGGATGCAGGATGCACGCCCCGGGAAATATCCCGAGGATATATATCTGCAGATTGATAGCGGCGGTAATAAAACCGTGTGGTCGGGCCCTGAAACAAAGGTGCTGTCCCTTTCGGTAATAAGAAAATCTTTTGTTCATCAGCTGACAAAGGGCTCCGGAATATGGTGGTTTGATATGTGGGGCGGCTGGTTTCATGATGATGATATTATGAATGAGCTTCAGAATATGAAGATTATTGCAGAGTCTTCGCGTAATAAAAGTGCCGATTTATTTCCTAAAGCCGAAACAGTTGTTTTTATAGATGAAAAGGCATATTTCGGCAGTACCATTTGCCATTCCGTTAATATTATACGAAGCAATATGGGAAATACGGGAATACCATTTGATTTCTGTATGGTCGAAGATGCTGAGAAAGTTATAGATAAATATAAAGCAGCAATATTTACCGCTCCTGTTTCGTCAAATACAGGTGAAAATGCTAAAATACTATGTAAATCTGTAAAATTACCGTATATGGAAACAAGCCCCGTAAAGCCGTATTTTACCGGAAAAGAGCTTAGTGAATTTCTTATAGCTTCAGGTGTTCATTGTTATAACAGCGACGGTAATGTTATTTACAGCGGAAACGGATATCTTGGTGTTCATACAGTAAAAGACGGGAATGTGAAAATTAGCTTACCGGATAAATATAAAATAAGACCACTTTTCGGTACAGATTTTACATCAGATGAAACTGATTACTTTGAAATATATCTTGATAAACACGAGACGGCTGTTTTTGAATTGATTTAATACAGAAAAATTCCCCCTCCGTTTTACACGGAAGGGGGAATTACTATTTGATAATCTTATTTTACTTCTGCAATAAGTGCCTCGAAAGCCTTAGTTAATGCAGAGCCGGATTTTGTTGAAGAAGCATTGATTTCTTCATTTTCCGTAAACATAGAGTGAATGTCATTATCTGCAAGGATATAACCGATCTGATCGTTGTTGAGACCGAAGCATATGAGCTTGTTAACCTTTGCTGTATCAGCCATAGATTCATAATCCCATGTGTCATGTGACCAGCTCTTATCTGCACCTACAACACCGCCCCAGATAATTTCGGGAGCAATTTCACCGGGAATCATAACGATACCAACCTCATTACCAAGCTCCATATAAGCGATTTCTGTAATGATGTTATAGTCAAGACCGTTCTTAGTGATAACACTGTTGATAAGACCTTCTCTTACAACAAGAGTAAGAATCTGATTGTCAGTTTCAATTGTAACTTCCTTTACTGCAACGTTGAGAACAGGATCAAGTTCAATTTCATTTTCAATAGCAATAGCCTTCTTTGCAAGTTCAGCACCGTAAGCTGCCACTCTTGCTTCGTCTTCGGTTGACTCTGTCTGAATGATATCATACTCAGTTGTAATTGCAAGCTCAGCGCCCTGAACATAAACAACATCAGCACCGGTGTTTTCCTTTACATATTCCTTGAAATAGTAGGGGAAGTCAGCGGAGATAACGTCTGCACCTGCACCGAAGCCTACGCAATGGATGCCTGCTTCGCAAAGCCAGATTTCATTGGATGCTTCATTGTCGGGATCAAAACGGAATCTGTGAAGCTCACCGTCAAATGTGATGGGTTCGCGCTTATCATACATAAATTCCTTAGCGTCAATGCTGCCGTAGTAGAGAGAGCCTGTCTCCATATCGTTTACAGCTGTCATAACGCAGTCAGCAACCACATTGTACATATTTTCCATAAATGTAGGATTCTTACCGCCGACATAATCCTTGATATTACCGCCGATAAGGCTTAATGCAGGATTCTTAAGGATAGCGGGAAGAAGGGGAGCACCCATGCCGAGAATATCGATACCTGAATGCTGATGAAGTGCGGAAATGTTGATGCTTATGATGTTGTTTTCTTCAGCAAAATCCTTAAGCTTGCTTCTTATAGCAAGAACATCGCCTCTTGCAATGCCGTAGCCGTCAACAACTGCCTGAATAACGATACCGCTTGTGCCGTCGGAAAGAGCATAAACATTAACACCCTGATCGTCAATAACCTTAGTGGGAACTCTGCCTTCAGTTACTTCGAGAGTACCTGCCATATAGTAGCTGCCGTCAAAAATGTCAAGGCCTTCAAGGAATGAACCGTAGGCATAGCCTGCGCTCCACTTTGCTCCCTGGGCTACCTCTGTGTCAAAGGTTGCTTCACCGGGATAGAAGCCTTCAGGTGCTGTGTAATCATCATAATTCTGCCAGCTGTCACCGAGATTGAGGCCGGGAATAAGAAGATTGAGCACTTTTCCGAGGTAGAACACAAGCTTGTCGAGAACCTGATAGAAGGTTGCTTCAATCTGTGCACCGATACCTTCGGAGGGGTCAACTTTGGATGCTGCAGATGCAGGTACTGCCATTGTAAGAAGTACAAAAACAACTGCAAGCACAAGAGCTAAAATTCTTTTTGTGTTTTTCATTTTTTTATTCCTCCAATTTATTTATTAATCTGACTTCGCAGTATTAACCTTATTCATCAAGGCTCTGAAATTTTCTGCAATAATCTCTGCAGTTTCAGGCCCCATTGAGTTTGTTTCCTCATAATGCCTTCTGCCGAAACGGTCAATTGCCTTATCGAGATAAGGTGAATCATCATTCAGCATAAAGTCATTAGGCGGAAGCACATATCCTAATTCATCGTTTGCAAGACCGAAAATAAGAAGATTTTCATCGTCTGCAATTTCAATGAGAGGCTCGGGATTGATGTCGGGGGAGAGTCCTTCTGCTGATTCATCCTCTGAGAGATATCCGCCGTAAGCAAGCTCCGGGAATAATTCACAGGGAATCATAAGAATTTTCAGATCGTCTATTTCGTAATAGCTGATTTCTGATTTGAGCGCCTTCTTGTCAGAGTAGGGAACAGAGTAAGCATCTGCATTGAGAAGACCTATCTGACAGGCTATTGTAAGCACGGGGTTTTCAACCGGAACATAAAACTCCTGCTTGATGTAGCTGATTCTGGGATCAAGCTTCCTTTCCTTTCTGATGCTTAAAGCGTAGTCTGCAAGCTTGTAGCCAATGCTTCTTGTGGATTCAAGCAGGCGGTTTTCACGTCTTAATCTGTCCTCATCCTCAATTTCCATGCTTATCATACCGCCGATTGCACCTACACCATAGATGGTTTCCGCGCCTGTTTCATTTCGAATCTTTTCGCGAAGATAGCAGGGGAAGTCGGCACTGACAAGAGAGTTACAGCCCTGTAAGGACTCGGAATGTGAAGCAAAGTTCAGGAAATATATTTCTCTTGTTCCGTCATTCGGGACAAAACGAAGGCGTGTAAGTGTTTTTGAATATACTTCGGGAGTTCTTATATCCTCCTGCATATCGGGTACTTCAATTGTTCCGAGATAAAGCTTTCCTTCACGTCGGTCTCTGTAAGCAGCACCTGCAGCAGTGATTACGGCATTGAAAAGAATAGTCATAAACTTTCTGTCCTTGCCGGTGTGGGGAAGCTTGCCCCAGATCCCCATAGTATCAATACCTGCGTGGTTGTGAGTGCTCATTATTGTGATCGTCTGACAGCCTGTGATATCACAAAACTCACCGAGTGCTTTTTTCAGTGCATTTACATCCTTGTTGAGAAGACCGACAATATCGAGAGAAACAAAAAGATGTCCTCCTTTGCCTGAATTATCATCAAGCCAGAGTGCGTGTGCATACTGAGGATCTATAACGCCCTTAGCCGGATTGTTTTCACCATAGCCTGCAATGTAATACTTCTTTGTTTTTATGTCATCAGGGAGCATTACTGCTTTGCCGAAGCCGGCGGTGAAGTATTTTGCGTTTGCTTTTTCTGTGTAATGGAACTCATTTTCCGGAATCGGTTCCGTATAGGAATATTTTCCGATATGAGTAATTTTTTTAAGGGCAGCGGATGCCAATTTGGAAAAATCCATACTTATACCCCCAGTTCATCTTTCATTTCCATAAATGCCTTGATTATTGTGGAGCCGGTATTCTTACCGATACCTATAAGCTCGTGGTAGTGATTTCCGAATTCTCCGAGAACATAGTCATTATCGGGGACAATATAGCCTATAGCATCGTTTGCAAGACCGAAGGCAACAAGGTCGCGGTTGAAGATTTCCGTAAGCGGAGGGTAGGGGAAGTTCATTTCATTGAATGAGCCCTCAGCTTTAAGTGATTCACCGCCTGTAAGCAGGTCTGCACAGAATTCACCGGGAACAAGAACGATGTTAAGGTCTTTGCCTATCTGCATAAAGCCGATTTCTGTTACAACTGTATATGTTCCGTCTTTTTCGCGAAGAACTCTGTAAGATACAAGATTCAGCTTGCCGACAATCTTGATAAGGGGATTTGTGACAGTAAGCGGTACTTCCTTGATTCTTACATTAAGCATCGGTTTTACCGCGGTTTCCTTTACAGGTGTCCAGTTTTCGCACCAGAGTGTGTATTTGCAGCCGTTAGCTTCGGAATCCTTGATTTCTCTTTCAATTTCTTCCTCATTATACAAAACGGGATCAGCCTTGATTTCTTCCTCTGTTTTTGTAAGAGACAGAACTATTTTTCCCATCTCTCTTCCGAATCTTATTGACTTGTCATATCTGTGGGGGAGTGTAACGCCGTCATCCGTAGCACCGCAGGACATATAAATGGCACAGATGGCACCGTTGAAGAACATAAAGTTTGCGCCTGCCTTGTTAACAGTTTCCCCCATATAGTATATGTATTCACCGCAGAGGTCATGTCCCGTGCCGTGACCGTCTGATGTGGGAAGTCCTGCAACATCAGGATGTGCACCCATTGTTGCAATAATGGTCGGTTTTTTTTCTGTATCTTCAGGAGTAAAAACAAGTCTTGTGATTGATGTGACAAGGCTTGTTGCCGACTTTCTGTTTTTATTGTTGAAGTATGTGTCTCCAATGTCCTTTGTTGCCAGTGTCATTGTTCCGGGAACCATATCTTCATATGCTTTCAGAAGTCCCTGTGCAACCTTTGAGGCAAGTGCATTCATAAACTCACTGTCAGCACCGCTTAAGTATGTGCCTTTTCCCTTTTTGTTCTTCTTTTTGTTATGAAGAACCTTTGAAAGGGTATCGGTCCATAAGCCTTGTGTATCAACGCAGGAATGAGCGTGTGTTGAAAATACATTGACTGATGCTATTTTTGCTTCGGGGTGATTATATTTCATAAGATCGGCAAATCGTCTTCTTATGAGTTTTATGTCTGCATTTCCCGTGCCTATACAGTCAATTGTTGCAAAAAATGATGTTCCGTTTCCCGAATTGTCATCAAGGGCAATTATTCTTGCCTGCATTTTGTCAATAATCTTCTGAATACGGTTGTTGAAGCCGTTATCGGGGGTAAGATAACCGCCGAGATAATAATCCTTTTCAGCGTAGTCATAGGGTGTAAGGTCAGCTATTGCATAACCCAGACTCCAATATGCGTTTTTTGCAGGTGCTTTACGGAATTTTTCCGTGCCTTTGTAGAAATATCTGCTGTCATAATCCGAAGCACTAATAAAAAGCGGTCCGTCATTTAATGAATCAGCAAAATTTCCCAGCAGCTTATTGATTGTGTTCTCTGTAAAACGCACAAATCTTTTTGATGAAAAAAAATCTGACATTTATTTTCTCTCCTTAAAAGCCGTTTACTTTGCGGCAGTGTTTTCCTGGTTTCTGTATACAACAAATTTGCAGAACAGATATTCTGTTATCATGTTACAAGCCATTGTAGCACCGAGTACAATATATTCTATTGCGGGTATGTCGGGGAATTTACCCGTGAAGAAATTGCCGAGAATTGTTGAAACGGGGGTGAATACCACATAAAAGCCTAAAACCTTCAGCATTGCGACGGGAATATTTGCTGCAGATTTGAACGTGAACTTTCTGTTGAATGTAAAATTCCATATGACAGAAAGCAGGAGGGCAATAAGGTAAAACGGCCCGTATTCGTTTGTCATTATCTTTGCAAATGTTTCGTTGTCTGCAATGAGATTCTGCATTAATTCTGTTTTCAGAAGGACTTCATTCATTAATGTGAAGCTGCCTATCTGAATAATTCCTGCAGAAGCTGAAAATAAGGCAAATTTTATAAATTGGAATATGTTAGGTTTTGAAGAATTTTCTGCCATTATTGCATCCTTCTTTCCTATTTTATATAATATTAACATAATGTTTTGTTATTTGCAATAGAAAGGTTGTTGATTATTCGTTTTTTTTGTGTTAATATAACAAGCAAGAAAGGGCGAGGTGTTGTTAAATGAAAGATTGTCCTCTTTTTGTCGGTAAGAATTGCGAAGCTTTCAGCAAATTTTATGATGATGAGTTACAGTTCAGCAATATGAAGGATGGTAGAATTCCATCGATTCTAAGCATAAAAAACGGTAAGCATAAGGGTACCGTTATTGCGGCAGCTGATAAAGCGTCCTGCGGCGCCGACTGGGGTTATATTGAAATTGCCGTGAGATTAAGCGAAAATAATGGTGAAAGCTTTTCGTCAATGAAAACAATATTTACCCCTCCTGTAAGGAAATATCCGTATGACGGAGAGGAGTATACATCTGCATTTGCCATTGATCCGTTGATAATGGAAACTGTTGACGGTAAAGTAATTATGCTTGTCGATTTTTATCCTGAATGTAAAGGTCTTCACGCAGCAAGACTTCTTGAGAAGGGAAGCGGATATATAAGCACTGACAAGGGATTTGCACTGAAATTGTATTCGGGGAAAACAAAGCTTGATGGTATGTTTGTAAGAAAAGGCAAGGAATATACTTTACAAACTGATGGCTTTATTTATGACTCGAACGGCAGAAAAACAAGGTTCTATATCCCGAAAAATCACTCTGCCGAATTTGGATTTTCTACAATCGGCGATATGTATTATTGTGCCGGTGAAAAACCGCAGTATCTTGATGTTGCCCCGCCTCTTGTGCCGGAAAATATTCCGGGGGAAGATGTATATGTCGGTAATATTTATCTCAGCAAGGGTAAGGCTGTTTTTGATGAAAGCAAGATTGATTTTGTTCAGAAAAACAGGGTTTTTGATGATAATGGTAATCTTCTTTGTGTTGAAACCTCTCCAGCTCCTTTGAGAGCGCCAATGCTTTCGTATATATTTATGTTGGAAAGTGAAGATGGCGGCAATACCTTCTCACAGCCTGTTGATATAACACCCTATTACAAAAAAGACTCTGACGGAGTATTCCTCGGGGTAGGACCCGGTGTCGGAATAACGCTTAAAAATCAAAAACATAAGGGCAGGATTCTTGCACCTTGTTATATACTTAATAAGGCACTTGTTCTCATAAGTGATGATAACGGAAAAACATGGAGAAGAAACAAGGCGGAATTCTGTGAGAATATAGATGAGTGTCAGTTAGTTGAAATGCCTGACGGAAAGGTTTTCTGCTTCGGACGTCCCAAGGGTGGCGGAAAGATACCACTCAGTGTGTCAGAAGACGGGGGAGAAAACTTCAGAAAGCTACCTGCCATTGAGCCTCAGACTCCTCAGTGTCAGCGTTCCGTTATAAATATTCCCGCGGATTTTGTGCTTCCGGATAATATGGAAAATGACGGAAGATTTATCCTGCTTGCTACTCCTACGGGACACGGAGGAAAGGATAAAACAAGAACTGAGGGTAAGGTATTTCTCGGAAGAATTGACGGTGAAACAATAAGTTGGCTGAAAACATATGATATTACAGATAAGGATAAATATGCTCCTTTTGAAAGATATGCCGATTTTTATGCATATTCCTGTCTGTGCTGTCTTGAGGATAATACAATAGGACTTCTGTACGAAGCATATCCGTCAGGATATATGACATTTGCCAGGTTCAGGCTGTAAGTTTTTTTCTTATTAAGGAACGGGGATCCGATTTGTGCGGATCCCCGTTGATATTTTTTATAGTCAGTCCTCGAGTTCTATTTTCCAGAAAACTATCTGCTTTCTCTTATGTGTGTAAGTGATGTAAAGAGTGTTATCCTTGCAGGTAATTGCAGGGTAGGAAAATTCGCCGTTACCGGGCTCGGGCACAAGAACTTCTGTGAAGTGCTTGCCGTTATCCTTTGAATATGCAAGGGAAAGGGGATGGCGTACGCCCCAGTTTATGTCGACGGGATTATATATAAGCCACAGTCTTTCTGATTCGTCCTTTACACAGTCTATTCCTGAATTGTTATTCGGAAGTCTTGTTCTTGAGGGTTTTGACCAGTTAAGTCCGTTATCATAAGAATCACTGCGATAAATTGCTCCTTTGTCTGAACGCATAAAGCAGTGGACTCCGTTGTCGGATTCCCATAGTGTAGGCTGAATCAGTCCTACATAGGCACCCTTGTATTTCGGTCTTTCCATATTACCGTTGAACTGCCAGGTGATACCGTCATCAAAAGACATGTCTATAAAAGGTATCCATTTTTTGTTTTGTTCTGTTGATGCGGGGCCTAATAGGGTGCCGTTTTTTAACTTCAGACATTTATTTTTTACTGGACCTCTTCCACCGGATGTGTCTCCCGGTACGAGAGTTTCGGGTCGGCTCCAGGTGCTGCCGTTATCGTCGCTTACGATATATCTTGTTATCCAGTCGGGAATTTTTTCTCCATGCTTGTAGTAGAGAATTATTCTGCCGTTTTCCTGCTTATAAAGAACAGGGTTCCAATGGGCAACATTATCTCCCTCACTTACTGAAACGGGAGTGCTCCAGTTTCCTTCTGTATCTCTTTTTGATAACCATATTTCAACACTGTTGTCGCCCTCATGTGCACCGCCGAACCAGGCGGCAAGAACAGTGCCGTCATCAAGAGGAAGAACTGTTGATGCGTGACAGCTGGGTGCCTTTTCGTTTTTTACGAATATAAATTCTTTTTTTGCGGATTTTATCATATTCTATCGGCTCCTTAAATTTCTTTCACTGTAATTGTAGCAAGTTATGAAAGCTTTTACAAGTTTTCTTGTGATAAAATTTAAAAAATTGTGAATATAATTGCAAAAAGAAAAACAAAGTGCTATAATGTACAAAAAACAGGGAGGCTGAGAATAATGAAAATTTATACAAAAAAAGTTTTAGCCGTATTGATGTGTGTGATTATGCTGCTTTCGTCTGTCGCAGTTGTTTCATTTGCTGCAGATGAAAAATGTGATTGTGAGCATTGTCCTTCTATTGTAATTCCCGGCATTTTCCAGTCTAAAGTCCGCTATCTTGATGAAAACGGAAATGAAATGCTTAATGAAGAAGGAAAGCCTTATTCCGCTCCTTTCTTTATGAAGTCCACCGATGAAATAGTAAAAAAGGCTCTTGAAGAGGCACTTCTGCCCCTTGCAGGTCTTCTTCTTACGCAGACTGATATTGAAAAGCGCTGTGCAAATGCTGTTGCCGATGTTCTCGGTGATGCTCTTTTAAGTAACATTGCACTTGACAATACAGGCAGAGTTATCAAGAATATCCGGGCTGATAAATATACAACCAGCCTTGCAAATCTTACAGAAGAGCAGAGAGAATATGCTCTCGATCAGATTCCTCTTGATCTCTATGCGGATATTGCAGGTATGGATCATCTGTATTTCTTCTCATATCATTCAACCGGAAATATGATTGATAACGTGAAGGAGCTTTATGAGCTTATTCAGATTGCAAAGGCAGAAACAGGACACGATAAGGTGAATCTTGTTCCCATAAGCCAGGGCGGTTCAGTTGAGAACGCACTTATGCAGTACTATATTGATAACGGTTATTCATTCGAAGAAGATGTCAACAGAGTTTGCTATGTTGTACCTGCTGCTGACGGTGCTGCAGTGCTCGGCGATATTTATCACTACGGTCTTCTTGACGATGATCAGGCGCTGTATAACTATATGTTCCCCTCACTGCTTGATGATGAGCAGCAGTATCTTGCATATCTTATCAATCTTATCCTCAGAATTCTTCCCAATGCAGATGTAAACAATATTATAGATACTGCAGTGCAGGTGCTTGTTGAGGATTATCTTGAATATTCAACAATGCTCTGGGCGCTTGTTCCTTCAAAGGATTATTCCGAATGCCGTGAAATGTACCTTTCCGATCCTGAGGATTCAATTGTCCGCGAACAGACGGACTGGTATTATAATGCTCAGGTAAATGCAAGAGATTATATTCTCGGTTTTAAAGAAAAAGGTGTTGAATTTTTTGACATCGTGGATTATAATGTAACTATGTATCAGATAGCTGACTCATGGGATGAAGTTAATGCTGACGGAATTATTCATCTTGATTCGGAATCTTTCGGTGCAACAAGTGTTAAGGTTAATACTTCGCTTCCCGAGGATTATGTGCAGGCAAATACATATTGTACCGATCCTTCGCATAATCACATTGATGCAGACAGACTTGTTGATGCATCCACCGGTATTCTTTGTGAATCAACATTCTATTTCAAGAATCAGAATCACGAGCAGACTGCGCGTAATGATGTAATTATGCGTCTCGCAATAAGAATCCTTACGGATGAATCATTTGAGAATGTTTATTCCGATCCCGGATTCCCTCAGTTTAACTTCGCACGAGACTCAAGAGGTATCATCAATCAGTACAATCTTTGGAAGGATTATGATACTTCAAATCTCTCCGCAGAGGATGCCGCAGAATTTGAGGCAGCTCTGAGTGAAACTGAAAAAGCTATCAACAGCACATATATGCCTACCGAAGAATTCAATGCTGTAAAGGACAGATTTGAGGCCGTCATTTATAAGATAGTAAACGGTGAGGAAAAGCAGGAGGAGGAGCCCGATTTCTTCAGTAACTTCTTCACTGCGATCATTAGGTTCTTCAGCAACATTGTGTATATTTTATTTGGCGGCAAGGGCTGGTCTGATATCATTCTATTCAGGTAAAAAAAATTTTTAATGCAAAGGAGCAAAAATCTATTATGGCAACAACAACTATCACCGCATTTTTCTATAAACTGCTTCTGTGGTTTATATCCTTCACTGCACTTTTCGGCGCAACGATACCCGGACCTGCAACTGACACACCTATAAAGGTTAATGAAGATGCAGAGATGTCAGTAGTTCTCTGGGGTGATCCTCAGCTTTCTGACTACATGGCTGACAGACATCAGTACACAAAGAATGCAGCAATCGATCTTTCAAATGCTGAAGGTACTTTTGATGCACTCGTTGTAGCAGGTGACATTGCAGAAAACGGCAAAACTCCTGAATATCAGCTTGTTCTTGATTATCTTTCTGTTGCCGAAAATATTGATCATCACATCATGACAGTCGGTAACCACGATGTAAGACTCAGATCTTACTCTCAGGTTGTAAAAACATTTGACGAATTTTGTAACGCATCAAATGACAAGTTTGCAGAAAACGCAAAGTACTATAAGGACGGTAAACTTTCCTATACTTATGAAGTAAACGGATACACATTTATTGCTCTCGGTACAGATAAGGTTGTTTTTGAAGAATCTTACTTCTCTGATGAATGTCTTGAATGGTTTGATGGTGAACTCAGCAAGGCTGCTGTTGACGGAAAGCCCGTATTTGTAATTCTTCATCAGCCCCTCAAGGATACTCATAATGTATGGAATTCATGGAATTCTCCTGATGATAATGCAGGTACTGTAGGTGCTCAGAGTGATGCTCTTCAGGAAATTATGAATAAGTATGAGAATGTAATTCTTATCACAGGTCACCTTCATATGGGCTTCAGTGCTGAATGGTCAATCCATGAAATCGGTAATTTCTGGGGCGTTAATCTTCCCGGTATCGGACCTAAGAATGCTGACGGTGATTTCTATAATGAATCCGGAACAGGTTACATTATGGAAGTTTATGAGGACAGAATTGAATTTATCGCAAGAGACTTCAATCTCGGAAAGTACATTCCCGAGCATAACGAAGTTATCACTCTTAAATAAATAATGATATAACCGCTTGTATAGTTTTTACAATAAAACTGTTGACAAGCGGTTTTTTATCTGTTATAATATCGCAGTTGTATAAAGTTACAACTATCCTTGCCCCGGAAAAAGGGGCCAATGTCCAAAAGGAGGTGCATCTAAATGGCAAAGTATGAAACCGTAGCAGTATTCTCACTTAAGAACGGTGAAGAAAAGGCTAAGGAGCTTGTTGAAAAGTTCAAGGCTCTTATCGAAGCTAACGGCACAATGGAAGCTGTAGATGAATGGGGTACTCGTAAGCTTGCTTACGCCATCAACTACGAAACAGACGGCTACTATGTTCTCTACACATATGAAGCTGACGTAGCTTTCCCTGCTGAACTTGACCGTGTTTTCAACATCACAGACGGCGTTCTCCGTTCTCTTATTGTTGCTAGATAAGGAGATAAATGTATGTTGAATTCAATCATTATTATGGGCAGACTTACTGCAGATCCCGAGCTCCGTTCCACAAGCTCAGGCTTATCTGTAACTTCTTTTACAGTTGCAGTTGACCGTGGCTATGTAAGAGCAGGAGAGGAAAGAAAGGCTGATTTCATTCCCGTTGTAGCATGGCGTGAAAAGGCAGACTTTGTGTCAAAGTATTTCCGCAAGGGTTCTATGATTGCTGTCCAGGGCTCACTTCAGAGCCGCAGTTATGAGGATAAGAACGGAAATAAGCGTGTTGCTTATGAAATAATTGCAGACCAGGTAAGCTTTTGCGGATCAAAGGCTGAATCAGGTACAGGCAATTACGATTCTGTAAGTCCCTCATCTTATAATAACAGCAGTGCTGATGATTTTTCATCTGTTGTTGAAGATGATGATTTACCCTTCTGATTCCTTTAAGATTTTTTAAGGAGGATATTAGTAATGGCTTTTGAAAAGAAAGATAACAAAGGCGGTCGCCCCATGAACAGAAAGAGCCGTAAAAAGGTTTGTACTTTCTGTGTAGAAAAATCTGATTTTATCGACTACAAAGACAGCCAGAAGCTTCGTCGTTTTATGTCTGAAAGATCAAAGATTTTACCCCGCAGAGTTACAGGTACTTGCGCAGCTCACCAGAGAGAGCTTACAATAGCTATCAAGCGTGCTCGTCACCTTGCTCTTATTTCCTACATCAGCGACTAATCAAAGCATTCCGCATCATTATGATGCGGATTTTTTTTTGCATAAAATTTGCCTTTTTACGAAAAATATCCGTGAAAGGGCGTGTTGATATGAAAAAAGCTTTGCCGGATAAAGAATACTCTGAAAGAGTAAAAAAACTTACTCCCTCGTCTCCATTGTTAAAGGACTGCTTGTTTGCTTTCTTGTTTGGTGGGATAATGTGTGTTTTGGGAGAAACTCTTTTTAATTTGTATTATGGTGTATTTGCAGATGAAAAGGTTTCAAGAACCGTGGTTTCAATTTCGGTTATTGTGCTTACTGCAATTCTTACGGGTATAGGAGTCTATGATAAAATTGCAAAAATCGGCGGAGCAGGGCTTGCTGTTCCCATCAGCGGTTTTGCAAATTCTGTATGTTCACCTGCTATTGAGTACTCAACTGAGGGGCATATTCTCGGTACCTCTGAAAAAATGTTTTCTCTTGCAGGTGCAGTTATAGTATACGGATGCTCTCTTGCCTCGCTTTACGGAATGATATATTACTTTTTCCTCGGAGGTAATGTATGAAAAGACGCAGAGTATTTGAACTGAAAAACAAGCCTTGTATCATTACTTCGGCTGCCGCTGTAGGTAAGGTAGAGGGTGAAGGCCCCTTAAAGGATGAATTTGATGTAGTTTTTCCGGATGATGGTATTATGCAGAACTCCTGGGAAAATGCAGAAAGTGAGCTGATGTTTACTGCCGTAAGCAAGAGTCTTGAAAAATCAGGGCTCGGGGAAAGTGACATCGGTGTGATTTTTGCAGGCGATCTTATAAATCAGTGTACCTCAAGCACATATGCAATAAGAGGCTTTGATTTTCCCTTCTGCGGATTGTTCGGTGCCTGTTCGACAATGGCATATTCTCTTGCTTTGGCATCAAT
Source organism: Acutalibacteraceae bacterium (assembly GCA_045647985.1). Lineage (GTDB taxonomy): Bacteria > Bacillota > Clostridia > Oscillospirales > Acutalibacteraceae > RUG806. The sequence goes on from JAZRNB010000040.1 coordinate 48,552, forward strand.
TGTAGTTGACGGCGGTTATTCGGATTTGGCGCTTGCTGCAACATCTTCGCATTTCTGTTCTGCAGAAAAACAGTTCAGATATCCGCTTGAATACGGAAGCCAGCGTGCTCCTGCATCTCAGCGTACGGTTACGGGTTCAGGTGCATTTATTGTGGGGAGAAACAGACATTCTGAAATTGTTATACCCCGTGTGATGTTCGGGAAAATCACAGATGCGGGAATCAGTGATACTTCCAATATGGGAGCCGCAATGGCACCTGTAGATGTTAAAATAGAACCATAAATTAAGCGAAAAGCAACACAAAATCTTACACAAATTTCGACACGAAAGGTGGTGAAAACGCCCTATTTTACTGGGGTTACGGGCATTTTTGAACTCGAAAATTTGCAGCTGAAGCAATCGTCAAAAATTGCCTGTTCACAATTTGTTTATAATTAGTTTTTGACACAAAAATCAGCACTATTATTACAATAAAGAAAAATGAAAGGATGAATCAAATGAAAATTACATACCGTGAAGTAAATGGTTACCTTATCCCAAATCTTAAACTACCACCTGAAGAGGCAAGTGTTAGGCTTGGGAAATGGGGAATGATGTACAAAACTTATCTTGAAAAGCATAAGTCAGTGGTTTTTAATTTGTTACTTATTAAAGGTGAGCTGTATCAACATTGTGCAGAAGTTGAGAAGCAGGCAAGGGAGATGTTTGATATACTTGTTGAGCAGATGAAAGTTGCTGAAGGTGTTACCGAGCAACTGAAAGAAGAAAATCAGATGGAGTGGGTGCAGATAATGGGGAATATTGAAGCGAGGGCTAGGGAGATAGTAAACAATGAAATTATATTCAAATAGAAAATTTGGTGTCAGATTTTTGAAATCTATGTAGCAAATCGTTTTTTGCACCAAGAACTAAAAATTAATATATAAATTAAATCGGAAGTAACAAAAATATATACTATCATTGTTTTTTATCGAAGTCATACATACCTCTTAAAATACCCTTTCTGCATTTTTGCACGTTTTTAATGCATTTTTGTAGTTATTATTGATTAATTCGTCAGATAAGAGTATAATACGACACAACGCTGTCAAAGCGATGTTGATTTTGGCAGGTAATATGAATTTTAACCTCCCTGCTTATTTTGTCAGGGAGGTTTTGTGTTTGAATTGTTTTTTGGAGGGATAGTTATTGAACAGAATTGTAAATAATGGTGTAAAAATAGACTTGCATATACATTCCTGTGCATCGTCAAAAAAAGACGGTAAAAAAGTAAAAAATAACACGTTAGAAAGAATACCGCTTTTGATTGAAAAGCTGAATGAAAACAGCGTGAATGTTTGTGCTATAACAGATCACGATACTTTTTCTTATGAAATGTACTCAACATTGAAAAAAGCAGAGAAAGATGATTCTTCAATTCAAAAGGTGCTTCCCGGTGTCGAGTTTACAGTTAGTTTTTTAGATGATAATCAACAAAACAAGTCCGTCCATGTTGTATCAATTTTTTCTGATAAAGATGAATCTAAAATTAAAAATATTGAAAAAATTTTAGTAGATAATCCTCCTTCAACAGGTGGGTTCTATATGGAAGAAAATTTTCTAAAGATTTTACGTTTAATTGATATTGACACTATTTTAATTGCACATCAAAAAAATACATTATCCACAAAAAAAGTGCGTGACAATGATGTAAATGCATTGGGTGAAAACAAATTTTTAGAACTTGTTGAATCTGATTTTTTTGAGTCATACGAATTTAAAAACAAACGCAATGAAATATTGAACAAGAATCATTTAGCAATTAACAATATGCAGGACAAAGTAAGATTTGTAACCGGTACAGATTGTCATGATTGGTCTGTTTACCCAAGAGAAGATTCTTCAGAAAAAATGGAAAGTTTCCCTTATACATATGCTAAATGTTTACCAACTTTTAAAGGATTAGTAATGGCAGTAACAAATAATAGACGCCTAAAAAGAGTCGATAGCTTTTTCAATGTAGATAAATTCACACTGAATGCTATTAATATTGAAAAAAACGGTAAAAAATTGCAAATACCGCTTTCAAAAGGTATTAATGTGATAATCGGAGATAACTCCATAGGAAAATCAATGTTATTACATTCTCTTGCAGGTTTTGAAAAGGACGGAGAAAAATTAGATTCTAAAATTAAAAGTGGGTATCAGAAATATGCAAAAGATAATGGTTTAAAAATAAAGAAGCTTTTATCTAAAGATAACATTTTTCATTTTGATATGCAGGGAGAAGTTAGGAAAAAATTCGAATTGAATCAGCTTGTTGCTACAGAATTTTCTAAATATTTTCCTAAAAATATAGATCCTAAACCATATCGTTCAATAATTGAAAATGAAATAAATAATTTGATTTGTTTTTTAGATAAAAAATTTTCAATTGAAAAAGAACTGTTGCATCTTACAAAATTTGATATACATGAATCAAAAGAATTTGCTGAAAGTCTTTCTTTTGTAGGAGACGTTCGTTCTATAAAAAAAGATTGTGATATATTCAAAAATATTCAATCTAAAATTAAGCAAATCGATATTGATATTGATGAGGTGCTTAAATTAAAATTAGACGAACTGGATGCTGATGAATTTAGGAAAATTAAAGCACAAATTAATGGGATTAAGACAAAGTATATCGAAAAAGAAGAAGCTGCAAAAAAGGAAAATACAAAAATTGAATCTGTTGCAAAAAATATTGATAAAGCAAAAAAACGTCATGATGAGATTATTACTGATGAACAAAAATTAGATACAACTTTCATAGAAAAAACAAATAATTTAAAAGAAGCAATTATTAAGATAATTAAACAAAGTCAAAGTCTTTCTGAATATAAAATATCCATCGAGCGTACAGAGGTTAAACCGGCCACAAATCCCATACAGGAATATAATTTCATTTCTAAAATTAATGTTGATGTTATTGATTCTGATTATTTTTTGAAACATGTATACAATGTGTTTAAAGCAAATAAAAAAATTGATTTTAATAATATAAGTGAAAAACAATTGCGGGATTCATTATTACGCTATGACAATTCTATTCCAGTGTTGCAATTTTTGAAAGATGCTTTACTGCAGGAATTTGAGAAGGATTTTGAACCAAAAAACACAATAACGCTTAACGATATGGATGAAACACGAGAACTTTCAGCAGGATTAAATGCTAAAATATACTTTGATTTATTGTCTTATGAAAGCAGTATGGAAGGTATTTATATTATTGACCAACCGGAAGATAATGTTTCTCAACCTTCTATCAAAGAATATCTGTTGGATTGTTTTTCAGCTATGAGCGACAATAGGCAAATCATAATGGTTTCCCATAATCCACAATTTATTGTTAACTTAGATATAGATAATTTAATATATCTATCAAAAACTGAAACTGGAGAATTAACAGTAAAGTATGGCGCTTTAGAATACGAAAATGATGATTATAGTATTCTTGATATTGTTGCAAATAACATAGATGGTGGTTTAGATACCATTCAGAAAAGGTGGAAAAGATATGAAAAGATTAATAAGATTTAAATTAGTTGATAATAATTATGTTTTAGAAGAAAACAGTGAAATAATATTCACAATAAATTCTATGGACTTAAAATTTATTTCAATTGACTTTTATAATGGCTTATATGAAAACAAGTATCCTATAGTTTCTTTAGAATATGATATTGAAGACGATATACATAAAAAAGGCAAATATATATTTAATTGGTTGACCGGTATTATCGATTCAATAAACAAGGAGTTTCCTAATGAATTAGATAAATGTAACTCTGATGAGGATGAGATTCATACTGAAAACAAAACTGTCAAACTATTTGATTATGCTGCTTGTGCAGGAGATGGGTTTTATTTAGATGAAAACTCTTCTTATACACAAATAGAAACTACTATACTTGACGCTGAGTATGCAGTCAAGATATCTGGGCAAAGTATGGAGCCAACTATCAAGGATGGTACCGTGATTTTTGTTAAACCTACCGAAGAACTTGAAGCTAAGAGCATAGGATTATTTATTGTTGACGGTAACGTTATGTGCAAAAGATTAATTAAAAGAGGAAAAGGTACATTTTTAGTTCCTGACAACACTTCGGGTGAATATGAAGAAATTAACCTTAAAAAGGTTGATTCATATAAATTGTTAGGTAAAGTACTTGTTTATTGAAAATATTAGTATATACACTTTTGGTTAGAAATATTGAGGTGTATATTTAATGTAAATAATAAATGAAAGGAATGATATTATGCCACGTCCAAATATGACAGGCTATAGTTTGCTTTTATCCTGTCCGGGAGATGTGTTAGATTTAAAAGACACCGTTGAATCATGTGTTAAGAGTTTTAATGCTTCAATTGGAGAAATAAATAACATTTTTATTACTGTTAAGCATTGGTCTACTGATAGCTTTTCGCAATCAGGTGACAAGCCGCAAAACATCCTCAACAGTCAATTTGTCGACGATTGTGATTTATGCATAGCTCTTTTGGGTGGTCGTTTTGGAACACCAACTGATAATTATGATTCAGGAACAGAAGAAGAAATAGAGAGAATGATTGCCCAAAACAAACAAGTATTCTTATACTTTGTTGAACGAGATATAAACTTAGGTAGCATTGATATTGCTCAATACCAAAAAGTACAAAACTTTAAGAAAAAATATGCTGATAAGGGTGTTTACAGAGTTGTGAAAAGTGCAGAAGAATTAAGATCTTCTTTCCAAAACGCACTTTCTTTATATTTTATTAAATTAGCTGCGCCGCTCACTACCAATTTACAACCTGCACTCACTCCAGAATTGCTTATATCAACTGATGATGATATTTCTGAAAATATTGAGCCATTTTATAATGACTATATAGATTCTAAGTTTGTGCATGACAAAGAATCTGAAATTGCTTCCTTAATTGACGAAATATCAGCTTTTTCAATAGAAGTTTCTCCGGATACGACACAGAATAATGAAAATTCAGAGTATACCGATGAAGAAGTAAGCAATATGACTTTTGGAGAATTATCAAAAGCGGCTGAGAAAAACAAAGTATCTACAGCTCAAGTTAATAGATTTTTAGGAATCAAATCTCCAAGTTATGAACCTGCAGAAATTATACCGCAAGAAAAGGATATGATTATATCCTACTGTAAAGATAAGGGTATAGATTTAGATGATTCTTTTTGGTTTTTAGGTAATTTAAAAAAGAAAACTGCTTATCCAATGATAACTGTATGGGGAAATACAGACATTTCTTTCTCAGGCAGTAAATCTGAAGAGGAAAAATATGCATCTATACAGAAGCTGATTAGAAAATTACGTGAGTATAATCATATAAGTGAATACTTTAAACAAATAGATGCTTATGCAACGCTTTCTCTTATCGTTAGTAATATTGGTAACACTTACGATGAAGATATAGATGTTAAGTTGTATATACCCAAAGGATGTTTACTTTTCAGTGACGAAATCCCAAAGCCAGGTCTATTCTTTCTGGATAAAGCGGTAGATATTAAACTGCCTAACATTATATTTAGAGGAAGTAATCATCCTGAAATTGACGATTACTCTCAATATCCAATTGAACATTATGTTACACCTATGTTGGCAAACCTATTCAAGAGCAGAGACGATGAAATAGAAGCGCAAAGACAAGAATATGATAATTATGTTGAACGCATTTTTTGTTATGAAATAAAAGAAACGAATGAGCTTGATGTACTTTGTTTTAACATCCCATATTTAAAACAGCACACAAAAATGTTTTTTCCTTCATATCTGCTTTTTAACGATATTCCTGATGAAATCCGATATGACATTCGAGCCAAGCGGTCACCGGATGTGTATAGAGGTATACTTACCATAAAAAAAGATATTGTTGACTAACATATGAAAAAAACTTTTATGGTACATAAAAAAAGCGATTCTTTGCAGAAACATTATTTTTTTTAAGTATTCCCAACGACAGAAGTTAATCAAATGAGGAACTGTTTCAGCAGAACCGTCAACATCTCAACCAAAAACATTCAAATCCCCGTTGTCACAGTAACCTGCACCAACGGGGATTTTCCTTTTTTATGCATCCTTAAAACACACTGTGTCCTTCAAACACTCACGCCTTTTTACATAGGTTTGGTTAACAGCTGGATATTCGGTGTTAGGTAGAGTAGTTTTCGCAAGGTAGTGATAAATCTTAAACGCTACAATAATATAGTTTTTTAGTGATGTATGAAAGCATATCTTTTTTGCTCATTTTTCCAAAGATGCTATCATTAAAGATTTTTAGTGTACTTTCATCCGGTAATGATTTGATAAATGTTTCTAACTGTTCCGTTATAAAACTACAGTCTTTAACCGCACTCAGAGTTATCTTGATTTCTGATGCTTCGTTCATCTGTAATATTATTAATAGTACCTGTACACGTAATACTGAAAAATACAAAGTATCTGCTTTGTGTAGCAGAGGACAGTTTAGGTGAAATATACGGTGTAGTCAGTTGCGGCTACACCGTGTTTTCATTTTTACGAAGCTTTTTTAGCGTAAGCTTTCATTTCTTCTTTTGTCTTTTCTAACATTTCAGCATCAGGAAACTGCATAACACCTACTCCCACAAAGTGTATTTTTATGGTGACATGTTTCTTTCCGTCTTCACCTCTTACTCGGTCAAAGACTTCAATTTTGTCAATGAGCTTATTAACAATAGAAGGTGTCAGTTCCTTCAAGTCAGTACACTGACGAATGTTAGAAAGAAAGTTTCTGGCATCAACATTTTCTTGCTGTGCGGTATTGATAAGTTTCTCAGCATCCTCAACCTTTTGCATTAAATCCATCTGCTCATTTTCATAGTTGGTTAACATTCGGTTGTAACGGTAATCAGGCAGTTTGCCAAGAACATTTTGTTCAAATACCGCCTCAATGAGTTTATCCAACTCCTGTATGCGTTTCTTGTTTTTCTCAAGCTCATACTTTGCTTCTTTAAGGTTGTTCGCGATACTAAGTCTGTGTTGCTTTGCGAAGAGATACAGAAACAGTCGTTCATATTCAGTAATATATTCTGCCGCTTCTCGTATAGTTTTGAGCACCATTTTCTCTAACACTACATTTCTGATATAGTGAATAGAACAACTGCCTCTGTTTTCCTTATAAGCGGAGCAACGGAAGAACTCCTGATGTTCTTTAACACTTTTTGCGGCACAGAAATATAGTTTTGAACCACAATCTCCACAGTAAACCAATCCCGAAAATATACTTTGCCTGCCCGTCGCTGTATTTCTGCGGCGGTGTTTGTTTATTTCCTGAACTCGTTCCCAAGTATCCATATCAATAATAGGTTCCTGTGTGTTCGGTATGATAACCCAATCTTCAGCATCGTTATATACCGTTTTATGAACCTTGAAGCTGACAGTTGTTGACTTGAAATTTACAGTGCAACCTGTGTATTGCATATTCTCAAGGATATGCTTTACACTTGTTTCTTGCCATTCATATGAAGTGGTGAGAGCATTTCTTGTTTTTCGTCCTATAGAATAGAAATATGCAGTAGGTGTCAGTATTTCCTCGCTTTCAAGTCTTCGGGCAATCTTTCTGATACCTAACCCCTCAATCGCTAACTGATAAATATATCTGACTACCTTTGCAGCAGGCTCATCAATTACCCATTGTTTAGGGTTCTCTTTATCCTTTTTGTAACCGTAAGGCACCATAGCGGAAACTCTTTCTCCGTTATCGGATTTTGATTGCCACACCTGACGAATTTTCTTGCTTGTCTGTGAAGCATACCACTCATTAAACAGATTGTGAAATGGCATCATTTCCGTTCCCTTGCCGCTTATGGTTTCAACGTTCTCCTGAATAGATATAAAGTTCACACCTAAAGACGGATAAAGCACCTGAGTATAGTGGTCAAACAATATATGCTCACGTCCAAAACGGGATAAATCCTTTACAATAACAGTACCGATTTCACCTGTTTCTATCATACGCTCCATACGCTGAAAGTCAGGTCTGTCAAAAGTTGTACCTGATATACCGTCATCAACAAAGAACATTGTATTCTTGTAGCCGTGCTTTTTGGCATAGTCTGCAAGAATACGTTTTTGATTAGTAATGCTGTTGGATTCTGAATCCTTGTTGTTATCCTTATCCTTATCTTTATCCTTTATATCGTCAACAGATAAACGGCAGTATAATGCGGTTATTTTTTCATTAATATTTTTCTCGGCTTTCTTTGCCATAATTAAAACTCCTTTCCGGAAGCCGAGCATTGCATTAGGTGTTTCCATTTTACAATGCCCGACTGCCGTTTTTCAAATGTGTGATTTTATGACAGCTGTTCTGACAGTATAATTTCTTTAAACTGCTGTAACAACGATTTATTTAACTTACCGTCAAAGACACCTGTTACATCATAAACAATACCGTGTATCTGTTCTGAAACTTTGATTTCATCGGGAACAGTCTGCATTTCTTCCGTTCTCTTTATTTCGTCAGGCTTTGGAATTGCATACTCCATTAAATCAACCGGGATATCAGCATTTATTCTGCCTGAACCTTTTCTTGAAACAAGCTTAGGAGCTATTGAAAGTTTCTTCATCCGCATCACCTCGCATCCCTGTTTCTCTGTCGCTGAAGATATTTGTGGTAATATTCCAGAGCTTTTAAGATATGCTCCTCTTTCTGCTGTTTGCTATAGTTTTTACCGAAGAATTTGTTAATACGTTCTTCAGGGATTTTAATAGCTTCTGCCTGATTAGGCTTTGGTGCAGTCAGAATTGCTAACACTGTATCTGCACTAAGCTGATTCTGTTCAGAGAGTTTACGCATTTTCTGTGCCTGTGCAAGTGAGGGAGTGACCTCATCACTCTCATAGGTTTCAAAAATCATCATCTGCTCTTCGGGAGTAAGATATGAGATTTCAACCGCAGGTCGCATTGCAATTCTGCCTTCATCAACAAGGTTAAGAAGCGACATTTCAAGGTTAGTCAGACGGATATACCTCTTGATTTGAGTTGCACTGTCTTCGCTATCCTTGGAAATTTTTTCTGCAGAGCTCAACTTTGGACCCACCGGGTCCGAAGTTAAATCCGTGCGTTTACCTTGCTTTTTAATAGCATCCATTTTCATCTTATAGGCAAAGGCTTTTTCCGAGGGCAGAATATGCTCACGGTGCAGATTACTGTCAACGAGAATAATATCTGCTTCCTCTTTGCTTATGTCCAATACAACAACGGGAACCTCTGCTATTTTCAGCCTTGTTGCCGCAAGGTATCTTCTGTGACCTGATATGATTTCATATATATCAGCCTTATCATCCTTACGCACCATAAGGGGTTGGATAATACCATTATCACGGATACTATCTTCCAACGGCTTCATATCTTCCTCACGGCACTTATACGGATTCTTAAAATTAGGAACAATACTGCTCATAGGCATCTTTATGATTTCTGTTGTCTGAGGCTTTACCGCCTCTGTTTCTTTGGATTCTTCTGTTTTCTCAAACAGGGTGTTAATAAAATTATCTTCTTTATTCATTTAATTACCTCTCTTTTCTGATATCAATTTTTTTATTGGTTTTCTCTTTTCGGACAGTTTTTAGCACATCCGAGATAAATGCTTTAACTTTTTCAGGCATTGCTTTTAGTGCTTCAAGGTACGGTGCACAGATCTGTTCAAGCTCACTAAGCCTTTTACTCAGTCTGTTTATATGGCTCTGCAATTCCCAATTCCTTTTTCGAAGTCTTTCATTTTCTCCCTCAAGGTCAAAAATCTTACTCCTTGCCGCAACGGACTGCTTTGCCATATTGCTCAGATCATTGAAATCTTCACTTGAAATTGTCACTTTACCCGTTAGGGTTTTCTTACCCATACCGTCAATCTCGTTGAATGTCTTATGCACGGTCTTAATTTCATCGTATCTGACTTTTTCCGTCTGCAATCGTTCCTTGATTTCTTCAAGCCTCTTTTTATCCTGCTGAATCTCATATTGCAGACAAGACAGATGCTCAGCCGTACTGCCTTTCTCACCACGAATGAAATCATTAAAACCGGCTTTTTGCATGTGATTGAAGAAATCATCCTGCAAAATACTGTAGGACGGAATCAGCACAGGTTTACCTTTTTCATTGAATATGACATTACCGTTTTCATCCACAGCCTGAGGTGACTTCCATTTCTTTGAATGGCTTATCTGATTGACAGTTTCTTTTACAGTACCTACAAGTGATTTATCTTTGCATCGCTTTGTCCACAGAATTTGCTTTTCCACAACAGGCAGAGCTACAAGGTGCATATGATAGTGATATACCGGTTTCCCGTACTGTTCTGTGAGCGCCACATTCAGTTCATCAGCGTGCATAACGGCAGATAAAATATTCTGTTCACCGTAGAGATTAACTGCGAAACGATAGGCTTCTGCATAAAACTCTTTTGCATATTCATAACCGCCGTGAGTTTCAAAGTAGTCTGTGTTTACATCGAATATGACTTCATCAAAGACCTTCGCATCAGCTTTAAGACCACGCATACAGACTCTCTTTTCGGCTATTAGTTTGTTCAGTTGTTCGTTGTAGGTCAGTTCTTCGCAACTCTTGAAATGCACATTCATATCAGAGTGAGCCATATCAACATTCATGTTTGCGTAAGACTCATTCTTTCTCTCATTGTGCCTTTCACACTTACCGATTGTGCTTTGTGTATGAGTGACAACTCTTGCTACACTGTAGTTTTTCTTAGACATAGGTTTATCTCCTTCCTGCATTACTGCTTTATTTGTTCCGCTGACTTTCTTCGAAAGTGCGTAACCCACTATGACACTTTCACGGATTTCCCGTGCAAAGATGTCAGTGGGCTCTGCGAGGCTCATAAACTAAAATTTATCGCTTATCAAGGGAGCGACAAACTTTAGTTGCGGTATATACCGCAGACGAGCTTCGCTATGTAAGGGTGGCTGTAGTATCCTTTATGCCGTGTTACGTTTGAGGGGACAGTTATTATATAAAGAAATTGCACCTAAAAGTAATGGGAACAAGCCACATAAAATTGTTCCTGATTTTCAGAAATACTTTTTAGAAAACAAAAAAGCCGTCACACAGACAGCACAAATAGCGAGAAGACATTTCATCCTCTCGCATAGTTTATACTGAAACTATGTAACGGCTTAAATTTTAAGCACTGATTGTCCGTATGTTACTGACCGAGTATCGGACTATACTTTCTTCAGTCAGATAATATGTGTGGCATAAAGCCAATAAGTAAAAAATATGTGTTTCAGTTTGTATTAAGTTGTAAGGCAAATACATTATTTACCAATTTACCATTATAAAGAACATTTGTTCTTTTGTCAATGATTTTCTACAAATTTCTTGCCGTTTCACCTGAAATAGTTCCTACCCCGGAATCTCACTACAGCGTTGCCTTGCTCGTATCATCGCAAAGTCGTATCACTTTCAGACGGTCATTAAATTTTCAAGGTGCATAAAAGCAAAAAAGTCCTCACCTCCGATGAACAGAGGAAAGGACTTTTACCGTCGGTATCACGCAAGACAAACAAAAAAAAACACCGCTGAAATAAGTACAGATTGCCTCTGTTCTTATCTTCATACGGTGCTTGGGTAGTCAATAATATTGCTCCGCTTACGCGCTACAAAGTTATTTGTATTAAATTGTGTTTTAAGTATACAGAACTGATACATGCTTGTCAATAGTTTTTTGCAAATTAAAGTTCGTGTTGGTGGAAAAAGTTATGAAGTAACAAGTGAATGTAAACGGATTGAATTTTATGGTGTTGGTGTGATATAATGTGCTTATTAGAATTATGGGGGGTGAAAATATGCATAAAGTATTTGGCGTTAAAGAAAAAGCTGAATATGCAGATAGAGAAGGTGCATATTTAATCCCTATTCATAACAATAAAATGGGTGTAATAAAAACTGACAAAGGTTACTTTCTGCTTGGTGGCGGTTTAGATAAAAATGAAAGCCACGAGGATTGCATAAAAAGAGAATGTATTGAAGAAACCGGCCATGCTGCTGCAATAAAAGAAAAAATATGTTCTGCTGAAGCCTATACCACACATCCTAAATTAGGGCATTTTCATCCTGTTCAGAGTTATTATGTTGGTGAACTCAAACAAAGGGTTTCTGCGCCGATAGAAGCAGACCATATTTTAATGTGGTTCAAATATGAAGAAATAAAAGGCAAAATGTTTGCTGAAATGCAGAATTGGGCATTGGAGCAAGTATGGAATGAGGTTATGAAATGGAATTTATAAATCGTAAAAACATAAAAGAACTTTCAAATCCTGGTGTTATTTCAAAGCAACTTATAAACCCCGAAAACTCAAAAAGCGAAAGAGTTACAATAACGGAAGTTCATCTTGAAGTCGGTGCAATTCAGCCAAGACACAAACACGATTCTTCAGAACAAATTTGGTATGCTATTCAAGGAACAGGCAAATTACTTCTTGCCGACGAAAAAGAAATGATTTTCACCGCAGGTGATGTTGTCAGATTTGCTGCTAATGATATTCATGGTTTATTGAATGATGGTGAAACTGATTTTGTGTATATTTCTGTTACTTCGCCACCGATAGATTTTGGATATGCCTACAAAGATAAAAGCAACTAATACTGATACAAATACAATTGTTGATTTGACGAGGTTTTAATTATGGCTGAATCAGAAAAAGTAATTTTAACCAATAAGTATGGTATAATTCGATTGAATAAATTGTTGAGGTGACATTTATGGAAATAAAAGAGTATGAAGAAAAATATGCAAAAGAAATGTCAGAAATTATTTTAAGTAATTTATATACTATAACTATAAAAGATCATGGACAAGAAGTAGTTGATAGAATATCCAGACATTTTACAGAAGAAGAGATAAAGAAGAATTTTCCTAAACGAATCAAGTGTTTTGTTGCTATTGAGGGGGATAAAGTGTTAGCGACAGCAAGTATAGATAATGTAAATGGTATGTACGGTATTCAGGCAGAAAATCCAGAAAACAAATATATAATACTTACTGTATTTACACATCTTGAATATCAAAAGCGAGGTATTGGCAAAGCTCTTATACAAAAAATTGATGAATATGCTGAGGAAATTGGTGCAGACGAAGTGATTATACCTGCATCAGTTTATGGTCTTGAATTTTATAGAAAGCTTGGATATGACTTTTATAATGGAAATTCTACACAAAATGAAGATGGAGAGTATATATTATCCAAACATTTTAATAAAAAAACAAAAAAGAATTTATAAAAAATCATCAAAAAATAAAGAAATTTAATTATGGAATAATAAATTCGACAAAAAAGAACATGGAGAGGAATAGCAGAATTATGAAACATTGCGGAACACAAATGTTAGAAACAAGCAGATTGATTTTAAGAAGATATGTGAACGAAGATGCTGCCGCGATGTATAAGAATTGGGCATCCGATTCAGAGGTCACTAAATATTTAATGTGGCAGACACACTCCAGTGAGACGGTCAGCCAAAGCATTATAAATGAATGGTTAAAAGAATATTCTAACGATAATTATTATCATTGGGCTATCGTATTAAAAGAAAACGGTAATGAACCTATTGGTGATATTGCCGTTGTACATATGAACGAAGAAGTTTCAATGATGCATATCGGTTATTGTATAGGTAGAGATTGGTGGCATCAAGGGATTACATCAGAAGCACTTAAAGCAATTATGGATTTTTTATTTGATGTAGTAGATGCAAATCGTATTGAATCAAGACACGACCCGAGAAATCCAAACTCCGGCGGAGTAATGAAAAAATGCGGCATGAAGTACGAAGGAACTTTACGTAGCTCTGATTGGAATAATCAGGGAATCTGTGATGCTTGTTATTATGCTTTGTTAAAATCAGAGCGCTATGGTGACTAATAATGAAAGTAGAATTAAAACAGTTAAATGTTAATATGGCTGAACAAGAATATGACATGCTACAAGGTATTCTTGATATAGAAAATGGCTTTACAAATCCTGCATATAACTTGTCCTACAAGAAATACCAAAAATGGTTGCAAGAAATGGATAATCATTCACGTGGTATTGATTTACCAAAGGGTTGGATTCCTTATACTACATATTTTTTGTATATTGATGATATCCCGGTAGGCTATGGCAGAGTAAGACATTCGTCATCTGAATATTTGGAAACTGTCGTTGGTGCAGGAAATCTTGGATATGGTATTTCAAAAGAATACCGTGGTAAAGGTTTTGGAAATATCCTGTTTAAAGAATTATTGAAAAAATGCAAAGAACATGGCTATAATGAAATCAAGTTATTTCCGTTGAAAACAAACGAAGCTACTGTAAAGATAATGCTTAAAAACGGTGGAAAGATAATCGGTGATTTCAAAGGCGAAAAACATATTGTATTAATTCCGTTACATTAATTGACATTCTAATTTAGGGGGGATACTAATGTTAAGATTAAGACCTTACAATAAAAATGATGCAGACACAATACTTTCTTGGAGTAAAGAGAAAATATCCTTTTACAAATGGTCTGCAGGAGTTATGGGCAAGTATCCCTTAAGCAAAAAGCGATTCAGCTTCGTTGAAAATCTTATGGCTTTTACTGCTATTGAAGATGATGAGGTCGTAGGATTTTTTACTATGAGAAGACCGTCAGAAAGCTTTGACGAACTGAGATTCGGCTTTGTAGTTGTTGACCCCACAAAGCGTGGTAAAGGCTACGGCAAAGCAATGCTTCAGTTAGGTTTGAAATTTGCAAAAGAAATCTATGGTGCAAAAAAAGTTTCTTTAGGTGTATTTGAAAATAATGAATCTGCTTATTACTGTTACAAAGCAGTTGGTTTTCAAGATGTTGTTTTGGAAAAGAAAGAAACCTATACTGTACTTGGCGAAGAATGGAAATGTTTAGAATTGGAAATGCAACCATAAACTATCATGTATTTATTTTCTTAAGGTGATTTTCAATGGATAA
Source organism: Acutalibacteraceae bacterium (assembly GCA_045647985.1). Taxonomy (GTDB): domain Bacteria; phylum Bacillota; class Clostridia; order Oscillospirales; family Acutalibacteraceae; genus RUG806. The sequence goes on from JAZRNB010000040.1 coordinate 63,552, forward strand.
TTATAATTTGATTAATATAATTAAAAACAAATATCTCAGTAACAATAAAGAAGATGTTTTGAAGCATGTTGAAACTGTGGCAGAATTAGCTATCGGTTTAGCTGAAGTATATAGCCTTGATGTTACAAAAACAAATCTTGCAGCATTACTTCACGATATAAGTGGAACAATGACACCCCAGGAAATGTATGATTTTGCAATAACGAAAGGATTAGAAATAGACCCTGCCGAAGAAAAATACCATGCTCTTTTACATCAAAGAGTTTCAAAAATCATAGCACAGGAAGAATACTGTATTACCGATTCAGATGTTCTGAATGCAATTGAATGCCATACAACTCTAAGAAAAAATGCAAGTATATATGATAAGGTTATATTCATAGCAGATAAAATATCTTGGGACCAAAAAGGTGTACCATCATATGATGATTTACTAAAAGGTGGTTCTGTTGAATCATTAAATGAAGCCTGCTACCTTTATATAAAATATCAATTTGATAACAATATGTTAGTTATGCCTCACCAATGGTTAATTGAGGCTTACGAGGAATTGCAAAAAGCATAGGTGATTTTATGGTTTATGACGTTAGAACACCAGAGGCAGCAACACAAACGCTTGCTGACATTACGGGTATACCCTATAACTTTTGGGTTTATGAGAGTTATTTGACTGATGGAAATGTTGATGCAGATTATTTGTATGATATTATAGAGAAATACAATGGTCATTTACCTCCATTTGAAGATTTATATCTGATTATCAGTCATATAACAACTAGTGCAAACGGTTGCATTGAAATCGCAGAGAACGGAATCGGTGATTTGCAATCTGCATACAGAAATCCAAATTCAGAATTAAGGCAGTTTTTAGATATAAATGGTATCGATATACGGATTAATAATTCTTGTTTAGTACACAATGGAACGTATTACAGTATTGAATACGATAGATATGATTGTCCTTTGGATGATGAAAGCATAGAACATAAAGGTTGGTGTGTGGGTAGGAAATTTTATAGTGACAACAGTCTCTGTGGTTTCTTTGCTATTGATGCAGAAAGGCCTTATGGTGGATATGTTCACGAACGACCTGAGATACTTTATAATATTGATGAGCTGTTAAACACAAACTTAGCAGATGCTTGGAAAAATAGTCATACTGCATATGAAGTTATTATTAAGATACATAGTAGTGAAGTGGAATTATATGGACACGACAATGATGAAGATGAGACAAAGATAATTAGACTATTATTGGATGCATTTTATGAAATGTGTTCAGGTTCATCAGAAGTTCTTGCTCAATGCAAACCTGATGTTAAAATAACCCCCGACAGAATAGTTTCTATTTTGCCTTTTGATAAATGGCAATAATTTAAGAAAAGGAGTTGAAAGTATGGATACCACAAAAAAATTCAATGGTATAGCAAACGAATATACTCAGAGCAGACCAAGTTATGCGGCAGAATTTATTGAGTGCTTATTAAGCAAATACGAATTTTCTGCTTCATCTGTTGTTGCCGACATAGGTTCAGGCACAGGTAAGTTTGCAAAACAGCTTCTTGATAAAGGTAGCAATGTTATTTGTGTTGAGCCGAACACTGATATGCGACTTGTGGCTGAAAAAGAATTATGTGAATATCCTAACTTTAAATCTGTTGCCGGTAGTGCGGAAAACACAATGCTCCCTGATAGTTCTGTTGATTTCATAACTACTGCACAAGCATTTCATTGGTTTGATACAAAAAGTTTTAAAGAAGAATGTTCCCGAATAATCAAGCCTAACGGAAAAGCATTTCTAATTTGGAATACCAGAGATACTGAAGCATTGATTAATCAGAAATTACATAGTGTTTATTCCAAGTATTGTCCTAACTTTAATGGTTTTAGCGGTGGCACAAAGCCACATGATGACCGAATTAAATATTTCTTTGATAATAATTATGAATATATAACTTTTGACAATCCGTTATATTTTGACAGAGAAAAATTTATAAACCGTAGTCTTTCAGGCTCATATTCTTTGAAAAAAGGCGACAGCAATTTTGACTTGTACATAGAAGAAATAGAAAATATTTTTGATGAGTTTGAAACCGACGGTATTGTGAAAATCGAAAATCAGACAGTCGCTTATATCGGTACAGTAAAAAAAGAGGTTTAATATGAACAGACAGTATGCTGAAAAATTAATTGCAGAAGCAAAAGAGTTAAACGGCGGTGCGTGGATTGACCATTCATATAATGTCGCTCGTTTAGCTGAAAAGATTGCAAGTAAAGCAAATATGGATACTGAAAAGGCTTACATCATTGGACTTCTCCACGATATAGGAAGAAGAAACGGCACAATGCAAGCTCGTCATGCTTTGGAAGGCTATAATTATTTAACAAGCATCGGTTTTGATGATGGTGCAAGAATTTGCATGACACATACTTTTCAATATAAAGATGTTGATGCTATTTATGATAGTTGGGATTGCTCTGCAGATGAAAAGCAGTTTATAAAAAATTATCTTGATAGTGTTACATACGATGACTATGATAAGCTAATTCAGTTGTGTGATGCTTTATCATTAGCAAACGGCTACTGCTATGCCGAAAAGAAAATGGTAAACAGTATTTTGAAATTTGATTTTAAAGATACCACCGCAAATAAATGGAAAGCTATATTAGAGTTAAAAGATTATTTTGATGCTTTGATTTGCGGAGATGTTTATTCTTTGTTTTGCGAGTTAAAACAAGCTAAGTGGTGAAACATAAAAACAATAGTTATTGCCCTCACATTTGTGGGGGCAATTTTAATATATCAAAGCCTGCCTTTAAAGCAACGGAAGAAGCACTACAAAAAACCGTCACATAGACAGAACAAACTGCGGAAAGACATTTCATCCTCTTGCTTTGTTTGCACTGAAACTATGTAACGGCTTAAACTTTAAGCTTTGCTTGTCCGTATGTTACTAACCGAGTATCGGACTATACTTTCTCTGGTCAGATAATATGTGTAGCATAAAGCTAAAAAGTAAAATACATGTGGTTCAGCTTATTGCTATATATTTTCTTCAATGAAATAAAGTATCGAATCTGTTTGAGCATAATCTTCAATATAGATGGGTTCAACATTCAAATTATCTCTAAAATATCTTTCCATAACATTTCCCATAGGTTTCATAATTGAATAATGCTTAGGAGCTTTATTACCTTTAGTTTCATGTATGCTTTGTAGAAAAGCAAGAATATTTACATCTGAAAAACCAAACCCTACAAAAACACATGTTTTTTCAGATAAAAGGCGTTCTACTGCTTTCCTATATTTTTCACTGCGATATAAAAGTTTTGAATATTCTGTATCCCCAAAAACAATAGAACTGGCATTATCATAGGTGCCGTGAAGTTTGACTATTGGTGTTTCTTCATTATCTAAAACCTGAACTATGCAATCATAACCTTCATCAATAAGGTTTTTAGGTAATATAACTTTAGAATTACTCCTGTATTTTTCTAAAAAATTATCATAATTAGTAGTTAGTATAATTCTGAAAGGAAGTTTTGAAAGGATTTCTTGCCTTGCAGAACGGCGTCCCTTAGTAGATAAATATTTCCTTATGTATTGGCTAAACCATTGCTCACCTAATCGGTAACGTAGATAATCTGCGACTATTAAGAACTTCCCATCTGACAACAATTTTTGCAATTCTTCTCTCTCACATTCAGGTAATACCACTCGATTGTCTAGCTCATCTAATCCATTGCTTAACAACTCAAACCAACTAGGAAGACCAGCATCAATTGATGCCCCAGCTCCAGCAAATAAAAAGCAGTTGCCATTTTTTATATCGTCAATCAATGCTTTTGGAATTTTAGGAATAGGGTAATTCTCTATATGTTCTTTTTCAGCAGCCTGAATAGGTAGCGACGGCTTAAAAAGACGTTGTTTTTCTGAATTGTCAACTTGTATGCGTGATGGCAATTGAAATGTTACTATACCGTCTGGAACTGATTGATCTATTGTGTTATCAACGCTCCAAAAACCTCCATGAGAACTAATATATTGACGAAAATAAATTTTGCCAGTTCCTGTTTCTAAATCGCATGTTGTAATGTTGTATGAGTTGCCGTTATTTCCAAGTTCGTCATAGACTGCTCCTGTTGTAATGCAAAATGCATTTCCGAATATAGAAAGATTACCAATATCGGAAACTTTGTGTACATGTCCTGTTAAAATAAAATCAGTTCGCTTACTTAACAAATCTTTTGAAATATTATTATCTGAATCACTAAGCCAAGAAAACGGATGGTGCATTAATGCAATTATTACATCAGAATTCTCAGCAGATTGCAATGATTTTCGAACCTGATATTCACCTAATATAATTTGTCCGGGTTCAGTATATTCAGCAGCAGACCATGCAGTGTTCAATCCAATAATAGAAATTGTTTTTCCTGCGATTTTTCTTTTTACTTCATAAAACAAAGAATTAGGATTGTCTATGGCGTTTTTATTTAACCTGTTTGCTAGAGAATTATAATTTTTTAGTGAATGCAAAACAACATTAGAAAGATCACTAGGTAAATTATTACTAAAATCTCCCTTGGATTTATATGATGATACGCAATCCTTTAAAGCACAATTTCTAACAATATCATGATTACCAGGAACTAAAAATACGTTTTCTAAATTGACCTTGGATATGCTTGCAATTTTTGTTAATACTTTTTCTGCAGTTGACAATTCTTCTGCACTTCCACTGAAAGATATATCTCCACTAACAAAAATAAAATCAATTTTCAATTTTTCTTTTTCAATTTGATGCTTTATATCATCAAACAACGATTCAATTAATACACCAAAACCATTTATATCATCATTATATTTTTTTATATGCAAATCAGATAAATGGAGCCATGTAACTTTTTTCATATAAAATCCTCCCTCTTTTAAAATGTACAAAAACATATATGATATATATTTTACTTTTTTACTCATAAAAACTTCAATATATTCTGCAAAAAAGTAATGATTTACGACAAAAATGCTTAATTCTCAATCTAATAATATGCAAAAACCGCACCATAGCAATCATGCTCAGATGCGGTCGGTTTAATTTCTAATTTTACAATTATACTCTTCTGTACCAAGAAAGTTAATATTTTGAAAGCAGTGTTATATATAAATTAGTTCTGTTGTAACAACCTCTCTCGCCCTTGCTTCAATATTCTCCATTCTCTGCACCCACTCCATTTGGTTTTCCTTTTTCAGTTCCTCGTTCGCTCCTTCAACTTCTTTCATCTGCTCAACAAGCAAATCAAACATATCCTTTGCCTGCTTCTCAACCTCGGCACAGTGTTGATAAAGTTTCCCTTGAGTAAGTAGTGTTGTAAATAAGATTTTCTTGTGATTGAGAAGATAATCCTTATGCAACATACCCCATTTGCCGAGGGTGATATTTGCTTCTTCGGGTGCTAAGGTGAGGTTAGGAATGAGATAATCTCCGACATTGCGATAACTTATAGAATTTTTGTTTGACATAATGATAGCCTCCTTTAATGTTGTAGCTTAATTTTACAAATTAAAGGAGGATTTGTCTAATGTGCGGATTATATAATGGTGCAAATAAGGATGAAAAATAAGCATTTTTGTCGAAAATCCAAGCGTTTTTGCAATGAGAATTGTAGTTGATAGTCAATAGAACTATAATATAAATATTAACAAATGAGTGTTTTCTAGTTTAAAATGTAGTTAATTCAAATTAAATCCTTTTACAAAAACCATGAATTTAAATATTCAAAAGAAATACCATTAAAGTAATAATTTAGTTTATATGAAATAATTATAGTGTTCAGGAATATAAAGGAGTGTTTTTTTTGGCAGTATTTCATGTAATACATTTATCTGATCTTCACATAGGTAACACATTGACACTTACGCATTATAAATTATTGTCTGACATAAAAAAACAAATTAATACCTTAAACGATAAAAATATATTTTTACTTATTACCGGTGATATTATTGACAAAGGTAATTATACCAACAATTACTCTGCTGCAATATCTTTTTTTAAAGAACTAAAGAAAAATACTGGCGAAAGAATTGCAGATATACAGATTGCTCCTGGTAATCATGATAAAGATAACAAACATAATCCCTATGCTAAATTTACATCTACTGCATTACAAGATGAAAACGAAACAAAAGTTCCAGATCTTGAAGAAATATTTAACTTGCAAGAGAGTTGCTTTACAGGATTTATAAAACTGTGCAACAAAATTTTTAAGATTTTTGGACTGAAAAAAACCATTGATACCACAAACGGAATTGAGTTTTATAATAAAAATGAGTTAAATTTGTGTTTTATTAGAATCAACACAGCGTTAATTACTTGCGGAAATCCTAATGAGGAATACAGATTAAAAATAGATTTTTCACACCTGAAAAACACAATAATACAATATCAAAATAAAAAAAATGAACTTGGTCTAAAGGATCAAAAAATGCTAACTTTTTGTTTAGCTCATCACCCAACATCCTTCCTTCTTCCAATAGAAAGTCAGGTTCTTAATAATTTTCTTATTGAAGAAGAAGGTTTAAATGTGGACTTTTTTCTCTGCGGACACACTCATGAACGTTCTGTTAGTAATTTGTCAAATCATACTAGAAGAATGACGACATTAGTTACCGGTATTGGCTGGAATCATCAAACTGGAACCTCAATTGATTCGGCTAGCAAATTAAGACACAGATATAGCATTTATACTTTTGATGAAAACAAAAATGTTTATACAGTCACTATGAGAAAAACGACCGAAAAGGGTGATTTTGCCCCCGATAGTGATTATTTTATAAATGATGAAGAACGAGAAACACAAAAAATTTGCTACCCACTAGAAGAACGAAGTCAAGCATTTATTTCTGTTAATAACTATTCTTCAACAGAAAAGAGATATATTGCGGCAGATAATGAAGTAATTTATAATTTACAATTATTATCCAATTGCTTCTGTAAATACACATCAGATTGTAGTGCCGCAATTGAAAACTATAAACACTTATACTTTAAGCATTTGCTCAAAAATGAAAAAATTAAAAAACTTTTTTTTGAAAAAATAAACAATAGTAATGAATCAAAAATGTCTATAAAAGAAATTATGGAAAACATTATAAATGATGAAAATATTTATAAAGAAAACCCCAAAATTCTTCATAAGCAATTTGCATCTTTTTTGTTCGATATAGTAACGCTCTTATGTAAATATTTAACACCATATTTTGGTGATGGGGTAATGACTAGAGCTGCTATTAGAATATATACTAATACATCCTTAAAAAAAGAAAAATATGTTCCATTTGTTTACTTTCCAAAGCAAATTTCACCTAGAAACGCAAAAGAGAATGAAAACACAACAGGTTTTCCAAGAGAGTATGATTGGAATAATTCTTTAGTTCAGCATTCTTATTGTAATCAATGTTGCCCTATGATTTATAGTGTTAACAAAAAGTATAATAATTTTAATACTGATAACTGGGAGGATTTTATAGTTTTTGTTCCAAATTTTGCCAGCGATATAGTATATCAAAATAAAACCAATGTTGGAGTATCACATGAAGAGCGGCCTTTACTATCATTTACCTTTTCCGTTAGGCTTGAAAACAAGGATGACTATGAGAAAAATTCAATAGAATACAAACAGAAAATGAAACAAATTTCAAATAAACTTTTTCTTTTAGAACATCTGAAAATCCATGAGATGATTTTAAATTTATTAATTGAATTCAGAAATGCCTTACCTATTGATATCAAAGAATTTTTCAAAGCATTAGAAAAAAACGAGTAAAGCTATAGACTTTTTCTTATACATGTGATAAAATATAAACATAAAGTTAAGGAGCTTGATAATATGTCAGCATCTACAGCAGATTACATAAGAATTGATAGAACAGAATTAAACATTCAAATTATCAATAATTGTTATGACGAAGAAAAATTTGCTATATTGAATGATGTTTTTTTTGAATGGTCAAAAAAAGAACAAGAACTGAATAAACTATTATTATCAATTGAAGTACCTAAAAACCTTGTTAACGGAATATTTATTAATGAAGATTAAGTATATTTACAAATCTCTTCCATAAACTTATATGGGGGAGATTTGTATGCAAAATGACACTATTAGAGTTGAACGATATATAATTAATCAAAAATATATTGAATGGTCTTTTGATTGCAATGATAATGATTATAAAAAAGAACAGGCATTCAATCGAATCTTCGCAGCCGATTCAAGTGGTCCAGTAGCATATTTTAATGTTTCTATATCCGATTATCAACTAATCTTTGACAAACCATCCATGTAATATATTTTTCATGAGTTATATGCATTAGTTTGTTAATTATATAATTATATGTTTGTGTAGAAAGAAGTAACCAAGAAAGATTTTTCTCTCTCTTGGTTACTTCTTTCCCTTCTGCAATGCACGGTGGATATTTTTGACTGTTTTTATAAACTGTCCTTAGCAATCCCATACATCTTCAGCTTCTTTTTTTGTATTATTTAGATTGTGAATTCCTTCAGACAAATCACTTTTTATGCATTCCAATAATAGTAGAAAGTTTAGAGCATTGGAAATAGCACCTATTGCTTCGTTTGGGTTTGCATAATGTTCCATTAACAATTTAAACCCCATAAAGTCACAATAACATTCTTCTGCAAAATGGATAAATCTATCACTTTTAATAATTAGATTCATATATTCGTCCATATTTTGAACGTCTTCTTTTAAGAAATAACCTGAAATTTTGGTTAGTACATCTATCTCTGTCATTCCACTTTTAATGAATCTTTCAGTTAACATCCGTGTTGCAACTTGAATAAGTCTTAAGAATTTATCCGGAATAATCCAACCATCTTTATTGTTTAAAGCTAAATGAGTTAATTCATGGCCAATAAGAAAATATATTTGATATGTTAATTGATGACGAATAGAATCAATACTATCTAATTCTGTGGTCTCAAAGGAAAAAGAATGTTGATTATACTTACCTGCAAAATATAAACTATAAACTAAATCTCCCTTAATTGCCAATTCTTCAGCAAATAGCTTATAAAATAGTTTATCTATGTCATTAGAGGTGCAATCGGTTGCAGTTATTGAATTGAAAATATGCAAAGCTTCAATTAAGCCGTTATCGTAAATGATGTATGGTTCTTCTCTCAAGGTAAATGCACTTAAAGATTTAGTGAGAGAATCACAGCAAAACAAAGTAGGAATAGATGTTTCTAAATCAGAACAGCATTCCTTCAAAATATCTTGAATTGTATCAGAATTAGTTGTAATTTTTCTCCTGCAAATTCGTGCATTGATTTTGTTGTCTATAATTTTTTCAATTGGTATCATTGTTGTTATTGTTACTGTCCGTTAATTGTAATTTTGTATTTAGAATTTTTTCAATTAAATCTTGAGATACATTTTTGATTTCAATCGTTTCTCCATTGATTTTAATCGAAGAAATTTTCTTTTTTTGTATTAAAGTATTGATAACTGAAACAATGATGGTGAGCACATTAACTCCTAAGCTTATGTATAACTCCAGAGTAGTAATATCTCCACTGAAATTCTTTTCCTGAATAGTATCAATTCCCTCGGTATCTTTAGCTATACTAATAAGTTCTGAGGCATCGTTAGGATCCCAAAAATCAATTTTTATAATATTCATTCTATATCCTCCTATTAGTTGTACTTATATTTATTGATAAATTTTATGGTTATTAGAATTGCTGTCTGCGTCGAACGGCGTTCAGCCAATCCTCATCAAGATGTAACTTCAAATTTCGCGAAATGCCATTCAACCTAATGTTAACACTCAATGTACGAAACAGACTTTCCTTTTCATTAAGTACGATCTCGTTTCCAAAAACTGATGCATAATCCAAGGATTCAGGCGGCGTAAAATAAAACCGTCTTCTTTGATTATCACCACTGATTTCTAACCAAAAATATCTGTTTCTGTAATTGTCATAATCATAATATACACGGCATCTTCCTTCATCATTTTCTTGAAACAATTCATACGGAAAATCAGAACTGCCAACAAAGTGAATAAAAACACCAGTAGCAGTAGTTGCAATAAAACTAGATCTTATGCCGTCAAGAGCTTGTCTAATTCTTTCAATTATCTCATCATATCCATTAGTAAAATTCGAACGATATCGAATATAGTGGTTAGGATAACCAAAACGTATGTCCTCTATAAAACAATGCCTAAAGTCATTCCATGTATTATCTTTCATACACTTAATTGATAAATAATTTCTTTCCAGTTCTTCAACTAGCAACTTTAGTTCATTAATCAAATAATTGTTTTCATAAGAAACCGTTTTGATTCCATGAGCATATGCCAATTTTTCCGCTTCTGCTTGGAATCCATTAGCGGAAAAATAAACACCTATTTCCATTTTCCTTGGATAAAAATCACCTGGATTAACTCCGTCAGCAACAAAATAATTTTCTTGAATATCTTTAATTACACCGATATATTCTCGAATATGCTTGTTGTCCAAGTGTGTTTTATAAAATTTAACCTCTCCCAAGAGACGAAGAGGATATGAAAAAGGAATAAGATTGGCATAATCACAGGGACAATCGATTTGATGCCAACAACCACGTCCTTTAAATTCTATAAAACCGGGGCGAATTTCTCGCACTCTGTCATTTGGTTCAGCTGAAACATTAATCTCAGAAAATTGATTTTTTAATAGAAGTTCCCTGATAATTATTTCAAAGAGCAAACCTCTCAATTGACTCCTATCGTGAGTATATTCGCCTTTCACTCATATTGCCTCCTTGATAAAATGTTGATAATAGAATAACAGTACAGTTCAGGACAATAAAAATGCAATATTAAGTGCAAAAATGTGTCGATTTTCTGCAAAAAAGCTTTGTTTTTACCATTTTTAGATATACCAAATAGCAACAAACACCCCATCGAACCTGTTTTTGTTTAGGTAAGGTGGAGTGTTTGGTTATTATAACATATTCACAAATGATATGGTATATAATTATGCATTTCAACAAACTTCGATAAATTGTGAGAAATTAGTGTTACTTTTTCCGATTAACAGCACTTTATAAATATAAGACAAAATTTATTTTACCAAGGAAAAGCAATTATGGAGTTAAAACAAATCGGACGAGCAGTAACAAGTGAAGAGATAGAAGAACTTTTTAACAAAAGCGAATTGCCGTATATACCAATAACTTACTACAATTATGATGGTTTTTTTATTCCTATTGGTGATACAAAAGAAGCGCAGATTTGTCAGGGAATATATATAACTAAATGTAATAAAGATTGTTGTAGAGTGTATCCAAATCAAATACTATACATTGCCATTGAAGACAGAAAATCTGTCCTCTACTTAATCGACGGAAGAATTGAAACAAATTATCATCTTGACCATTGGGAAAGGCTTCTTAGTAAAAACAGCTTTGCGAAACCTCACGCCAGTTATATAGTTAATTTGAATTATGTTGTTGAGGTAACAAAGGATTTTGTTACACTCAAATATGGCGATAATGAGTATGAGGTTTATACTTCACTAAGAAAAATTGGTGCTTTTAAAAAAGCTTTCTTAAAATTCAAAGAATAATTCAAAATGCAACTGTACTATGAATAAATTACTTAAAAACAACGATAATTAAGATTATTGTATGTTTTTTACTCTGTTATTAAAATCGTATTTGATTATAAAAATCAAAACAAACATAACCCTTTAGATAATATAGTTTTTATTATATATATTTGTTTGTTCTGAGCCAATCAAAAGTCTTTTGATCTAATGATTTGGTTAATCGTAAAACTCCGCCAGACGAAAATTTTCGTCTAGGCAACTGTACATTATTTTCTTCATTTATTCTTAAAAACTGAAGTAGTTCTAATTGTTTTTGTTCGCTAATTAATTTATGAGAAATTACACAGAATTGAAAAACCGGCAATTCATTAGCATCTAACCTCTGCATTAGACCAATTCCTCCTGAATATGCCACTCTCGATCTGCTTTTGTGATAATAAAATGTTAAATGAAAAAAATAATCTCTTTGATACTCATGACACTCTAGATAGGCATATCGATCATCCAAGGACAATGAGGCCTTATATGTATGTTTTTTTTCAGGAAAAATTAGAGTTGCTTCTGCAGAATTATCAGACAGAGGGTTAAGTATATGAATTGTAAAGTATGAAATTTTTGAACTGACTGCATAAGTACCTTTGTTTTGTTCCTTTATATAATAGCAAAAATAGGTTTGTTTTGCGCATTTTATAATTGGTCTTAAATCATAACCATAGCTAATAGTCTCATTTTCTAAAATATCGTCAACACTGAAATCGGTAAACATAAATTCTTTAAGAGGTATTTTAAAATAATCAGAAAATTTTACTATTGTTTCTAAACTCGGAAATTTTTTAGCGGTTTCATATTGAGATATTAGGCTTTGACTTATACCTAACTCGTTTCCTAAATACTCTTGTTTTAATTCATTTTTTTTGCGAAAAAAGACTATATTCTTGCCTATTCTACGATAAAAACGTCTTAACAGATCTTTTTCATTCAAAATATTCTTCTCCTTTTTACAAAATTATTATTCATTCGACATAATATTACTAATTGGTAATATTATTACCAATTATGAAATTGCTTAATTTTTCATAATCCATTATCATTTTGCCATTGGAACAATCAGTTGCAATTTGTTCTAATTAAATATGTAATGGAGGAATTTAAAATGGCAAATTTAACTCTTTGGAACGCAACTAAAGATGTGACAACCGTTATTTCATCAATGGTTAGCACATATCACACTCTTCGTATGATAAGAAAGGAGGATTCGGTTAGATTAAAAAACAAATTGAAAACACTTGAAACCATTGCCAAAGCCGAAGGTTTAGGTGAACTTGCCCGTGCTAATATACGAGAAATAGCAAAAACCAAAGACCTTATAGATCAAAGCAATTTAAACGATGAAGCCCTCAAATACGCAATGCTTCAACTTGAAGAACTCAACTATATGCTTGAAAAGAATATAAAGGAGTATTTAAAATGAAGCTTGATAAAATTTTAGAAAAAGGGCAAGGCTTCTTAAACGCGCGAATCAATAAAATTCAACAAAATATTGATAATCCTTTAATATTAACAACGGCATCTGATTATCCTGATATAGATGTATATCAGGATAATTATGAACATATTGTTATAGAAGATGATGGTATAGCAAAAGATTTAATTATACTAGTAGGAACCGCTATTGATGAATGGGCAAAAAAACACAACATGGAAAATATTCCAAAAAAAATTATTTTCAACCAGGCATTAACAATATTAAATGGCATAGAACAAATTTGGCCCGACAATTGATTACAAGGAGCAATTTTATATGAAAGTTATAATTATAATTGCAATTTTAATAGTTATAATTTTAACTTATATTGGTATTATTCCAATGAAAAAATGGTATTATATGTTTAAATTGAAAGTCTATGGCACATTTGCTCGAGCTAAAATCTATTTAATAAGTTTTATCGACCACATATTATAATAAATATTATACAATACAAAACTTCAGCTGCAAATCAACTTTGCAGCTGTTTTTATATAGAACTAGAAAATCCGTATACTTTCTTTTCTAACGATATTAACGCAAAAATAGAATTAACTATATGATAATATCAATATGTAGCAAGTTCAATAATCTTTACAAAAACGCTTAATTCTTCGACAAAAATGCTTAATTTTCGACCTGTTTGCATCGTTTTATAAATTCCACACATTCGACTAACCTCCTGTTATAAGGTAGAATAAAGCTACCAAATAATAGGAGGTTTTATTATGAGCAGAAAAACAAAAATCAAGTTTACGGATTTCGAGTACAACTTACTTATCAACGGTATGAATGAGTTTCGCAATATGCTTTTGGCTGAGAAATTGCCCACCGAGGATGTTGATGAGCTGTTGCTGAAAATCATTTATAAAAGCGAAAAATAAGGAGGTTGTCATTATGTCAAACAATAATTCTATCAGTTATCGCCGTGTTGGTGGTTATTTCATCCCTAACCTCAAATTACCACCCGAAGAAACAGCTATAACGCTTGGCAAGTGGGGTATGATGCACAAATCTTATCTCGAAAAGCATAAGAAGGTGTTTTTTAGTTTGCTACTTGGTCAAGGAAAGCTATATCAGCACTGTGCAGAGATTGAAAACCAGGCAAAAGATATGTTTGACATTATCGTTGTGAAGATGAAAGAATCTGAAGGTGTTTCAGAACAACTGAAAGAAGAAAATCAGATGGAGTGGATATATCGTATGCAGAACATTGCGGCAAGGGCACGAGAAATAGGTTGCAATGAACTGATATACAAATAAATAATTATGGTGGCAAATTTGAAGGTTTTGCCACCGTTTTTTGATTAATATAAAAATTTTTATAACATATAGTCTTTAGAACAGTTCAAAATACTACCATTGCACTTGATGGTTGCTAAATTTTAAAGCCTCATTGATAGACTTTTTTTATTTGTTATGATAAGATGAAGCTAAAGAAAGGAGGTGGGTTGCAATGGACTCAATAGGAGAAAGAATATACGAGCTAAGAAAGAAAAACAATATGTCCCAAGGCGACCTTGCAAATGAACTTGATACATCACGACAGACAATATCTAAATGGGAAAACAATGTATCAACACCTGAACTGGATAAAATTGTCCGTATTTGCGAAATTTTTTCTGTAAGTTCAGATTACATATTAAGGGGTCTCGTTGAAGACAAAAACACCCAAAACCATGAAAATGATAAAACAATTATAAAAGAGCAAACAGTTATTATAGAAAAGGTTACAGATATCAAAACAATCTTTGCCTCAGGTCTTCTAATAAATGCTATTTTCTTTTTATTCATTTTTCCGAAAATGTTCTATATTCCTATTTTTTTCAGTGCGGTGTCAGCTACACTTTTGTTTTGTAAAAAAAATGCAGTTTATTATTCGCTATGGCTTATATTTATATGTATAAACATTTTTTGTTCTCTCTCCACTGCCGGAGGTATGGATATGATTTTTGACTCATCTGTCTATACTGTCGAATATAAATATCTTCTCATAGTTTCATATTTGTTGTGGATATCTCTTTTCTCACTAATAGGCTGGGGAATAAAATTAATAAAAAGCAAACATAAAATCATAAAAAGGAGTGATTCTTGTGAAAAAATTTAAAGTTTTAATAAGCATAATAATGTGTATTCTTATAGTGTTCTTATCATCTGTAGTGTCATTTGCTGCAAACACAGAAAATGCCAACTATAAACTTCTTCTTGAACACGGATATGAGGAAGATTATCTTGACAATCTTACTGATACAATGATTGATAAAATGGCAGAAACAATCAAAAAAGCTAGTGATCCTGAATTCGTTGATGATTATGAATGGCTTTTGTCTATTGGCATACCTGAGGAATTTATAAATAATCTTGCTGAATCATCACTTGCAAGAATAAGAGCGACCATAGGTGACAATAAAATTTTAGGTGTTGATTACAGTACAGAAGCCGAAACAAATAACAATGATGTAATTGTAAAAAAACTTTCTTTTCAGCTTGTTGATAATGCCGACAGCTCAGTAATAGGCGAAATTGTATGTTCTTATTGGGAATGGGCAATTAACAAACCGCTTATAAGGGAAGAAGATTATATCTCAGCGAAATGGAATAAAGATGTATTCTGCTATGATTCTGATAGTTTTTATGCTGAAGATTATCGAAGAAATAATGTTGGAGACAAGTGGATGGTTTCTGACAATTATACGACTCTTGCAAGGGCATCGATTGATAGTTTAGGACATTGGGCTAAAAATTACGGTACAAAAAAACAAGTTGGCGGATTTATGATTTTCTCGTTATCTCCAACAGAACCAATTGATTCCGGAGTTAACTATGACAGAAACATAGATATAGAATATACTCATGAAACAAAAACAACATTTACCATAGTAGTATTTATTATATTTGTTTTTCTAATTCTGTCAGTTATATGCATTATAATAAAACTTAGAAAACGTAAAAAGAAGTGACTTGAAATATTTGGTAAACTAAAAGAATACGGTGTGTTCTACAGAATGTAAATAGTTAAAACCTCATCTGGTTGCTCAGATGAGGTTTTTTCTTTTTATATCAACTTTATCTCCTTTAACTTCCCCCTCAACTCCTCATACCCCTTCTGCAGTGTAACCCTCACACTTTCCTCTTCCGATATCTCATTGAGCATTGCAATCTCTTTATACGTTTTCTTCTTACGGCGGACCTTAACGGGTTCGCCGTTTTTGTCTTTTTGCATCTCAAATATGCTGTGACATTCAGGGCAGAAAGCAAGGTTATCAGCAATCATCAGCTGTGTACCAATATCAAGTTCGTTATATGCACCCCACACTACTTCAGACTGCTCTTTTCGGATAAGCTCAAGCTCCGGGTTAAAGGTGTTGTCACTTGTTACATCTTCTGCGGTTTCCTCTGAATCTTCGTCACAGTATTCCTTGTAAAACGGTATAAACAAGGTGTTGCGGAGACCTGCGGTAATAAGCTCACAGGTAAATTTTGGTGAACGGTCAATCTGCTCTGCAATTTTTTCAATATTCTCTTGAGTAGCCACTTCGCCATACTCTCTGTATAGAGCCATAGCCTTGCGGAGCATTTTGTCCTCATCGGCATTGGGTATAGTAAGACCGTGTCTCATTGAACGGATGTATTCGTGAATTTCATGCTCACAATTATACTTTGCAAAATAAAGAAACGGTACATTCTGCGATAAATCATATTTTTCAAGAGCCTTGTAAATCCCGTGAACAAAGACCATTTTCAAATCAGCAAAATGCCCCTGCATAGCATAGTTGTGTACTATACCGTAAATCTTGTCATTAAGCCTTGGCTCGTAAAAGTGCAAGAAATAGTTAAAATACCTTTCGTCTTTTTCGGTCAGGTAAAGCTCAACATATTCCTGCAAGGATTTTCTTTCCTTAGGTGCCGTGGCACAGTGAAACATATATAAATCTTCTTCCCATTTTTTCATTATGCCACATCCTTTCTGTTAGTTTTTACCCGTATCGGCATAAAGCTTTTTACGGCTTAAATCCTTTTTGTACTGTGTTTTGAAATATTCAGGGTCACGCCTTGCCAAAAGCATTCTATTTTTTGCTATTACCTTTGCCTTTTCTGCAAACTCAGCAGTTATGGTACCTCGTAATGCTTCGGTACGGATACAACTGCAACGCTTATTGTAAATATCCATAACGGGATTGTTTTCGGACAGCTCCTTTTTACGGATAGCGGCAGCATACTGTCTGCAGGTTAACTTCTGTCCGTTTATCTTTTCGGGTGCTATGCCGTTGGTACAGTATCTTTGCTTTCTTGCACTCTGCATAAGAAAATATTTACCGCAAACCTCACATCTTTTAGGGTAATGACCGTAGTGCAAGCCCTCAAAGAAATCCGTAACAATGAAACTGTAAAAGCTGTCAAAGTATAGCTTTCTTGCAACGGCAGTATATTGACTCTTTATGTTTTTCCTGACCTCAACAAACTCTTCATTTACAGGGAATGTCTTGTTACCGAATATCTGTTTTGCGACGGGCAAGAGATGACTCTCATCATGCTTTTCAATGTCAGGCAGAGCATTTACAAAAGCAACAAGGTTCTTATGAGCATAGTACATATCATCACTGATGTTATTGAAGAATGTAATAATTCCGGTTAACTCATTAATGATATCTTCACACTCATTTATATACTCAAAATCGCAATGGCGGTAAGCGGTATCAACTATAACCTCATCTTGAGGTATAAGACCTATTTCAGCTCGTCGTACAAAGTAATTACAGATAAGCAGTCCCGTTTCTTCGCTGAAAAGGTATACTACCTTTTCTCTGATAGCATCAAAGTCAAGGATGCTGTAAACTGGAATGTTGGGCAGGACTTTCAGCTTCTCAAGAATCATTCTGCCTGTATCGGTTAAATTACGGATGTTGAGATAGCCGCACCTTAACTGTTTGAGGATATTGTGATTGATTTCGTCTGAAAAGACAGAAATTCTTGCGGCGGTGTCATTTTTATAAAAAACATTCAAAAAATTTGTTGCGAATGTACCGGCAGGATAGTTCTTTTTGTTCCAATATGCTCTTCCGTCACGGTATGCGACGGTCACAGAAAAGGCTCCCATAGTGCTTTTTCATCTCCTTTTTTGAATTTTTGAGGTTATTTTACTATCTTTTTCGGGTGAAAAGTGTCAAAAACTGTATTTACACAAAATTACTGTTTTCTTGTTACGGATTTTGATTTTCACTTGTTACTCTATAATGGGTGATTTTGCAAAAGTTCCCTATTAATTATATAGAGGGAGGTAAAAACCACTCAAATCCTAGGTCAAAATAATTGTATCATACCTGATTGTATTATACAAATTTCACAGTCCCATAAAACGGACTTTAACTACAGGTAAAGAAAAACTGCCCTCACGGGGAGAGCAGTTGAATATGATATATGTGCATTATATCATTTTTGACATTATCTCTTTTTCTTTGTCCTGTAACACATTTAATAGTCTTTTTTTACATTCGTTAATCTCACCTATAAGAACTTCCTTTGACTTCTCAAGCGTTAAATCTTTTTCGGCTCCTAATTTGATTTTTTGCATCTGCTCATATCGATATTTAAGAGTGTCAAAAAAAGCTCTGATTGTAACGATTCTGCTTTTCTCGTACAATAATGGTTTAGCTCTTTCGAAATCTGCAATTATTAGATGATATGCATTTTCAATAATATCTTCATTTGTTTCTGTAATCGAGGGAACTCTTATGTCACTAACTTCTCTTATCATTTCCTCAATTGCATTTCTTTGCCATTCAATAGCCGCATAAGTTTGCTCCGCTTTTTTAGCTTTTGTTGTAAATTTATGGTTTAAAAGAAAAATCAAAAACTGAACTACTGTAGCAATTATTCCTGCAATTAAACCCGATGCAATTCCACTAGCATAATATAATTGCTCTGTCGAATTTTCCATTGTGCCAAGTATCCTCCTTTCCTATAAAATTCAATTTGTTGAAACAATTATACCATTATAGGTCAAACAAATCAACCTTAGTACATACACTTGTTACTACACAGTAGCAGGTGTTTTTTTAAACTGAAATACGGTATATGAATACTTAGTAAGATTTTTTCTGATAATATAATAACTGCCCCCACCAATTAGTTTTAGATAAAATGAAAGCATAGTAGAGAGGTAAAACAGCAAAGAAAAACTGCCCTCACGGGGAGAGCAGTTACAAATATTCAGTTCAATAATTAGAATTTTTAAATGCTGTGAGTTATACCTGATTATAAAAATGTTTGATTTTAATTTTTTCTATACTTGGTAATCAATGCATATATACCCCATGCAAGTAAATCTCCAGCAGTAGCAACCGAAAAGGCAATAGCAATAATTATCCCGCCAAGTGCACCGCCATCAATAAATCCTCCACCATCGCCAAAAACACCCTCAGCACATAAAAGTGCAAATACATAACCTAACAAAATAAGAAAAAACGGAACCAAGCGAACTATAGTTTTAGATGATTTAAAGCATAATACGATTTGTAATACAAAAAATAAAACAGCAAAAACAACATACCCTACATAAATCATAGTACAATACCTCCTTGGGATAATTAATTTATTTAAACTCTTTTACGAAATCATTATATCACATCAACACCACAAAAATCAATCAGTTTACATACACTTGTTACTTCAACAGTAGCAGGTGTTTTTTTATACCTAAAACCCTAAATTCCGGTAAATGAATACTGCGTTAGATTTTTGGTAAGTTGGTCAAAATGACCTACTTACCACTTTTATACTTATTTATTTCAAGTGACCACAGTGGTCACTTGAAATTTTACGTTTTGCTTTCCCAATGGGCAATGAGTGCCCATTGGGATATTTGCATCAGATAATTTTAGTAGTGGGTGATTTTGACCCACTACTAACTTTATATAAAAATAATTTTAAGAAAGGAGCGTTTATCTTCAACATTCGTGACAGACCCCTTGTTCAACCGCACCCGCAGAGGGTGCTTTTTTATGCAAAAATTTAATCCAAAACAAATTTTAAATCTAATGGAGGAAACCAAATGAAAAAATTTAATGATGTAATCATCATCGGTGTTGACCATGGTTATGGCAACATCAAAACTGCAAACCACTGTTTCAGAACAGGCATTACGACTTATGATTCAGAGCCGCTTTTCACAAAGGACATGCTTGTTTACGATGGCAAGTTCTATCTTATAGGCGAAGGACACAAGGAGTTCCTTCCCGACAAAATCAAAGACGAGGACTATTATGCCCTCACACTTGTGGCTATTGCAAAGGAGTTAAGTGCGGAAAACCTGACAGAAGCCACAGTTCACATTGCCGCAGGTCTGCCTCTCACTTGGACTGCAGGTCAGAAAGAAAGCTTCAAAGCATATCTCACAAAGAATGAAGAGGTAACTTTCACTTGGCAGCATACCGAGTATAAAATCAGAATCGCAGGTGCGAGCATCTATCCGCAGGGGTATGCGGCGGTTTCGCAGTTTGCAACCAAAATGGACGGTGTAAACCTTGTTGCTGACATTGGCAATGGTACTATGAATGTGCTCTATGTCATTAACGGCAGACCGCAGTCAGAGAGAATGTACACAGAAAAGTTCGGCACTCATTTCTGTACTGTTGATATCCGTGAAGCCTTCTTAAGAAAAACACAGAGAGAAATCAATGAGCATATCATTGATGAGGTGCTGTGCAAGGGTACTGCAAACATTGTTCAGGCGGATATGAAGATTATCAAGGCAGAGGTACAGAAGTATGTAGCTGAAATCTTCCACAGACTCCGTGACCACGGGTACGACGAAAACACTATGATGCTGTATATCACCGGCGGTGGCGGATGCCTTGTAAAGAATTTCTACAAGTTCAATGCAGACCGTATTCAGTTCGTTGATGACATCTGTGCGGCAGCTAAAGGTTATGAATACCTTGCCGAAACTATGATGAAAAGTGGCAGGATATGAATAATCGCAGACTTAATGTAAGGTTTAATCTTGATAATCCTGATGAGAAAAGTGCTAATGACTATTTAGAAGCCTTGTCACAGAACAATAAGCAATCCCGAAACAAATTTATTGTTGAGGCAGTTATTGAAAAGATTAAATCTATAGATAATCCGAGGAACTTTACTCTTGAAGATATCCGTGCAGTTATCAGAGAAGAATTGCAGGATGTTTCATTCGTTTCTTCGGCACAGCCTTCAGTACAGACAGTTGATACTGAACTTACAGAAGAACAGAAAGAAAAGAACGATGCCGAAGCTCTGTCTTTTCTTGAAAACTTTATGTGAGCCAAAAGTAGAGCTTTTTGGCTCAAAACAGTGAAAAGTCAAAATTTTATGAGCCACTTTGGCTCATTGATATTAAATCAAAAGGGTATATTTCAAGGGCGCCCTTATCTGCGGTGAAGGAAGACAGACGAAGCACTTAACTATCTTACAGATGTCTGTCCTACACCGTAGCGAGCAGGGAACTTGTACGGCAAGTTCCAAATTCTTTAGGGGCCCTTAATCCCTAAAATCTAATGAAAGGAATGGTTATATGAACACTACACCAAAAGCCAAAACCCAAAGGCTTGAAATAAGAGTGAAGCCTGATGTGAAAAAGAAGATTGAGAGTAACGCTTCTAAATGTGGATTATCTACAACTGAATATGTAACAAAGAGAGCATTGGGATTTACACCGAGAATGGTGTTGCCTAATGCTTTTTTTAATTTCTACGGAAAGCTCTGCGAAATCTGCAATTCTGAAATGACACCCGAAACCGAAGCAAAGCTGCTCACTCTCATTGATGAAATTCACAGCGAAATACTCACACCGAAAAAGGAGGTGAATGACCTATTGCTACAACAGGATTCTGGCCCGTAAAGAGCCGACTTAAAGATGTTATTCAGTATGCTGAAAATCCTGATAAAACCATTGATAAAAAGTATCTTGATGAGGATTTGTACCAAACACTGCAATATGCCGAGAACAATAAGAAAACCGATGAAAAGCTTTATGTATCAGCTATTAACTGTCCCGTGCAACGAGCCTATGAGCATATGATGACAACTAAACTTCATTACGGAAAGCTAGGCGGAAATGTGGCTTATCACGGATTTCAGAGCTTTGCCGAAGGTGAAGTAACACCCGAAGAATGTCACAGTATAGGCGTTGAAACAGCAAAGCAAATGTGGGGAGATGAATATGAGATTGTTGTTACTACCCATTTAGATAAGCAAAATCATCTACACAATCACTTTGTAGTAAATTCTGTTTCATTCAGAACAGGCAGAAAGTTTGAAAATCATATTTCTGACCATTACAAGCTCCGTGAGATTTCTGACGCTATATGCAAGGAACGGGGCAAATCAGTTCTTGAAAATTCACCATTTTACGGCGGTGAGAAAGCAGCATATTGGCTTCATAAGCAAGGCAAGAAAACACACAGAGATATGCTGAGAGAAGATATTGAGATTTGTCTTACCGTCGCAACAAGCTGGGATGAATTCAGAAGAGTTCTTTTCACTATGGGATATGAGGTTGATTACAGGCGATTCACTATCAAGGCAAAGGATTGGGAAAGAGGCGTCAGGGTTGTTAGCCTTGGTTATACAGTAGAAGGCATAGAGAAAAGATTCAACGAAACCTATTACAGCGGACATCACCTTGCTGATTGGAATAACTTCTTCTATGCAAGGCGCAGATGCTTTCCTCTTGAATCAGTGAGAAAGAAATTAGAGTTCGGCATTGAACACGGCAAACGACCTGAGGTTATTTATGTAAACACAATGTTTCTCTTAATCATCTTGGTGTTTCAGTTATTAAAGGAGGTTGCAGATGCAATGCTCATTTCTCCTGAAATGAGGCACGCCGCAAAGGACATCAAACAATATGTGGCTGATTATCATTTCTTAACCGACAATCAGATTCAGACTACTGATGACCTATCACAGAGTATTGAAGAAACAAAACTTAAAATTGCCGAGCTTGAAGAAAAACGAAACAAGGCAGACAACAAAAAACGCAGAGCAAGTACACCTGAAGATAAGGAGAAGTACAAAGCCCTGCGTAAGGAGTTAACACAAGAAATCACGCCATTGAGAAAGAAACTAAAACAGGCGGAAGATATTCTTAATAAATCTCCACACCTGTATGAACTTTTACAGAAAGAGCATCAATTAGAAACTAACAAAATTCGTAAATTAGAAAGGAGCCGATAATATGGCTATTAAACCAAAATCAAAAGTATATCCCCGTGAGATTGAAGAAAACAATCCCACAAAAGAAACCTTATACGACAAAGTACAGAAAGCCCGCACAGAATATGTGTGGGCTAATAAAATACCCATTGAGTATTTACGACCTTTTGAAAATCATCCTTACAAGGTGATTGACAATGAG
>JAZRNB010000041.1:0-28808 GCA_045647985.1 Acutalibacteraceae bacterium
AACCACGGCGGCGTTGTTTATCTTGCAGGTTCAGAAATGAATGCAACCGGCAACAACACATTTACGGCTAATAATGCAAAAATGCACGGTGGTGCTGTTTATGTAGTTTATCTTGATGTTGCAAATGAGAACGGCGGAAAAGACCGTACTCCTGCTACATTCACAATGGAAAACGGCTCATTTACAGAAAATACTGCTCTCGGCGGCGGTGCAGTAAGCATCAGAAGTGATTGCGAAGCAACATTCAACGGTACATCATTTACTGCAAACACTGTTGAAGGCTACGACAAGAAGTCTGACAATACAGGTGTTGCAGACGGTGACGGTGAAGGCGGTGGTGCTTTCTATGTGGGCTACGGTGCTCTTAATCTTACAAATGCAACATTTAATAACAATATTGCAAACGAGACAGCAGATACCAACGGTACAGAATCCACAGAAGACGATACCGCAGTCAACAGCTTCGGTGGTGCTATAGCCTCCGTAAACTCAAAGCTTAATATCACAGGCGGCAGCTTTGAAGGAAACAAAGCAACATCCGGTGGTGCCGTACATCTTGTTAACCTTGTTAAAGATACAAGCAAGTCCGTCCTTACTGTCAACGGCACTGATTTTACAGGCAATGAATCTCTCGGCAACAAGGCATCCCCTGTTGACTCAGCTATAGGCGGCGGTGCAATTCTTGCTCTCAAGAGTACTGTTACACTTTCTGACGTTACACTTTCGGGCAATAAGACAAATTACTATGGCGGTGCAGTACACGGAATCGCTTCTGTAATTACTGTTAACGAAGGCTCCGAAGTAAACAACACAACAGGAAAAACCGGTTCAGCTATGTATTTCAAAGATACTTGCACGGTTAACCTTAAAGATACTACCGTAACCGGTAACACATCCACAGCAAACGGTATTATCTATACTAATAGCGGTACTCTGAAAGCAGAAAATGTAACTGCAACAAACAATAACTCCGCAAATGCGGTACTTTATGTCAGCGGTACATCCGCAAAGGCCGAAATTATCGGCGGCAACTGGAGTGAGAACACAGCAACTATCGGCGGTGCTATTTACGTAAATACTGCAGATGTTACTGCTGATTCTGTAAAATTCACGAACAATACAGCCACCCTCGCAGGTTCAGTATTTATCTCAAAGGGTAAATTTACAGCTGTCAATACTGAATTCTCAAACAACAAGGCAATCTTTACAGATGATGGCAAGAGAGGTAACGGTGGCGCTGTTTCACTTGAAGGCGGCCAGCTTATTACTGACACTACTACCACATTTACAAACAATACTGCTGCAGGACACGGCGGTGCTGTTTATGTATCCTATTACGCAAATTCTGATTCCACTAAGACATCCGGTATTTATAACGCAACAAACGGAACATTTGACGGAAACACAGCATCTATAGGCGGTGCAATTTCTGCAAGAACCGATTGTGTTGTAAATCTTAACGGAACTGCTCTTACAAATAACACTGCGACAAGCATAACTAAAGAACAGGGCGGCGGTGCTATCTTTGCTAACAACAATGATATTACCCTCTCAGGTGTAACTGTTACAGGTAACACAACCGGTTTCTACGGCGGTGCAATTACTGCTTTGTCTGCTAATGTAACAATCAAAGATAAGAGTACCTTCTCGGCAAACACAGGATCAACCGGTACAGTTATCGATATCCGAGGCTCCTCATCAATAACTATTAATGATGTTGTTATGACAGAGAATATCGGAAAATCCGGCAACGGTACAATTTATATGACCGGATCCGGAAAGCTTGATATTACAAAGCTTACTGCAAGCGGAAACAAAAACACCAACGGTGCTATTATGTATGTAAGCGGAAGTGCAGCAGTAACTGTAAGTGATTCAGAATTTACCGGAAATACAGCAAAAGCAAGCGGCGGTGTAATTGATTTCCGTTCAAGCGGAAAGCTTACCGTCAGTGGTTCGGCTTTCAAGCAGAATGCTGCAGCAAACGGTGGTGCAATAAGCATTGAATCCGGAACAGCAGACATAAAGAACTCTGTATTTGAAAACAATACAGCAACAACAGCCGGTGGCGCTATGAATATCAAAAATACCGCTGATGTTACGGTATCTGATGATACTGTATTCACAGGAAATACTGCTCCTAAGGCAGGTGCAGTATTCCTTGATGCAGGTGCTAAGGCCGCATTTACAGCATCTGTCTACGAGAAGAACTCAGCGAACAGCACAGATGGCGGTGCTATTCTCATAGCAGATTCGTCTGAAGAAGGTACTGCTGCAACTAAGCTTACTCTTAACAATGTGACATTTACAGAAAACACTGCAGCAGCAAAGGGCGGTGCATTATCGACTGATACAGAAAGCCCCAATCTTGAGATTAGTGCAACCTCCTGCACATTCAACAAAAACAGTACAATATCTGCAGGCGGCGGTGCTGTTGAAATTCAGAACAAGAACTGCAATTCAACTACCGATCCCGAAAAAATACTGTTAGTATTCACAAATTGTAAATTCACGGAAAATAAAGCAAAAACAACCGGCGGTGCTGTTGAAATACGAACCAACAGCTGTGCGAAATTTGACGGTGTGGAAGCAACCTCCAATGCAGTACCCGCAAATCAGAACGGCGGTGTATTCTATGTAACATCAGAGCTCTCAAGACTCTACCTTACAGGTACAGTGACACAAAGCTCAAATACAGCTACAAAAGGTAGCTTCATATGCCTTTATTCACCCACATCGTATACATATCCTCCGAGAATTTACACAACACACAGCAGCACAGCCTCATGGGTTGCCGATGTTGCAGATGTATACTTAACTTCTCCTGCCATAACATTTGATGTGGCAACAATGCCTTGATGAAGGAGGGGCAGAAAAATGAAAAAGATTACAGCAATATTACTTGCCATCATAACAGTATTCACGCTGATTCCTGCAGGAAGCTTTACATTCACCGCAGATGCGGCAAGCTTCCCTGCAGAAACAGATGCATTCAAAACAACCAAGTATTATGTGGGAACAGCCTCCGACAAACCGTTTTTCGAAACGGTTTTGCCGGAGATAGCAAAAAACATAAAAACGAACAACAAGCATTCGGTTACTCCTTATTATGATAAGTTTCCTCTTGCAAATAATCCGGAAAATTTCCAGGGTCTCGGTCATACAACTTATGCCAATATAAACGGAGAAACTGTAACTGCAGAAGCTTTTTACAGACTTCCTAATGAAGGTCTGCACGATCCTAATTACGGTCTCGGAATACTGCTTTATCAGTGCATTCAGTACAAAATTGCCCATCCTGAAGAGGATGTCAAGATTACATTCTCTTCGTACAGAACATCCGCAAGTGCTGCTGTCTGCGTAATTCCCGACAGTAAATATTATGGATATATGCGTTCTCTATACACGACAAACTATGATGAACAGGGCTTTGTACGTATATCTTATATGCTTGTTGAAGCTGCACGTATGGGTATTGAGGTAACTATGGTAACTCAGCTCAACTCATACAACAAAAACCAGTACAACCCTGCAACAGGAAAAACAAAATCAAGACAAGTACTTACTTTTAACAAGTATTTTACGGATTCTTACTCAACAAAGTGTTATGATAAGTACGAAAAAGGCAAAAAGGTATCAGATTTCCTTAACTTTGTAAAGGTCGGCTGGAAGGTTGAAGACATTACTTCAGATATGCAGCATGTAAAAAGCCTTTCTGCATCTCACTACCTCGCAACCGACGGGACTGAACACAAAAACGCTGTCTTTTTCTCAAGTGCAAACCTTGACGAAAATGATTACAGAGGTGCAAACGGAAACAACGGTTCGCAGTCAGGTGTAATAATTTCCGACCACGAGGCAATATACAGAACTACCTATAACTACATGCAGCTTATGGCTCGTTATTCCGGTCAGGAAGAATTATATGAGCTCCGAGATAAAATAAGACGAATGAACATGGAGCAGTATGCTCTTATAAAAGCAGGTAAAGAGAATCAGATTCCAAAAGATGAACAGATTCTCTATCTCGGCGGTCCGAAGGATCCTGTATTTGAACTTTATTTCACCCCCTTCGGCGGCGGTGTAGATGAATGGGATCCCACATATAATCCTGTATGTAAATATGTAGATAAATTCCAGCAATCTGATGATTATATTGAGTTTATATGGAACACATACGGTTACGGAAACTCTGAAATGGGTATCAAAATGTCCGAAAAGCTTGCTGACGTCTACTGTTCAAATCCTAATCCCCTCAACAAGTACTCCGTCCGTGCCACAGGCTTTAATTCAGACGAAATTCTCAAGCTTAAGCTTGGTTCTGAAATCGGTCACAGAAGTGTAAAATCCAGTTCAGGTGTTCACTCAAAAGATATACTTCTCAGTTACTCTGAAAACGGTGTTCGTCATAATGTTTCAATGATGACATCCATTAACTACTATTCTGCAGGTTATTTCTACAGAACAAACTCAATGCTTGTTATTCATGAAATTGACAGTGACAAACCCGGATTCTATGAGATTTATTGTGACAGATTCTCTTACGGTGCAATTAAGAAGACCTTTGAAGTTACCCCCGAAAAACTTGTTCTCGAAGTAGGTCAGACCTATACTCCCCTCACGAACAATCAGACTTCAGACAAGCTTACATGGTCCTCAAATAAAACAGCTGTTGCTACAGTTTCAGACGGAAAGATTACAGCTAAAAAAGCAGGTTCAGCCACAATTACTGTTTCTGACGGTAAAACTAAGGATACAATCGCTCTGACTGTAGTCAACTGTATTGATTGCTATAACGCTGACGGAATTACCTTCAATCATAACGAGCATTATATGCTCAGCAAAAAGCATTCATCAATGCCGCTTACCTTTGAAGCGACCTTCTCTGTAGAAAAAGATACTCTTACGGGAACAACAACCTTCTTAGGCAGTGACGGACTTTACGATCCTTCTCTTGTATTCTCCATCAACAAGAGCGGACAGCCCCGAGTCGCAATAAGAGATGTTGCTGACTACTCTAAGCAGAGTGTTTATACCTTCAAAGAGGTTGATGTTGCAACCGGAGAAGATACACATCTTGCAATAACAATGGACTTCAGCAAAAAGGCAATGTATTGCTATGTAAACGGTGAGCTGAAGCAAACAATTAAAAGTGTTGCTGTTCCCGCCAAATTTACAGAAAAGCATAACCAGGTTGTTGGCGGTGACCTCAGAAACGGAAATGCAACATACTTTACAGGAACAATTTACTCAATGGCAGTATGGTCAGATATCAGAACTGCAGCAGAAATTGCTTCTGATTACAAAAACGGTATCACAACAAGCGATACAAAGCTTCTTGCAGCTTACAATTTTGTCAAGTGTCCCGATCATTTTGTTGATGATCTTTCAGCTAACAACAATGATCTTAAGCACATCTCTCTCTGGCAAAACAAATCCGATGTTACAGCTGTTAAAGATTATGATTATTCATTTGCTGTTGTAGGCGACACTCAGACAATGTGTGAGAATGATCCTGATGCAATGGATAACCTTTATGACTGGTTAATTAAGAATAAAGATTCTCAGAAAATCAAATATGTCATAGGACTTGGTGACATTACGGATGACAGTACTGACGGCGAATGGAAAATTGCAATGAACAATTTCAAAAAGCTGGACGGCAAAATCCCATATGTTCTCGTCCGTGGTAATCACGATGACTGGGATGACTTCAACCGTAATCTTCATAACGGTGTATATGAAAAAACGGTTGAAGGAATGATGAAATCAGGCACAATTGCACTGACTGATCCTAAACAGCCGGGTCTTATCGCTCAGAAGCAGCCTGACGGAAGCACAATTTACGTTACCCGTAAGGGCAATAAACCCGAAGGCGGAAATGTCAAAGGCGATCTTACTAATTCATACAGAACATTCAGCATCCAGGGAACGGATTATCTGATCCTGACTCTTGACTTTGCTCCCAGTGATGCGGCACTCAAATGGGCTGATTCTGTAATAACCTCACATCCTGAACACAAAGTTATAATAGCCACTCACGCATATATGTACAGAGACGGAACAACTCTTTCTGCAGAGGATTGCTATCCCCCCACCTACTATGCAGGATATACAAATCCCCAGAATGGTGACGATATGTGGGAGAAATGCTTCAGCAAGCATAAAAACATTGTTCTCGTCATTTCAGGT
Source organism: Acutalibacteraceae bacterium (assembly GCA_045647985.1). Classification (GTDB taxonomy): domain Bacteria; phylum Bacillota; class Clostridia; order Oscillospirales; family Acutalibacteraceae; genus RUG806. The sequence goes on from JAZRNB010000041.1 coordinate 6,193, forward strand.
CATGACCCCTGGCAGCATATCGTTTATCGTCAGGATACAGGTAAAAACGGAAACACTGTAACACAGATGCTGATTGATGCACAGTATGTTGACAAAAATATCGGCTCAACAGCGATGGTAGCAATGTTCTATTTCTCTGATGGTGGAAAAACACTTACCGTTCGTTATTACTCTGTTGAAAAAGATTGCTACGGTTCTGAACTCAGCCAGTTTACCATCGATCTTTATGACCATACCCACGAGTATACAAAAACCGTAACCCCTGCAACCACATCAAGCAACGGTAAAATCTCGAAAGTATGTAAGTTATGCGGCAATGCAGAATTCACAACAATCCCTGCGGCTAAATCCGTAAAGCTTTCCTCTCACACTCTCGAATATTCCGGCAAAACTGTTACTCCCACAGTAAAGATTACTGATTCAAAGGGCAAAGCACTCAAAGAAGGTACAGATTATACCGTAGCATATGCAAAAAAGAGTATTGAAGTCGGAAGCTATTCTGTAAAAATTACATTCAAGGGTAATTACAGCGATACAAAAACATTAACCTACGACATAATACATACTCACAAGTTTACTAACAAGGTTACCCCCGCTACCCTCTCTGCTAACGGTAAGATTACCACTTCCTGCACTGTCTGCGGAAAATCTGATGTTACTACCATCTATAGTCCCAAGACAATCAAGCTTTCCGCTACCTCCTTTGAGTACAACGGTAAAGCACAGAAGCCCTCGGTTACCGTTACAGATTCCAAGGGTAAGGCACTTAAAAAAGGTACTGATTACACTGTTACTTACTCAGGAAAAGGCATTGAGGCAGGTACCTACTCTGTTAAGATCACCTTCATAGGCAACTACAGCGGTACTAAAACTTTGAGCTATAAGATTGTTCATACTCATAAGTTTACAACAAAGGTTACCCCCGCTACCCTCTCTGCTAACGGTAAGATTACCACTTCCTGCGCTGTCTGCGGAAAATCTGATGTTACTACCATCTATAGTCCCAAGACAATCAAGCTTTCCGCTACCTCCTTTGAGTACAACGGTAAAGCACAGAAGCCCTCGGTTACCGTTACAGATTCCAAGGGTAAGACACTTAAAAAAGGTACTGATTACACTGTTACTTACTCAGGAAAAGGCATTGAGGCAGGTACTTACTCTGTTAAGATTACTTTCAAAGGTAACTACAGCGGTACTAAGACTTTGAGCTATATCATCAAAGATAAGACTGATAGCAAATTTATTTTAGGTGATGTTGATTTTGACACATTCGTTACTGCAGCTGACGCAAGACTCACATTAAGAGCTGCTGTAGCACTCGAACAGCTCACAGCTCTCGAGAAAAAGGCTGCTGATGTTGATAGAGACAACTCTGTTACTGCGGCAGACGCAAGACTTATTCTCCGTGCAACTGTCGGTCTTGAAGAACTTAAATAACATAATTAAATTTACAGCCTGCAAAACTTTCTCCGGACAATTTATTTTGTCCGGAGATTTCTTTTTTTGAAAAGTTTCCTCTGTTTTTTATTCTGATATTTTGTCTCTCAATTAGCTTTATATTGACATTTTACTATAACGAAACTTCACCCAAAAAAATACACAAATGTACAATTCTGTATATCTTTTATTTTTTTATCTATTATACAAAAAATAGTTAATATTTTAACAAAACAGCAACTCAACTGGGGCTAAAATTGTTGATTTTTGATACATATAGTGCTATAATACATTGTGAGTATGTATACATTCCGGTGCCATATATAAAACAGAAAGTTAGATGAAACGATGACTGATAAAGAACTCAGAAAGCTCAGCCGCCTGGAACTTCTTGAACTGCTTCTCAAGGAAAGCGAAGAAAACAAACGGCTGAAGGACGAGCTAAAAAAAATAAAGAATGAGAAAAGTATTGAAAAAACAACCGAGCAGCTTAAAGAAACTGCAGTTCAGTTCGATGCTTCTTTGCAGAATGCAGATGCACTTGTAACAACATTACAGAAGCTGGTATCTTCTGAAAACGTTGATTACACCGAAGATGAAGAAAAGAAAAGCAATTATAAAAGAAAAATTTCTCCTGTAAGCAACGGCTCCGTTGATGTGGACATATACAGACGACTTATGCAGTTTTATTCACAGGATATTTCAAATCTCGATCATCTTCCCGCTAAATTACACATTGATGTTGCTGTTCGTTTAGCCGAATTATTAAAAAAATAGAAAACCTTATTTGCCGGGGAGCAATTACCAGATGTCAAAAAATAAAAACAACATTCCTTTTGAATTTCCTACAGCAGAACAGATCGCAAAGGAAATATCCAGAGAAAAATATAATCAGAAATACAGAAAAGTTCTAAAAAGTACACTCTCTTCTCTTATCGTCGTAGCCGCTATTGCTGTTCTTATTGCAACTCTTGCCCTTCCTGTTCTGCAAATTAAAGGCAGCAGTATGGAACCTACACTAAACGATGAAGAAATAGTAGTTCTTCTTAAAACATCAAAGCTTGAGAGAGGTCAGCTTTGCTGCTTTTCTTATCAAAATAAATTTCTGATAAAACGTGTCATTGGCGTTCCAGGTGATTCAATCACAATCAAAGAGGACGGTACTGTATACGTTAATGGTGCAGCCCTGGAGGAACCTTATGTTATAGACAAGGCGTTCGGAGAGTGCGACATCACCTTTCCAGTTAACATCACTGACAATCATTACTTTATTCTCGGAGATCATCGCTCAACATCAATAGATAGCAGAAATTCTGTTGTCGGTCTTGTCAGCAATGAACAGATTGTAGGCAAAATATTTTTCAGAGTATGGCCGTTTGATTCAATAGGCAGAGTAAACTAAAATAATCTATAATAACAGAAAGGAGGCGGCAGACATTGTCAGGAATATCAAACGATTTTCTTAATGATCATAAACAATTCCGTGTAAGAAGCAAAAATATTTACGGCATTTTTGCTGTGTTTGCCGTTCTTGTTGTTGTTATTGTATTCTGGTGTCTCAAGCTCATAGGTATCACTGTAACAAGCGAAGCTTTGTGTAATTTTGAAGAACATATCCACACGGCAGAATGCTACAATGTTGAGTGCATATGCGAATTTACAGAGCAGACAGAAACTACTGCCCCGGAAGCAACAGATATAACACAAAACAGCATAATTGAAAATACAACAGAAGTACAGGAAGAAATAATTACCGAAAAAGCTGAACAAATCTCAACAACTGAGATAACAGAAGAATCTGATACAATTTTTACACATGAGCATAATGAGGATTGCTATAACAAAACTCTCATCTGCATTACCCCCGAGCATACACATTCTGCTGATTGTTTCCCCGACACGGAAGCAGATGTCGAAACTGTCGGAGATTGGCTTGCCACATTCAGCAATGTTGATATTTCAAATAACATAGGCGATAACGTTGCCGCCATTGCTATTACTCAGATAGGATACGCTGAAAGCACTAAAAACTTTGAATTTGACGACGCAGGAAACAAAAACGGATATACACGATACGGTGAATGGTACGGAAATCCTTATGCCCGTTGGAATACCATTTTCGTTTCATTCTGCATTAATTATGCAAATATAAACAATGTTGATTCACTTCAAAGTGCAAATGCAGAGATAATGCGCCTCGCTTGGCAGGACAGGTATGCCTACTCCCCCGCAGAAAGCTTTATTCCGCAAAAAGGTGACATTATATTTTTCGATACAGACTCAGACACCAAGGCAGACCGTGCAGGTATTGTATTATATGGCGGTGCAGAATCTATAATTGTAATCGAAGGCGATATAGATAACAAAACTGAAAAAGTCATTTATACAGACAAGTCTGTTATTCTCGGATATGGTCTTTGCAGCGAGCTTTATGCAGCAAATTACATTGCTGATGCAACAGAGGAAGCCTCTGTGGCAATTGAAAACACTACTGTGGTTTCAGGTTCTGTCAACAGCTTTATTCCTGAATCAACAGCGACACAGGAAACAACAACCATTAATGAATCTGCTTCAGAAACCGAGACTTATGAGTTTACTACAGAAGAGACATCTACAGAAGAGACATCTACTGAAGAAGCAGCTACTGAAGAAGCAGCTACTGAAGAGGCAACTACTGAAGATGAAACTACTGAAGATGAAACTACTGAAGAAGAGACTACTGAAGAAGAGACTACTGAAGAAATAACTACTGAAGAGATAACTACTGAAGAGGTAACTACCGAAGAGGCAACCACTAAAGAGGTAACTACCGAAGAGGCAACCACTGAAGAAACAGCTACAGCAGAAACAACCACTGAAGAGATAACCACTGAAGAGTCAACTACTGAAGAGGCAACTACTGAGGAAGATATTACTGAACAGACAACAGAAGCAACTACGGAAGCAAGCAACAATGAATCACAGGCAACTGACAATACAAATCCTGATAATTACAGCAAAAAACCTCTTCTTATGTTCAGTACATCCTCCCCAAAAGCAAACATAGAACAAATAACCGATCTTACAAAGGCAGTTGCCAGTGTATCCATAAAAACCAAGAGCGGTGAAATTCTGGGTAATGATTCGACTGTATATATCGGAGAAACATATATTGTTTCTCTCGAGTTCAGTGAAACAAATACGGGAGATAGTTGGATTCAGTTCAGCCATGACGGCGATCATTTACTCCACTACCAGATTCCCGAATATCTTCATTGTGAGCCTTTTGAAGACTGGCATCCTATCGCAGCAAAAACAGAAAACGGAACAATTGAAAATGTTGGTGAATACATTGTCGACGAAACAGGACATCTTCGCGTAAGATTCCATGATGATAAAGACGGCATATGCTTCGGTGCCAAATATTCAAACGTAGACTTCTTTGTTGAGTTTAATGCAACTGTCGGCGACTCAGTAAGTGAAGACAATAAAGAAATTGATTTTGGTAATGAAATAAAGATTAATCTGAATATAACAAACGGTCCTGCTGCGTTTACTGCGACAAAAACACACGGCAATTATAACAGTGAAGATCACACTCTTGACTATACTATCCGAATTGAAGCAACACAGGGTGTTGTCCAGAATCTCGTTATAGATGATCAGATATGGGATACTCATTATACACTAAGAGACACCATTATAGTAACAGACCTGGATGGCAATGTACTTGATCCTCAACCTGTTGTCAGCAATCACCCCCAGCATAATTCAGGTGCTGAAGAAGGATTCAGAATTTCGGGTTTCCCGGATTTCTATGAAGGCGAAGGCTATCTTATACACTATAAAACTCAGATTTATGATAATTTGCTTTCAAATGAGAATATCGGTGCATGGAACGGCGTTGATGTAACAGGTAACGCATCAAACGGTGATTCACTATATCAATGGACTGAAGATTGGCAGAATGTTGAGCTTGAAAAAATAAAAAAAGACGGCAAACAAACAGTTATAACCGACAAAAACGGCAATACATTGTCTGTCATTGAATGGGAAATTGCCATCATCAAGAATAATCACAATCTTCAGGGAACCTTGATTATTGACACTCTCGGCACAGGTCTTTCATATTACACGGATCAGAGCATCAAAGTAATACGATATGACGAATCGGGCACCAGACTTTCCGATGTATATATCGATTGGGATGATGTTACCGTGAAGGACAATTCTATGGAATTTGCTCTTCCTGACGGTTATGAATTTGACATTGTTTATTACACAGTTTATGAAGAGCCTGCAGACGGTGAAATAAAAGAATACCATAACACTGTCAAAACAACAATAAACGGTAAAGAGGAAACGGCAGGCGGTGCAGCTGATGTTATCGGCTTCATTCCTAAGGTCGAAAAAACGGCTCGTGGTGATGACGGCGAATATGTATATTTCACCATTGAAGCAGATATTCCTGCTGTAATAAAGGATTGGGGTAATTTCTACCTTACCGATATGGCTGCTTTCTGGAATTACAATGGACAGGATTTGCCCCTTTATGTTGAAAATATCCCGCAGGATATTTCCGTCACGGCAGTCACAAAAACCGGTCAGACAATTACATTTACTCCTTATGTTGAGGGCGGCACAATAGAAAATACTTTCATTCTCTTAGCCCCCACAAAGGATAACCTTCCCCACAGCTTTAATATTCTGTTCAATACAGCTGATGAAACCTTTGAATCTTCTAAATGGATTCTGAACGAAGATGCAAAGCTGACAATTACATATAAGCTTCCCTTTGATGCAAAAACCGGCACAGAATGGTCCGGGGAGCTTACAGGTGATCTGAAACTTGAAGATGTTTTATTGCAAGGCAAAAGCCTGTCAAATGAAGTACATCTTAACTTTACTGATGTTATCAATGCTCTGGATGGTACAACATACGAATATGCACCCCAGATAGTAAAAAAATCTGATGTAAATGAAGATGGTACAATAGATTACAAGGTTACATTTATCAACTCTATTCCCGGCTCCGGCGGCGACAGCGGTTATCTTAACAGCTCAATTGCTCAGATGTGGTTTAATGATACATTTGATGAAAGATTGGAATATGTTCCGGATTCTCTTGTTGTAACGGCATATGCACCCAGACAGGAAAACTTGTGGTTAGCTAAATACCAATACACGGGAACGGTTACCGGGAACACAATATACGCGGAAGCATCTGATATGATACAGATTGATTATAATGAAGAAGCAGACAGCTCCGGCTGGAATTTCATTTCAACGGCCGCTGACTTCCGTGAGCATTATCATTGGGTTGATCGGGGCGGCAGATTTGAATTTACCTATAAGCTGCGTGTAAAGGATGAATACATGTACACCACTGAGCACAGTAAATTCATAATGGATAACACAGCTGAGCTTACCTGGAGCAATGACGGCTCATCAGGCCCGGTAACGGAAACAACCGAATATGAAACCGGACTTATTGATAAAAATGTGGTTCAGCAAGGCACCGACCTTCTTTTTGATATTCATATCAACCGCAGAGCATTGGATATTTTACCGGGCTCAGATACTCTTACGATTGAAGACACTATGACTGAAAATCTTTCGGTATATTGGGAATCAATTGTTCTGCAATATGAAGACACCGCAGGCAACTGGATAGAATTCAACAGCGATGAAAGTAATTACTCTTATAAGGTGACCTATGATCCACCGCAGAATAAATTGACTTTTATCATTCCTGACAGTCTTCATGTAAGGATTGATTACACAACGCTTATAACAGAAAACGGAGAAGTTTCGGTACATAATGCAGTAAAAATTAACGGTAAAGCTGAAGTTTCAGATATAATTGATGCCGTTTTCAAGGTTAATGAGCATACAGGTGGCGCGACAGGCTCAATGCATAGCCTGACCTTACTGAAACAGGATGGCGCAACAGATGCCCCGCTTGCTGACGCAGCTTTCCATCTTTACGGCAGAGTTGTCGATGACAATATAAAACCTCCTGAAGGCGTTGCGCCTTTTATAGTAACAGACAAAGGTACATATCTCTACTATATCGACACCTACGAAACAGGTACCAACGGTACATCACTGATAAAAACTCAGTACCTGACGGACGGCGGCCCCTATGCTCTCGTTGAAGAACGGGCACCAACAGGCTATGAGGCACTGACAGATCCGGTATTTTTCTACTTTTATGCCAATGACCCTGACGGTATCATACAACAGGTTACAACTCTTATTGTAATAGAAAACTATAAAGGCGAATATCTTATTCCGGAAACCGGAGGAATGGGAGTATTACCCTCAGCAATAATCGGATCGGCTTTAATGCTCTCTCCGATTTTGTATAGCATAATTCGTCGTAAACGGGAAAGGAGGTTTTTATAATCTCCATCTCGCAAAAAATTCGATTGCGACGGAGAATGCAAATCAATTCAGCGAAAAAAATTGCAAATCAAATAAAGAAAGGATGTATATTAATGAAAAAGTTATTTGCAGTTTTAATGGCACTCACCCTCGTACTCTCAATGGGAGTACTGGCTTTTGCTGTCACAGAAGGAAGTATCACAATCCATAATTGCATTAAAGATGCAACCTATTCAGTTTACCAGATACTTGAATTTACCCCATCAAATGAAGCTGCTGACAAGGGTATCTACACAATTGTCCCCGGCTGGGAAGCTTTCTTTTCCAGACAAATTGCACAGGAATACTTTACTCTTACAACAATCGACGATGTGACAACAGTAACTCTTAAAGACGGTGTTACTGAAGTTGATCAGAGGCTTGCACAAGATGCTATTGAGTATGCAAAAAATTCTCCGATGGTATCTGCTATATATTCCACTGCCGCAAATTCTGATTCAATAACTTTTGGTTTACTGCCTCTCGGCTACTATGCAATTGATACCACTGTCGGTACAATGTGCAGTCTTACAAATACTAACAGCAAATTTGAAGTTGTCGACAAAAACGAAAATCCTGACATTGACAAGTTTGTTAAGGAAGATTCAACCGGTAACTGGGGCGAAGTTAACGATGCTAACATTGGTCAGGTTGTTGAATACAAATCAAATATTACTGTTGGTTATGGTGCAACTAATTACATAATGCACGATAAAATGTCTGACGGTCTTACATTTAATGGTGTTGATCGTGTTACATATAAAGAAAATGCTGAAGCAACAGAAGAAACTGTTGTTAGCCCTGATAATTATTCCGTAGATCATAACACTGAAACAAAATTAGCTAAAGACAACGACACATTCGACATTACATTTGAAAATGATTACATTTTAACACTTCCCAAGGGCTCAGTACTTACTGTTTATTATTCTGCAATCCTTAATGAGAATGCAATTATCGAAAACACAGGAAATGACAACGAAGTAAGACTTACATACGGTGATAATAACGATTTAGAAACAAGCAAGCATTACACAAGAACCTTCACATGGAAGATTGATGTGCTTAAGTTTGCAAAAGATGGAGAAAATGAAATTGCACTTAAGGATGCAACATTCCAGTTAGAAGATGCAAACGGAACAACTCTCAAATTCTTGGAAATGACCGGTACTGCAATTCCTACCTACAAGGTTGTAAAAGACGGAACAGTTGGAGCTGTTGACTCAATTACAACAAATGATAGCGGTAAATTTGAAATTATAGGTCTCGACGAAGGAGAATATGATCTCATCGAAACCAATCCTCCCGAAGGCTACAATAAGCTTAATGCTCCTGTTGATGTTACTATTGATAGTGAATATGCTGATATGGACACCTATACAACAACATTCAGTTATACCGTTGCACCCTCAGAAGATGGTTTTATAAAGGTTGAAAATAAGACAGGTACTCTTCTCCCCGAAACCGGTGGTATCGGTACAACAATCTTCTATGTAGTAGGCGGCGTTCTTATGCTTGCTGCATTTGTAGTTCTTGTATCAAAGAAGAGAATGGCTTCCTTTGCTTGAAGGGACCGGGAATCCTCGGGTTCTGACAGCGAAAGCTAAATCGTCACATAAAAACGGCTTCGCCGTACCCCTTACGGCGACCGTTTTCGATTAGTCTATCTCCGAGGAAAGCCTGCTTTCCGCTCGGAAAGACTTATTATCTTTTTACATTATATAAAGGAATTGCCTATAATGTAAAATAATACCCTGCCGGTTAATTCCGGCAGGGAAACTTTGAAAAATTGACCGTTGTTACCGAATATCGGCGATAACGTTCAGTGTTTCAAAAAATAATATGAACTGAAGAGAGAATAGTATGAATAAACAAAAAAGCCAACCGAAAAAGAAAAAAAAGGGGTACGGCTCTACAATAATTCTCGTTACTATATTTTTTGTGGGGCTTTGTATTCTGCTTTATCCCACCATAAGTGACTTCTGGAACGAAAAAAGGCAGTCCCAGGCTATAATTAATTACGACGATATTCTCATTGAAATGACACCTGAGGATTACTCTGAGTATTTTCGTCAGGCGGATGAATATAATCGTAAGCTTAACCTTATTTCATCACCTTTTATAGGACATAAGACATTAGCTGACGAGTATTACGGCACGCTTGATGTCAATGGCGACGGAATGATGGGATATATTACAATAGAAAAGATAAAGGTGCAACTTCCCATTTATCACGGAACAAGCGACAAAGTTCTCAACTCCGCAGTAGGTCACGTTGAAGGCTCAAGCCTTCCAGTGGGTGGAATTGATACTCATTCTGTGCTTTCAGCCCACAGAGGACTGCCGTCAGCAAAGCTTTTTACGAATCTTGATAAGCTTGAAATCGGTGATATTTTTACTATTCGTATACTTGACAGAACCATAACCTATAAAGTGGATCAGATTTTAATTGTGCTGCCACAGGAGGTCAATGAGTTATTTACCGTTAAAGGCAAGGATTACTGCACACTTGTGACTTGTACTCCTTACGGCATCAATACCCATAGAATGCTGGTAAGAGGGACCAGAATTGAAAATATAGAGGACGAAAAGAAAGTTAATGTCATTACAGAAGCATACCGCATAGATCCGCTGATCGTGACACCTGCAGTGGCCGTTCCGATGCTGGGAATACTGCTGATATTCCTTCTTGTGAAATCCTCTCTTGACAAAAAGCAAAGAAGAAAAGACTAAATTATTCTGAAAGAAAGGCGGATTGAAAACGTATGAAGAACAGACGTTATTTCTCAATTATTCTAATAATTTCTATTTTGTTTTCCTTGTGTGTTCACTCTGTCACTCCCCTTGCATCCGCTTTTTCTGACAAAACAGGCAGCATCACTCTCTCAACAATCAATGCACAAAAAAAAGAACCTATAGAAAATGTTACATTGCGTCTATATCAGATAGCTGATGCAAAAAATGACGGAAGCAGTATCTCCTTCACCTATGTTAATGAATTCAGAAAATGCAATATGCCCCTCGGCAATCTTCAGGATTCCTATCTGCCCTTGCATTTATCTGTTTTTGCGACTGAACACAACATTTCTTATATTGAAAAAAAATCTGACAGTAACGGCAAGCTTACTTTTGATAATCTCTCCCCGGGAGCTTATCTTATTTCAGCTTCCCCTGCCAATGATGAAAATCTTATGATATCACCCTTTATTGTCAGTGTACCTATATATGATGCAGCAGAAGAAATCTGGATTTTTGACATCAATGCCACACCGAAAATAAAGATAAATGAAGAACCGGATAAAGACGACGCAACATATATTTCAGTAAAGAAAAAATGGGCCAATACAAAAGATCATCCTGATACAATCAGCGTCAGTCTTTTATGCGATTTCAAGGAAGTCGAAACAATTGAACTGAACGCGGAAAATAACTGGTTCCACAGATGGGATAATCTTTCTAAAAATCATTCCTGGAATGTAGTTGAGAATAGTGCTCCTGACGGATATTCAGTATCATATGACACTTCAAACAATACCGTAATAATTATAAATACAAAGCTTTCAGAGGAAGAAACTACAACAGAACCATCGAGTGAACCAACAACAGAGTCAGCATCTGAATCAACAACAGAACAAACTTCAGAACAAACAACAGAGGCACCCTCTGAATCAACAACAGAAGCAACCTCTGAGCCAACATCAGAACCATCAACAAAACCGAAGGAGGAAACGACAAGCCGCGATGAGCTTATTCATACAGGACAGCTCAACTGGCCTGTCCCCGTACTTGCTGTTGCAGGTATTCTGCTCTTCAGCATTGGCTGGGCTATAATTAATTTCGGAAAAAAGGAAAATGCATAATCTCTGCAGCAGGTGTAATAATGAAAAGAAAAATAGGATTTGTCCTTATGACTGTAGGTATTTTATGTATTTCTGCAGCCGTCGCATTATTGACATATAACAATACTGAAAACAAAAATGCAAAAACACAGTCAACGGTACTTGTAGAATCAATAGCAGGCATAATCGAACAGAATAAGCTTGAATCTTATGAAGAGGATCCGTTTGATACGGAAATGAAAACCGTTAAAATTGACGGTTATGACTATATCGGTTATCTGTATATTCCGCTGTTGAATCTTGAGCTTCCGGTAATGTCCGAGTGGGATTATGACAGACTCAAGATATCCCCTTGCCGATATTACGGCTCTACAAAAACCAATAATCTTGTTATTGCTGCTCACAATTATGCAAGTCACTTCGGTTATCTCGGAAAACTCTCTGAAGATGATTTAATTATATTTAAGGATATGGACGGCAAGAACTATACCTACAAGGTCAGTGTAGTTGAAATTCTTCAACCTACGGATGTAGATAAAGTAAAGGATACAGGTGATGACCTGATTTTATACACCTGCACATACCGCGGTGTAGCAAGAATAACTGTCCGATGCTCATTAACAAGCGCAGGATAAAAAAATCATAAAAAAAGCACATCCTCCTATGGCAGAATGCACAAGCTGCCATAGGAGGATTTCTTTATACAAAAATAAAAATAATATCAGAATAAACTACAGATATTCAATAATCTTCAAGTTACTTTTTGACTATATTCAGAATTATTGCTTTTTCTCCATCCGGTAAAGAAATATTCAGTCCGTCCGTCAAGAGCTTATTACCTGAATATACTTTTGTTTCAATTATACCGTCAACGTCAGAAATCTCATACTGAGCATCAGGATAAAGTCCGTTAAGCACAACCGTGTATTCTGACTCATTCACATATGCTCTTTTGTAGATTAAAATGACGCCATTTTTACCGTCTTCACCCATATACTGCATTGAATGCATCTTATCCTTGTCAAAGCTTCCGAAATCAAGAGGATAATAGTATCCTGACATAAGATCACGCTGTTCATGGAAAAGATTAAAAAACTCCGAATGGTTTGCATAAAAGTCCATAAGAATAAGAGGCATAATCGCAGATCTTGCGGAATACTCATTTGTCATATTAAGTGCACTGCCTGAAATCGGGAGCCAGAACGAGAGTCCGTATGTCTGTGACTGTGTTGCTTCAAACAGATCGGAATGAATAGAACAGTTATAGTCACTTCTCCAGAAAGGAATACTTCTGAATGCCATTTCAAGATCAAGTCGTTTTCCGCCTGAAGCACAGTTGTCAATAATGAGACCGTCTATGTTTTCAGTTATATAATCCAAGTATCTGTAAAGGTTTGTTACATAATGATTTTCGCATATACCTGTTCTGCCTCCGTAGTAATCATTATCCGCTTTCTGCCAGTATCCGAGGGGTGCAAAATTGAAATCCTGACGGTAGATTGTAACACCGTTTTCTTTCATTGAAGAGGTAAGATATTCACAGTAATACTTAAGTGCATCCTCATTTGCAAGATTCCACATAATATTGTCGTCACCGACATCTATGAGCCACTGCTCATGCTCAGAACCGCTCTTATGAAAAACTGTATTACGAAAAACTCTTTCAGGCTCGTACCAAAGCACGTGTCCCAGACCTTTTTTCTTTGCATAAGACGAAAGCTCAATGATACCATGGTCATATCTCGAGGTATCTACTGTCCAGTTTCCTACACCGTCATACCATCCGTCATTATAGCTGTACCATCCCGCATCCATCCAGAATGCATCTGTCTGAGCATATACATCATCGCTTATATCATTAAGAATAGCAATAATTTCATCTGATGTTCTCACAGAAGAAGGTCCTGCAACCTCCATAACAGTATAGTGATCCTTGGTAACATTATCCGGATATACGCAATCATTGATCCACTTCCTGAACACATTAAAGCCCTTAAGAGGATTGGAACTATCATAAAAAGTCAGAGATATAAGAGGTGAACGAACCTCTTCTCCGGGAAGAAGATATGCGTTAAAGCTCTGCTGTTTCACGGTAACATTTGTATTATTCTGAATTGCAGCAAACTCTGCTTCCCACTGTCCTGTCCAGCCTATTCCGAACACTATTCCGGAATCTTTGCCGTTTACGTTAAAATACGGCATATATTTTTCTGTGGGCTTTCCTTCAATGCCGGAAAAGATCTTTGCAGAAGAAAGACTCTTTCTTATAAGAGAAAAGTCACTTGCCTTGGTATCACTGCCGATTGAATAGAAAATATCCGCTTTACCCGTATTGAAAGCGAAATCAAGCGCATAAAAATCATTGATAACGCCTGAATCCGACTTACCTGTATTCTTTACATAAACTGTCCATTGACAGGACGCATTCTTTTCAAAAACTGTCAACTCAACAGTTACCTGAAGAAGATCCTTGTTTGTAAACGTAATATACCTGGTCTTACCGCCACGGTAAATTTCCTTTTTTTCAGTCTTTACAGCTTTATCCCAGTCAGCAGGATTGAATTTCTGTCCGTCTACAGAAAATGTAAACGGATATTCTGAAGTTGAAATAAAATTATTTTCAGTCCAATCAGCAGCCAGCTTCTGCTCAGCTGCAGTTATCATCATCTCTTCTGCAGAAAGCGTATCAAACTGAAGATTCTTTTTATAATCAAGTGCCTTTATGTTTTCTTCGTTAAATATAATAACACCACCACATGAGACAACAAAATAAATAACAGCAAAAATCGCATTAACCACTTTGTACTTGTTTTTTGCTCTTAAAATAAATGTTGTAAGCAATATTACTGCAGATAACACAAATACCAATGTAAATGTTTTTATTATAACAGCATCACTGTCATTACAGGTTGTGTTTATTTTTGCATCAATACCCCAGATGTACCCGTGAACAAGCACGTTACCTATTAAAAAAGAAATGATCTTTCCGACCAATCCTGTTTTTGGTAACACTTTATCTGTAAAAAGAAGCATAAACCAACCGAGTGCTATACCTGTAAGTCCCGTATAAAGATGAACATCAGTGCCGCTGTTTGCTCCGTGAAATATGTACCACAATGAATATGCAGCATAAATCATAAGACCAAACAGTACAGTTGTAACCGTAATCTCAACAATTTGCTTTGTTTTAGCTTTTTTCATAATATCCTCCGCAATGAAACTAAAATTAATTATCAGATAACCTCGATACTATCACCTTCGTAGACCTTGCCGCCTTTTACAACACGGGCAAAGATTCCTTCTCGAGGCATTATGCACTGGCCTACAAGCTGTCTGATGGCACAGCCGTCATGACACTCTTTTCCTATCTGTGTAATTTCGAGAGTACACTCGCCCACCTTAAGAAGTGTTCCGACAGGAAGGGTATGAAGAATTATCCCCTCGGTTGTAATATTTTCAGCAAAAACACCGTGACAAAGTCCGTCTGACGGAAGTCCCTTAGACTTATCAATGCTCTCCTTTGCAAGAAAGCTTACCTGTCGATGCCATTTTCCTGCATGAGCATCCCCTTCAAAACCAAAATCCGCTATCAGTACACCGGGATTTATTTTAGTTTTCGGAGTTCCCTTTTTTTCACTGATATTTATTGATAAAACCTTTGCCATATTTACCCTCCTATAAGATTCAAGCCCCTGAATTTTTCTCCATCTTCAAAATGATGAGACAATGGCTTATTATAAATTATTTCTTCAATTTTTTGCGCAAGAAGCACTTTATCTCCTGCAAATGCCCTGATATCATAAGAAGTATCATTTCCGAGACAGGGCTTCAGGCTGCCGTCTGCAAGAAGCCTTATTCTGTTGCATTTATTGCAGAATTTATGACTTCGGGGGCTTATAAATCCAACTCGTCCGCAAAATCCCTCTGCCTTATAATATTTTGCAACAGAAAGATCTTCACCTTCACAGGGAACAAGGAACGGGAATTCTCCGAGCAGTTCATCTTGTTTAACGACAAGCTCTTCCCTTTCTCCCTGGCCCGAAAATGGCATAAGCTCAATAAATCGGACATCAAGCGGCTTATTCTTTGAAAGCTTTATAAGCTTTTCTGCCTCTCTGTCATTTTTGCCTCTTATCAGAACACTGTTAATTTTAACAGAAGAAAATCCCGTTTGCAAAGCCTTTTCGATTCCTTCAAGCACATTACTCAGTTTATCAGTACCCGTAAGCATCTTATAAATCTCACTGTCAAGTGTATCAAGGCTTATATTCACTCCGTCAACTCCTGAGTTTCTCAGCAGTTCAGCTTTTTCCCGCAAAAGCACTCCGTTAGTCGTAACATAGAGTTCGTTAATACCTTTTATACCTTTTATAGCACGTGCTATATCGCACAAATCATCCCGTACCAGGGGTTCTCCGCCGGTAAGTCTTACCTTTGTTATGCCTTTTCCTGCAAGTACCTCTGTAATTGCAACTATTTCGTCGAGGGTAAGCTCATTTTCAGCAAAAGCTTTTTTACTGCCGCAATAGGAACAATTAAGATTACAACGCTTTGTTACGGATATACGAAGATAGTTTATTTCTCTGCCCGCATTATCCTTCATGTTTATAATCGCTCTTTCCGCCCGTTTTTTCAATAAGCTTTATTTCTTTTATTACCATAGACCTGTCAACTGCCTTGCACATATCATAGACTGTCAACGCCGCAACGGATACTGCCGTTAATGCTTCCATTTCTATGCCCGTTTTGTAGGTGCATTTTGCCCGTGCTGTTATA
This sequence comes from Acutalibacteraceae bacterium, assembly GCA_045647985.1. GTDB lineage: Bacteria > Bacillota > Clostridia > Oscillospirales > Acutalibacteraceae > RUG806. Next base: position 22,650 of record JAZRNB010000041.1, read on the forward strand.
TAAAGCTCATTCTTGCTGTTATTATCAAAATCAATCTCAATCTTATCAATAGGAATATTATGGCAAAGAGGAATCAATTCATATGTTTTCTTTCCGCCCATAATACCTGCAACCCGTGAAACTGCAAGCACATCACCTTTTTTTAATGATATGTCGAGTATACCTTTAAGAGTATCCTCCTTCATAACAACTGTGGCTGCGGCAATGGCTGTCCTTTTGGTAACCTCTTTTCCGCCCACATCAACCATCACGGCTTCACCGTCTTTATTAAGATGCGAAAAATTCATAATCCGTAACCTCCGAGTGCTTCTGTTCTTTCTCTGAGTTCGCTACTGCCGAGAATTTCAAAAAACAGCTTTACACTTTCGTTATCTGCAGCATCTTCGCTGACAATAAAATCATATTCCTCATCACAAACAGGAATAAAATCAAGGTCATACATTTTTGCCGCGGAATAAATTCCGAGTCCCACATCCGCATTTCCGTTTTTGATACCTGCGGCGACTGCGGTATGGGTAAACTCCTCGTTGTAGTAGCCCTTGAGCTCATCCGTTTCAATTCCGTGCTTTTTCATCAGGTAATCACAGAGTATTCTCGTGCCGGAGCCACCCTGGCGATTTATATAAGTCCCCTTTATAACATCTGAAAAATCCTTTATACCTAAAGGATTTCCCTTCTGTACCATAAGTCCCTGAATACGCTTAACTCCCTTTACGAGCTTCACGCCGCCGTCAGGAAAATATCTTTTTATAAAGCTTTCGTTATATTTTCCTGTTTCACTGTCAAGAAGATGCACTGCACCAAGATGTGCTGTTCCCGTTTTAAGAGCTGTTATAGCTCCCATACTTCCCACATGTGTAGAGGTAAGAGAAAAACCTCGTCCTGCTCTTTTCATTATATCAGCAATTTCATCAATCACAGGATCATGACTTCCCGTAACAATAAGAGCGTTTTTGATACTCTGTATATCTTTCAGCAGCTCAACATCTACCATATCACCGGCATTTATTCCTTCAAGATTCTGCGGTATTCTTAAAATTCCGTCTGCCTTGGTAAAGCTTGTGATTACACCAGCTCCGCCCGATATGGGTACGGCAACAAAATTGTCGCTGACATTACCCAGGGTAACACGCACAAACTCCTCATACTTAAGTGAAGATACCGTACGTCTTCCGAGCTTTGCAGTTATCTTTTTGCGGGGCTGTTCTATTTTTTTGTAATATAGTGAAACAATGTCCCTTACAATTTCATTCATTATAACAATAGCAGACACAGGATATCCCGGAAGACCTATAACAGGTTTATTCCCCGAAACTCCGAGTACAGCAGGCTTTCCGGGTTTTACGGCAATACCGTGTACAAGCACCTGACCTGCATCGGCAATAATATCCTTAGTGTAATCATCTCTGCCCGCAGAAGAGCCTGCAAGAATCAGCACACCGTCACATTCTGTTATTGCCTTTTGCAGTGCAGCTTTAAGCAAATCTTTTTTGTCAGGTACAATAGGATATATAATACTGTCTGCCCCAAAATCCTTAAGCATTCCCGAAAAAACAGTTGAATTGAATTCAAGAATCTCTCCCTTCCCGGGATTCGCTCTCGGTGATACAATTTCATCACCTGTGGGAATAATACCGAAAACCGGCTTTTTAATTACTTCTGCTTCAACATTTCCGCCTGCAAGAAGAGCACCTGCAAGAGTAGGAGTAATTTCTGTAAATGAGGGAACAAGCATATCCCCCATACATATATCCTCACCTATCTGTCTTACATTCATAAAAGGACGTGCTGAGGAATATATTTTTGCACTTCCGTCAGCAGAGAATATTACATCCTCAATCATAATAACCGCATCCGTGTTTTCGGGAAGCGGATCTCCCGTATCAACGGGTGTAAACATATCACTGCTGAGAATAACAGGGGTTCTCTCGTCTGCAGAAAAAGTATCCGCACTTCTTACCGCGATTCCGTCCATTGAGGATGCATTATAGTGTGGAGAGCAGATTTTTGCATAATGAGCCCCGGCTGTTATACGTCCGAATGAAACTGCAGAAGGAATTATTTCAGTTTTATAACTGAAGCCATTATCAACTAAAAGAGTAAGCAATCTGTCTCTTGCCTCAGACAAAGGCATATTATCAAGATATCTGTGCTTCATTTTGTAAAATAAACCTCCGTTTTCTCTCCGTTAAATACACCCTCACGGTTTCTGTCTATTATAATATATCCGTCACTTTCAGACAAAAGAGTCACAAGTCCCGATTTGCCGAAAACGGGATAAATCCTTCCGTCATTAATTTTTACGGCAACAACCTCTTCCCTGCCGTGGTTTGAGGGAATATCTGTTCCCAACTTATATTTTGCACTTTTGGGCTTCATAGTGTTTCCCGTAATCTGATTAATAAATGGCACTACAACTCTTTGTGTAACAAAAAATGCCGCGGCAGGGTGTCCCGGAAGTCCGAATACTGCCTTTTCACCGCATTTCCCGAGAATTGTAGGCTTGCCGGGCTTCATTGCAAGTCCGTGAAATAATAAGCTCCCCCTTTCGGATATTATTTCAGCCGTCATATCTCTTGCACCCTTTGAAGAACCACCGGAAAGGAGCACCGTATCACATTCCGATAAAGCCTCACTAAATACTTTCTCAAGCTCTTCTTTTATATCCCTTACAATTCCGTAATTCTTAACCGCACAGCCGTTTTCATTCATAAGTGAAGCTAAAAGCACGGAATTAATATCCCTGATCTGTCCGATTTCAGGCTTTTTACTGCAATCTACAATTTCATCTCCCGTAGAAATTATTCCGACCAACGGCTTTTTTGCACAAGTGATCTCTGTAACCCCCAGGGCACATAAAACACCAACAGAAGAAGAATTTATTACACTACCTTTTCTGAGAACAACCTCTCCTTCTTTTACATCATCACCCTTTTTGGTGACATTTTCAAACGGAGAAACAGCTTTCAGACAAAGACACATTCCGTCAAAGCACTCATCCGTATACTCAACCATAAGACAACTGTCAGCACCCTCAGGTAACATTCCACCTGTTGAGATTTTCATACATTCCCCAGGGCTGATCCTCCCGGCAGGGGGCTTCCCCATAAGGATTTCACCTTTTGAACTGAGCATTGCAGGCATATTCTCCCCTGCACCAAAAGTATCCCGGGCAATGACTGCGTAACCGTCAACAGTAGATCTGTCAAATGCGGGAATATTTTCTTCGGATACAACATCCTCAGCCGTCACCCTGCCGAGAGAATTACAGACGGATACTCTTTCTGTTGCCGTCGTATAACAAAATTCAGTCCTCAATATTTCAATTGCCTTATCTGCCGTTACAACATTCAGCATCTCAATATCTCCACATATCAACAAATTTTTTCCCGAATTCCGTACTTGGGTTAATCAGCAGCTCTTCGGGAGTGCAATCCTCTACAATTTTCCCCTTTTCAAGCATAATCACCCTATCTGATAGCCTTTTTGCCTGCAAGGGGGAATGAGTTGCAATAATAAGAGTGCAACCTGTCTTATCAGCATATTCGTTAACTGCTTTTTCTACAATACCCGTACCTTCAATATCAACTGCTCCCGTAGGCTCGTCAAGAAGCAAAGCATCGCAATCCTTTACCAGAATTCTTGCAAGGGCAAGCCTTGCACCTTCTCCCCCCGAAAGCGAGAGAGCATTTTTATTATAAAGCTCCGAAAGCCCCGTTTTTCTCAGAGCTTCCATTGCCTTTTCTTCTTTTTCGCTTTTCTTTCCCTCAATGGAATACATTACATTATGAAGAACACTCATATCAAAAAGGACATTCTTCTGCGGCATAAACAGTACCTTCTGCGGTACCTTTACCGTCCCTTCGCAAGAAATAATTCCGGCAATAATTTTCAGAAGTGTACTTTTACCGGATCCGTTAGCGCCTGTAAGCGCAAGTTTTTCACCTTTAGTTATTTGAAGCTTATCTGCCATTAGAACAGTCCGTTCACCATAGACCTTTTTTACGTTTCTTAATTCAATCATCTGTCCTCTCTCCTTTCGAAAGAAATGAAGCAAGAACATTTACAAAAAGAGAAATAATAAGCAACACAATACCAAGAGCCAGAGCAAAGGAAAAATTACCCTTATTAGTTTCAAGGAGAATTGCTGTTGTCATAACTCTTGTTTTCCATTGAATATTACCGCCAACAAGACTTACTGCCCCTACCTCTGCAATGCTTCTACCGAAGGCTGTCAGAACTACTCCCATAAGAGCCTTTCTGTTTGTAATAATAAACAAAAGCAGAGATTTGCTTTTTGACAAACAAAGCCCCTTCGCGGTTTCTGAGAGACTTTTCCCCGAAACAGAAACCACGGAAGAGGTAAGATATATAACAACGGGAGTTATAAGCATAACCTGTGCAATTACCATAACCTCTACTGTAAAAAGAAGTCCTAAAGAACCGAAAATTCCGTATCTGGTAAAAAGCATATAAACAATAAGTCCTGCCACCACCGGCGGAAGTCCCATTAATGTACCCGCAGTTTTTTTAATAAGGCGACGCCCTCTGAAATGCCCGTTTTCAATAATCGCCCCCAACGGAAGTCCGATACAACAGGAAAGCAAGGTACTGAAAAAGGACATTCTTAAGGTTACGCCTATTATATGGAAAAGCTCCTTATCCATACTAAGGAGCATTTCCAAAGATTCAATAATTTTTTCCACGCTTTATTCTGCAATTACTGTAAACAATGCCTGACCGTATTCTTTCTCACCGTATTTTGCAATAAGCTCATCAGCTTCTTCAGAAAGAATCCACTCAATAAGAGCCTTTGCGCCTTCGGTATTCACACTTTCAAGCTTTTCAGGATTACATTCGATAACAGAATATGTATTTTTCATGTCATCGCCTTCGCCGAGAATTATATCAAGTTCCTGAAGACTGTCTTTATTTGAAAGGAATGTTGCTTTATCTGTAAGACAGTATGCATTCTGCTCATTTGCCATTGCAAGACAGGCACCCATTCCCTGACCTGCAGAAATATACCACTTATCATTTTCTGCATCGGGTTTAGCATCGGCCCAGATTTTAAGCTCAGCCTTATGTGTTCCGGATTCGTCACCGCGGGAAACGAACTTTGATTCTGAAGCCTTTATTTTTGCGAAAGCCTCAGCAGCATTCTTGCTGTCCTTTATACCTGCAGGATCATCCTTAGGACCAACAATAACAAAATAATTGAACATAAAGGGAATTCTTTCGACACCGTATCCCTCGTTTACAAATTCCTCTTCAGAAGCCTTGGAATGCACAAGAATAAGATCAGCATTACCGTCCTTAGCCTTCTGGATAGCGGCACCTGTTCCTGCAGACTGCACCTCTACCTTGTAGCCTGTCTTCTGTTCAAAAACAGGAAGAATCGCAGGAAGAAGCCCCGAGTCATTTACTGATGTTGTTGTAGACATGCGGATGACTGTATTCTCGGGGGTCGGAGCAGTTGTGTCTGCTGAAGCTGCAGTTGTTTCATCAAATGCTGCGGTTGTTTCCTCTGCTGTGCCGCCACAGGCAGCAAGAGAGAGCACAAGAGAAAGTGCCATTAACATTGCGAGAAGTTTTTTCATTTTTATTTCTCCTTTTCAAACACGGAAGGCGGAAAAGTTTCCTTTGTCTGCCCTTAGACCGATGGAAAGTATTTCGGTCACGGTTTCATATACCGTGCAGAACTTCTGTTTAGGAATATGAACTCGGATAAAATGAAATGATTCACTTCCCTTTTATTATAAAATAAAATCAAAATAAAATCAACAAAATAAATATTTACATTAAATAAGTGTTGTAACGTAAACTAAAACAGTGTATTATATATATGTGATATTGTATGTTGTTAGGAGGGGTATTGTTGTTTTTTTCCGTACTGACGGTCAGTGACCGCTGCTCACACGGTGAAGCTGAGGACAAAAGCGGTCCTCTTTTATGTGAACTGCTTTCTGATGCAGGTAAAATAAAGGAATACAGAATTGTTCCCGATGAAACTGATTCAATTTCCGAAGCCCTCATTTTTCTCTGCGACGAAGTGAAAAGCGACGTAGTCTTTACTACCGGAGGAACAGGCTTTGCTCCGAGAGACATAACTCCCGAAGCCACAAAAGCGGTAATCGAAAGAGAAACCCCCGGGATATC
>JAZRNB010000042.1:0-49586 GCA_045647985.1 Acutalibacteraceae bacterium
TTCTTTATGGTGATCCAGCGGAGATTCGAACTCCGGACACCCTGCTTAAAAGGCAGGTGCTCTGCCGACTGAGCTACTGGATCAACGGGAAACCATAAACGCAAGAAGGAAAGTGCAGAACAAAGAAATTACGAAGAAAATTACACCAAAAATCTTTGTGAACTTACTTAACTTAGCCTCTGTGGAATGTGATTTGTTCTTGCCGAAGAAAGTTTCAGCACCACCGGTAATCGCTCCGGAAAGACCGGCTTTACGGCTCTGCTGCATAAGAACAAGAATAACGATCGCAATTGAAGTTATTACAAGTAATATGCCGATAAGAATTTCATACCATCCCATAGTGTAAATCTACCTTTCAAATGACATTGCGTTAACAGCGCTTTGATATATTATCATAACTGTACAGAAAAATCAAGTGTTTTTTTTGAAAAAGTGAAAAAATTTTATAGGATTGTTAATTGGTATTAAAATGTGTAAAAGTTAAATATTTTTGCACTTTTTATTGAATATTTTTTGTATGTATAGTATAATGTAGAAAAAAATGAAAGAAGGAATTCCAATGTACAAGTTTACTCTTAATGAAACATCATATCACGGTGCAGGTGCCATCAATTCAATTCCTGATGAAATTAAAAGCCGTGCGTTTAAGAAGGCTTTTGTAGTTACTGACCCCGATCTTCTGAAGTTTGCGGTTACAGACAAGGTTCTTGATGTTCTTAAAAATGCAGAAATTGAATATGCTGTTTTTTCTGATGTTAAGGCTAATCCCACAATTGAAAATGTTCAGAACGGTGTAAAGGCATTCAAGGATTGTGCGGCTGATTGCATTATTGCAGTAGGCGGCGGATCTGCTATGGATACCGCTAAGGCAATCGGTATCATAATTACAAATCCCGAGTTTGAGGATGTTCGCTCTCTTGAAGGTGTAGCTCCTACTAAGAATAAGTGTGTTCCTATCATTGCGGTTCCTACAACAGCCGGAACAGCTGCTGAGGTTACCATTAACTATGTTATTACTGATATTGAGAAAAAGCGCAAGTTCGTATGCGTTGATGTTCACGATATTCCTGTTGTTGCTGTTGTGGATCCCGATATGATGGCTTCAATGCCTGCATCTCTTACTGCTGCCACCGGCATGGATGCACTTACTCATGCTATTGAAGGCTATATTACTAAGGGTGCATGGGAGCTTTCAGATATGTTCCATATCAAGGCTATTGAGGTTATTGCCAAGTCTCTCCGCGGCGCTGTCAAGAACGAAAAGGACGGTCGTGACGGAATGGCTCTCGGTCAGTATATCGCCGGTATGGGCTTCTCCAATGTTGGTCTCGGTGTTGACCATTCAATGGCACATACTCTTTCTGCTTACTATGATATGCCTCATGGCAAGGCTTGTGCTGTGCTTCTTCCCACTATAATGGCATATAATGCTGAATACACAGGAGAGAAGTATCGTGATATTGCCAAGGCTATGGGTGTTCAGGGCGTTGAAAATATGACACAGGAGGAATACCGAAAGGCTGCCGTTGATGCTGTTCGTCAGCTTTCTGAGGATGTCGGTATCGAATCAACTCTTAAGGGTATTGTAAAAGAAGAAGATGTCATTGAGCTTGCAGAATCTGCATTTGCTGATGCTTGCCGTCCTGGTAATCCCAGAGAAACAAGTGTTGAGGATATCATAGCTCTTTATAAGAGCCTTATGTAAAAATTGTTTACTGCGTTCTCTGTGAAAGCTTTCTTTGACATTACAAAAGAGAATTGAGCAGCAATTTATTGCATGCATCTTCTTCAATAAAGTCTATTATAATGTCATTGATATGAACAGCTGAAATGTCAGGATTTAGCAGTCTACCTTTCAGCTGTTCAATTTTTTCTTTATGCTCTGTTAAACGGATATAACTTGATGATTTGTTGTTTTCATTTACGTCAATACCGTAGTATGTTATTCCGTTTTCGCATTGTTCCGTAATAATTATACTTCTTGTCACATTTTCACCTCCTTTATGTGATATAATATCACTTGCTTGTCTTGTTATCAAGTTGCAAATGTGACAAATTTTGCATTTATTTTTGTTGATAATGTGACATCTGATCACTTAACATGGAGTGTTTTTATGAAAAAGATGACTAAAAAATTCTTTTGCATTTTTATGTCTGTAATAACATTGTTTTCTGCAGTTTCTTTTTCTTCTTTTGCCTCAGAGGAGGCTGTCGGCTTCACTGATGAAGATTTTTTGTCGACACGCGGTCAGGATATCGTTAACAGACGCGGAGAAAAAGTACAGCTGAAAGGTGTTAATCTCGGTGCCTGGCTTATCTGGGAGGACTGGCTTTGTCCCTATGAAGAGGCGACAGATCATTATGATGTTCTTGAGAAGCTTACCGAACGCTTCGGTGTTGAAGGTGCTTATGCGCTTATGAACACTTATATGGACAACTGGATAACTGAATATGATCTAGATGAAATTAAAGCAATGGGATTCAATTGTGTCAGGGTTCCGTTCTGGTTCAGAAATTTCTACTATGATGATAACGGTACAAAAATCCTTGATGAAAACGGTGAATGGGATTTTTCACGACTCGATTGGATTGTTGAAGAATGCTCTGAAAGAGAGCTTTATGTAATTCTTGATATGCACGGCGCTGTCGGCTATCAGAGTGATGCTCCTCATAGCGGTAAAGGAAAATCCTGCGGATTATATGATGATAATGAACAGGGTGAGCGTTATCGTGAACTGACTGATGAGCTTTGGACTGCAATTGCTTCAAGGTTCAACGGAAATCCTGCCGTAGCTATGTATGATCTTCTTAATGAGCCTATGTGCGATGTTGACTGTACAGAAATTAAAAGAAGAATTAACAATGAGTTTATTTATTCGCGTCTTTATGATACTGTTCGTGCTGTTGACACGGATCATATAATTACTATGGAATGTATATGGACCGCAATAGCACTTCCTCAGGCTTTTTTCAAAGGCTGGGAAAATGTAGTTTATCAGGTTCATTTTTACAATAACAATAACTTCATTTTCAATCTTTTTGCATTGTTTACAAAGATAATTTACTGTGATGTGCCGATGTATATGGGTGAGTTTTATCCTCATCAGCAGACAACCTGGGAAAATTGCTTTAACTTTATGAACAAAACCAATTATAATTGGACCTTATGGACTTATAAGGCTTCAAATCATATGTTCTGGGAATCCGACTGGTGCCTGAGAGGTGCTAAGGACGGCTTCCACAGAGCAAAGATAATGACCGATTCCTATGAGGAAATCGCAAGAAAGTGGGGAGAATGTCTCCGTACCGATATCGGCTTCCAGGATACAGGACATTATGAGAATAATGTAAAGGATCATCTCTGATAAAAAAAATGAATGCCGATGCTTCCCTGATGGGGAGGCATCGGCATTTTTTAGAGATAATCTCTTATATCCACTGTAAGTCTTTCTTCGAGGTTTATAAGCTTTTTGGTAATATCTTTTGAGTATTCATCGGCGGCCTTATATTCATTAAGATAGGAATTAAGTGACTTGACGCCCATATTGCAGCCGTCCGTCAGTAAATCTGCAATAGTTTTATCTGTGTTGTTCATTCCTATCATAACATTTGTTTTTAGCCATGACATACCCTTTGCCATAGGGGCAGGATCTTTACCGTCATCCTTATATTCTATAAGTTTCTGCTGAATCTGTGATTCAAGCTTTTCGTGCTCCAGCTTATTGTTGTTGAGTATTGTTTGAAAATCTCTTGATTTTACTCTGTCAATAACTTCACTGATGGAAGAGATTCCCATTTTTACACCTGCATCGCATTCTCTTAACAGTTTAATTGTATCATTTTCAATCATATAACCATTTCCTTTTTATTTTTATTATTTACATCATTAATCGTTTTATTCGGAAATTAATGTTGATTTTTTTTAAGTGATATGATATTATCTATAAAAACGAAATTGGAGTGGAAAATTATGAGTAAATTAAAACAGATCGATAATATGGCTGAGGAGAAGGGTAGTCTTCTTGTGACAATATGGCAGTTTGTGAAGTTTATTGTTGTAAGCCTTCTTGCTATGATTGTTCAGTTTGTGCTTCTTAACACACTTAATCTTATTCCCGCTATTAAAGATCTTTATACTCAGGAATTTAATTGGCTTTTCTTTGCATACCCCGTTGCAGTCGGCGGTCTCGGTTACTTCATCGTAAGCAATGTTGCAAATATCGTTGCACAGATAGTTGCTTTCTTTGTAAATAAAGAAAAGACATTTAATTCCGGTGCAAATATTGCAATTGCTCTTCCTATTTACATTGCTTTTACAATAGGTCTCATTGTTTTCTCAGCATGGCTTAATCCTACTCTTAAGGATGTCCTTGTAGGATGGAATCTTAATGAAGATCTTGCAAAAAATATTGCAACAATGGTATGCTCTGCTGTTCAGTTCTTCCTTTATTTCCCTGTAGATAAAATTCTTTTCCATAAGAAGAAGGAAGAAAATTAAGAAAATATAAAATGAGTTTCGGTCTGTATCAGCTTAGGCTGATGCAGACCGTTTTATTTCATTTTTTTGTGAGTATTATTTACATATCCTATTGCAATTGGATTTATGATATGTTAAATTGTTTTCATCTTTGTTAAGGAGTCTGTTATGAAAGATTTTGAACTGAAGCTTGTTAAAGCTGAATCTGTTGAATTTGTAAATAAGCTTCCTGTTAACACAAAAATTGAACTTCAGCATAAGTATTCTTATAATGTCGGTTATTCTAAAATCAACACATGTCAGGGAGAAATGCGTGCGGAAATTACAGACAAGAATTCGCCTGAGAGATTTCGCTTTATTGTTGTTCTCAAGGGATTTTTTATTGTTAACGGTGAAATACCCAAGGAGACACTTCATATTAAAACTTTTGATGCTCTTTTTCCTCATCTTAAGGCCTTTGTTGTTAATCTGACTTCAACGGCAGGAATTCCGCCTGTATATATACCTTATGTAGATATTTCCAATCAAAGCATTTACCGCGTTGAAATGCCGGGTAATTTCAGAAAGAAGGAGGAAGATGAATGAAAAAGAAGGATATTATTCTCATAATTCTGAGATGCGTAGTAGCGCTAACTTTATTTGCCGTTGCTATCATTTATTACGATGAGCTGTCAAATCTTGATGTTAAGGCTCTTGCTGATGTGACGGATAAGCTTGCTGTTCTTATTGTTATGATTCTGTCAGTTTATGTTGTTAAAGCTCTTGTTTTTGTTGTTCCTGCATCTGTTGTTTATGTCGCTGTCGGCGCCATTATGAATCCGGTGCTTGCTGTTATAGTAAATCTTACAGGAATTTTCATTGAGGTTACCGTGACATATTTTCTTGGTCGATTTCTTGGAAAAGATGCTGTTTATAAAATGCTGTCGAAAAAGGAGACAGGTCGTAAGCTCTTAGCAAAAGATATACAGAGTAAAGCTTCCGTATTGGTTGCAATAAGAGCAGTTCCTGCTTTTCCGATTGATTTTGTAAGCCTTTTTTACGGTGCATCAGGATGCAATTACCTAAAATATGCCTTACTTTCTGTTGCAGGTATTGCCTGGAGGGTTATTCTTTTCACCCTTCTTGGTGACGCTATTTTTAAGTGGATTCCTCTTGATAAGATAATTCTCATTGCAATCTGTTTTATTCCTGTAGGGGTTGTATATTATCTTATAAAAAAATTCAGACTTGAACCTGAAAAAGCTAAAAAAGCTAAAGAAAACGGATGTGATTAATATGAAAATGACCGTAATCGGAGGCGGGGGAGTAAGATCAATGTTTCTTGCCCGATCTATTGCCTCCAGAGCAGATGCACTCGATATTAACGAGCTGGTTTTTATGGATAATGACGAGCTTAAACTCAACATTTTCGGAAAAATGGCAAAAAAAATATCGTCAATAATTGCACCGCAGCTTCAGTTTTCTTTGACAACTGACATTTTTGAAGCGGTTAAGGATGCTGATTATGTTATTACAACAATTCGTGTCGGCGGTGACTCAATGCGAGTCAGGGACGAAAGGATTGCTTTATCTCTTGGTGTTCTCGGACAGGAAACAACAGGTGCAGCAGGCTTCAGCTTTGCAATGAGAAGCATACCTGTTTTGCTTTCGTATTGTGAAATAATAAAGAAATTTGCAAAGGCGGATGTTAAGGTGTTTAACTTTACAAACCCCGCCGGGCTTGTTTCTCAGGCACTGAGCGACAAGGGATATGACTTTACATATGGTATTTGCGATGCACCGAGCGGTATGCTGCACTCATTTGCTGATTTGCTTAGTGTGTCTCCGGACAGAGTATATGGAGATATCTACGGATTGAATCATCTGTCATTTTTTAACAGAATTACACTTGACGGTGAAAATGTAATTGATTCAATTATAAATGATAGTAAGGCTTACTCAGAAACAGATATGAGATATTTCACAAAAGAAATGCTTGTTCAACGCCGTTTTATACCGAATGAATATCTCTATTACTTCATCAGCAGAGAAAAAGCCCTTTCTAATATTCTTGCTGCAGACAAAACCAGAGGTGAGCAGATTGAAGAAATCAACAGAATTATGATTGAGGAGCTTTCGCGTATTGATATAGAAAATGATTTTGATACAGCTTTGTCTGTTTTTGAAAAGTATTACGGTATGCGAGAAAACTCCTATATGGCAAGCGAAACCGGTGTGAGACGAAATAAGCAATGGAAGTTTGATCCCTTTGCCGCGGATGACGGAGGATATGCCGGAGTTGCTTTGAGATTTATTGATATCATAAAAAGCGGAAATGACGGAGAAATGATATTCTGCACGAAAAATAACGGGGCAATTCCCGGTCTTGCAGATGGTGATATTGTCGAGATTACCTGTAATGTCAGCAGAGATTCCGTCACACCTAAAAAATTCAATCCATCAGAAATTGATTCATATGCCATGGAATTAATCAGAAGAATGAAGCATTATGAGAGGGAAGCTGCAGCAGCTATTCTTACCGCAGACAAAAAAAGAGCGGTTGAGGCTCTTGCTCTTCATCCGCTTGTAGAATCTTATTCTGTTGCATCTCAGTTGATGGAAGAGTATATTGTGTTAAATAAAGATTTTTCATCAGGATGGTAAAAAAACAGCCGTAGCATTTGCTACGGCTTAAATTATTAAAGAAGCTTAGCGGCTGCCTTATCTATGAGAAGAATGGCATCCTTGTGATTCTTAAGGACTGAAGCGGGACACATAGGTGTTACTTCACCGTCAACTGTAGCCTTTATTGCGTCGGCCTTTGAGTCACCGGTTGCAATAAGGACAATCTTTTTTGCTTTCATAATGGAGTTTATTCCCATTGTAAGAGCATAACGGGGCATTGTATCATCATCAAAATAAATGCTGTTGGACTTTATTGTGCTGTCTGTAAGCTTAACCTTGAATGTTCCGTCTGAGAATGTGTCACTGGGTTCGTTGAATCCGATGTGACCGTTTGTTCCGATACCGAGAAGCTGAATATCAATTCCGCCTTCCTTGTCAATCATTGCGTCATAGTTTTTTGCGTGAGCCACGGGATCAGCAGCATTTCCGTCAGGAATGTGAACATTTTCCTCTTTGATGTTTACACTGTTGAAAAGATTCTCATGCATAAAGGTATAGTAGCTGTTTTTGTCATCGCGGGGAAGATCACAATATTCATCAAGGTTGAATGTTTTGACGTTTTCGAAGCTGATTTCACCTGCATTATATCTTCTTATGAGCTCATTGTATGTTTTTACGGGTGATGCTCCTGTTGCAAGGCCTAAAATACAATCAGGCTTATTTTTGATTATTTCTGTGAAAATGTCAGCACAAGCTATTGCAATTTCATCAGCAGTATTAAAAATTCTTACTTCCATAAAATCAATCCTCCGGGAAATATTTTATTCAATTATAATGTTTATTAAAATTATTGTCAATAATAAATAAATGGTGATTTTGTTGAAAATGCTTGTAATTAATAAAACTGTATGTTAAAATTATAAAAAATTGTTTTTATCCGGAGGCAAACTATGGCTGAAAATATTTCCTTCCGTTCATCTGTGAATGGCTTTAACAGAAATGATGTAATTACTTATATTGAATCTATTCTTGCAGAAAAGGCTCAGCTTCAGATTCAGCTTGCTAATACCAATAAATATATAAATGATATGCGTGAAGAGCTGCGTGCTTCTGCCGAAAATCTGAAAAACGCATTTGATGAGTCAGATGTCGAAAAAAATGTTGAAATCGAGAGACTGCAGGCGGAGCTTTCTGAACGCAAGTCTGATATCGAAACCCTCAAAGGGGTGATTGCCCAATCCAATGAAAAAGAAAGACTCAAGGATTCTGAGATTTCCGCTGAAAAGGAACTGCTGAAGGCTAAAGAAAATCATTATAAAACAGAAATTGAACAGCTGAAGTCTAAGATTAAGGAGCTTGAGGCTGAGAATATTGCTGTAATAAATAAGCAGAGTGATAAATGCTCCGAATGTGACATCGCAAAGGTGTATGAAGCCCGTCTCGGTGCAGCTATGCTTGATGCAAAGCGTTTTTCTGAAATTCTTGTTAAAGAAGCAAATGATAAAGCATCTGATTTGTTTGCTGATGCCTTTTCTTCAGCTCACGCTACATCTGTTAAGGCCGGTGCAATAGCTGAAAGTATTACAGATATCAGCAATCAGTTTAATGTATCTTTTAAGGTGCTTCTTGATAATATGAATGCTTTGGGTAAAGCACTTGATGCATTTAAGAGTGATGTCAAGATCACCGGTGAAAAGTTTGATTTTACCACTGATTTTGCTGCTTTTACCGGAGAAAAGTCTGAAACAGCATCTGTTGATGAGACTGCGGCATCATACGTTACCGAGGATATTATTCCTGTTCGTAAGCCTAATGTTAATTTCGATGATGCAGATGAATTTGATTTCAGGGTTGATGTGAATGACTGAGTTTTATATTGAGACCTCGAAGCTTCGTGAATATATACCTGAATTTACTGCCGGAGATAAGGTTTATCTTTCAGGTATTATTTATACGGCAAGAGATGCGGCCCACTCAAGACTCTGTAAGCTTATTGCAGAGAAAGATAAGCTCCCGTTTGAGCTTGAAGGCTCAGTTATTTACTTTGCGGGACCGAGTCCCACGAAGGATGACGGTACTATCGGAAGCTTCGGGCCTACCACATCATCAAGAATGGATCCGTTTTCTCCGTTGCTGCTTGACAGAGGGCTATCGGCAATGATAGGGAAGGGTAACAGAGGGCCGGATGTTATTGATGCGATTGTAAGAAATAAAGCTGTATATTTCTGTGCCGGCGGCGGATTCGGTGCGTTAATTAGTCAGACTATTGAAAAGATAGAAGAAATTGCATTTCCCGAACTTGGCTGCGAAAGCATAAAACGGCTTACTGTCAGGGATATTCCTTTGATTGTTGCTGCAGACAGTAACGGAAATTCAATTTTTAACAGATAATATTAAGGTGAAGCTATGTCAGAAGAAAGACTTCTTGAACTAAGAAAACAGATAATCAAGAAAGATTTTTCCCGTATGAATAGTATGCAATTCAAGGCAGTGACCACTGTTAAGGGGCCGCTGCTTATTCTTGCAGGTGCGGGAAGCGGTAAAACAACCGTTCTTGTAAACAGAATTACCAATCTTATAAAATACGGAAACGCATATAATTCTGACAGAATTTACAGTTTTTCCGATAATCTCGATGAATTATATTCAAAGTATCTTTCCGGAGATTCTTCAGTGTATGAAGACATTAAGGATTCTTTGAGAGTTGATGCTCCGGAGCCCTGGCAGATTCTGGCTATTACATTTACTAATAAAGCTGCAAATGAGCTCAAGGAAAGACTCGTTAATAATCTCGGAGATTCCGGTGATGAAATCTGGGCAAGCACCTTTCACTCATGCTGTGTAAGGATGCTCAGGCGATTCTGTGACAGAATAGGATTTTCCAATCATTTTACTATTTATGACACTGATGATTCCAAGCGTCTGATGAAGGAATGTCAGCGTCAGCTGAATATCGATGAAAAGTATCTTTCTGCAAAGCAGATTCTCGGAGAAATAAGCAGAGCAAAGGACTGTCTTATTGATGTTGATGAGTACTCGGAAAATGTCGGTTCCGATATGCGCAGAATTGATATTGCAAAAGCATATGCAAGATATCAGCAGCTGCTGAAAGAAGCAGATGCAATGGATTTTGATGATATAATATTCAATACTGTCAAATTGTTGAAAAAGGACCATGAGGTTCTTGATTACTATCGCAACCGATTCAGATACATAATGGTGGATGAATATCAGGATACAAACCATGCACAGTATGTTTTAGTAAGCTTGCTTGCAGGGGGGCATAATAATCTTTGTGTCGTTGGTGATGATGACCAGAGTATCTATAGCTTCCGAGGTGCAACAATTGAAAATATTTTAAGCTTTGAAGAGCAGTTCGGTAATGCCCTTGTTATAAGACTTGAGGAGAATTACCGTTCAACTCAGACAATACTTGATGCTGCTAATGCCGTAATTGCCAATAACAAGGAAAGAAAAGGAAAACAGCTTTGGACATCAAACGGTGTCGGAGAAAAAATTACTCTAAAAGCATGTAACGATGATATTGAAGAAGGAAACTTTGTTGCAAAAAGCATTATGGATAACTCCGTTGATAACAGTGTTCCATTTTCTGACAATGCGGTTCTTTATCGTATGAATGCGCAGTCAAATATAATTGAACGTGCTCTTGTTAAGCAGGGTATTCCTTACAGAATCATCGGCGGACATCGATTCTATGACCGTAAAGAAATCAAGGATGCACTTGCTTATCTTGCTGTTGTGTCAAATCCGAACGACAATGTCCGTCTGAGAAGAATAGTTAATGAGCCTAAAAGAGGTATTGGAGAGACAACTATGAATAACCTCTCTGAAATTTCTTCAAAGCTTGGTGATAGTGTATTTTATCTTATGGAGCATTCTGATGAATATGCTGCTTTATCTAAGAGTTCAAAGAAGCTTAAGCTTTTTGCCAGGATGATTACAACATTTTCAATGCTTCGTGAAAGTAACTCACTTGCTAATCTTTTCAGGATAATTATGAATGAATCCGGGTATATCGAATCTCTCGAAACTGATGAGAAAAAAGAGGAAAGAATAGAGAACCTTAACGAACTTTATTCTACCATTGCCAGATATGAAGAGGAAAACGGTGACGAAGCAACTCTTGAAGGCTTTCTTGAAGAGGTTGCGTTGCTATCCGATATTGATAATTATGATTCCGAGCTTGATACGGTTACGCTGATGACTCTTCATTCAGCAAAAGGCCTTGAGTTTCCGTATGTTTACATCGTCGGCTTTGAAAACGGTGTATTTCCCTCTATGCAATCCATCAGTGAGCCTTCTCTTATGGAAGAGGAAAGACGTCTTGCTTATGTTGGTATTACAAGAGCAAAGAAGAAGCTTCATATAACAAGAGCTATGAGCCGTATGCAGTTCGGTAAAACAAGTATGAATCCACCGTCAAAATTCATTTCGGAAATTCCTTTGGATCTCATAGAAGATATAAGTGCTCCTTCTCGCAGTACCTATTCTTCAGCAGGATATTACTCCTCGGGTTATGGTGGAGGAAATTCCTATGGCGGCAGATTTTACGATAACGAAGCTGAATATTCCGGTTATTCTTATTCGTCAAAAAAGAATCCCGGGAACAATTCTTTTAAGTCTAGCGTAATTGCATCAACACTTAAAAAAGAATCAGAAAGCGGCAATTCATCGGTTACTCTGAAGATTGGAGACACTGTAAGTCACAGAAAATTCGGCACAGGTCTTGTTGTTTCTGCCACACCTCTCGGAAATGATATTTTGCTTGAGGTAGCCTTTGATACAGTAGGAACTAAAAAGCTTATGCAGGGTATGGCTAATCTCAAAAAAATATGACCCTCCGTTTATCGGAGGATCATATTCTCAATTTAATATTCTGTGGAAGCGTATGCTTGTAACTTCTCTTTCTTTTGTAAATCGGTATATACTCATAACGAGTCCGATTCCTATGTAAATACATAAGTTCGATGAACCGCCGGCGCTGAAGAAGGGAAGCGTAATGCCGATAACCGGAAAAATTTTCATGCACATGCCGATATTGATTATTATCTGAGCTGCAAACATAGCGGAAACACCGTAGCACATAAGAGATGTAGCATTTTCTCCCGATTTTGCGCCTGTGGATACAATTTTCAGAATGATTGCAAAGAGAACAGCAAATGCAAGCAGGCAACCGATAAATCCAAGCTCTTCTCCGATAACAGTGAAAATCATATCATTTTCACTTTCTGGCACGATTTCATTCTGCGTATAATTTCCGTTGAACAGTCCCTGACCTGTAAGTCCTCCCGATGCGATTGCCTCGAGTCCTTTGTTTTGCTGATACATAATATCGGGATATCTTTCGGGGTAAATAAGCCCGAGAAATCTTTCCTTTTGCGTATCGGAAAAGAAGTAGTACCATACCATCGGAATCGACGCGACTATGCCGGTTATCCCTAAAACAAAGTAACGCATCTGTACGCCTGCAAGAAAAAGCATGGTAATGAAAATCAGCATAAATACCAAAGCACTTCCTAAGTCGCCTGTCAGAACAACAAGTCCCGTGGGAATCATGCCGTGTATTACAAGCCCGATAAGATGCGGAATACTTTTGATCTTGTCCTGTACCAGCTCAAGATGCATTGCAAAAGTAATGATAAATCCGATTTTAACGAGCTCGGAAGGCTGAAAGAAGAGTCCTGTTGAACCAAGCAGAATCCATGTTTTTGCATCAGGTCTTTCTGCAGGTCCTACGCCTACTCCGGGTATAAAAAGCACCAGCATCATTATAATGCAGACTGCACCTATCAAAGGGTACATTTTTGATATGAACTTGTAGTCAATAAAAGATATTATTAATGCAAATACAGCGCCGACGCATACTGCAAGAAGCATTGTCCGTGCATCTCGGGACATAATGCTTCCTTCTTCGATATGAAGCATCGTGGCACTGTGAACCATTATCACTCCGAAGAATGATGCGGCAACGCTCAGGAATATCAGTAATAAATCTGTTTCAAAAAACGCAGATTTCAATAATTTAATAAGTCTTGACATTTTTTCAGCTCCGTAAGTTGATATAATGTATTATATAGTTAAAAAACAGTTTTTTCAATAGAAATATTATTTATGGTGAATTATTATGAAAGAATATAAGTCATTTTCTGAAAACGACACAATGAAAATTGCCTGTGATATCTGCTCTTCTGTCCCTGCAGGCAGTGTAGTAGCATTTTCCGGTGGAATGGGAATGGGGAAAACTGCTTTTGTAAGAGGAGCTCTTAAAGCATACGGAAATGATTCTTTTGTCAGCTCTCCAACATTCTCCCTTGTTCACGATTACGGCGGAATACCGAAAATTTATCATTTTGATATGTATCGTGTCACAGATATTGATGATTTATATTCTACGGGATTTTTCGATTATCTTGATAATGAATCTGTTCTTTTTATAGAATGGAGTGAAAATATATTATCTGCATTGCCTGATAATACCGTATATGTAAATATTTCACAAGGGGATAATGCAGATGAACGTATAATTGTTGTAACGGGAGGTGCCTTCTGATGATTATTCTCGGTGTTGATACTTCTGCTGTTGCCGCAGGTGCCGCAGTTATTAAAGACGGAAGGTTAATCAGTGAAACTTACTTGAATACCGGGCTTACGCATTCACAGACAATGATGACCCTTATTGATTCTGCGCTGAAAATGGCAGATCTTGCAATTGATGATGTTGATGCCTTTGCCGTTTCCTCCGGTCCCGGATCTTTTACCGGCATCAGAATCGGTGTTTCAGCTGTCAAGGGCTTGTGCTTTGCAGAGAATAAGCCTTGCTTTGCAGTTTCTACACTTGAAGCTCTTGCTAATTGTGCTGATATTGACGGATTTGTAATCTGTCCTGTTATGGATGCTCGTTGTATGCAGGTCTATACTGCTTTGTTTGAAAAGTCTGACGGAGAAATCAGACGACTTGCCGAAGATGCTCCGAAGACACTGGAAGAATTATCTTTGGAATTGCAGAACTTAGGGAAAAAGATTCTTCTTATCGGTGACGGTGCTGATATTTCTTACAAATTTTTATCAGAAAAAGGTCTTGATGTGAGAAAATTTTCTGAAATATTTAAATATCAGCACGCTTCAGGAGTTGCAATTACCGCTTACAGGAATTATAATAAAGGTACAGAAGCTGTTTCGGCTGATAATCTTATCCCGTCATATCTTCGTCTTTCTCAGGCGGAAAGAGAATTAAAAAAGTCAGGAGATGTAAAATAATGATAGCATTAAGCAGTGATCATGCAGGTTTCCCTCTCAAGGAAGCAATAAAGGAATATTTTATTGAGAACAACATTGATTTTGAAGATTGCGGTGCATATAGCACAGACAGTGTTGACTATCCCTACCAGGCAAAAAAAGCTTGTGATCTTGTTGTATCTGGTAAATGTGATAAGGCTGTTCTTTGCTGCGGTACCGGTATCGGTATATCAATGGCAGCAAATAAGGTCAAGGGAATCAGGGCAGCCTGCTGTTCAGATTATTTCAGTGCTAAATATACAAGACTTCATAATGATGCCAATGCTCTTTGTCTCGGTGCAAGAGTTATCGGAGTCGGTGCTGCCCTTGAACTCGTTGATGTGTTTATAAACACAGAGTTTGAAGGCGGTCGCCATCAGAGACGCGTTGATCAGATTACCGAGATTGAAAATATGTAATTGTTCAGGAAAGGAAGTATGAAGATATGGCAAATATTACTGTTACAAATCATCCTCTTATTCAGCATAAGGTTTCAATTATACGTGACAAGAATACACCGTCTAAGGATTTCAGAGCTATCATAGGTGAAATTGCTATGCTTATGTGCTATGAAGCAACCCGTGATCTTGAACTTACTGAGGTTGAGGTTGAAACCCCCGTTGCAGTTGCGAAGGTTAAAAAGCTTTCAGGTAAAAAGCTTGCTGTAGTGCCGATTCTTCGTGCTGGCCTCGGAATGGTTGACGGCATAACTGCGCTTATTCCTTCCGCAAGAATCGGTCATATAGGTCTTTACAGAGATCCTGAAACTCTTATGCCGGTTGAGTATTATTGTAAGCTTCCCTCTGATATCGAAGAGAGAGATGTTATAGTTGTCGATCCTATGTGTGCTACCGGTGGCAGTGCCATTGATGCTATTTCTCTTATCAAGAAGAGGGGACCAAAGCATATTAAGTTTGTTTGTACTATTGCTGCTCCGGAAGGTATAAAAGCATTGAGTGAAGCACATCCTGATGTTGACATATTCTGTGCGGCACTTGATGAGTGTCTTAATGATCATGGATATATTGTTCCCGGACTCGGTGATGCCGGCGACAGAATATTCGGTACAAAATAAAATTTGCGGGCTGATTATTCAGCCCGCCATTTTTTAAACCAGATTTCCGTAGCAGCAATCATCCTTAACAGATGTAATTCTGACCATTTTTATCTGACCGCACAGATTCTCGTCAGAGATCACGCATACCGGCGTATAATTCTCCGTATAGCCCTGTTGAGTTTTGCCTTTAGGAGTTTCAAACAGTACATTTACGGTCTTTCCGACAGATGAGTCAAGATAGGAATTTCTGATTGCATCACATTCCCTCTGAAGAACGGCACATCTTGTTGCCTTTTCAGCATTCGGCACCTTGTCGGTATAGTTGTACGCAACGGTTCCTTCTCTGGGAGAAAAAGGAAATACATGCACCTTCATAAAACTGCATTTCTTTGCGAATTCAAGTGTTTCGTTGAAATGCTCTTGTGTTTCACCGGGGAAGCCTACAATGATATCTGTTGTAAGAGATATGTCAGTAAAAGTCTTTTTGAGCTTGTTGCACAGGATAAAATACTCACTTGCGGTGTAATGTCTGTTCATTCTTTTGAGAACTGTATCACTTCCGCTTTGCAGAGAGAGATGAAACTGAGGACAGAACTTTTTCATTTTTGATAATCTGTCGATGATATCATCTGTTATATGATCAGGCTCAAGAGAACCTAAACGGAATCTCTCTATTCCGTCGGTCATTTCCGCAATTTCAAGAGCATCACAGATGTTACAGCCTGTGTCAAGGCCGTAGGCGGAAAGATTGATTCCTACAAAAACAATTTCGGTATAACCTGCTGCGGCAAGACGTGTAATTTCATTTTTTATTGCATCTAAGGGACGTGAACGGGAAAAACCGCGCGCCTTTGGTATTATGCAGTAGGAGCAGTAACGGTTGCAACCATCCTGAATTTTTATAAAAGCTCTTGTGTGACCTTCGAAGCTGTTGATTTCAATTCCTTTATATGTATCTTCACGCTTATGAGCAGTTACTCTGACGGTGGTGATGCCTGACTTTTTGTGTTCATTGATTGCTTCGATTATGTTCTGATTGGAATTGTTGCCGAGAATAATGTCGGCTTCAGTCAATTTTTTTGCATCTTCTGTAAACGCCTGAGAAAAACAGCCTGTAAGAATAATTGTAGCGTCAGGATACTCATTTCTGAAGCGTCTGACAGCCTGACGGGTTTTTCTGCTGCTTTCAGCCGTTACAGTGCAGGAATTAATTATAAAAATATCAGCTTTATCCTTATGTGTTACAATTGTATATCCCGCGTTTTTCAGCAGGGAAATCATTTCCTGCGTTTCATATTGATTGACCTTGCAACCGAGTGTATAAAATGCTGCCTTCATTGCTTTACCTCTTTACTTAATTCATAAGTATTATATATTATCCGCGGTTGTTAATCAATATCTTAGCATAAAATATATTCTTCCTCATAACTTGTATCAAGGAGGAATTAAAAATGTTGAAAAAAATTATTACTTTGTTTCTGATGCTCAATGTGATTTTTGCATTCGGTGTGATAGCTGTTGCAGAGTCTGAAGAAAAGCCTGATACTGATGTCTTGAGTGTAAGTTCGGATGTTTCTCTTGACGTCAAAGCGAAAGCTTATGCGCTGATGGATGTTAATACCTGTACGCTGATAGCAGGGAATAATGAAAATGAACAGCTATATCCTGCATCTGTAACAAAAATTATGTCGCTGATTCTTGTAATGGAAGCAATTGAAGAAGGAAAACTGACACTTGACATGGAAATAACCTGCAGTCAATCTGCCGCAGATAAAGGCGGATCGCAGATCTGGCTTGAAGCCGGCGAGGTTATGACAGTGGATGATCTTCTTAAAGCTACTGTGGTTTACAGTGCGAATGATGCCTGTTGTCTTCTCGGAGAGGTCATTGCCGGAAGCGAATCGGAGTTTTGCAATCTGATGAATAAAAAAGCCGAAGAACTCGGTATGAATAATACTCATTTTGATAATTGTACAGGTCTTGATGATGATACAACAACACATCTGACAACTGCACGTGATATAGCCATAATGTCTGCTGAATTGCTTAAACATCAGAAGATTAAGGATTATACGGGTATCTGGATGGATACACTGCGAAACGGCACTACTCAGTTAGTAAATACTAATAAAATCATCAGAACATATCCTGGTGCTACCGGACTTAAAACCGGCACAACAAGTAAGGCAGGATGTTGTGTCAGTGCATCTGCTGTCCGAGACGGACTTGAATTAGTTGCAGTAGTGCTTGGTGCAGAAAGCAGCAAGGACAGATTCAGTGGAGCAAAGGCACTTCTTGATTACGGATTTGCTAATTATGAAATTTTTTCTCCCGATTCCAACGGATTGTATCCTGAAGATATATATATTTCTCATTCAGTTTTGCAGAATGTTCCTGTTGAGCATATTGAGTGTAAGGATTTTCTTGTAAATAAAGGTATTAAAAATAATATTGTGACCGAGGTTGTTCTTAATGATAATCCTGAAGCACCTGTTAAAAAGGGGAGCGTAGTCGGGGAAATTATATATAAATATGCGGACAGAATATTAGGAAAGAGTCAGATCGTGACTTCTTATGATGCCGAAAGAATGACTTTCTTTAATGCTGTTGTTACTATTTTGAAATCCTGTAAAAAATATTAATTTTTTTCAATTTTCTATTGAAAAGATGAAACATTTATAGTAAAATAATATAAAAAAATAGCAACAGCGGAGGAAAAATCATAAGATGTCTTTAAAACTTAACAGCAAATATCTCGGTTCTTTTGTGAGAGAAGCAGACCTGCTTGCAATTGAGCCAGAAGTTAAAAAGGCACATTCTTTGTTGAATGAAAACAGACATGAGGCAGCAGGAAATGATTTTCACGGTTGGTTAAATCTGCCGATTGATTACGACAAAGAGGAATTCGAGAGAATAAAACAAAGTGCAAAAAAAATTATATCTGATTCAGAGGTTCTGGTTGTTATCGGCATTGGTGGCTCATATCTCGGAGCCAGAGCAGCCATTGAATTTATCCGATCTAAAAATTATAACTTAATTGCAAACGGAACTCCTAAAATTTTATTTGTAGGTAACAGTATTTCTCCTACTGAACTTTATGAAGTATATTCTATTTGTGAGAATTGCGATTTTTCTGTGAATGTTATCTCAAAGTCAGGAACTACCACAGAGCCTGCTATTGCATTCAGAGTATTCAAGGGGCTTCTTGAAAAGAAGTATTCTGCTGAAGAGGCAGCTTCTCGAATCTATGTCACAACTGATAAGCAGAAGGGAACTCTGAAGTCTCTTGCTGACAGGATGAATTATGAAACATTTGTTGTTCCTGATGATGTCGGCGGAAGATTTTCTGTTCTTACTGCTGTAGGACTTCTTCCTATTGCTTGTGCAGGTATTGATATTGATAAACTGATGGCAGGCGCTGCGGCTTCTGTCGAGAAGTATAATATCCCTGATATTAACGTTAATGATTGTTATAAATATGCTGCAATAAGAAATTTGCTTTATCGATCAGGTAAAAAGATTGAAATGTTTGTTTCTTATGAGCCTGATTTTACACTTATGAACGAATGGTTCAAGCAGCTTTTCGGTGAAAGCGAAGGAAAGGAAAATAAGGGTATTTTCCCTTCGTCCGCTATTTATTCTACTGATCTTCATTCTCTCGGACAGTATGTTCAGGAGGGTGAAAGGCTTTTGTTTGAAACTGTTTTTGTATTCAATGAGCCTAAGAATGACTTTGTAATTGAAGCCGATGATGAAAATATAGACGGACTGAATTTCCTTGCAGGAAACGGTATGGCATACATTAATCGCAAGGCTTTTGAAGGTACTGTTCTTGCTCATACTGACGGCGGAGTGCCGAATATTGTCATTGAAGCTGATAAAATGGATGAGGAAAACCTCGGTGAGATGATTTACTTCTTTGAAAAAGCATGTGCTGTTTCAGGATATATTCTCGGAGTTAATCCTTTTGATCAGCCCGGCGTTGAGAGCTATAAGAAAAATATGTTTGCTCTTCTCGGAAAACCCGGATATGAAGCATTGGCTGATGAACTTAAGGCAAGACTTAACTAAAAATAAGATAATAAATCTGAAAGGAATTGATTATTATGATTAAGCTTTTAATCGGTGAAAAAGGAACAGGAAAGACAAAGAAACTCATCAATTGTGTTAATGCTGCACTTGAATCCTCCAACGGTCATGTTGTTTGCGTTGAAAAAGATGATCTTCTCAGATATCAGATCAGCTACAAGGTGAGACTTCTTGCTGCAAGTAACTACAGCATTGAAGGTTACGATGCATTCTACGGCTTCCTTAGCGGACTTTGTGCAGGCGATCATGATATAACTGACATTCTCATTGATGCTACTCTTAAAATCGGCGGCAGAAATTATGATGAATTGGCAGATTTCCTTGTAAAGGTTGCAAGCCTTTCTAAGCTTGCAGGCACAAACTTTACATTTACTGTTTCTACTGAAAAGGAAAATCTTCCTGCAAAGATTTTTGAAGTTTGCGAAGCTGAATAAAAAAATCTTTAAAATAATATCAAAATTTAGCAGATTTCCTGTTGACAAACGGGGAATCTGCCTATATAATATCTTTTGTTGTGTTTATGGGTAACTACGCTTAAAAACAGGAGGTCACTAAATTGTATCTCGAGCTTGATGCTGTATTTAATAATGACGGTGAAAGTTTAAAGATTGATTATGATTTCTTGCTTGAGGATGAATGTATTGTTACTCCTGTAAAGGTTTGCGGTTCTGTGTTCAACAAAACAGGTATCGTGAATTTGCAGGCGGATGCAAGATTTGACTATTCCACTTCATGTGCCAAGTGCAATAAGCCTTTACTCAGACATGCAAAGGTTCCCGTGCGTCATACACTGCTTACTTATGCCGAAAATGAGGATAATGATGATTTTATTGTTCTTGATGGCATGAGACTTAATCTTGATGAACTTGTAAGCGAGGATGTTTATCTTTCTCTGCCTTCAAGATTTTTGTGTAAAGATGATTGTAAGGGATTATGTGCTTTTTGCGGACAGGATCTTAATGTTGGAGAGTGTTCGTGCAGTGCACCTACGGATTCCAGATGGGATTCGCTGAAAGATTTGTTTAATGAATAATTAAGCCTGTTAGGAGGAAATAAAAAATGGCAGTTCCTGCAAGAAGAGTATCAAAAGCAAGAAGAGATAAGAGACGTAACAATGTTTGGAAGATTTCTGCTCCCGCAATTGAGAAGTGTCCTCAGTGCGGAGAATATAAGAGATCTCACAGACTTTGTCCTGCTTGCGGCTATTATAACGGCCGTCAGGTAGTTGCTGTCGAAGACTGATTCTTATTTCCGTAATTGAATTTTTGACGGAGAATCTTGTACTTTATAGCGCAGGCGGAGAAGTGATATCTTCCCCGCCGCTTTGCTATACGATTCGGTGGTGATAATTTGGCAGTAAATGTTTATGCATTACTGAAAAACAGTGATTGCGCAAAAAACGGAATAAGACCCGGAGACAAGCTTGTCAGTATTAACGGTAATGAAATCAATGATGTGCTTGATTACCGTTTTTATTCTGATTCAGATAGAATGAATGTTGTGTTTGAGTTAAAAAACGGCTTAAAGAAAAGATTTTTTGTCAGAAGCTCAGGTTGTGCAGATAAATTAGGTCTCGCGTTCGAAACATATCTTATGGATAAGCATCGCAGATGTAAAAATTCTTGCATTTTCTGCTTTATTGATCAGTTGCCGAAAGGTCTTCGTAAATCTCTTTATTTTAAAGATGATGATTCGCGTTTGTCTTTTTTGTTCGGAAATTATATAACTCTGACCAATCTTTCCGAGAAGGATGTTGACAGAATAATAAAGATGCACATCAGTCCGATAAATGCATCTGTTCATACGATGAATCCTGATTTAAGAGTCAGGATGATGAGGAATCCTTTTGCCGGGGAAGCCCTCGGTTATCTTAAGCGTTTTTCTGATGCCGGTATTTCCTTGAATGCACAGCTCGTTTTGTGCCCCGGAATTAATGACGGTGATGAACTTCGTTTTTCTCTTCGAAAGCTTTCTGAGTTGGAAAACATTAAAAGTATTGCAGCTGTTCCTGTCGGCCTAACAAAATTCAGAGACGGATTATATCCTCTTGAAGCTTTTGATTGCGAAAGTGCCGGCTGCGTTATTGATATTATTGATGAATTCAATGATGAGCTATTAAAGCTGGGAAGAGAAAAGCTTGCATTTCCTTCTGATGAATTTTTTCAGCTGGCAGACAGAGATATTCCCGATTATTCATATTACTGTGATTTTCCTCAGCTTGATAACGGTGTCGGAATGATTGCATGCCTTGATAAGGAATTTACTGATGCTTTGGATGAATGTGCTGCCGATAACAAAAAGCGACAGATTTCCATTGCGACAGGAGTTGCAGCTTATGATATAATGTCAAAGATTGCTGCAGAATTCTGCGCTAAATTTCCGAATTCTGAGATTAAGGTGTATTGTATCCGGAATTCCTTTTTCGGTGAATCTGTAACCGTGTCAGGTCTTGTTACAGGTAAGGATCTCTTGGAAAGTCTCATGATGCAGAATTTTGCAGGCGGTAATCTTTTTATACCTTCCGTTATGCTTAAGAGTGCATCTGAACCGATTTTTCTCGATGATATCACAGTAAATGAAGTTGAGAATGCGCTGAGGGCGAAGATAACGGTTACCTCTTGCGATGCGTATTCTTTGTTTGATGCTTTGTACAAAACAGAGTGTGAATTAAAGTAGTTTTTATTTTATATGAAAGGCCGGAATTGATTCCGGAATGAAGTATTATGGCTAAACCTATTGTTGCTATTGTAGGCAGACCAAATGTCGGTAAGTCGACTCTGTTCAATAAGTTAAGCGGCAAAAGACTTGCTATTGTTGATGACCGTCCCGGTGTTACAAGAGACCGTCTTTACGCTGATTGTGAGTGGCTTAATCATAATTTTCTGATTGTTGATACCGGAGGTATTGAACCTTATTCGGATGATATTATACTTTCTCAGATGAGAAGACAGGCTCAGATAGCTATTGAAACCGCAGATGCTATTATTTTTGTCTGTGATGTTAAGACAGGTGTTGTTGCCACTGATGCAGAGGTGGCTTCAATGCTTCTCAAGAGCGGAAAGCCTATTGTCCTCTGTGTCAACAAATGTGATTCTCTTGGTGCTGTTCCTGCAGATTTTTATGAGTTTTATAATCTCGGGCTTGGAGATCCTGTTGCAGTATCTTCCGTTCACGGTCACGGTACCGGTGACTTGCTTGATGAGGTTATCAAGCACCTTCCCGATACAGTCGAAACAGACGAGGATGATGACTCAATTAAGGTTGCTGTTATCGGTAAGCCCAATGTCGGAAAATCTTCTCTTGTGAATGCTCTTTGCGGAGAGGATCGTATGCTTGTTTCCAATATTGCAGGTACCACCAGAGATGCAACAGATACTGAAATTATCAATAAACACGGAAGATTTGTCTTTATTGATACTGCGGGACTTCGCAGAAAATCGAAGGTTGACGATCAGATTGAGAAGTACTCCGTTATGCGTGCTGTTGCTGCTGTTGAAAGATCCAATGTTTGCGTAATAATGATTGATGCCTTAGAGGGTTTCACTGAGCAGGACTCTAAAGTTGCTGGTATTGCTCATGAAGCGGGTAAGGCATGTATAATTGCTGTCAATAAATGGGATGCCTATGAAAAAGACGGAAAAACTATGGATGTTTACCGCAAGAAGCTGATGAATGATTTTTCATTTATGTCATATGCCCCGATTATCTTTATTTCAGCTAAGACTGGACAGCGTCTTGACAGATTATTTGAGTTAATCAAGTATGTTGATGATCAGAATGCTGTGAGAATTCCTACAGGCAGATTGAATCAGGTGCTTGCAGATGCGCAGGCCCGGGTTCAGCCTCCGACAGATAAGGGTAAACGTCTTAAGGTGTACTATATGACTCAGGCATCTACAAGACCGCCCACGTTTGTAGCTTTTGTTAACAGCAAGGAGCTTTTTCATTACAGCTATCAACGTTATATTGACAATCAGATTCGTGAGGTTTTTGGTCTTGAGGGTACTCCAACAAGGCTTGTAATCCGCGAAAGAAATGAAAACTGATTTTGAGATGTGTTTGTTTTTACAGACACATCTTTTTTTGTTATATATACTTATTTTTTATATTTATAGTATTGATTAATGTAATTTTATGTGATAGAATGATTAAGATAATTGACTTGTTATGCAAAAAAATATTGCAGATTATAAATTCAAGTTAAAATTTTGAAGAAATCAGGGTGGTTTTATGAAACGTCTTAATGAGCTTACAACTGAGCAGTTAGTTGAATTTGAAGCAGCTGCTCAGAAAAAATATGATGAATATGTTGCTAAGGGCATATCTCTTAATATGGCAAGAGGAAAGCCCGCTGCTGAACAGCTTGATATTTACGATGATATGCTGAATGAGCATTTTAAGGAAATCGGATATAAATCTGAGGATGGCACAGATTGTAGGAATTACGGCATTCTGTACGGAATAGAAGAATGCAGAAGACTTTTTGGTGAAATTCTCGGAGTTGATCCCGGAAATGTTATCGCGTGCGGAAGTTCAAGCCTTAATCTGATGTTTGACTTTATAGCTCAGGGTATGTATAAGGGTTTTGCAGATTGTGAGCCCTGGCTTAACAACAAAAATAGAAAGTTTATTGCTGTTGTTCCCGGATATGACAGACATTTCGGTATTGCTGAGTATTTCGGATTTGAAATGATAAATGTTCCTATGACTGAGTCAGGTCCTGATATGGATCTTGTTGAGGAGCTTATTAAAAATTCTGATGTCAAAGGTATGTTCTGCGTTCCAAAGTATTCTAATCCTGACGGTATTACTTATTCCGATGATACGGTAAAACGTCTTGCTGCAATGAAGCCTGCCGCAAAAGATTTCAGAGTTATATGGGACAATGCTTACATTGTTCATGATGTGTATGAAGATGGAGATAGTCTTCTTAACATTTTTGATGAAGCAAAGAAGTTCGGTAATGAAGATAATTTTGTTACCTTTACATCTACTTCAAAGATTACATATGCCGGAGCCGGCGTTTCCGCTATGGCAGCAAGCGACAGGAATTTCAAGGAGATTTCTGACAGACTTACGTTACAGATTATCAGTTATGATAAGCTTAATCAGCTTCGTCATTCATATTTCTATAAAACTGTTGATGATGTAAAGGCTCAGATGAAGAAGCATGCTGCGATTCTCAGACCTAAATTTGCAACTGTACTTGAGATTCTTTCAAGAGAGCTTGATGGTCTTGGTATTGCAAAATGGAATGAACCCAAAGGCGGATATTTTATCAGTCTTAATGTCACAACCGGTTCTGCAAAGTTTGTCGGTGAGCTTTGCAAAAAGGCTGGTGTTACTCTTACCGGTGTCGGTGCTACTTATCCTTACGGAATTGATCCCGAGGATAAGAATATACGTCTTGCTCCTTCCTGTCCTACTGTTGAAGAGCTCAGGATTGCTACTGATATTATTTGTCTTGCAGTAAAGCTTGCTGCTTGTAAGGAGCTTAAGAAAACAAAATAAATACTGTTTTAAGGAATTGATGTTATGTATCGTATTGGACACGGCTATGATGTGCATAGGCTTGTTGAGAAAAGAAAGCTGATTCTCGGAGGAGTTCATATTCCCTATAAAAAAGGTCTTCTCGGTCATTCTGATGCTGATGTGCTCGTGCATGCAGTTTGTGATTCTCTTCTTGGGGCAGCTGCCCTCGGGGACATCGGAAAGCATTTTCCTGACACTGACGCACATTTTAAGAATGCAGACAGCCTTGTGCTGTTGTCAACTGTTTGCTCTCTGATAAGAGATAAAGGCTATGAGATATGTAATATTGATTGCACGGTTATTGCTCAGGAGCCAAAGCTTGCTTCGTTTATTTCTGATATGTGTAAAAATATTGCGGCTGTCTGTTCAGTTGATGTTGATCTTGTTAACGTTAAGGCAACAACAGAAGAAAAACTTGGCTTTACCGGTGAAGGTCTTGGTATCTCTGCACATAGCGTATCTATAATCAAAAAAAATAATTCGGCGGTGTAAAAAATGGAATTAATTGAAACCGTAAAAACAATTTTCTTACGTATAGTAGATGTTTTTGCAAATATTAACCTTTTCCCTGATGTAGTGGATATTCTTCTTGTTGCGGTTCTTGCTTATGCGCTTATTACTCAATTAAGAAAATCCCAGTCTATTCAGGTGATCAAAGGTATAATTTTTGTTGTTATAGTTTACGGTCTTGTAAATCTTTTTGATATGACAACAAGTAAGTTTATATTTTCTAGACTTTTTTCTGATATCATCATTATTTTTGTTGTGCTGTTTTCTACTGAGCTTCGTCATGCACTCGAAAATGTCGGTAAGAAAAAATTCGGAAAAAAATATTTCTTCTCATCATCTTCCTCTGACGAAGAATCCATTGAAGCTATAAATTCCGTTTGTCGAGCAGCAGGTGCTATGAGCAGAAGTAAGGTAGGTTCTCTCATAATTTTTCAGAGAGATTCACTTCTCGGTGATCTCACAAACCATGCTGTCACGATAGATTCTGCAACAACATTTGAAATGATCTGTAGCATTTTCTATCCTAAGGCTCCTTTGCATGACGGTGCGATTGTAATTAAAGACGGAAGAATTGTTGCAGCAAGATGCGTTGTTCCGATGAAGAATGACAGGATTATTGCTGAAAATGTCGGCACACGACACAGAGCAGCAATTGAAGTCAGCCTTAATTCTGACGCAGTTGTTGTTGTAACTAGCGAGGAAACAGGAATTATTTCTCTTGCTGTTGAAGGAAAACTTATCAGAGGCCTTTCCGACAGTGAGCTTCGTGAAAAACTTGGTTCTTATATCCTCGTTCCCAAGACAGAGAAAAAAATGCTTTTTTCTAAAAAGAATAAACAGACGGTTGTTACTGAACCTGAAAATATTGAGCTGAATAATGCTTCTGATGAAGATGCCGACGAGCCTGCAAATGCTGACGTTGCAGAAATCAAAAATGACGATGCTGTCAGTACGACTGTTACTGAAGTAAACGAGGAATTGTGTGTCGAGTCAGCGGAAGGTCGGGATGATGTTTCTGTTGAAGCACCGTTTGAAGAAATTCTTTCTGAGGAAGAGGACGGAATAATTAATGAAGGAGTTGAAAATGATGAGCAGGAATAATGTTAACGGAAAAAAAGGTAAAATGTCATTTTCTTCTCTTGTTACAAACAACAAGTTTGTTTTTCTCCTTTCCCTTGTGTTTGCTGTTGTTTTCTGGGTATTTGTTTCTATTTCCCAGACTTCTGAAATTGAACGAGTATTTTCTGATGTGAAAATATCGGTAAATATTGATGAAAACAGTGTAGCTGCGGAAAATAACCTTGAAGTATTCGGAAATTCTGAATTTTTTGCTGATGTCACTGTAAAGGGATACAGCTATCTTGTTAATTCATCGGAGCTTTCAAACAGTAACATAAATTTATTTGCATCAACTTCATCGGTTGTTGCTGCGGGAACATATGATCTGCCTGTTTCAGCGTCGCTTAACGGCATATCAGGCGATGTTCAGATTTCTTCAGTTTCATTAAAATCTATCAAGGTGACGTTTGATGAACGCGTTACTAAGTCCTTTGCTTTAACTGAGCAGATTGAAGAAGGAGAGAAGTTTGCAATTGCCGATGGGCTGATAAGAGAGAATCCCAGAGTTAGCATTGATAAAATTGATATATCAGGTCCTTCTAAGGAAATATCCAAAATCACTTCCGTTAAGGCTTTTGTAAAAATTGATAAAAAGCTTTCAGTGACTGAGAGCTTTGAAGCTGAGATTATTGCAGAGTCATCAAGCGGTACTGTGGATCTTTCCAATCTCACTCTCGGAATAACTGAGCCTGTTTATGTTTCTATTCCGATTACAAAGGTTGGCACATATGAAACAGCGGTTGATTTTGCAGGAATTCCTCAGGCCTACAGAACTGACGGTTTTGAATATACTGTTTATCCCGCAGAGGTCGATATTGCTGTTAAAACGGGATCGGGAGATTCACTGCTTGATGAAAACAATAAGATTCTTGTGGGTACTGTAGATTTTTCGAATATCAACAATACGGTTAATAATATTGTAATTGAAAATGAAAAGCTTGCATCTGAAGTAAAGTCATTTACAGTAACTGTTGATATGTCGGATATGTCAAAGAGATGGCTGGAAATTCCGGTTGATCTTTCTTCTGTTAAGGTTCCGAAAAATGTCAAGATTCTCTCAGAAACCGTAGAATCAGTTCAGATAGTCGGACCTGAAGATTCTGTTATGGATATTGATAAAACAGCAGCTTATGCTGTTCCAGTTTTCGGAGATGAAAAATTAACTCCCGGAACTCATACGATTCCTGCAAAAATTATTCTCAGAACCCTTACTGACAGTTGGGTACACGGTACATATACTGTGGAAATTGAAGTTAAATAATATCGGAGGTGAGCAACTTGAAGAAGATTTTGTTGAAAACTGTATCTGTGATTCTCGTTTTGATTTGTATTTTCAACTTTTCAGGGTGCTCAATGTTCGATTTTTTTTCAGCAGAAAGCCTTCTTAAATCTCCAAAACTGACAGGTGAAAAAGCTAAACTTCAGCTTGCTTTTGAAAATAAGGTTGGTGTCAATATCAGACTTTTCACTCCTGTTGCCGGAGATAACAGAGGCTCATATATAATTTTTGATGCAAATCATGACGGAAATGATGAAGCTGTTGTTTTTTATTCATTTAATTCCAATTCATCGGTTGTGCATATGCACATTCTTTCTCAGATTAATGATGAATGGTATTCCGTGGGGGATTTTACCGGCTCGGGAACAGAGGTTTATAAGGTTGATTTTTTCAATATAGACAGTACAAATAATCTTGAAATAGGAGTTATCTGGTCTCTTGATGATTCACAGAAGGAAAAAACTCTTTCCATTTACAGGATTTCATCTCTTGAAGCTGATACTGATAATTCTCTTGTTTCCCTTGCAACAATTCAGATCGCTGATTACGTTCATTGTAATGTAGATGATGACGATGCTAATGAGTTGCTGTACTTTTATTTCGAGTCGGAAAAGGGATCATCTTCAACAAAAGCCCGATTAATTGATTATGATTCATTGAATGAGAACTTTATTCCGATCAGTGAAGTAAAGCTTCCGTTTTCCTTTTCAGCTATATCAAGAATTGTTTCTGATAAGGAAAATGATAATCTTCGATTTTATGTTGATTGTCTTGTTTCAGGCGGTGTGATTTTTTCTGAAATGCTTGTTTTTGACTACGAAAACGGAGCTTTGTTTATTCCTCAGACATCAGATAAATACATATCGTCCATATCTTCAAGAGAGTATGATTTGTACTGTTCTGATTTTAATAACGATGGTTATATTGATATTCCTGTTTCTCTTGACAGCAGTGAATCATTTTTTATATCTGATTCCGATGAAGCTGATGTTTCATTGGTTTTTACAGAGTGGTACACCTTTCTTGATCGAGATTTTATGAGTCTCGGGAAATATTTTATGAATCGTTATGATGAATATGCGTTGAAGTTTGATGCTCTTTATGAAAAATATTATGTTGTCTATGACTATATAAACAGAGTAACTCAAGTCAGATTGAAAAATTATGAAGCTGAGAATAATATTGTTTTTTCCATATCATACGTTACAGCAGATGATCTTGTAAATATTCTTCCTGATGGTTTGCTGGGTGAAAAAAATGACATTGAATATAAAATTGTTATTTCTGCGAAAGGCGAAACCCTTGGCTTTAGTGAAAATTACATCAGAAGTCTCATTACTGAATTATAAGGAGAAAGATTATGAAACGTATTCTTATTGCTGAAGATGAAAAGTCAATACGTGAGTTTATTGTTATTAATCTTAAACGAAGCGGATTTGAAGTTATTGAGGCTGAAAACGGTGAGCAGGCATTGAAACTTTATGATGAATATGACGGTAATTTTGATATTGCCCTTCTTGATATTATGATGCCTATAGTTGACGGTCTGGAAGTCTGTAAGATTCTCAGACAGAAGAGTAGTACGCTCGGTATTATTATTCTTACTGCAAAGACTCAGGAGATGGATAAGGTTACGGGCTTGCTTGTAGGTGCCGATGATTACGTAACAAAGCCGTTTTCCCCGTCTGAGCTTATGGCACGAGTTGACGCAATACACCGCAGGGTTACATTGAACAGAGAATATGCGGAAAAAAGCCATGAGAAGAGCAGTATCATTGAGCTTGGTGATTTTTCTCTTAATCTGAGAAGCCGTTCTCTTACTAAGAACGGTGAACAGATTGAGCTTACGCAGGTAGAATTTCAGATAATGGAGTTCTTTTTTATGCATCCTAATACGGCTCTTGAAAGAAGTGAAATTCTGAGTCATGTATGGGGAAATTCATATTACGGCGATGATAAGGTTGTTGATGTTAATATAAGGCGCCTCAGAATGAAGGTTGAGGATGACCCTTCAAGCCCCCATCATCTTACAACAATATGGGGTGTTGGTTATAAATGGTTGGTATAAATCTATAAGGAGGGATCTCAGATGCTGAAAAGCGGTATTACGGTCAGATGGCTTGTTACTACAATACTTGTAATTGCAATTATATTGTCCTGCATTTCAGTGTTCGTTGTTCTTATCCTTAAAGATTATTATTATGACACCGTTGAGGCAAAATTGCAGTCACTTGCACAGAGTAGTGTTATTGCTGATTATTTCAGTTCTTATCTGAATTCAGATGACGACGAGTTTTCTGCCAGAGCTCAGGAATATGTTGATAATTATCAGGATTTCAATGTAGCTGAGTTATGGGTAATAAATAAGCATGGAATTCCTGTTGTTACTTCGACGGGATTTATCCCGGAGGATGAAAAGTGTCCTGATTATGATGATGCCATTCAATCGGCTTCAGGTCGTGCATTATGGCAGGGATACTCAAGCACAGGCGAAAAAATTATGGCAATTTCCGTTTTGCTTCCGAGAACCAAGGGTATGAGTAACGGTGCAGTGCGTTACATAATTTCTCTTGAGCAGGTAGATTTGCAGCTGCTTAGAGTTATTTTTATTGTTTTCGTTATTTGTCTTTTTGCGCTCTCCCTTGTTGTTTTTTCCGGTCTTTTCTTTGTCAGATCAATGGTTGCTCCTGTAAAAAAGCTTAATGCTGCCACACGACGTATTGCGGCAGGTAACTATAAGGATAAAATCGAATTATCTAACAGATATGACGATGAGCTTGCAGAGCTTGCAGAATCTATCAATTATATGACCGAAGAAATTGACAGAACAGACAAGCTTAAGAATGATTTCATATCTACTGTTTCTCATGAATTGAGAACTCCTCTTACTGCAATAAAGGGATGGACTGAAACTCTGCTTTGCATTAATGATTCTTCAGATGAGACAATAAACAGCGGTTTAAGAGTTATTCAGAATGAAACTGATCGTCTGTATACGCTTGTTGAGGATCTTCTTGATTTCTCAAGAATGGAAAGCGGAAGGATGACACTACATCTTAAAAAAATTGATATCATCGCTGAGCTTGATGATGCTGTCTATGTATTAAAGGACAGAGCAGGCAGGGAAGGTAAGGAGCTTTTTTACAGTTCTCCCGATTATGCTGCGCCAGTTAATGCAGATCCAGACAGAATCAAGCAGGTGTTTGTAAATATTATTGATAATGCTATTAAATATACTCCTGCCGGCGGCAAGATTTCTATTCTTGCAATGATTGATTCCGGCAATGTAAAAAT
Organism: Acutalibacteraceae bacterium; assembly: GCA_045647985.1. GTDB lineage: Bacteria > Bacillota > Clostridia > Oscillospirales > Acutalibacteraceae > RUG806. The sequence continues at coordinate 31,258 of JAZRNB010000042.1, forward strand.
CAGAGTTGCCGATACCGGCTGTGGTATTGCACCTGAGGATTTACCCCGAATTAAAGAGAAATTTTATAAAGCTAATTTCACTACAAAGGGTTCGGGAATAGGACTTGCGGTTTGTGATGAAATTGTAAGTCTGCATAAAGGAACACTTGAAATATCAAGTGTTTACGGGGAGGGGACAGAGGTAAATATTACTCTGCCCACATTACCCGTTAATTTATCTGAAAGGAAAGACAGTTGATGGGCAAAGAAACAACATCAAATAAAATATCGGTCGGCGGTCAGGCGCTCATTGAGGGTGTTATGATGAACGGTCCTGACGGCGTTGCCTTATCAGTAAGACACACAGACGGAAATATTATTACTGAGGAGTTCAAGACCACACATCTGAAGGACAAGATTAAGTTATTCGGTTTGCCGTTTATACGCGGTATTGTAAATTTTATTGAATCAATGTTGATCGGATATAAATCTCTTATGCGTTCCGCAGAGCTTTCAGGTCAGCTTGATGCAGAAGAAGATACTGAAAAAATGTCAAAGCTTGACAAGTGGTTGAATGCACATCTCAGTCCTAAGTTTGTTACCGCAATTACCGGTGTTTTGTCCATTATTGTGGCTGTTTTTTGTGTTCTTCTGTTTTTCTATGCGCCAACTTACATTGTAGATATTGTTGATACGAAGCTTCTCGGTAATGCTCTTGCCGATATTCATCCCTTCTGTGAAGGCATAATTAAAATGGTTATTATAGTTTTATATATGATAGCCGTTTCACAGATGAAGGATATCAAACGAGTTTTTATGTACCATGGCGCAGAGCATAAATCTATATTCTGTTTTGAAAAGGGACTTCCTCTCACAGTTGAAAATGTAAGGACGTGTAAGAGATTTCATCCGAGATGCGGCACAAGCTTCATTTTTATTGTGCTTATTACTAATGTAATTATTTCTTCTGTAACTGTTCTTATTATTCCTGTTCTGAATTCCCCTGATATGAGACTTATATGGACTGCAGTAAAAATACTGGGTATTCTGCCGGTTGTTACCGGTATCAGCTATGAGCTTATCAGATACGCAGGTAAGCACGATAATATAATTACAAAAATATTCTCAGCACCCGGATTATGGATGCAGAGAATTACAACAAAAGAACCCACTGATGATATGATTGAAGTTGCTATTGCTTCCATCAAAGCTGTTGTCTCTGAGGAAAACAACGAAGGCTCTTCTGACGTATGATAAGCTGGAAACAAGCCCTTGATGCGGGTAAGGACAAATTGAACGCACATTGTATCCCTGATGCCGATTTTGATGCCTATCAGTTGCTTCTGACTTTTTTTGATGGTGATACTGCATCGTATATGCTCCATTCTGCCGAAGAAATTTCATCTGAGCAAGAAGACAGTTATAATCGTTTTCTTGACAGAAGGATTAACGGTGAGCCGCTTCAGTACATAATAGGGAAGTGGGATTTTTACAAGAGCTCATTTTTTGTCGGTGAAGGTGTCCTTATCCCTCGTCCTGAAACTGAGGAGCTCGTAGACAGATGTGTTGAACTCATTAAAAAGAATAATTATTCTGTAGTTTATGACCTTTGCACCGGCAGCGGCAGTATAGGCTTGAGCATTGCAAAAGAGTGTCCGCAGGTAACCTGTTATCTGTTTGAGCTTTATGATAAAGCTTTATATTATGCTGAAAAGAATCTCGATATGTTTCAACTTGAAAATGTGAAGCTGATTAAGCATGATATACTTAAAAAGTATAATTCTGATATTCAGTCCGCAGATATTATAGTATCTAATCCGCCGTACATTGAATCTTCTGAAATTAATTCACTTCAGCGCGAGGTTTTATGCGAACCCCTGACGGCTCTTGACGGCGGTGAGGATGGATTGATCTTTTACAGAGCAATTTATAATAATTGGAGCGATAACCTCAATTGCGGCGGTTATTTTGCCTTTGAATGCGGTGAAACGCAGACTGATGATATTATTGCCATCGCAGGAGACAGATATTTCAGCGAAGCTTACAAGGATATCTATTCTAACTACAGGTTTGTTGTTTCAAAAAAACTATAAAGGAGAGAAGATATTATGTTAAGATATATTATTTCCTATATGAGCGGTGAAGGTGACCCGCTTGAGTTTATTACAATGATATGTGTAACTGTATTTGTTACATTGTGCTGCTTGCCTGTTCATGAAGCTGCCCATGCTTGGATGGCTGATAAGCTCGGTGACTCAACAGGAAGACTCAGCGGAAGAATTACATTAAGCCCGATGGCTCATTTATCCCTAATAGGAACTCTTATGCTGTTTTTGTTCGGATTCGGATATGCTAAGCCTGTTCCCGTAAATATAAGAAATTTCAAAAAACGAAAGCTTTATATGGGGCTTTCCGCACTTGCAGGACCTGTGTCTAATCTTTTACTTGCTGTAATTTTTATAATTATCGGGTATATATGTGCATTGTTTACATCTTCTTCTGTTACAGGAGCTGTATCTGTAGCTGATATCGCAGTCAGCTTCTTTATTAATGTGGGTTATTATAACATTGCACTTGCTGTATTCAATTTAATTCCTTTTCCTCCTCTTGACGGTTCAAGAATTCTTACTATGTTTATTCCTGATAAGATTTATTATCGTATTATGGAATATGAAAGATATATGCTTTATGCTCTGTTTGCAATAATTTTTCTTTTTAACAGATTAAATATTTCACCTTTGACAACGATTTCAGATATTATTTTTGACGCAATCAGTTCTGTTGTATCTTTTATTATTGATTTTATTGCTACCATTTTTATGTAAGGAGAGTTTATGTCAGCTATTAATTATAAGCTTGAAGTTTTTGAAGGTCCGATGGATCTGTTGCTTCATCTTATCTCTAAACATAAACTGAATATATATGATATTCCGATAGCCATTTTAGTTGAGCAGTACCTTGCTGTTGTTGATGAAATGAAGGAATCTGATCTTGAGGTAGCAAGTGAATTTCTTGAGATGGCTGCTCGTCTTGTATATATAAAGTCAGTTTCTCTGCTTCCTGTATATGAAGAAGGCGAGAAATTACGCAAGGAACTCAGCGGTGAGCTTATTGAATATGCTGAATGCAAGCGTGTCGCTGCTGCACTTTCTCAGCAAACAGGCGGATTTAACTGTATATCCCGTCCGCAGGAGACATTTGAAGTTGATATGACATATAAGCGTGTTCATGATTCTCTTGAGCTTCTCGAAGCATATATGCGTGTTGTCGGCAAAAGACTACGTAAAATTCCGCCGCCGCTTGATTCATTTAAGGCAATTGTTGTAAAAAAGATTGTTTCTGTTTCCTCTAAGATAAAGAATATCGTTTCTGTGCTGTCATCAGGCGGAAAAAAGAGGTTTTCTGAAATTTTAAGTTCATCAGAAAGCAGATCGGATATGGTCGCGGCTTTTCTTGCAATTCTTGAACTGGCAAAAACAAAGCATATTATTTTGTCAGGAGACGGAAATAATGTTGAGATTGAATTAATAAAGGTTCCGGAAGGAGAACTGGATTTTGACTGAAAATGCTATTAATCTGAAGAACACGGTTGAAGCAATCATATTTGCTTCAGGTGAGCCGATAGATCGTATACGTCTTGTTGAAGCTCTCGGTTGCAGCCCTGAAAGATTGGATAATATAATTAAGGAAATTGCAGATGAATATAATGAACGCGGCAGCTCTGTTCAGTTGCTTTCCCTTGGCGCAGAGGTTCAGTTTGTAACTAGACCCGAATATGCGGCAGCTGTCAGGAACGTCCTTGATATGAAACGTAATCAGCCACTGTCAAATGCAGCATTCGAAGTTCTTGCCATCGTTGCTTATAATCAGCCTGTAACAAAGGCTTTTATTGAACAGGTCAGAGGTGTGGATTGCGGCGGCGTTATCAATACTCTTTGTCAGAGAAATCTTATTGAGGAAGCTGGCAGACTTGACTTACCCGGCAGACCTCTGTTATACTGTACAACAACTGATTTCCTGAAATGCTTCTGTATGACAACTCTTGCCGAGCTTCCTGATATTCCTGATACAAAAGCCGCGGCAACTGCGCTTGAGAATATACATAATGATGAGTCTGTTATAACCGGACAGATGTCTATCTTATAAAAAAGGAGTGAAACCATTGATAGTATTAAAGATAATCGGTTGGGTTATTCTGTCAATTATTGCATTGATTTTTCTTGTTTTATGCGTAAAAGTCAGAATTTTTGCCGAATATTCTGAAGTTGATACAAGGCTCAGAATTCAATGGTTGTTTCTTAAATTTCCTCTTTTCCCTTCCGAATCTAAAGGCGGGAAAGGTAAATCAAAAAAGAATGCAGATTCAAATAATGATACAGCGCAACAGCAAACTGCATCTTCTGAGCTTGCAGATGAGTCGTATTCTTCGTCCGCGGAGTGCTTATCAACTGATGATAATACGACATCAACTGAAAATAATGTTGATCAGATGTCCGGAGGTGCTCCCAAACAGAAGAATAATCTGATGAAAACTCTTTATAGTGCACATGGTATAGACGGACTGTTATTAATAGTTAATCGTACCTTCAGTTATGTCGGTACATTTTTTGGTGACCTTGCAAAGTCATTAGTCATTGACGAATTATATCTGGATGTGCGTTGCACTAAAAAGGATGCAGCTTCAACGGCTGTTTATTACGGTGAAGTTTGTTCTGCATTATTTCCGATATTGGGTGCAATGATCAGCAAATATAAGGTCAGAAAATATGATATAAATGTTTACCCTGATTACCTTGCAAGGCAGTCCTCAGCGTCATTTGCGGTTTCGATGCATTTATATCCCATTTATCTGATCGGTATTTCAGTTCTGTTCGGATGCAGAATGATCTTTAAGGTTGCAATCAGATTACTCGTGAAAATTTTTCTGCCAAAAAAGAAGGAAAACGCAGAAAATTCAAATAATACCGGTGCTCAGAAGCCGGTAACAGAAAATCAAATGAAAGAGAGTGTAGTAAAATGAAGGATCAGTCAGCAGCAGGAATTCTTGCAACAACAATTGAAAAGGTTCGTCAGTTGGTTGACGTAAGCACAATTGTAGGTGAACCTATTGTATTATCTGATGAGATTACCGTTATTCCCGTGTCCAAGGTTACATACGGTTTTGCATCAGGCGGTTCCGATTTTCCGTCTAAGAATAACACACAGCTTTTCGGTGGCGGAGGCGGTGCCGGTGTTACTATTAATCCTGTAGCTTTTCTCATTCTTAAGAACGGAGAGGTTACTCTTAAGCATATTACTTCTAATGACAATGCTGCAGAACGCTTTGTGGACATGGTTCCTGAAGTCATTGATAAGGTAAGCTCTGTTGTTACAAAGGTTAAGTCAGCAGATAAATAAATCCTTAATTTAAATATTTTATTTTTAAGGTTGGTGAGAAAGTTTCCTCTCAGCAGCCTTAAAAGTGTTGATGAATAACGAAAGGTATTTTATGGCAGAATTAATCAGATTACAGAAATATATGGCAGACTGCGGTGTTGCTTCCAGAAGAAAATCAGAGGAGCTTATTTCCCAGGGTAAGGTTAAAGTTAACGGTCAGATTGCGTCTATCGGTGATAAAATTGATCCGAAAAAGGATACAATCAGTGTCAGCGGAAGAAAGCTTACCAAGGAAACAAATTATGTTTATTTAATGCTTCATAAGCCCCGCGGATACGTTACAACTATGAGTGATGAGATGGACAGAAAGTGTGTTGCGGAGCTTGTCTCGGACATCGGTAAGCGTATATATCCTATCGGTCGTCTCGACAGAGACTCTGAGGGATTGCTTTTGTTTACTAATGACGGAGAATTTGCAAATGCGATGACTCATCCGTCAAGACATATAGCAAAAACATACAGAGTAAGTGTCAAACCTGCAATTACTGAGGATCAGCTTACTATTCTTACCTCATCTCTTATGATCGATGGTAGGCAGACTGTGCCTGCTGATGTAAGAATTATAAACAAGGAAGCCGAAAAGACTACGCTTGAGATTATTCTGTATGAGGGCAGAAACCGTCAGATCAGAAGACTGTGCGAAGAAGCAGGGCTTGAAACTGCAAGACTTAAGAGACTTGCGATCGGTCAGTTGAAGCTTGGCGGTCTTAAAGTCGGAGAATACAGACATTTAACGCATGAAGAAGTCAGTCTTCTTAAGCGTCAATCAGGAAGCTATTAACAGAAAAAGGAAGAATCATATGGTTAAAAGTATGACAGGTTACGGTCGTGCCGTTGAAACTATCGGCTCACTCACCGTCACCGTTGAAATAAAAAGTGTGAATCACAGATATTTTGAGTTTTCACCTAAAGTTTACAGAGCTTATTCTTTTCTAGAAGAAAAACTCAAGGCTTTTGTTCAGCAGTATATTTCCCGCGGAAAGGTTGACTGTTATATTCAGATTGAAAATGAAGCAACGGATGAGTGTATTGTTAAAGTAAATCATTCATTGGTATCAGGTTATATCAATGCATTTAAGGAAATTGCTGAAACATATGAGCTTGAAGCTGATGATGTTTTTGAAAATCTTATCAGCAGAGGTGACATTTTCTCTGTACACAAAAATGAAGCTGATGAGGATGCAGTATGGGAAGCAGTCAGTAAAGTTCTCAAGGCTGCAATTAATTCGTTTATAAATATGCGGATCATTGAAGGCGAAAAGCTAAAGACAGATATTTTCAACAGAGCTGACTCCATTCTTGAAAATGTAGCTTTTATTGAAGATCGTTCTCCTCAGACAGTTACAGAGTATAATGAAAAGCTCAAAAAGAGAATTCAGGATCTGATTGGTGATGCTGAAGTTGATGAGCAGAGACTGCTTACTGAGGCCGCTATATTTGCAGATAAAATTGCTGTTGCAGAGGAAACTGTAAGACTCAGAAGTCATATTGATCAGCTTCACAGCTTCTTTGAGCTTGAAAGACCTATAGGAAGAGATCTTGATTTTCTTATCCAGGAAATTAACCGTGAGACAAATACTATCGGTTCAAAGGCAACTGATTTAGAGATTTCAAAGCGTGTTATCAGTATTAAATCTGATATTGAAAAAATACGCGAACAGGTGCAGAATATTGAATAAAAGGTGATTACATATGAAGCTAATCAATGTCGGCTTCGGCAATCTTGTTAATGCTGAACGTGTTGTTGCCGTTGTTGCTCCTGATTCGGCACCTGTTAAAAGAATAATTCAGAATGCAAAAGAATCTGGAAAGCTTATAGATGTCAGTCAGGGAAGAAAAACAATGTCTGTAATTTTTACTGACACAGAGCATGTTATTCTTTCATATCTCAAGGCTGATAAAATTTCGGAGAAATTTGAAGAAACAGACGATTGTAAAGAGGAATAAAAATGAGTAATAAAGGATCCATAATTATTCTTTCGGGACCTTCGGGTACTGGAAAAAACACAGTATATGATGAGCTGGTCAAAAAATCGGATAATATTGCTCAGACTGTATCTGTAACCACAAGAAGCCCCCGTGCCGGTGAAACGGACGGTATTGATTATTACTTTGTGACAACCGAGAAATTTGAGTCTCTCATAGCTGACGGTGAATTTATCGAATATGTAAAATATGGTAATAATTATTACGGTACTCTAAAAAAAGAAATTGAACGTTTGGTGGCCGGTGGCAAGACAGTTGTGCTTGTAATTGAGGTAAAGGGTGCGGCAAATATCAAAAAAGCTATTCCTGAGTCCACTTCCGTGTTTATTCTTCCTCCTTCGGTTGATGAACTCAGAAACAGAATTGTTTCACGCGGTCAGAATACTGAGAGTGAAATTGAAACCCGTATTGCTATTGCAATGGAAGAAATGACTTATAAAGACAGTTATGATTACTGCGTTGTCAATGACAGACTTGACGATTGTGTCAATGAAATTTTTGAAATTATAAAATCAATTTGAATAGGAGAAATATTATTATGATTAATGTAGATTTAAGCGAGCTTCTTAATGACGATTTAAGCAGATATGCACTTGTTATCGGTGTTGCTAAACGTGCTGTTGAGATTATTGATGAAGAAAACGAAGAATTCAGACATGCAAATGATTCTGACAGAAAAATGAAGAACTCGGATTTTACAAAATTAACATACGGTACGGAAAAACCCGTTAGTCTTGCTGTTGAAGAGCTTCGCAACGGTGACTTTAAGATTAATCTGCCTCAGATAAAATAAAGCAAGAGGTGTATGACTTGGCATCAGATTTAATTGCTCTTGTGGCAGTTGAAAACTGCAGCTATAGCTTTGATAAACTGTTTTCATATAAAATCCCTGCAGAATTATCCGAAATTCTGCATACAGGTATGCGTGTTCTGGTGCCTTTCGGCAGAGGCAGTTCGCTGAGACAAGGATTTGTATTTGATATCACTGACGATAGTTCTGATAACGAAGCTCTGTTGAAGGATATCGATTCTGTTCTCGATGCTCGTCCGCTACTTTCTGATGAGCTGGTTTTGCTGGCAAAATGGATACGCGAAAGGTGCTTCTGTACTTATTTTGTTGCAGCTAAGGCACTTTTGCCCGGCGGCATGTGTCTTAAGACTGAAAAGGTGTATTCTTGTTGTGATGATATTCCTCCAGAATGCTATGATTCTCTTCCAGCTGATGAAAAAGCAATAATAGATTATTTGCGAAAAAGGAAATCTCCTGTCAGAGAGTCTGCAATTCTTAAGAATCTCGGACTGACAAAGCAAACTGTCACTCTTAAGAAAATGACAAAAAAAAATTTGATTTGTGAATCATCCGACGCGTTTGCTAAGGTACGTGATTTGTCGATATCGCTTATCAGATTGAATGAAGATTATTTGCATGATGAGTGTTGTAATCTTACGGAGAAACAGCGCGAAGCTGTAAGTGTTGTTCGTGATATAGGTGCAGCATCTGTAAAAGAGATTTCATATTTCAGTGGTGTAGGGGAGTCTGTTATAAGAACTCTGATAAAAAAAGGGATCTTTGAAAGCTTTTCTGTACCCGTAAATCGAGAAATCGCAGTTGCTTCGGATGTCGATTATAAAAAACCTGTTTTATCATCCTCACAGAAGACAGTTTATGATCGTATTCTTAAGTCATACTGTAGTCGTGACTTTAACTCAGCACTTTTGTTCGGTGTTACCGGCAGCGGAAAAACCAGTGTTTATCTCGAGCTTATTGATTATGTGTTGAGCGTAGGGAAAGCTGTAATTGTTCTTGTTCCTGAAATTGCATTGACTCCACAGACTTTTTCAATATTTTCCTCGCGATACGGAAAAAATGTTGCTGTTCTTCACAGTGCATTATCTATGGGTGAGAGGTATGATGAATGGAAGCGTATTTCCGGCGGAGAGGTAAGCGTTGTCATAGGAACAAGAAGTGCAGTTTTTGCGCCGTTGAAAAATCTTGGTCTTATTATTGTTGATGAAGAACAGGAGCATACTTATAAATCTGAGATGTCCCCAAGATATAATGCTAAGGAAGTTGCAAGATTCAGATGCGGATACAATAATGGATTTTTGTTACTGGCGTCTGCAACTCCGTCAATTGAAACATATGCAAAGGCTGTTAACGGTAAAATGCTTCTGTGTGAATTGACCGGCAGATTCGGTAAATCTCAGTTGCCTGATGTAAAAACTGTTGATATGACAGACAAATCCTTATTGTCATCATTTTTTGCCGTCAGTGATCCGTTGGCAAGCGAGATTGAACTTAATCTTAAGAAGCGAGAACAGTCCATTCTGTTGGTTAATCGCCGTGGCTATAATACGTTTGTTGTTTGTAGTGATTGCAAAAATGTGGTTTCTTGTCCTAAATGCAGTATTTCTATGACATATCATTCTGCTAATAACCGACTTATGTGTCATTACTGCGGATATTCCGTGCCGTTTACTGAGAAGTGTCCTACATGCGGCGCTGAAAATATCAGATATTCAGGCTACGGAACTCAGAGAATTGAGCAGGAATTGAATGTACGTTTTCCTGAAGCAAGAGTGATTCGTATGGATGCGGATACAACAGCCAACAAAAACGGTCATGAAAAGGTATTGTCTGCTTTTGCAAAAGGCGAGTATGATATATTGATAGGCACTCAGATGGTAGCAAAAGGATTGGACTTTCCAGATGTTACTCTCGTTGGTATTACTTCTGCAGATAAGGAACTGTATAATAATGATTTCAGATGTGCAGAACGTTCATTTGATCTGATAACTCAGGTAGTCGGCCGTGCAGGCAGAGGAAAGAAAAAGGGTAGGGCGGTTATTCAGACACTTGTTCCTGATAATCCGATTATCTCTGTTGCATCAAGACAGGATTATAAAAATTTCTATAATAATGAAATAAAAATGCGCAAGGCTCTTGTTTATCCGCCATTCTGTGACTTGTGTGAAATAAGCTTTTCCGGCGCAGATAAGCAATTAGTAGCAGATTGTGCATCAGCATTTTTTGAAAATTTTGTTAAATTAAATGAAACACAGTATCCGGAGCTAAAGGTTATTGTGATGGGACCAATGGCTCCGAAGGTGGCTAAGGTCAATGATCTTTACAGACAACGCATATTAATAAAGTGTAAAAATACTTCAGTATTCAGAGAATTGATCAGTATTTTGCTGAAGGATATTTACAGTAATAAGGCATACAAAAATATCGGTATTTATGCTGATATTAACCCCGAAAACCTAAACTAAAGAAAAGGTGACTTAAATGGCAATCAGAAATATAAGAACTGAAGAAGATCCTGTTCTCAGAAAGGTGAGCAGAAAAGTTGAAAATTTTGATGAAAAACTCTTTCTTATTCTTGATGATATGAAGGATACTCTTATAAAGTCTCAGGGTATAGGACTTGCAGCTGTTCAGGTCGGTATTCTCAGAAGAATAGTTCTTGTCAATTTTGATGGCAGAATTATTGAACTGATTAATCCGGAAATTATTGAAAGAGAAGGACAGCAGATAGAAGCAGAAGCTTGTCTGTCTGTTCCTCATAAAGCAGGAAAAACACTGCGTCCTAAAACTGTTACTGTTAAAGCACAAAACAGAAACGGTCAGTGGTGTATTTATAAAGGCACTGATCTTCAGGCTAGATGCTTCTGTCATGAGTTGGATCATCTTGACGGAAAGTTGTATATTGACAATCTTGCTCCCGGTGAATCTGTTTACTTTACAAGAGACTATGATTAAGGGGGACAAAATGAAATCTGTTGTGTTTATGGGAACCCCTGATTTTGCGGTTCCTGCCCTTAAAGCTCTTGCTGATTCATCTGAATATGATGTAAAGCTGGTTGTTTCACAGCCCGACAAACCACAAGGTAGAAAACAGATTCTTACTCCTTCTCCTGTAAAGCAATTGGCTTTGCAATATGGTCTGGAAGTGTATCAGCCTGATAATCTCAAATCAGAAGAAGTTTATGAAGTAATAAAGTTAATTTCTCCTGATTTTATTGTCGTTTCTGCATACGGAAATATCTTACCCCAAAGAATTCTTGATATACCGAAATTCGGCTGTGTCAATCTTCACGGATCATTACTTCCTCACTACAGAGGCGCTGCACCGATACAGTGGAGTGTTATCAACGGTGACAAAAAAACCGGTGTAACAACAATGTTGATGGATGCAGGTCTTGATACCGGTGATATTCTCCTTACTTCAGAGAAAATGATATCTGATGATGAGACTGCAGGTGAGGTTTTTGATGCCCTTGCAGAACTTTGTCCGGAGCTTTTGCTTGAAACATTGAAAGGTCTTGAGTTTGGAACCATAACACCTGTAAAGCAGGATAATGATAAGGCGACATATGTTTCTGTTCTTAAAAAGGAAATGTCAGTAATTAACTGGAGTGAATCGGCTGAAAAGATTCATAATCTTATTAGAGGTATGAATCCGTGGCCTGTAGCGAGAACATTCTGTAACGGCAAGGTACTTAAGATATTTACATCCGCTGTCTGTTCCGGAGAATCCACTTTACCGTTAGGTACAGTTTCCGTACAAGGTGAGAGCATTTTTGTTACTTGCGGTGATAATTCTGTTCTTCAGCTTATTGATGTTCAGATTGAAGGTTCAAAAAGGATGTCTTCTGCTGATTTTCTTAGGGGCAGGTCTTTTCCTGAAGGTTTCACCTTTTATTCGGAGGAATAATTATGTATTATGATTTTTCATATTTTTATCTGATATTACCGGCGCTTATAATTTCTGTTGCAGCACAGATTGCAGTAAAAAATGCATACAGAAAAATGTCCGAGGTTTATTCTAAAAGCGGTTATTCGGGTGCGCAGGCGGCTCTTGCTGTTCTCAGATATTACGGTGTTGCCGATGTAAGAGTTGAGCAGTGCAGCGGCAAGCTTTCTGACCATTATGACCCTAAAAATAATGTGATTAGACTTTCAGAAGGAGTATTTTCATCAACTTCAATTGCTGCAATCGGTATTGCTTGCCATGAAGCAGGTCACGCAGCACAGCACGCTGAAGGATATCTACCGATTCGCATTCGTAATTCTATTCTTCCTGTTTGTCATATAGGATCTTATGCTGGAATACCCCTTGCAATGCTTGGATTTATTCTCAGCTTTGAACCGCTTATTCTTATCGGCTTACTGCTTTATTCGTTTATTATGCTGTTTCAGCTGGCTACATTGCCTGTAGAATTGAATGCAAGTAAGCGTGCTATAGCTGTAATTGAGGAAACAGGTCTCCTTAAAAATCAGGATGAGCTCAGCGGTGCTAAAAGAGTATTGAAATGTGCAGCCTTGACCTATGTTGCCGCACTAGTTACTTCCTTAATGAATCTGCTCAGATTTGTTATGATGTTTACACGCAGAAGAAGATAATGAAAGGAAGCTTTTATGGCTGAACCAAGATATGAAGCTGTAAAGCTTCTGAACAAGATTGAAAAGGACTCGTCATATTCATCAATATTAATTGCAGATGCCTTCAGAAGTATTAAATTCTCTGATTCTAAGGATAAATCATTTGCGGTCTCTCTGGTTTATGGTGTTCTTGAGAAGAAGCTTACTCTTGATTTTAATATTTCTCTGTATCTGACCTCAAAGATTAGAAGATTAAAGCCGGAAGTTTTGTCAATTCTCAGAATTGGTGCTTATCAAATTCTTTTTTGTGATAAAATTCCAGACAGTGCAGCAGTCAATGAATCTGTTAAAATTGCAAAAAAGTCAGGTTTATCTTTTGCGTCGGGACTCATCAATGCAGTTCTCAGAAAAATTTCCTCAAACGGGCTCAGATTACCCGATACTGATATCGCCGTCAGATATTCCGTTGATGCTTCAATTGCAGATACATTGATTGCAGATTACGGCTATGATAAGGCGGTTGAGATTCTTGATAGCTTTAACGGCAGAAGACCAATATTCATCCGCATCAATTCTCTTAAGTGTACTGAGGCAGAATTAATTGATTCTCTTACCGCTGAAGGTGTCTGTGTTAACAGAACTGATCTTGAGGGGTGTTTTACTGTTAATAATACCGGTGATATTACTGAGCTTTCCGCATTCCGGGACGGTTGGTTTTTTGTACAGGATATGTCATCCCAGCTTTGCTGCCGTGTTGCTGGTGCAAAGCCCGGTAATCTTGTCGTGGACTGCTGTGCTGCTCCCGGAGGAAAAACCTTTTCGATTGCGCAATATCTGAAAAACACAGGTCATATAGTTTCCTGTGATTTATATGAGCATAAATCGCGGCTTATTTCTGCAACTGCCCATCGATTAGGAATAAGCACAGTTGAAGCTGTTTGCTGTGATGCAAGGAATCTTGCATCGCAAATAAAGGAAGCAGACGTTGTTCTGTGTGATGTGCCCTGCTCAGGATTTGGAGTTATGGGTCGAAAGCCTGAAATCAGATATAAAACAATGAGTGAATTATCTGATCTTCCGGATATTCAAAGAGAAATTTTATTTTCATGCTGCCGTATGGTAAAAGCCGGCGGAACTCTTGTTTATTCTACCTGTACACTCAATAAGGCGGAGAATGATCGTATTTGCGATGAGTTTATTGAGACACATCCCGATTTTTATATTGCTGACGATGATTTCTATAAATCCTTGACTGACAGGTATATAACCGTATTCCCGTCTGAGAACGGTGGAGATGGATTTTTTATTGCTAAATTTTTCAGAGGTATTTGATGAAAAAGGATATTTTATCGTTTAATCTTCACGAACTTACAAATGAAATAGCTGCGCTTGGACAACCTAAATTCAGAGCAAAGCAGATTTACAGATGGTTACATAAATCTTTCGTCACTGATTTCAGTCAGATGTCTGATATTTCGCTTGAGTTCAGATCTGTCCTTAATGACAATTTTGTCATTTTTGGTTGTTCTATTGAAAAAAAGCTTGTTTCCGAGTATGATAGTACGGTGAAGTATCTATTCAGACTTCACGATGGTGAGTTTGTTGAATCTGTTCTGATGAAGTATAAATACGGTTATACTGTCTGTGTTTCGTCTCAGGTTGGTTGCCGTATGGGCTGTACTTTCTGTGCCTCAACATTGTCGGGTGTTGTAAGAAATCTTAACCCGTCTGAAATTCTTTCACAGATTTATGCAATCAGCCGTGATAATGATATACGTGTTTCACATATAGTTATGATGGGAATGGGCGAGCCGTTTGATAATTATGACAATGTGCTTAAATTTCTGCATCTTGTTTCTGATGAAAACGGTGTCAACATAAGTATGCGCCATATTTCTCTTTCTACTTGCGGTATTGTTCCCGCAATTTATAAATTAATGTCAGAGAATTTACAGCTTACGCTTTCTGTATCTCTTCATGCGCCATATGATGAATTACGCTCTTCTATGATGCCTGTCAATAAAAAATATCACATCAGTGAATTAATCAAGGCATGTCGTGATTATACAGAAAAAACATCCCGTAGAATATCTTTTGAATATTCCCTGGTAAAAGATGTCAATGATACTGATGAATGTGCTTCTGCATTGGCTAAATTGCTGAGAGGAATGCTTTGTCATATTAACTTGATTCCTGTTAATGAGGTTACGGAAACCGGATGCAAAAAAAGCTCTCCTGAAAGGGTTAAGAGATTTGCTGATATTCTGGCGTCCAAAGGATTTGCTGTTACGGTTCGTCGTGAGCTAGGCTCTGATATAAATGCCGCCTGCGGTCAGTTAAGGCGCAGCGTTCAGAAATGAAAATACACCGAAAGGAGAATTTTTGATGCGTTATTCTATGAAAACAGATAAGGGAATAGTGCGTTCATCAAACCAGGACAATTGTTATATTTCTGTTTTTGATGATAATTCCTGTTTTGGTGTTGTCTGTGACGGAATGGGTGGCCCTAATGCAGGTGATGTTGCCTCCGGTATTGCTATTAAGGAAATAACAGATCTATTTATTGAAGGCTTTAACCCTGAGCTTTCAACAGAGGAAGCAAGATCATTGCTGTCCAAGGCGATTAAAACCGCAAATCTGAAAATTCTCGGGCTTGCAGCGTCTAATCCTGATTACTCAGGTATGGGTACAACGGTTGTGGCTTTTGTTTGTCAGGGAACCGAACTTCTTATAGCTAATGTCGGTGACAGCAGAGCTTATTTTGTCGGCAATGAACTTCAACAACTGACAAAGGATCATTCACTTGTTCAAGAGCTTATTGATAACGGTAAGCTTAAATCTGAAGAGGCTGAATTTTTCCCGCATAAAAACATTATTACCCGTGCTCTCGGAATAGGAAGTCATGTAGATATTGATTTTTATTCCTATAAATTAGATGATCGTTGCTTGCTGCTTTGCTCTGACGGTCTTTATAATTTTGCAAGGCCGCAGGAAATAGTCAATACTGTAAATTCTTGTGATATTGAATTTGAAAACATGGCTTCTGAATTAATTTCAGTTGCTAATCATAATGGCGGTGGCGATAATATAACAGCCATTCTTGTTAAGAGATAAGTGAGGATGTGATAAAATGGAGATAAGTGTAAATCAGGTAATCAACAACCGATATGAAATTAAAGAAATTATCGGTGTGGGCGGGATGTCCAGAGTTTATAAGGCATATGACAATGTTGATGACAGAGTTGTAGCTCTTAAGGTGCTTAAGGAAGAATATCTTGAGAATTATGAGTATACAGCCCGTTTTAAGAATGAATCAAGAGCTATTTCTTTGTTAAATCATCCCAATGTTGTTAAGGTGTATGATGTTTGCTTCGGTGAAGACCTGCAGTATATTGTAATGGAGCATGTTGAAGGAATAACTCTTAAGGAGTTTATTCAGAGACAGAGGGTGCTTGATTGGAAGGAAGCATTAATCGTAACTGTTCAGATTCTCCGTGCCCTTTCGCACGCTCATGATAAGGGTGTCATACACAGGGATATCAAGCCTCAGAATATTCTTCTGTTACCCAACGCTACCATTAAAGTTACCGATTTCGGTATAGCTTCCTTTAAGCGCGGTGAAATAAATTCACCTGTTGAAAGCAGTGCCATCGGCTCCGTTCATTATGTTAGTCCTGAACAGGCTCAGGGTGATTATACTGATGAAAAGTCTGATATTTATTCTGTTGGTGTAGTGCTTTATGAAATGTTAACGGGAAATACTCCCTTTGATGGGCAGAGTGATGATGCTATCGCGATGATGCATGTTCAGCGTGAGCCTGTAAAGCCCACTGTTTTTAATCCTGATATTCCCGTCGGAATAGAACAGATCTGTTTAAGGGCTATGCAGAAAAACTCTGCTGACAGATATCAGTCTGCGTCAGAATTTCTTTTTGATCTTGATGAGTTCAGAAAGAATCCCGATATGGTATTTGATTATTGCTACTTCATTGATAAGGATCCTACAAAGCATATTTCAACTAAGCTTCCTGTTGCTCCTGTTGATGATGAAGATGATGAATATTATGACGATGAAGATGATTACGATGAAGATTCAAGAAGCTCATTTCTTCCTGTGCTTCTCGGTGTAGCGGTATCTTTTGTGGTCGTAATAGGAATTGTTGTTTTTGTTGTTTTCGGAAGTTCTATCGGATCTACCGGAAATAAGTTTGAAAATATTATTGACAAAATTGATGTTTTCGGATTTTTTGATAATGATGAGATTGAAGTTCCTAATTTCATCAATATGAATTTTGAAGAAATACTTTCTGAGTATCCTGATCTTGCAATTGAAAATCCTCCTCAGTACGAATACAATTCAAATTATGAGGATGGTCATGTTTGCAATCAGTATCCTGAGGCGGGAGATAAGGTTTCTAAGGACACTGTTCTTAAGCTTACTGTTGCTACAAGCATTGAAATGGTGCTTGTTCAGGATGTTACCGGCAAGAAGGCGATTGAAGCTGAATCAATATTAAAGGATTCGGGCTTGGTTGTTGAGCTTATTCCTCTAATCGATGACACCAGAGATGAAGGTGAAGTTATATATACAGAACCTATAGGAAATAAGTATACTTCTTATAACGGTACGGTTTATGTTTATTATGCAACAGGTAAAAATGATATAAGTACAACAAGAGTGCCTAACGTTGTCGGTTTTGAGCTTGAAGCGGCAAAGAAAAAGATTACATCTTCAGGTCTTACTGTCGGTGCTATTACACAGGGTGCAAGCGCACCGTCTCTTAAGGGATTTGTTATCAGCCAGACACCTGATGCTTCAATTTCCGTTAATTCGGGTGTTAATGTTAATCTTGTTATCGGAAACGGAATTCCAGCAACTAATACTGCTGTATTTACAATTTCCCTTCCGTCTCTCGGTGATAAAACTAAGGGTACCATTAAGACTTATCTTAATGAGGTTGCATATGATTCTATTGAAAATGTTCCCCTTAACGGCAAGAATTATCAGTTGAGTTTTACAGGCTCTGAGAAGGAAAATACATTTAAGATTTTCTGTGATGCTGTCATGATCTACACCGGTGATATTGATTTTACAACAACACCTCCTACTTTCTCTAATGTTCACGGATATCAGTTCTCAACAAAAACTTCTGTGCCCAATGTAGTCGGACTTACTCAGTCTGAGGCGGAAGCTGCTCTTGCTGCAGCCGGATTTAATAAAGTTAAGGTTGAAACTGAACCTAATGCTGAAGTTGCAGCAGGTATTGTTGCTGTTCAATCTCCTATATTCAGTGAAAAAGCAAAGTATTCAACTTCAACAATCATAACAATTTATGTCAGTGAAGGTGTTGCGGAGGAAAGCACATCTGCAGAAGCAACAACTCTGTCGCCAGACGAAACAACTGAACCGGGAGAAGAAACTACCACAAAGAAGCCTCAGGAGACCACCACAAAGAAACCTCAGGAGACCACCACAAAGAAACCTCAGGAGACTACCACAAAGAAACCTCAGGAGACTACTACAAAGAAGCCTCAGGAGACT
>JAZRNB010000043.1:0-4733 GCA_045647985.1 Acutalibacteraceae bacterium
TGTGCTTCCTATTCTCAGCGGTGTTCCCGGATAGGGTGAATAGTCCTCAGCCAAAAACTGCGGAGGATAACTCTGCAATATCCCTAAATAAGTAAGATACTTGCCGCCGTATGAAACGGAATTGGGAGTACCCTCTTCACACTCCTCAAGTGCATCAAAAATCTCAGGAACAATAATATGCTGGAAGTTAATGGAATATACGGGCTCGCCGCCGTTCTGAGCCTTAAGCTCATTTGACTTCTCTATATACCATGCAATCTGCTCCTTGGTTGTACATGCATAACCGCCAAGGTCATTTTCAGAGTTATATGTGCCGGAGTCTGTCATCCAGATATTGAAAGCCATTCTTTCTCCGTCAGAGGACATAATGGGAAGATTATATGTTCCTACACCGGGAATGCTGTCACCCTCATTGTAGCCTACAAAGCAGTCATATGACTCGTAAACTGACATCTGGAAATCCTTATCAGCAAGTGCACTTTCATCATCATGATTTCCGAAAACTGCAGCTGTGGGAATACCTGCCTTCTCAAAAATGCTCATGAATTCGTTGATAGCAGCACGGGTAATTACCTTTGTTGTTGTGCTTCCGCCTGAAATATTATCACCTGTAAGAACAATAAGATCAGGCTTTACGCAGTCAATAGTAGCCTTGATGTAATTCTTTGTAATCGTAAGCATAGGATAGCCGTCCTGGATGTCAGCCAACTGTAAAACAGTAAATTTACCGTCATCACCGAACTGAAGTGTCTTCTTCTCTTCCTTTGCACCTGCAACAAGTGAGACGCAGGAAAGAATCATAAGCACACTTAAAACAACAGCTAAAATTTTCTTTGTTTTGTTCATTTCTGAATCTCTTCTTTCCTTATGATTTTTTTCTATATTACCATATTTATATTATTTTTTCAATGAGTATTCACAATTTTTATCTGAAATTCTCCCGTTATACCGCAGAAAAAAACTCAATTTCCGCCCCACTTCCGTGCCATATATAAATTGCAGGGGACGGCGTCCCCTACATCCCTCATCGTATAAAAATAACTTGTCTGTGTTTATTTTCCGGGATATATCATTTTCTGTCTCTCGGGAAATAAAATCAAAAAACGGACATTCTTCACGGGAGGTCGGGGACGCCCTCCCCATACAAATGCATCATTTCACATTAAAGCAAAAGGGAGCAGATTTCTCCGCTCCCCTTAAAGCTATATTAAATTAGTAATGTGCCGCACCGCAGCTACAAACTGGATTAATTCCGAAAAGCTTCCAGAAGAACACCGCAATCTTCGCAAAAAGCCCTAAAAATCCTGTCTTATGGCAGATGTGTGAGCAATTGATTGCAGGCTCTTCATCGGGGATATCCGGCTCAACGGGAATCTCCGGCTCAACGGGTTTGTCGAATTCAAATCCGCAACCATTATCACACAGAAAATCGCCATCATTATCTATATGCTCTTTGCAGATCTCATTTTCATTCTTACTATTCACAATAGCATAATAACTGAAATGATTAGTTCTGAAAGTTATGTATTTTCCACCGGTAAATGTGTATGGGATTTCAACTAATGTGCCATCATCCTTTACCCAATAAAGAGTAACATCAATATATCCTGCGGGAACAGGTATACTTACCAATACCGGCTGATCGGGCTGAGAAATTACACCATCTCTTTCAAGATAGATATCTCTTAAAACATACTCGTCAGACATATTATCAAGAGCTTCTTTTATTACATCTGCCATTAAGTCTCCGTCACTTATTACCACTGAATGCATAACAAAATTAGATTCCGATAAGTCGGCCGTACCATTTTCAGCCTTAATTGTTACCCCATTATCAGAAAGGCAACCATTTTCATCATCAAAATAAATTTTCATAACACTTTCAGATCGAGGCATTGCAAAATTCATAATAAAGGCAGAAAGCTCGAGATAATCTGCAGCAATGAACATTCCCTTTAAAGCTACACCGACAAAAGATGTGGCTGCTGTAAATGCATCTTCAGCAATACCAACTGTCACAGATGCAGCGGAATCTACAACAAGCTTTGTAAAATCAATATTAAAGTCACTGAAAATTTTTGTTACGTTGTCCGTAATAATATTTAGTGCATCCGCAATAGCAAGATCACCAATATCCGACATAATAGATTTAATAACTGTTTCACGGAATTCTTCTGCCATACCGGGAACTTTTTCAAGCACTTTATTTTTTAATAATGTTACACTTGATTCTTCGGCAATCTTTTTTATTTCTTCACTACTTAATCCTTTAATTGTATCGCCAATCAGAAGAATTGTATTAATAGCTAATTCAGAAACATTAAGTAAACAACAGGCATCCGAATACATAATATCATTTGTAATTTCAATTCTTCCACCCTTCGGTACCTTAATGTCTTTAATTTCGGTTTTTTCAGAATAGGAAGACTGCTTATATGATAAGATATCTCCGGTCGCAAGATCCTTCACAAGATAATAGCACTCTTTAAGAGTATCGTAAACGCTTGATATAATTCCACCGTCAAATCGCTTTATTGGTAATGATTCTTTTAAGTTACCATCTGCATCATATACAGCAACAACACCAACTAATCCGGTGGTATTATACACATTAAATGAAACAGACATATCAGAATCATCTGTTTGTGTGCTGACAAACTCGTCTATATACATGCCGCTGATTATACCATTGCATTCATGCTTGCCATCATAATATTTGGGAAGAGCTTCTGCATTGTATGTCAAAATTCCCTTATTTACAGTTACAGTAGCACTGTACATTGCACCTGTTGACTGTTCTGTGATTGTAAGCTTTGCTGCTCCTTCTTCCAATCCTTTTATCGTGAAATATGTATTGTTATCACTGTTGCTGGTTTTTACATCAGATATTGAAACAATATCACTGTCTGATACAGCGAATGAGTATTCGCATTTTTCACCTGTAGGAACACCATTTTTTTCAAGTTCCACTGCAGCACCAATACTCCGTCCTTTGCCGACAAGCAATGTGGAAACTGTGCTGTACAATTTAAGCTCATACACAACAGGCTTTACCGAAACTGTTATACTTGAACTAAGACCTTCTGGTGAAACTACCGTAATTATCGATGTTCCCTCGCTCTTAAAAATAAGCGGAACTGTGGCAATATGCTGATTTTCGAGTGTTATATACTCACCCGTACCATGCTGAATTTCTCCAATTTCAACAACATCTGTGTTTGATGATGAGAATGTAAGTGCCGTTGTGTCATTCAGTGCTGATTCATAAAGAACAAGAGAATTCACACTTTCGCCAATGTAACCCTCAATATTTTTGCCAAAAGAAAATCTGTCCGCACCATACTGCAGCGTTTCAACAAAGTCTTTACTGTCATCAGGAGCAACTGAATTAAAATGTATGTTTGCATTCAATAATAAATCGTTGTTTGAACCTATATTAATTGCATTCCATTCCTGTTCACTACCGGCGTAATAAACATCAGTAAGATTGATACAATAGTCAAATGCATAATTACCAATAGTTTCCAGTGCTTTAGGCAGAGCTATCCACGAAAGACTCTTACAAACGCCAAATGCACTGTTATCAATAAATTTAACATTTTCAGGTATTACTATATTCTCTAAACCGCAATACCCAAATGCTAAATAACCAATACTTGTAACACTATTCGGTATAGCAATAGATTTAAGACTAAGGCAACCATCAAAAGTTCTCTCGCAAATTGCAGTAATTTCATCAGGCAATTCAATTTCAGTGAGATTAGAGCAATTTCCAAATGCATTTGAGCTGATTCTGGTAATTTTATTAACAAAAACAACTTTTTTAACTTTATCGTGCAAATTATACTTATACCAAGGAGAATAGTCTGTAAATGAAAAATTAGGATTCTCCGGAAAATCCGACATCTCACCATCTCCGCGACCGGAGATGGTCAACAAGCCCTCGTCATCCAATTGCCAATCAAAACCGCTGCCGGATCCATAACCTATTACTTTTGCTGCATTTGCTTTTAAAAGCAAGTTGGGCAAATCAAGACCGACAAAGCCCTGAAGAGGTGCTGCAGTCAGAAGCATCATCATGACCAATATGACGGAAATTGCTTTTCTGAAGTTATTCATAATTAACTCCTCCGATTTCTTCAAATTAACATAAGATTAATATATCATATCAAAAAAATAAAACAATTCGGATTGTGCCTAAACAAATCCACTGTTTTATGTGCAAAAGAACAAAAATACATTGTCATATAGCGTAATATTCTGTGCTATCCATCAGTAACCATATCAGAAACGGAAGAAATAAATGCAAAAAAAGACCGTGTAACTTAAGCTACACGGTTTACATTCGATTCTGAAGAAACACACCCTCAAAACTGAACAATGCATGTGAAAGAACCTAATAAAGAGGTCAAGCCCTCGACCTATTAGTACTGCTTAACTGAATACATCACTGTACTTACATACGCAGCCTATCAACCTCGTAGTCTACAAGGGGTCTTACTAGCTTACGCTATGGGAAATCTAATCTTGGAGATGGCTTCACGCTTAGATGCTTTCAGCGTTTATCCAATCCGCACATAGCTGCTCGGCCGTGCCACTGGCGTGACAACCGATGCACCAGCGGTGCGTCCATCCCGGTCCTCTCGTACTAGGGACAGCGCTCCTCAAATTTCCTACGCCCACAGCAGATAGGGACCGAACTGTCTCACGACGTTCTGAACCCAGCTCGCGTA
>JAZRNB010000044.1:0-21875 GCA_045647985.1 Acutalibacteraceae bacterium
TACGATTATGTCAACTTATATGGCTAAACCCCAGGAAGTTACACGTGATTGGTACGTTCTTGATGCTGAAGGCAGAACACTCGGTGAGCTTGCAGTTGAAGCTGCTGTTCTTCTTCGCGGTAAGCACAAGGTAACATTCACTCCTCATGTTGATTGCGGCGACAACGTAATCATCATCAACGCTTCCAAGGTTGTTCTCACAGGCAAGAAGCTTGATCAGAAGATGTATTATCATCACACAGGTTATATCGGTAACATGAAGGAAGTTAAGTACAGCACTCTTATGAAGACAAAGCCCTGCTTTGCAGTTGAAAAGGCTGTTAAGGGTATGCTCGCTTCCAATGCTATCGGCAGAGCTGCTATGAACCGTTTACACGTTTACGCAGGCGCAGAGCATCCTCATGCTGCTCAGAAGCCCGTTGTAAGAGAATTCTAAGAAAGGGAGGCAAATAATAATGTACGAAGGAAATCCTTATTTCTACGGCACAGGTAGAAGAAAGAAATCAGTAGCTCGTGTTCGTGTATATCCCGGCACAGGCAAAATCATCATCAACGACAGAGAAATAGACAACTATTTCGGTCTTGAAACACTCAAGCTTATCGTTCGTCAGCCTCTCGCTCTTACAGAAACAACTGAAAAGTTCGACGTTATCTGTAAGGTACAGGGCGGCGGTGTAACAGGCCAGGCAGGTGCTATCCGCCACGGTCTTTCCAGAGCTCTTCTTCAGTACGATGAAAATCTTCGTCCTCTCCTCAAGAAGGCAGGTTTCTTAACAAGAGACCCCAGAATGAAGGAAAGAAAGAAGTACGGACTCAAGGGCGCTCGTCGTGCACCTCAGTTCTCCAAGAGATAAATTCTTATCTTTACGCAAAATGCCTCGGAAGTTTACTTCCGGGGCTTTTTTGTACCCACTGAGGTGTCCTCAGGGGCATAGCCCCTTGCGGTCGCAGCTAAAAACAGTCCACCGGACTGTTTTCTTGACGCCACGACAGTTCTCAAAGAGATAAATTCTTATCTTTACGCAAAATGCCTCGGAAGTTTACTTCCGGGGCTTTTTTTTCGTTTGGCTTGTTTTCCGTTGACTTTTACGGATATGACAATTATAATATAAGTAATATTAAAAATTACACGCGGATATAATATAGTAAAAAATATCCGTGGGAGGTAAAATGACAGATTTTAACGGTAAACGGGTGCTGGTTTTAGGACTTGCACGAAGCGGTATGGCGGCTGTGAAGCTGCTTCATTCCCTCGGTGCAGAGGTTACCGTGTCCGAAAAGAGAGCACTTTCAGATATAACGGAATTGCCCGAGCTTGAAAAAATGGGTGTCCGTGTTGTGAATCAGACCGAAGAGGTTTTTGAGGAAGAGTATTTTCTTGCAGTCAAGAATCCCGGCATCAACGGCAAGCTGTGGTTCGTAAAGCGCCTTCGTGAGAGAGGGATTTCCGTAATTACGGAAATTGAGCTTGCATTTATGGTGGCTGCACCTCAGCATTATGTGGCAATTACAGGCTCAAACGGCAAAACCACCACTTCAACCTTAGCTTATGAGATAATAAAGGCTCAGCACCCTGACAAGACACTGTTGTGCGGTAATATTGGTATTGCCTTATGCGAAATGGTGCTGGAGTATGACCTTATAAATAATGAGGGCTACTACATTGTCCTGGAAATTTCCAATTTCCAGCTTGTGGACATTGTGGATTTTCGTCCCGAAACGGCGGTTATAATTAACCTTGCCGCCGACCATCTTGATTTTATGGGAACTGAGGATGCCTATTACCGTTCAAAGCTTCGTGTATATGAAAATATGAAGAAGGGCGATCTTTTCCTTTATAATCTTGATGATGAGCTGATTTCGGCTTATACAAAGGAAGCTCCCGTAAGCTGTGATGTTATGACCTATAGCCTTTCTGACAGCGCCGCAGACCTTTATGCGGACAGGGAATGGGTGTATCTTAAGGGTGAAAGGCTTTTCCCTTTAGATGTCATAAAGGTTGTGGGCAGGCACAATGTACAGAATGTGCTTGTAGGCATCGGTGCGGCACTCAAGTGCGGTGTAACACCGGAAAATATAGAAAAAGCAGTAGGCGGATTTACGGGTGTTGAGCACAGAATTGAATTTGTCCGTGAAAAGGACGGAGTTCGCTATTATAACGACTCAAAGGGTACAAATGTAGATGCTACCGTGACGGCACTGAAGGCATTCCCGGATCCCGTAATTTTACTTGCCGGCGGTCACGAAAAGGGACTTGACTTATCTCCCTTAAAGCCTCTGATGAAGGTTGTAAAGCTACTTGTTTCCTATGGTGAATGTGGTGAGAGAATACACGAGGAGCTGGGAGAAGGTAAGGGTGCTTTGGTAAATGACCTTCAGGAAGCTCTTAAAATTGCCGTAAATTCGGCTTGCTCCGGCGATGTGGTGCTGTTGTCACCCACCACCAGCTCATACGACCAATACACCTGTTTTGAGGAAAGAGGAGAGCATTTCAAGTCTTTGGTCAATTCCCTTTAATAGGAGTGAAATTGTTGTCATCAAGTGAAAAGCCCATAGGCATATTCGACTCAGGCCTCGGGGGACTTACTCTCGTTAAAGCCATAAAAGAGAAGCTGCCTTATGAAAATATAGTGTATTTAGGGGATTCCGCAAATGTTCCCTACGGAGATAAGACTCCCGGACAGATTACGGAATTTGCCTTTAAGAATACGGAATTTCTGTTAAGTAAGGGTGTCAAGGCTGTTGCAATTGCCTGTAATACGGCAGACGGCACTGCAAGACGTGAAATTCAGGAGTGCTTTTCGGTACCTCTTGTGGGGGTTGTTGCTCCTGCAGCCGAAAAAGCCGCAAGCCTTACCCGCAGCAAAAGAGTAGGGGTGCTTGCAACGGGTGCCGCCGTTAAAAGCGGTGCTTACGAAAGAAGTGTAAAAAGCTTTCTTGCAGATTGTCAGGTGTTTTCCGTTCCTGCACCAAGGCTTGTGCCTCTGGTTGAAGCCGGCAGGATTACAAGGGAGGACACTGAAACCGTTGAGGCTCTGAGAGAATATCTGAGACCTCTTATAAATGAGAGAATTGATACTCTCATTCTCGGCTGTACCCATTATCCTCTGCTGCTTGATGTTGTTAAGGAAATTGTCCCCTCCGTGAATATTGTATGCTCAGGCACTGCGTCTATCGGTGCACTGACGGAAAAGCTGAGAGAAGAGGGACTTCTCAATACCTCGGGAGTGAGAGGCAATGCCGAATATTTCGTTACGGGAGAGCCCGCGGAATTCGGCAGACACGCAGGTGTGTTCTTAGGTGAGAACATTGAAGGAAAGGTTATGAAAGCAATAATCTGATTCTGATGTGCCTGTGTTACGGAAATTTGTTTATAAATTTTTATTTATAAAAGTCAAAAAAAAGGAGAAAATCAAATGAAAAAACTGTTACCTGTTATCCTTGTCATCTGTCTTATGCTTTGCTCATGCGGCTCAGGTGCAGAGGAAACCACTATCCCCGAAACTACTGCTGAGCCTGAGACTGCTGCTCCTGTTGTTTACAGAAATCCCCTTAACGGAGAAATTCTTGATGAGCCCTATAAGGGAAGAATTTTTTCTGTTTCAATAAATAATATTGCTCCTGCTATGCCTCATTGCGGTGTAAAGGATGCTGATGTTTTCTTTGAAATGTATGTTAATGACTACTGCACAAGAGGTCTTGCATTATACTCCGATATCAAGAGTGTTGAGGCTATCGGCTCTATCCGTTCAACAAGATATAACTTCACCGATATTGCAAATTGCTATAATTCCGTTATGATTTACTCAGGCGGCAGCGGTGTTGTTCTTGCTGATATGGAGGCTGTAGGTATTGATAATATTGTAGCTGATGCTCCCGTTGGCTACAGAGATGCAGACCGCAGAGCTGCAGGCTATTCCCTGGAGCATACTCTTTTTGCAAGCGGTGAGAGCATCTGGAATGCTGCTGTTGAAAAGGGCTATGAAACAGAGGTTACCGGCAGAGAGTACGGTATGCAGTTCGCTAAGGAGGGTACTCCCGTAAACGGTGAGGCTGCAGATGAAATCGAAATCTGCTTCACTCTTCACGGCAACACAAAGAAGACAACAATGAAGTACGATAAGGCAACCGACAAGTATGTATACTGGCAGTACGGCGAGGAAATGGTTGATGACAAGACAGGTGAGAAGGAAAGCTTCAAGAATGTTATTGTTATCCACGCTCCATACCTTAATGATCCTGTTTACCATGTTGCTGATATCTTCAATATGGGTACGGGCTACTATGCCTGCGGCGGTAAGATTGTTCCCATCAAGTGGTGGATTGAAAGTCCTGAGCACGGATTCACATTTATAACAGCAGATGATCATGTGCTTCTTCAGGAGGTTGGCAACACTTATATTGCTCTTGCTCCCGAGGGCAGTGCGGTAACTGCAAAATAAACGGAAAAATCCTGAGTATAAAACACAAAGAAAGCCTGCCACGTGTTATTGTGACAGGTTTTCCGATTATAAGCCCCTTTTTTCGGGGAGGGGATAATACTTTTTTTTGAAAACACCAAAGAGAGAGATGCAAATGAAGAAAGCGGCAGTCGTTATTTTTATCATATGCCTTATGCTGTGTTCCTGCACCTTACAAGGGGAGGAGGGAACCACGGCTCAGGAGACTGCGGGTGCAGAGAATACTTCTGTATCCGTGAATACTTCTGTTGCGGAGCCGACAAGTGCTGATGAAGAGAAAACAACTCTCACTGAGAATATCACAGGTGAGAAAGCTCCCTTATCTGACGCTGAATTCAGGAATCCTCTGAACGGCAGGGAGCTTGACAGCCCCTTTGACGGCAGAGCTTTTGCCGTTTCCCTTAATACGGATTCTGAGGCACTCCCTATGAGAGGAGTTTCTGATGCCGATATTTTTATTGAAGCTCTTTCTGACGGCTACGGCACAAAGGGACTTGCGGTATTTTCGGATATCGCCTCTGTTAAGTGTGT
The DNA here is from genome assembly GCA_045647985.1 of Acutalibacteraceae bacterium. Classification (GTDB taxonomy): domain Bacteria; phylum Bacillota; class Clostridia; order Oscillospirales; family Acutalibacteraceae; genus RUG806. The sequence goes on from JAZRNB010000044.1 coordinate 4,992, forward strand.
GGGGCCCGTAAGCTCCGCAAGATATGTATTTACGGATTTTTCTCTGGCTTATGATTTCATTCTGTGCCACTCGGGGGCTTCAGCAGGAATTATGAGTGATATGAATGTACGGGGCGCGGAGCATCTCGGTGCGGATGACAGCTACGGCTACCGCGATGTAAAAAGAGAGCTTGACGGCTTTGACTGGGAATATACTCTCTTTGCAAGGGGCAGCGATATTGCAGATTTCGCAGAGGCTTCGGGCTGTAGGCTTAAGGGCTCTGAATATGCTGCATTTCATTTCAGTGATAACGGGGCTCCCGAAAACGGCGAGAAGGCAAGGGAAATTGAAATTTCCTTTACTCTTGACTCGAACACAAAGAAAACTCTTATGATATATGATGAGAGTGAAAAAAAGTATATCTTCAATCAGTACGGAAATGCCGTTACTGACGAAAACAACGGTGAGGCGGCAGGCTTTACCAATGTGCTTGTTCTCTATGTTACCGCTTACACTGACGGAGCTTATCATATATCCGAGCTTTTCGGTGAGGGCACGGGCTATTATGCCTGCGGCGGTAAGATGATTCCCCTGAGGTGGTCTCACGAAAATGAAAATGAGCCTGTAGCCTTGACAAAAGAGGACGGCTCACCTGTTGTGCTCGGTGCAGGCAATTCATACATAGCACTGTGTCCCGCAAAAAGTGAAATTAATGTAAAATAGCATAAAATGTGCCTCTTCCCATACCCTGCAGAAGCCTTACGGACTGCGAGGGTATGTTCCTGCTCATTTTTGAAAATCGCACGGAAAATCGCACGCAAATGCGAAAAAAATCGCACGGAAATCGCAGGGAAAACCGCACGCAGACGAAAAACCTCTCAACCCTTGATATATAAGGGCTGAGGGGCTCTTTTTTTTTCGGAAAAATCAGCAAAATCGCAGGGAAAATCTCAGGGAAATCGCACGCAAATGTGAAAAAAATCGCACGGAAAATCGCACGCAAACATTACATTATATAGTAATAACGTATAGTAATAACGTAAGTAATAACGAAATAAAGCGCACGCGCGTATAAATGGAGAAGAAAAAGAAAGCCTGTTTTTTCAGATGAGGAGAATGCTTTGCAGGTTCTGAGAATATTCTGAGGGCTCGGGGGAATGCTTTGATAATTCGGATGGGCTTTGATAATTCGGATGGGCTTTGTTATTTCTGAATTATGACAGTTCCCGAAAGGCATTTCCGTAAAAATAACATTGCAGGGGACGCCTTTCCCCGCAGAAAAATGATAAATCACCACATCTGCGGTGAAGGTATCTGTAACGGCAGGTGCGGTATAACTTTCAAAGGGCAGATTTTGTACAAAAACGGTGAAAATGTCGGAAAAAGGGCTAAAATTCTCTGTTTAAGTCGAACATTTGTTCACCTTGCACAAAAAAAGGGGTGAAAAATGGCTGAAAGTTTGGAGCAAAAAAGCCGGTTTTGGCATTGACTTTGGGGGAACAAATGTGCTATAATACGCTCGAATCGAAAACAACAGAACAACAAACCAAGCTTCCCCGACACATTTTCGTGCCGGCGCTTTTTATTTCAATTTCACAAAACGAATCAACATTAATCCGACAACTGAACAGCGTTAATCGCGGCCCGTGCTTCATTTCTGAGGCACGGCGCTTTTTATTTCAAATTCACAAAACAAATCAACATTAATCCGACAACTGAACAGCGTTAATCGCGGCCCGTACTTCATTTCTGAGGTACGGCCCTTTTTGTTGCATTTTTCCGTAAAAAGAGGACGGTGAGAATATGAAGAAATCGGCAGAGGAAAATCTGAGCAGAGCAGCAGGTGAGTTTTCGGCAGCGGTGCTTAAAATGTGCAGACACCTTACAAGCAAGGAGGCCGGGGAGCCTGATCCGAAGCTTCTCAAGGAGGTGGGTGCGGCTCTCAAGGAGGCTGTCAATGTGGTAACGGCTCTGGGAAAAAAGGACACGGATACGGAAGAGGGAATAAGGATCGTGTTTGATATGGGAGAGGAATTCACGGAATAACAGTGATTTCCCGGTATCGGTAAGAGTATTCAATTGATTTTACACAGGCGGTGTTTTTATGAACGGTTATTATTTACATTCCAGAAAGGTCTTTGAGCTTTACATCGGAAAGCCCCTTGTGCTTGCCGTGTGCGAGGTGATTTTATATTCCCTCAGATATAATCCCGTTACTCAGGAGGGAATAAGAGTGGGTAAGGGACAGTGTCTTCTGAAATATGAGGATATTGCAGGGCTTTGCGGTGTGACGGTGTCTCAGGTGCGCACTGCTGTCAGCCGATTTGTTGCTGACGGAGGAATTACCGCTGAGAATATGGGGAAAAAGGGAATGCTCATAACTCTGCAGCCTGCCTTCGCCTGTGAAACAGAAAAAAGCAGTACGGGGGAAAGGAGGACAGCAGCGGCCGGTGGCGGCGGAAGTACATATCACGGCGGAAGTACATACCACGGCGGAAGTACATACCACGGCGGAAATACATATTACGGCAGGAATATCTCCGGAGAAAAGCCGGGACGCCCTTACGAGCCTGAGCCCGAGGTTTCCTATGACCTTAAAAGGGCAGAGGAAAGGGCGAGAGCCAATATACCCGATCTCAGAAAGAGAGTCAGATAAGGGCTGTATGAATTGCTGTTTTTGTTGTAAGGCAAAAAGACGGCACTCCCTGAGACGGGAAATAAGCTGAAGACATAAGTTAAACGGGCTTCGGAAATTACTGAAAGGATGATTTTTATTAAAGAGCTGATTCTGGGTGTCCCCTCAGAAAGGCAGAGGCTTTTTCTTACGGACACTCACAGATATGTAGCCTTCGGAGGTGCGAGAGGAGGCGGAAAGAGCTGGGCGGTGAGGGTAAAGGCGGTGCTTCTTGCCTTTTACTACAGCGGCATCAGAATTATGATTGTGCGGCGTACCTACCCCGAGCTTCGGGCAAACCACATAGAGCCTCTGAAATTACTTTTAGGGGATACGGCGGTTTATAAGGAGAGCACAAAGGAATTTACCTTTCCTACGGGCTCTGTGATAATGTTCCGCCACTGTGCAAATTCAACGGATATTGACAAATATCAGGGCACCGAGGTTGATGTGCTTTTCCTTGATGAGGCTACTCAGCTGACCGAGGAGGAATATGAACGCTTCAAGGCCTGTGTCAGAGGTGTGAATCCCTTTCCCAAGCGGATTTATCTTACCTGTAATCCGGGAGGAGTGGGACACGGCTTCGTAAAGCGGCTTTTTGTGGACAGACGCTTCAGGGAAAGTGAAAATCCCTGTGACTATGTGTTTATAAAAAGCCTTGTTACAGACAATCACGCACTTATGGAGTCGGATCCCGAATACATAAAGCAGCTGGAGTCTCTTCCGCCCAAGCTTAAAAAAGCCTGGCTTATGGGGGACTGGGACATATTTGAGGGACAGTTCTTCGAGGAGTTCAGGGATGATCCCGAGCATTATACCGACCGACGTTATACTCACGTGATTGAGCCCTTTGAGGTGCCGTGGGACTGGAAAATTGTAAGAAGCTTTGACTTCGGCTTCCGCAGGCCCTTCTCCTGCGACTGGTGGGCAATAGATTACGAGGGCAGGGCATATCTCATCCTGCAGCTTTACGGCTGCACGGATATTCCCAATGACGGTGTGAAGTGGCATCCCGACAGAATTTTTTCCGAGATAAGGCGCCTTGAAACGGAGCACCGATGGCTGAAGGGCAAGTGCATTGACGGTGTTGCTGACCCGTCAATATGGGATGCTTCAAGAGGCGAAGCCATTATTGAGGCTGCCGACCGACATTTCGTTTATTTTTCCCGGGGGGACAATAAGCGTATTCCCGGTTGGATGCAGTGCCATTACCGTATGGGCTTTGATGAGGAGGGGAAGCCTATGGTGTATTTCTTCAACACCTGCCGTGCGGCAATAAGGACAATTCCGCTGCTGGAGTTCTCCGACACCGTTCCCGAGGATCTTGACACCGAGGGTGAGGATCATTTTGCGGACTCATTCAGATATTTCTGTATGTCCCGTCCCATAACTCCGAAAAAGCAGTCATCTCCCCGTGTGTACGGTGATGATCCCCTGAATCAGCGGATAAAATACAGAGGGTTCAGTTATTAAATGAAGCATCCCTTGGGAAAAGAAGCATTTTCAACAGTAAAATATATTTCGCCGTGAAATACGGTAAAAAAGGAGATAAATTATGAAAACAGATTTTGCAATTACAGAAAAGGATGTACTGAAGGCTTCGGAGGTGCTTTCCCGTTACAAGGCGGCAAAGGCAAATCTTGACTCCCGTGTGCTTGACAACGAGAAGTGGTTCAGGCTGCGCCACTGGGGACAGCTTCGTCCCGACGGGGAAAAGGAAAGACGGCACTCTGCCTGGCTTTTCAATTCCATTGTGAATAAGCACGCTGACTTTATGGATCAGGTGCCTGAATGTACGGTGCTTCCCCGTGAAAAGAGGGATACGGATGAGGCAAAGCGTCTGACCTCGGTTATTCCCGTGGTGCTTGAAAGAAACAACTGGCACTCGGTGTATTCCGATGCTGCCTACAAGAAGCTGAAGACAGGTACCTCTGTTTTAAGTGTTCTCTGGAACAGCGAGGCAGACGGGGGACTTGGTGAAATCGACATCAAGAATATTGATATTCTCAACATCTTCTGGGAGCCGGGCATCAGGGATATTCAGAAGTCCCGTAATGTTTTTGTTGTGGATTTAGCGGACAATGACCTGCTTCTTGAAAAATATCCCTTCCTTGAGGGAAGACTGGGCAAGGGAGCCGATACGGTAGCCTATACATATGATACCTCCGTTGACACAACGGACAAGTCCCCCGTGGTGGATTGGTATTACAAGAAAAGACAGGGCGGAAGAACTGTTCTTCACTACTGTAAATTCGTAAACGGCTGTCTTTTATATGCCTCGGAAAATGATGAAGCCTACCGCGACAGAGGCTGGTATGATCACGGGCTTTATCCCTTTGTTTTTGATCCTCTTTTCAGAGAGGAGGGTACTCCTGCGGGCTTCGGCTTTATTGACATTATGAAGGAGACTCAGGAGGAGATTGACATTTTAAGCAATGAGATTGTGAGAAATGCAAGGCTCGGCTCAAGAAAGAGATATTTCACCCGTGTTGAGGGGGCTGTCAATGAGGAGGAATTTTCCGACTTCAACCGTGATTTCGTTCACGTGACGGGCTCATCCATCGGAGAGGAATCCATAAGGGAAATCGGCTTTACTCCTCTTTCCTCCGTTTATATCACGGTGCTTAACAATAAGATAAACGAATTGAAGGAAACCAGCGGAAACCGTGATTTCTCTCAGGGCGGTACCTTCGGCGGAGTTACCTCGGGTACTGCAATCACCGCCCTGCAGGAGGCAGGCAACAAGCTTTCAAGAGATATGATAAGCTCCACCTACAATGCCTTTTCTCAGGTATGCTCTCTTGTGATTGAGCTTATGCGACAGTTCTATTCCGTTCCCCGTACTATGAGAATCACAGGGACGGACGGTGAGGAGATTTACACTCTTTTTGATAATACCGCACTTCTGGGCAGTGAAAACGAGGGCGGCTTCGGGCTTGAGAGTGTCCTTCGCGCTCCCGTGTTTGATGTCAAGGTCAAGGCTCACAGGATGAATGCCTATTCAAGAAGTGTGCAGAACACGGATGCTCTCAATTTCTACTCAATGGGCTTCTTTGATCCTGAAAAAGCTGCTCAGTCTCTTGCCTGTATGGAGCTTATTGACATTGAAAACAAGGAGAAAATCAGAGCTATTATAAAGGAAAATGCAGCTTCGGGAGGAATTGTGAATGATTAATGCGGAGATTACTTACGGTAACAGAAGCTATATGGCAAAGCTCACGGGGCATGCAGGCTTTGCTCCGAAGGGGCAGGACATAGTGTGTGCAGGGGTTTCGGCTCTTTCAGCTGCACTTCACAAGGCCGTTTCAGACTTTGCTTCAAGAGAGAATACGGCTTATTTTTCCGTTGAAATAAATGACGGCTGCTTTGAAATGAGGGTGCTGGGAATAAGAGACAGGGAAGCCGAAAAAAGATTTGAAGCCTTTTTTGCTATGTTCTTTGACGGTCTTTTTGAAATAGAAAGGGAGTACCCTGAAAATCTTAAGATAAATATGTTTGAATTTCCCTTCGGGGATAATGATAATGACACTTCGGAACAGACGATGACTACGAGAGAAAAGGAGGTAAAAGGATGAAGCTATTTTTGCAGATGTTTTCCGATGCGGAGGCTGCCGGAGGCGCTGATGTGCAGGCACAATCCCCGGAAAACGGAAATACAGCCGAAGCTGAGTTTGAAGAGCTTATAAAGGGTAAGTACGCCGATGCATTCAAAAGCCGTGTTCAGGGCATTATTGACAAACGGTTTTCTAAGATGAAGGGACTTCAGCAAAGCCTTGATGCATATGCACCGATGGGTGATTACCTGAAGGCACAGTTCCCCGGAATAAACGGGGATGATATCCCCGCCCTTGTTTCGGCATTTCTCGGAAAAAGCGGCAATACATCCGCCGGTGAAGTAAGGAATACGGTTCCCTCAGCCTTTAAGGAGGCTGCAGAAAGGGAGCTTAAGATGAAGGCGGCTGAGAATGTAAGGGCAATGCTTTTAAGAGATGAAAAAGAGCTTCGCAGGCTCTATCCGTCCTTTGACCTTAAAAGGGAGCTTTCCTCGTCTCCCGAATTATGCCGTCTTATATCGGCAGGTGTTTCATTGCGTCGGGCATACGAGGCGGTGAATATGGATAAGATTATGGGCTCGGTGCTTCAGTTTGCCGTAATGAAGGCAAGATATGACACAGCCGAAAGTATTAAAAGAAATACCCGTATTCAGGAAAACTCGCTGTCCGACCGCGCTTCAAGCGTGAAGCACACGGATGTGAATAATCTTACCGAAAATGAAATCAGAAAAATCATTGCTGATGTCGGAAACGGTGCAAGAATCACATTCTGAGTGCAAAATACAGAATAAAAGCCGGATACAGCTTTATTACTGCCGTTTTTACGGCACAGAAAAAAGGAGATTTTTTATGGAAAATAAAATTATTACACTTACACATTTTTCTGCAGGCGAGGTAATCAATACCACAGCAGGCACAGTGGAAAAGGGCGTTACAACAAATCCCGACAGTCTTTCCGCTGAAATGAAAACCTTCTATGACAAGACTCTTATCACTCTTGCAGGGGCAAATCTCATTCACGAGCAGTTCGGTCAGAAGAGACCTATTCCCAAAAACGGTGGTAAGACAATTGAATTCAGACGCTTTTCCCGTCTTCCCAAGGCTCTCAAGCCCATTACCGAGGGTGTTACTCCCGAGGGCAACAAGTTCAATGTAACTGCTGTCAGCTGTACCGTTGATCAGTACGGTGACTACATTGAACAGACAGATATGCTTGAGCTTACCGCAATTGACAACACAATTGTTGAGGCTACAAAGGAGCTTGCATCCCAGGCAGGCGTGACACTTGATACTGTTGTAAGAAACGAGCTTGCAGGCGGTACAAATGTTATGTATGCACCTGAGGTGGCAGAGGACGGCACCGAAAAAGAGATTTTAAGCCGTGAGGACATCACAAAGGATTGTAAGCTCCGTGTAAAGGACATTTTCAGAGCCGCAGCTCAGCTCAAGGCTGTGAATGCTCCTAAAATCGGCGGCTCATATGTTGCAATTATCCATCCCTATGTGGCATACGACCTTATGCAGGAGGCAGGCGAGCAGTGGTTAAGTATTCAGAAGTATTCAAAGCCCGAAAACATTCTCAAGGGTGAAATCGGCTGTCTCGGCGGTGTGCGTTTTGTTGAAAGCACAGAGGCAAAGGTATTCGGTCCCGCAGAAATCGCTGAGGGCATCAGCCGTATGACGGCGGCATCCGATGTGAACGACTCCGCAGAGGTTACCGTAAACGAATATATGGGCGAAATCACCTTCGCTGAGCCCGTTGAGGTGTATGCAGGCGGTGTGAAGAATACCGTGAAGAGTGTAAGCGGCAACACCGTGACCTTAGGCTCTGCTGTTACCCTTAAGAAGGGTGATGTCATTTCCGGTATCGGCGGCGGTAAGGACGGCTCTGCAGTCTTTGCAACACTCTTCCTCGGTGAAAACGCCTACGGTGTAACGGATATTGAGGGCGGCGGTCTTGAGCATATCGTAAAGCCCAGAGGCTACGGCAATGACCCTCTTAATCAGAGAAGCTCCATCGGCTGGAAGGCAACCAAGGTGGCAAAGAGACTTCTTGAGGAATACATTATCCGTGTTGAATCAGGCTCAGAATTTTCAATGAGCACAAACGCAAATTAAGCTGTCATAATCCGGGAGGGCAGCAACGCCCTCCCCTGCAGGAAAAGGAGATTTCAGCTTTCCTGCGTGAAAAACGACATATAACGGAAAGGAAAAATCTATGAAGAACAATAAAACAACTACTGCTGTTTATCCTGTTTTCATCCCTAAGCTCAGCAAGAATGATGATGCTTTGTTTGTGGCGGTCAACGGCAAGAGAATGCTTATCAAAAAAGGGGAGACGGTGAATGTGCCCCGCGAATTTTACGAGGTTATCGAAAACTCAAGAAAACAGACACTTGAGGCGGAGCAGTTCATTCTTTCCCGTGCAAATGAAAATTAAGGGGTGGTGCTATGACTTCATCCGGTCTTATTGAAAAAACCGATGCGCTTTTTCCCAATGTTTACCCCTTCTCACAGAAGGCTCAGTGGCTTACCGCCTTTGATAAAAGGCTTTATGAGGAATTTCTCTCACGGTATGAGGGGGCTTTGGCACCTGACGGGGGAGACTGCCCTTGTCCCGGAGGAGAGCTGCTTTTAGGTGAGGAATATGCAGAATTATATATAAATTACATTGCAATGCTTATGGAGCTTTATTCGGGCAATATTACGGGCTATCAGAATAAGGCGGCGCTTTTCAATTCTCACTATCTCTCATTTATCAGCTCCTACAACCGCACACACCTTATAAGGGGTGTGAAAATAACTGTAAAATAGGAGGGGATTTATGCTTTTTCCGAAACTGAAGAAACAGACAGAGAGGGCTTATTCCGTAAAGGCATTCGGCTCACTTTATATGGGAGAAAATGTGCCTGACGGAGGCTTCTCTGCAATGGAAAATCTCTCAAGCGACAAATTTCCTCTTATGAGCGTCAGGGAAAAAAGGGCGGTGTACGGTAAGAAACAGCCCCTGCACTTTGATGGTGAAGCGGTTACTGTCGTGCTTGATACACCGTCGGGGCTTCTTATCTGCACCGAAACCGCCGTATATATTGACGGAGTGAAAATTGAGGGTGCCAAGCTTCTTTCATCGGTGAAGAACAGAACAGCCGTGCTTTTCGGCAGGGATATTTTCATCTGCCCCGACAGCGTCATATTAAAATGCACCGATGACGGAATTATTGTCAGAGAAAACAATTTTGTGCATGCGCTTATGTCTGCTGAGGCTAAAATCTCCGATGACAAGGGAAAGGACATTACTCCCGACTTTTTCGGCGAGGTGCCTGAAAGCGCCGCTGCAGGAAACACTATGGTGCTTCCCGACGGCTCGGGAATGAGGCTCTACAGATATTCCGGAGACAGGTGGGTAAAGCAGGAGAGTGTTTATATAAAAATTGAAGGCACGCATGAAATCCCCGGCTTTTATCCCGGAAATTCCCTGAGATTAATAAATGAAGGGGACTGCATAGATGACGGCTGGTATACGGTAAAAGCCACTGCAGAAAATGCTCTTGTGCTGTACGGTGCATTGCGGAAAACCGGCAGCATCAATTATGTTCAGCTTATTAAATTCATTCCCGATATGGATTTTGCCGTAGAACATAACAACCGTATATGGGGCTGCCGCTACGGACTGAACCGTGACGGGGAATTTGTAAATGAGATTTACGCTTCAAAGCAGGGAAGCTCCGAGGAGTGGTATTGCTTCAACGGAATTTCCACGGATTCGTATGCTGCGGGACTCGGCTGCAGCGGTGAATTTACAGGTGCTGCAAAGGTAGGTAATGAGGTTATCTTTTTCAAGGAGAATTACCTTATAAGAGTTGTGGGGGATACTCCTGACGATTTTTCCGTCAGCACAATTCCCGGAAGAGGAGTGGAAAAGGGACATCACAAAAGCATTGTGAATCTCGGCGAAAGGCTTTTTTACAAGAGTGCAGACGGGATTACCGTTTATGACGGAAATCTGCCCTTCGTAATCTCCGAAAGGGACGCATTTTACGGCTTTACGGATTCTGCAGCAGGGGCACATAAGGGTAAATATCATATTGCTCTTACAAGCCCCCGGGGAGAAAGGGCAAGGTATACCTACGATACGGAAAGCTTTCTCTGGCATAAGGAGGATGACTGCTGTCCCACCGCCGCCTTCTTTACAAAAAACGGAAATCTCTTTTCCCTGGGTAAGGGAGATAACGGAAATTATATTCTTCAGGCTGATGATTTCGGCTCAATTACGGAGAAGAATCTTTCGCTTAAGCTGTCGGGAGATACCCCCTTTACTCCCGAGCAGGAGGACAGTGTTCAGTGGTGCTGTGAAACAGGAAAGCTCTGCAGGGATATTACCTCTTATAACAAAAAGGTAAGGGCGGTACGCTTTTCTCTTACTCTCGGGGACGGGGCGTATGTGAAGATTTCCGTAAAGCCCGACGGCTTCAGTACCTTCAGGGAGATATTTTTCCTGGAAAAGAAAACCGACGGCATATTCTCAGCCTCGGTGCCTGTTGTTCCCTGTAAATATTTTACATTGAGATTTGAAGGCTCGGGTGAATTTATCCTCCACGGCTTTGAGGGAATTATGAGCCTTACGGGAGAGGTGAGGGATATTGACTGACAAAAGCAGCAGGGATATTCAAAGAATATACACTCTTCTTTTATCTCTTAAAGAAGAAATTACAAGGCTTTCCCTGCAGATAAAGGCAATCAGAGCAGAACTGAAAGGAGTGAAGGACAATAGCTAATAAGTTGAAATCCGATGAAATACTGAAAATGGCAGTAGGACTTCTGCCTGAAAAAACAGAAGCCGATCTTGACGGTGACGGTAAGGTAACCTCCTCCGACGGGAGAATTGCTCTCAGACGGGAAAAAGGTCTTGAGGAAGCTCCCGGTTCCACTGCTTCGCTGATGGCAGAGGATGTGGTGAAAAGCATCATAAAAAGCTCGGGGGATTACTCCTATGACGTAAATACGGATGCCCTTTACAATCAGTATAAAAAGCAGTATGAGGAAATGGGCAGCAGGGCAGCTGAGGATGTTATGGGAAGAGCCTCGGCACTTACGGGAGGCTACGGCAACTCCTATGCCTCGTCAATTGCCGCCGATACCAGGGCGAAATATGATGCAATGCTTGATGAAAAAAGAGCAGAGCTTGAGGAAAACGCCTACAAAAAACAGAAGGATACCCTGGACCGTCTTTATTCTCTTTATAATCTTCTTTCCGATGAGCAGGAAAAGGAGGAGGACAGAAAAAAGGCTGCTCTTGATTTTGCCGTTACCGCATCGGAGTACGGGGATAATTCCTTTATAAAGGCACTGGGTATTGATCCCTCGGACAGCGATTTCAAAAAGCTTAAGGAGAAGGCTGAGCTTTATGCAAAGTACGGAGATTATTCGGAGCTTCAGAAATTAGGTATTGATGTTTCCGGTCTCGAAAGGGAAAAACAGATGGGGCTCAGTGAATTCTTTGCGGAATACGGCGATTATTCGGGGCTTAGGGCTATGGGGATTGATGTGTCGCAGCTTCTGGAGGAAAAGGCTCTCGACAGGGCTGAGACTATGGCAAAGTACGGAGATTATTCCGCCCTTAATAAGTTAGGTATTGATACATCAAAGCTGACGGCAGAGGAAAAAAGAGAGCTTGAAAAATACAAGCTTCAGAACGCAATGGACATTGCAAAGTACGGAGATTATTCCGCCCTTAATAAGTTAGGTATTGATACATCGAAGCTGACGGCAGAGGAAAAAAGAGAGCTTGAAAAATACAAGCTTCAGAATGCAATGGACATTGCAAAGTACGGAGATTATTCCGCCCTTAATAAGTTAGGTATTGATACATCGAAGCTGACGGCTCAGGAAAAGAGAGAGATAGCCGAGCTTTATGCAAAATACGGAGATTATTCGCTTCTGAATGCCCTCGGTGTCAGCACCGCAGACCGCGAAGCTGAGGAGTATTATGACAGACTCTTAAAGCGTCAGAAGGCAGGGGTATAATGACGGAAATCAATCTCAATAACGGTCATACTCCTCTTTCCCCCGGAGGTGTCTTCGGGGGGAGAACGGAGTACTCCGAGTGTAAAAAGCTTACAGCCCTGCTTTATAAGGCGTTAAAGTCACTTGATCCCTCTCTGAGTGTAAGGCTTACTGAGGGCATAACGGGAATAAAGGAGAATAACGGCGGTCTGCTTTTCGTTTTTCATAAGGGTACTCATATAAAAAATGAAGCAGGCTCGGGTGCCGGAATTTTTGTGGGCGCTGAGGCGGATACAGAAACTCAGTATGATGCATACCGTATTCTTATGTCCCTTTGCTCAGAGGGAGGCTTCCGCTACAGAGGAGTTCATACCCTGACAGAAAAAAGCCCCTTCAGAGCCTTTTCGGAGTACGCACCCGAGAGTGCATACATAATAAAGGCAGGCTTTATAGACAATGAGGAGGATAATATGATTTCCGACAGGGAGCTTCTTCGGATGGTGCAAGGGCTTTCGGAGACTATTGTGAAAATTTACAAGGAGAGAATAAATGAAGATAACGGCTGATTTTACACGGCTTCACTCAGGTGAAAACCTTTCAAGGAAAATTAAATTCACTGTGGATGAGCAATTTCTCGGTAAAAAGGCGAAAATCGGTTTTATAACCCCCAGAGGACGCATATATTTTACAGGGGAATTGTCATATAAGGACGGGGAGGGTGAATATATTATCCCTGCGTTTCTTGCAGACGGCAGGGGAGTGCTTCACTGTCAGTTGTTCGTGTGGGATTCCTCGGAATTTCTCGGAAAAAGTCCCATAACGGAAATTCCCGTGTACCCCTCCGTAGATGATATTGACTGTCCTGCAATAAGCGAGGAGACAAAAAAGAGCCTTGCTCTGATATTTGAATATCTTGAGAAGAAGTCCGACAAGGGACATCTCCACGATGACAGATATCATACAAAGGAATATCTTGACGGTATCCTTGACAGTAAGTCGGGGCAGGATCACCACCACGACGGAAGATATTATACCGAAGAGGAGATAAACAGCCTTCTCGGGGAGAAATTAGACAGGGCTGCTGCCGGAGAATTCTGCTTTTCCACTGTACGCCTTCCCTCCTTTGAGGATATTGACAACCAGTGGTTTGAGGAAAAAATAAAAACCTGTGCAGATTCCTGGCTTCAGGCATCTGCTGACGGTAAGGTTATTTACGGAACCCTGTCAACCTCCGATACGGACTATATGGCAACGAGAGTAAATCCCATGCTTTATGCTACCCGTGAGAATAAGCAGTTTACGGATACATACCGTGACATATGGGGTGAAGCCAAGGCAGGAGGAACAAAAACCGTAAACTGTATTACCCTTTGCAATATGCTTGTAATGGGTGTGCCCTATGAATATTCAAGATTCCGCGGTCATGAAAATGTTATCGGAGCCTCAGGCTATGCTTTTGATGTGACCAAGCTTCTTGACGGGGAGTCTGATGACAGGAATATCGGCTTCAATCAACACAAAAAGCTTGATATTACAACCTTTGAGAGAATACTTACTCAGGTAAGCTTTTTTGATACCTACGGAAAGCTCGGGCTTACAAGAACACTGAAAAGCGCAAAGGCTGCTGCGGACGGAGATATCTGGTACGACGAAATCCGTGCAGGCGATGTGCTGTGGTCGGGAACTCACAGTCTTTTCTGTCTGTCGGCAACCGTCTCGGGGGATGATGTTACCCTCGATTGTGTGGAGGCTACCTCCGCCGCCTCCTCCTCCGACATAAGACATATATCAATCACTGCGACGGCAGAGAGCACATCTTACAAAATGGCTCAGGTTGCAAGACCTTATTACCGCCATTATCCGCCGGTTTATGAGACAGTAAGCGATCTCGGTGATATTGCCCTTACAGACATCAGAAGAACAAGAGGTCCCTATTCGGGTATCCCCAAGAATGCTGATCTTAATACCTATCTTACCGTCGGTGAATACAGATGTATTTCCGATACAAATATTTCTTCAATGAAAAATAAGCCTGACGGAATGGGCAACGGTGATTATTTCCGTATGACTGTGGAAAACCTTACACAATCTAACGCAACGCTTGCTTCGGCTAATGCTTTTCTTCAGACAATTATTACTGCACGAGGAGAAATCTATATAAGAGCTATATCAACTCTTTACAATGAATCTGTAGAAAACGCTACTTTCTATCCGTGGAAAAAGGTGGATGGTGCAGATGTAAGGCAGAGCATCCCCGAAGGTGCTGATCTTAACTCATTTACAACCTGCGGTGTATATATATGTGGTACAAGTGCGAAAGTGTCTACGCTGAACAATCGTCCCTCTGGAATAAAAACCGCATTCAGACTAATTGTTGAAAATACTACAACTGATCGTATAACATTGGCGGCGTCAACATATTTTACGCAGCGTATCCGTGAGATCAGTGGTCAGGAGTATTGGAGACGAATTTTTTATGAGAGCGGTGCTCCTTCTTTCGGCCCGTGGAAACATGTGGTTGTTGAAGATGCTGAAACGGTAACAACATAAGCGATAAGAAACATAAATATCAAGGAGATAAAAACAATGAAAATATTTATTGATCCCGGACACGGCGGTGACAGCATCGGTGCCTCATATAAGGGCAGGCTTGAGCAGGATGACTGCCTGAGACTGTCACTTGCCGTAAGAGATGCTCTCTTTACTCAGAAGGGAGTTGAAGTGATGCTCTCCCGTGAGGATGATACCGATCCCGACCTTCTTAAGCGATGCGAGCGTGCAAACGGCTGGGGAGCAGATTACTTTCTGTCCATTCACAGAAATGCCTTTACCCCCGAGGGCGCAACGGGTGTTGAAGCCTGGGTATATTCCGCCGTTAAAAAAGACGGGGAAACATATAATATGGCAAGGTGTATTGTTGACGGTGTGTGTACCGTAACGGAGCTTCGAAACCGCGGCGTAAAGCAGGGGGCTCCCGAATACAGGGATTTTGCGGTGAATTCCTACACAAAAATGCATTCCTGCCTTCTTGAAGCGGGCTTTATTGACAACACAAAGGACAATGAGGTCTTTGATGAGAAATTCTCAGATATTGCGAAGGCAATTGCAAAAAGCGTTTTTGAGGCTCTCGGCGGTAAATGGGAGGAATCGGCTGACGAAGAAAAAAAAGGTACGGGGCTTCTTTTCTGTGTGCAGGCAGGTGCCTATAAAAGCAGAAGGGCTGCCGAAGCTGAGGCTGAGAGAATTTCCGTACTTACGGGTGCTGATTGCTTCGTTGCCGTAAAGGGTGATGCGGACGGTGACGGAAAAATCACCGCAGCAGATGCAAGGGAAATATTAAGACAGGCGGCAGGAAAGGAAGACTGATATGGAAAAAACCAATGTAAAGGAAAGACTGAAATCCTGGGCTGTGTGGGTGTCGGTGCTTGGTGCCGTAGGTGTGATTCTCAATTCCCTCGGTGTGTTTGAAAGGCTCGGCATTGACAGTGCCGCCTTTGATGTGGTAGTAAATGCCGTAGGTACAATCCTTATCGCCTTCGGTATTCTCAATAATCCCACCGACAAAAATTCATTTTAAGGCGGTGAGACGGGTGAATCTGACAAACGAGGATAAGGACTATCTTCACGAAACATTTATTTCCCGTAGGGAGTGTAGTGAATGTACACGGGGAATCCGCGAGGAGCTTGCAGAGGGCTCCACAGCCTTTGCCACAATAAGACAGGATCTGCAGTATATAAAGGAAAGCCTTGATAAAAAAAGCCGCTTTAACATAGCAACCGTTTCGGGAATTATCCAGGCGGTGTGTACACTTCTCGTGACGCTTATCGCCGCAAAAATGGGAGCCTGAAGGCTTAGCACTCTTCCGGTAAGCGGTGCCGTTAATTCAATATTGCAGGGGATGCTGTTCCCCTGCAATAAAAAGGCAAAGGCTTTGCATACGGTAAAATACACGGTCAATTAATGTTGAAATATTCTCTTTGTTGTGTTAATATAATTACACTGAAGGGAGAGATTGAAATGGCTTTTGAAAAAATCAATGTAAACGATCTTGTGTTCTCACCCGTTGAGGCAATAGGTGAGGACTGGGGAATACTTACGGGTGTTTCCGATAAGGGCTTTAATTCTATGACTGTAAGCTGGGGCAGTGTGGGTGTGCTCTGGAGCAAGCCCGTTATTTTTGCATTTGTCCGCCCTCACAGATATACCTATGAATTCCTGGAGGACGGGGAGATGTTCTCACTTGCGATTATGAACAAGGAAATCCATAAGAAAATGGCGGTTTTCGGATCAAAAAGCGGAAGGGATATTGACAAGTACAAGGAATCGGGACTGACTGCAGCTTTCTGTAACGGTGTACCTTATCCTGAGGAAGCCGAAACGGTGTTTATCTGTAAAAAAATCGCAAAGGGCAACATTACTCCTGAGTGGTTTATTGATGAAAATATAGATGCTGACAATTATCCCCGTAAGGATTACCACGGAATGTATGTAGGGGAAATTGTTGAAGTTTTGAAAAAAATCTGAAAAAAATAAAAAAAGTGTTGACAAGAGGGATTTCTTCTGTTATAATCCCTCTTGCGCCTGAGGGAATACCCTTGGAAAGCAGTCGGTGTCTATAACATTGAGGTCCCACCCGTTCCCATCCCGAACACGGTAGTTAAGCTCAATCGTG
>JAZRNB010000045.1:0-7161 GCA_045647985.1 Acutalibacteraceae bacterium
AGTCGGGATAGCAACCTTCGGCTGTATGGGGGTACCAGTTGAAGCAAAGGTCAAACATCTTATCGAGTGCCTCGGATGTGTCCCAGAAATCTCCGCTCATTCTCCACATATTAGCATTTTCCTTAAGGTGCTCAGCCTCCCATAAGGGAGCAGGTCCGGGGGAAAGGCTTAAAACCATATCTCTTCCGCAGTTATCAATAGCGGCTTTTATCATTTCAATTTCTTTTTTTGCAGAGTAGGGGTCGTGAGGCTTGAATTCCGTATTTGAAATATCATCTACCTTGACGAAGTCCACGCCCCAGGAGGCATATAGTTCAAAAAGAGAATTGTAATATTCCTGTGCGCCCTTCTTGTCAGCATTAACACCGTACATATCGGTATTCCAGGGGCAGACTGAAAACTGGGATGCTATATCGCGTGCTGTAACACCTTCAGTAATTGTGGGTGTATTAAGATGTACACACTGACGGGGGATGCCTCTTAATATATGTATGCCGAATTTAAGTCCCATACCGTGAATTTTGTCTGCAATTGCCCTGAAGCCCACGCCGTTTGCAGAAGAGGGAAAACGATTGGGAGCAGGAATCACACGGGAATATTCGTCGAAGCAAAGCTCCGTAAAATTATGATAATAATATGATGAAGCAGTAGGCTCGTACCACTGAATGTCACAGACAACATATTCCCAGCCGAATTCCTTTAAATTCTCAGCCTGATATCTTGCATTTGCAAGAAGCTGCTCTTCGTTTACTGCAGCACCGTAGCAGTCCCAGGTATTGAAGCCTCTCGGCGGTGTGGGTGCACATAAATTTTTATTTCTCATAGCAATTACCTCGCAAAAATTTATTGTAAATATTATATAACAGCAGATGCTAACTTTCAAGGTAAATTATGCTTTTACCGCCTCTGCAGCTTTTTTTTATACATATTTTATCAGTCCTAAAATTTTGTGATATACTTGATTTTCTTTTTTTATTCGTATACTATATAATATGTATAAAATCAAGGAGCTGTTGTTTTATGGAAAAAGTAATTTCATTTTTTATTTCTGTGCTGGCATTTTTTCTTGCACCATTAATCTGCATTTTCCCCTGCGCAAATGACTATGCGTTTGAAATTGATGCGGAAGTTACGGGTAATCAGCTTCCCAATGCAGTCAGCAACATAAATATATGGAATGCAAAGGGCTCACCTGAGTTTGCAAATCCCGTGGTAAATGAAGAAAATAACATATTCGAATTTGTTGAGTATGTTCAGCTTATGCAGTGTACGGGCGGAGCTGCTGACCGTGATTTGTTCAAAGATCCTCTTGACTTTGATACTCTTGATGACTACGATTTTTCATCTCTTATTACAAGCTGTAAGGGAATTGTTGCTCGCGGAGCAAAGCCTCATCTTAAGCTCGGCAGTGTGGCTCTTAAGTATTCTTCCCTTGCAAAGACCGATACTACCTTCGGTACAAATATATATCCTCCCGATGATTACGATGTATATTACAATTATATATATGCTCTTTGTGAGGAGCTTGTAAAGGAATTCGGCAGGGAAGAGGTGCTTACCTGGAGATTCGGAGTTATGACCGAATATGAAAATGCCGACTGGTTTAAAGCAGCAGACGAAACTCCTGAAAGTACGGCTCAGGCTTACTGTAAGCTTTATGACTACACCGTTGATGCACTTCAGAAGGCAATAGGTGAGGATGTTTTTGTAGGTGCTCACTCAATGACCGTAACGGAGGGCCTTTGGGACGAGAATATTTTTATTGAGCATTGCGCAAAGGGCACGAACTATAAAACCGGAGAAAAGGGTACAAGAATCTGTTTCCTTTCTGCCTCCTTCTATGATATAATGCCCGGAGAGTATACCGAGGGAAAGACACTTTCTGAATGTATAGAATATCTTAAGGACTGCGCAGAGAAAGCAGGGCTTACTGATCTTATTTTCGGTATTGATGAGGGCAGAATTCTTTATGGTGTAAACAGCGGTGCCGGCGACAGACAGCTTCTTTCACGTACCGTCGGCTATACCTATCAGGCAGCATACGATGCACATCTTTACTCTCAGCTTTTCTCCTCGGGCGGTGATTATCTCTCATCCTGGGACTATCTTTCAAACGGACTTTTTGACGGAAATCCTGCAATTACATATCATGTGGCAAAGAATGTTGCAAAATTTAAAGGAATGAATGAAATCAAGACCGAAAACACAAAGAAGGGGCTTCTCATTCAGTCAGAGGTCAACTGTGTTTCTGCAGTAAATCCCGAAAACGGCAATGTGCTTCTTATGGCATATAACTTCAATAACGATCTTGATTACACTAATGCGGTTGATACTGAGTTTTCTGTTAACCTTCCCACCCTTGACGGCAAAGAGGTTGAAGTGAAGCTCTACAGAATTGACGACAGTTGTAACTATTTTGATGAGTGGGTAAAGGATCGTGAGACCTACGGCATCGGAAATGACTGCTTCGGCTGGTCACCCGACTGTCCCGTGATTGAAAACCCTACAACACTTTCCGATGCAAAGGCCCGTGAAATTTATTTTAACGAGCTTCGCGAAAAGTATAAGGAATGTTCAACCCTTACTCCCGAAACAGTAAAAATGACAGTTGAAAACGGTAAAATCACCATAACGGAAACAATTAATGCAAACGGTGTTCTTTTCGCAGAAATCACCGCAGCAAACTGAAAAAGCACAAAACAATGGCGGAGCTTAACTGCTCCGCCGATTTTTTTCTTATATTTGTGCGTCAGAGAGATTGGTGTTTTTAAAACTGGCAGAAGCCAACCTTTTTCATAACCTTTCTCATTGTCTTGTGTGCAAGGTAGGATGCTTTTTCTGCGCCCTGCTTAGCCATTGCTTCGATATATGCCTTATCAGAGAGAATTCTCTTATATTCTTCCTGAACAGGTCTTAACTCTTCAACAACCGCATCTGCAACAGCTGCCTTGAAGTCGCCGTAGCCCTTGCCCTCAAATTCCTTTTCGATAGCATCAAAATCAAGCCCCGTACAGCAGGAATAAATGTTCATAAGATTATTTATACCTGCCTTGCCCTCACCGTAGTAAACACGGGCCTCGGAGTCTGTAACGGCACTTTTTATCTTCTTTGCGATTACATTCGGCTCATCTGCAAGAGAAATGAAGGATTTTACATTGGGGTCGGATTTGCTCATCTTCTTCTCAGGCTCCTGAAGAGAGAGGATTCTCGCCCCCTTCTTTCCGATATAGGGCTCGGGAATTTTGAATACATTCCCGTATATGCCGTTGAAGCGTTCCGCAATGTCACGGGCAAGCTCAAGATGCTGCTTCTGGTCATCACCGACAGGCACCTTATCTGCACCGTAAAGAAGAATATCTGCAGCCATAAGAATAGGATATGTAAAGAGACCTACGTTTACATTGTCTGCGTGGCGCTGGGACTTATCCTTAAACTGAGTCATTCTGGAAGCCTCACCGAATGCTGTGTAGCAGTTAAGCACCCATGCTAAAAGTGCGTGGTCGGTTACATGACTCTGTAAAAATACAATATTCTTTTCAGGATCAAGGCCTAATGCGAGAAGCATTGCATACATCTCAATTGAACGGCGTCTGAGATCTGCAGGCTCACTTCTTACGGTAATTGCGTGAAGATCCGCAACGCCGAAGATGCAGTCATTTTCTGCAGCCATATTATGCCAGTTTTTGAATGCACCCAGGTAATTTCCGAGTGTGGGGGTGCCTGAAGCCTGCACAAGGCTTAATACTACATTTTTCTTTTCGTTGGTGTTTTCCATTTTATTCTCCTGTGAAATCCCTTTTTAAGAACGGAGAAGCTTTTCTCTGTCCTTATAATCGGGGAGTATTTTTTCTATTTCTTTATAAAATTCCTTTGAGTGGTTGTGATGAAGAATGTGACATAATTCATGCACTACAACATAATCTATTGCTTCCTCAGGAAAGCGCATAAGATAGAATGAAAAGGAAATGTTATTTTTTCCCGAGCAGGAGCCGAAGCGCGTTCTTGCCCCGGTAATCGTAATTCTTCCCGGTGCTGCTCCTATGAGCCCGGAAAAGTACGCTGCCTTCTGAGGAAGAATCTCTTTTGCTTTTTTTCTCAGAAGTTTTTCCTCCTCAGGGGATGCCTCCTTCAGGCTGTATTTTTTGTTTGCTGCTCTTTCCTTTGCCTGTTCTATCCATTCGGTATGCTTCTTTACAAAGGTATCTATATATTTTCTCTCTGTTCTTAAGGGTGCGCGGACAATTACCTTGCCGTCGGCATTTACGGACAGAGAAAGTGTTTTTCTTTTTGAAAAAATTATTTCATATTCCGTCATTGCTTTCGGGGATTTCTTCTTCCTTTTCCTTGTTTGCTTTTTCCTCTTTTTTAAGGATGATCGCCCATATTACTGCACACACAAGGCATATGCCCATAGATACGAATGCGATAATGTTCAGTGTGTCCGCGGTTGCTCCGAGGAAGTCCGCGTTCTTATCGGCAAGAAGTCTTAAGGATACGGCTGCGAATGCACTTATAAGTAAAATTGCTTTTAGTATTACCATATTTTATATTATCTCTCCGCAGAAAATTTCTCTTTTTGTTCCGTCAGACAAAGTAATTTCAGCGGCTCCTGTTTCTTTTATATCTGTTACAATTCCGTGAATTATTTCATCTTCCGCAGTGTAATGTACATTTTTCCCTAATGAAAATGAATTTGTCCTCAGGGAGGTGATTAAGTCCTCGCTTACATTATATAGAGAATACTCCTCATATACAAATCGGTCAAGTGTTTCCGTGATTTTTTTAATAAGCTCCGTCTTATCGGGAGGTGTTATGCCTTCTTTTGCAAATGAGGTTGCAAGCCTTTGCACCTCTTCATCAAAATCAGTCTCGGTAAGGTTTATTCCGATTCCAACAACAGCTGTAAGTCCCTTAAAGGAAATAAGCTCTGTCAGAATACCGCCCAGCTTCTTATTATTAAGGTATATATCATTAGGCCATTTAATAAGAGTGTCGGTTTTTGTAAGCTCCCTTATCGCTGCATTTACGGCAAGTCCCGCAAGAAGTGTAAGAAAGGGGATATTTGTTTCCTTGCCCGTCAGAGGATAAGCCACGGAAAAATAAAGTCCGCCCTCCGGAGATAAAAAGCTTCTTCCCAGTCTTCCTCTTCCGGATGTCTGTTTTCCGGCAGCTACAACCGAAAACACAGGCTCCCTTGAATCCTTTATAATGCTTTTAAGATCATTGTTGGTTGAAACTGTTACGGGAAGAGAAATAATGTCCCTTTTTCTGTCAGGAAACATACTGTACATTATCAAACTCCCCTTTTAAATCAAATTATAAGGGGACAAAGCCTCAGCCTGTCCCCCTGCTGCGGCGGAACATATCCGCACAATCTTATTCCTCGTTTGCAAGAAGCTCCTTGAGAGCCTTTACATCATTTGCAGAAAGAGTAATACCCTTGCCCATCTTTTCATGGTCGGGGCCCCAGTCACGGATATCATACTTAGGCTCTTTGCCGTTCCAGCTGATAAGGTTAAGTTCCTTAGCCCAACCGCCGGCGCCTTCAGAGATAATACCGAGATGCTTTACTATTTCGTATGTAAATTCAGGCATTATGAAGTCTCCTTTCAAATAATTATTATATATACATATTACATAATATATACTTTTACCTCAAAAATCAAGTCTTTTTTAATATTTTATGAATAAAATATTTAATTAATAATCATTAATAAAACCTTAAGAAAAACACAAGGTGTCCTTAATTAACATTAAAAGTCATACGGTATATAATTGTATTATAACAAAAGAAGGACGGATATCTTATGACAGACAATAAAAAAGGATACATTATTGCATGTGTTATGGGGTTGATTGTAATTCTGTTGATGATAGCAGATGCTGTTTTTATGTAATCGGCAGTATGTGTCAGAGCAGATCTTTAATTGAGTAAGCGGAAATTCTTCAGCCTGCAGTCAGAAGTGACTGCAGGCTGAACCTATATATAATAGTAATAATCAGGCGCAAAAGGTATGATTACCGATTGTGGTCAGAACGGGACGGGTTCTTATCCATCCGTTGGAGGCAGTTTTAGGGTTATAATAATATATAGCACCCCCGGTGGGATCCCAACCGTTAAGTGCCTCCTGTGCTGCACGCCTTGCAGTATCTGTAGGAGCAACATTCCAGTTAGAGTCCCTTACGCAGTCAAACGCACCCTTCTGATAAATTACCCCGGAAATCGAATCGGGAAAAGAAGCGTGGGAAACACGGTTCAGGACAACTGCACCAACGGCGACCTGACCGCGGTAGTTCTCCCCTCGTGCCTCAGCAGCAATAAGCTTTGCAAGCAGCCACACATCCGATGAGCTGTAGCCCGAAGAGGATGAAAGCCCCAGATATAATAATGTTGTCGGACCCGCTATGCCGTCAGCTTTGATACCGCAGGATTTCTGGAACGCTGTTACCGCCTTTTTTGTGCCTGCACCGTAGATGCCGTCAATTGTGCCTGAATAGAAGCCGAGAGACTTCAGCTTGCGCTGAATCTGACGAACCTCTTCACCCCGTGAGCCGAAAGAGGAGAGTACGGCTTCCGATATATCGGTTTCCTTTTCATTATATATAGTAAAGGAAAGGATGCAAAACATCAGACATAAGCCGATAGAAAGCAAATTCTTGAGAACTGACTTTGTATTCTTCAAAATAGTCACATCTTTTCAATAATATAATTGTATTCAGTACTATTATTTCACAATTATATGATATATACGTACCAATATATTGTAATTTGGGGAAGGAATTGAAAAAATACACTATATATTGTGGTAAAAAGAATAATTGAAAAAAGTTGAAAAAAGTTTAAAAAAAGTGTTGACAATACCAATGTTTTGTGGTAAACTGTTCAAGCACTCGAGAGAGAGCTCAGTGCTTCAAGCGAAAAATGAAGAAATTCAAAAAAACTTGAAAAAAATTAAAAAAAAGCACTTGACAAGAGGGAAACGACGTGATATAATCACAAGGCACTCTTGAGGGAGTGCGCCGAACCTTGAAAATTAAACAACGACAAAAATGAAACCCTTGAAGATTAATTTGAGTTTAACAAGTACAACTTGTGAACAGTAAATTCGAGATTTCTTGAATTAAACGTCAGAAGACGAAAAGAGCTAACAAGTTCTTAGA